>NZ_KV820089.1:263411-289450 GCF_001815285.1 Rothia sp. HMSC065D02
CTATCCACCCAATACTTCTTCACCCCATCAGACAACGCCACCAAACCAGCATTCGTCGTAGAATTCAACGCCAACGGACCAAAATCACGATACTGACGAAAAACCGATGTTGGATGTCCCAACCCCATCTGCCGGGCTCCTATACACCGGAAACTACCGTAATATACGAGTTATACGAAAACGCATTTTTTCCCGAACAACACGATGATACCAACGAACAAAAGTAGAAAACATCGTACCCCCAAAACTTAGGGAAACGACAAAGGGGAAAATCAATAGCCAAACTGGATATCCCCACACAGCATAAATAAAAACAGCACCAGTCACAAGCACAATTAAGATAAACCAACCTGACAACCGATACTTAAACACAAGAGTGATAATCACAGACAGAGATAGACCAGACAATACTAAAATCGCTGTTGGTAAAAGCATCGGAGAGGCATCATACCCTTTCCAATGCACCGCAGGAATAGCCAATGAAAAAAAGCTAACCATAAAAATACCAATAACAATTAGACCAATAAGTGTTAGCTCATCTTTTTTATTAGATTCCTCTATCCTTTTTAGTTCTTCCTCAACCTTGAGCTTATACTCCTCTAACTCCTCATCAGACATCTTCGCCACACGATACAACTCATAATAATTATTCAGCAAAATACCCGGATACAACCCGCAAACTACAGAGCCAAACATATACATCCCCAACGCACGTATGGGCATAGGAAAGAGGATAAACAAAAAGGTTAATAGAAAAGCAACTGGTAAAAATAGGCCTATGGCTATATCTGCACGAAGAAAAAGAAACAAACAAAAATTAACCGCAATACCTACAAACGGCAAAGAAAACAACACCACATAAAACGGCAAATTAGGACCCATCATAGGATGCGACGGCGCAACCCGCACCACCAACCCCACAATAGGCCACCAAATCAACACCTGCACCACCAAAGCCCAAAACGGACCCCAGCCCCAATACACACAATCCCGTATACGCACCCGCACGCCTACTCACCACCCACAAAATCAACGTCAGAACCCTCTACAGGGTCAACGTCCCCATCCTGAGAAACTCCATCGGCACCAGAGAATTTTTCCTCATCCGAAACAATACCCTCAGGCCCTTGCACATTCCCAGACTTACGAATATCTTCAGGAGCCTGAACATCGCCCGGATCTTGTATATTTTCCGGCTCTCGTATATTTTCCGGATCCAGAACTTGAACCTCGCCACCGGATATACCAGAACCACCAGAATCAACGCTCAAAGGAACCGGAGAAGGACCAGGAGACGGCACAGGATACACAGGAGCACCCTCAAAATTCAAAAGCCTATCCACCCAATACTTCTTCACCCCATCAGACACAGCCACCAAACCAGCATTCGTCGTAGAATTACCCACCAGAGGTTTCCAGCCCGCGATACGCACGCTGCCGGAACAAACCGGGCACATGACATCTTTGACAGCATTCCAGCGGTTGACCGGGTAGATATCTCAGGGTAGCTTGAGGACGGCTCACAGTGGTTGGTTGTCCTCAAACGTATGCCATACACCGTTCGGTATCACCATTATACGAAGGCCTCCAATAAGAACCCAGAATATTCGTCAAATATTTTAATGACCCACAATTACTTTCTTTGTAATCTTTTTGGGTCTTTGAGTGAAGCTGTTTCTCATAAAACGTGTGGACGGGGTTACACAACCCCGTCCACACGTTTTATGAACTTACAGTTCTAAGATTACCGCAGTATCCCGTTAACCGCTGTTACTACATTACAACCCCGAATATGAATGCAAACCCGAGAAGAAAATGTTCACAACCGTGAAATTAAAGATAATGCATGCATAGCCGATAATAGACAGCCATGCCGAGCGGGGACCTGCCCAGCCGCGGGTGGCGCGTGCATGCAGATACGCCGCATACACCACCCAGATCACGAAGGTCCACACCTCTTTGGTGTCCCAGCCCCAGTAGCGTCCCCACGCGTGATTCGCCCAAATCGCACCGGCGGCAAGCGTAAACGTCCACATCACAAACGCCAGCGCGTTCATGCGGAACGCAAAATTCTCTAGAGCCTGGGCGCTCGGAACCAAGCGCATAAACGCCCATCCGCCTGATTTACCGTTCAGGATGCGCTGCTCACGCCTGGTCTGCACCAGCTGCAGTACCGCCATCGCGAAGGTAATCGTGAACACCCCGGATGCTAACACCGCAATCGATACGTGAATTACCAGCCAATAGCTTTGCAGCGCAGGCTTCAAATGCCCCACCGGCGTGGGGAAACCAATTGTGGCGGCGCACAGCATAATGAGCACAAGCCCAGACACCAGCGTGCCAACGAAGCGCACATCGCGAAACATGAGGGTTATCAGAAACACCGCAGACACCATGAGCGCGCCCGTGGTGCAGAACTCGTACATGTTCCCCCAGGGCACACGCTGCGCTGCGATACCGCGCATTATAACGGCGGCGGTGTGCACAAGAGCGGCAAGCACCATCACAACCACGGCGATGCGCGCGGCGGGGCGGCGAACGCCCGTGTACAGCATCGCGGAATCGGCAACCTCACCTTCGAGAGCCCGTGCGGCAGCACCCTTATACCCCATGCCGCGTTCGCCGGTGCCCTGTTCGGTACCGCCCGTGCGAACTGTATCCGCAGCGGTATTCGCCGTCGCGGATGCGCCAGAAACAGCGCCTGCACCAACCTTTATCTTCGCCTTGACGCTGGGTTTCTGTGCGGTACCCTCAGACCGCCCTTCCAGGCGCCGTGTCACGCGCGAGTTTGCCACCACATCGGAGGTGAACGCAATAAAAACGACGGTGTAAATCAGCGCCGCAATGTACATAAATAGTTCGCTGGAGCGCGCTAATGAGTCGTTCAGCATCGGCTACTTACCCTCGTTTTCATCATGGTTATCATCATCAAATTCTAGCCCCCAAGCGGCGGCGAAAGCATCGGTGAGGCGTTCGGCCTCGTTCGCAAGGCGCGGGTCTTCCCCGCGTGCCAGCAGGCCGTATTCGACCACGAGCACGCCATCGGCGGTGTGGGTACGCACCCATACACGGCGGCGCGCCACGAAAAGCGAGACGATAAGCCCGGCGAACGCGACCACAAAGGAGTACAGAACAATATTCTGCCCGGGGTCGTGGCGCACATCCAGACCGACATAGCGCTTATACCCCAAAAACTCGATCTTTCCCTTGTTATCGGGCAGCACAGCTTCGGGATTCTGCGCGCTCAGTACAATGCCGTTGCCCTGTGCCATGGAGTTCAACTCTTGCAACTTAGAGGTATCGAGCACGTACACATTCTGCGGCTGCCCCGAGTTGAGCCCCAGATCGCCCGAATAGGACTGGAAAATCAGCATGGGGTTTGCGGGGGCGGAATCTACCGAGTGGGGTACGGTGGTGCCGCGCGCATAGTCACCGGTAGGCAGGAACATGCCCACAAAACCAAGCTGGCTAGGTTTGGCGTCCGGAACCTTGAGCACCACCGATGAGGTGTATTTACCGTCCGTGGTAATTCCCACCACGGTGCCCTCGTAGGCGACTTTACCTTCGCCGTCTGTCACTCGCACCACGGGCGCATACCCATTACCCGAGAGGAAAATGCTGGTACCGCCAATATCGACCGGCTCATTCACCTTGAGGGTCTTCTGTTCGGTACCGCCCTGCGGGTCATGCACCGTCAGCTCCGCCTTATAGTCAAGGTCTTGCCCGTAGGTGTGGCTGTCTTGCTGGCGGTCGTAGCGCACCTGAAAATTATTGAGCGTCACCGCATACGGGGTAAGCCAGTCGGGGTTGTAATTCGTGCCGGGAGTAAACGAATCGTAGCCAATCAGCGAATTGACGAAAGTTTCATCCTGAACCAGAATTTTTTGTCCGCGGTACCCATAGAGCGACCCGAAGGCGACCCCTACCAGAATGCCAATCATCGCCACGTGAAAGAGAATATTGCCGATTTCGCGCAGATACCCGCGTTCGGCACCGACCGAGTAGTATTCGTTCTCTTCGTCCCGAATTTCAACTCGGTAGTGGCTCTTTTTCAGGATGCGCGCCGCATCCTCAATCGCACCCTTGGCGCTCAAGTTCAGCCCGGCATCCGCCACGGGAATCTCAAGCTGACGGTGCACCGGCATACGGGAAAGGTTTCTGGGGGTACGTGCCGGGGGCTTACGCCAGTCTTTCGCGTGTTTGATGGCTCGCGGGGTTACGCATCCGATCAGCGAAATAAACAGCAGCAGATAGATGGCAGAGAACCACGCCGAAGAGAACACGTCGAAAAGCTGAATTTTATCGGCAAATTCACCCCAACCGGGATGGTTCTTAATGTAATCGGTAACCTTGGTAGGGTCTTGTACACGCTGCGGGAAAATCGAGCCAGGCACCGCCGCTACCGCCAGCAAAAGCAGAAGCATGAGCGCCGTGTTCATTTTGGTCAGCTGAGTCCAGCACCAGCGAAGCATGCCCACGAACCCGAGGGCTGGCGCATCCTTGCGCGCTGATTTACCGGTTTTCTTGGTCTTCTCGGATGCGTTCACGGCACGCCCGGCATCTGCGGTTTTGCCCGTCTTGCGGTTTGCGGTGTTTGTATCCTTTGCCTCTGTTGAAGTGTTTTCATCGTCACTGTGTTCGGAAACCATGACAGCCCTCCTTTCTTAGATCGGTAGTTCGTAGGCGGGTAATGCCGCCTGTATCCATGACATCAGGTCGGTCCACAGCCCCGTCATGAGCAGTACCCCGATCAGGATGAGTACGGCACCGCCCACCCGCTGTATGCCTAGGCGATGTTTTCGCGCCCACGCCAGGGTGCTCACTCCCCTGCCCATGCCCCATGCCACGAGCAGAAAGGGAACGCCCAGACCCAGACAGTATGCGAGAGTCAGAACGACTGCCTTGCCGGTGCCGGAACCGCCCGTATATACGAGGGTCTGCACGGCCGCGAAGGTCGGCCCGATGCAGGGTGCCCATCCCAACCCGAAGGTTATGCCCAGAATCGGTGCACCCCACAGCCCGGTGATCGAGCGGCGATGCAGGCGTTTATCGGTCTGAAAGATTGAAAGCCCGCCCAGAAATACGATTCCCATAAGCACAACCAACGCGCCCAGAATCATCGTGACCCAGGGCTGCCCCTTGAGCCAGGGTGCGGTGCCGAGCTGGGCAAGGACAACCGAGAGAAGCACGAAAATAGCGGAGAATCCCGCGATAAACAGGGCAACTCCGGCGAGTAACCGCCAGGTGGCTTTGCGGCGAGTTACAGCATACTCATTCGGTGCCTGAGCTTTACTCTCTGTTGTTATGGGCGCAGAAGCGCTGTGATTGTCTACTACATCCTGTGTTTGAGGTGCCGTTGGCGCTACGTGCCGCGCCGCCGCCGGGTTCACGAGGGCGAAAGTTTTCGCATCCACGGGCTCCTCCGCATGCCCTTCAGCTTGTGATGCGCCCGTTGCCGGTATATTCGCCCCGGTCAGCCCCGCAACATATCCTAAATACCCCGGAACCAGCGGCAGCACGCACGGGGAAGCAAAAGAAATAAACCCCGCGAGCGCGGCAAGCGGTATCGACAGCCACAGCGAGCCGTCTAGCACGGTTGAGCTGATGCTCGCCACGGGGAACACCCCTGCACCGGCAATAGCGATGAGCGGCTGAACGGGAGTGTGCGGCACGCTAGGCACCCTTCGTCACGGTCTCGACGAGGGTTTTCAGGATGGACGGGTTAGCCTGCCCCAGCACGCGGGATGCCACGCGCCCCTTCTCGTCCAGGATCACGGTGGTGGGCACCGCCTGCGCGGGTACGTATTTGCTGAGCGAGAGAAGAACCTTGCCCGTAACGTCTTTGAAAGAAGGGTAGGTAACGTTGAAGCTACGCTCGAAGGCTTCCGCCGTGTTTTTCTCGTCGCGCACGTTCACGCCGTAAAAGGCGATTTTATCTTTGAATTCTTCGGAGAGTTTCTGCAGGTCGGGCGCTTCGGCGCGGCAGGGGGCGCATCCGGCGTACCAGAAGTTCAGCAGTACCGGTTTACCGCGCAGGGATTCGGCGGTTACGGTTTTTCCGTCGAAGAGTTCGCCGGTGAAGGCGACAGGGTCACCGCGTTCGGCTTCCTGGTATTCGGTGACGGAACCATCGCCCGCGATATAGCCTTTGTTATCACCCGAATTTGCCTGTTTCGCCAGGGAATCATCGCTGGATGAGCACGCCGAGAGGAGCACAGCACCTGCGGCGGTGGCGCAAATACCCACACCCGTATGCAGAAGCGCGCGGCGAGTGAGTGGGGTATTTGGCGTCGTGGGTTTTGGCATAGGGTTCATGCTTTCCTTCCGTGCCAGCTGGTGGCGGCATCGGTGTGTGCGAAGGCCTGCGTTCTTAAACTATAGGAGACTAGCTTCCGGGAAGCTGAATCACGCCGCCGTATAGGGGCGAGGCGGGTTCGGAGTATCCGCTCACCTGCGGCATTTCATGGTCAAAATCCGTGCTCTTAAAGTCGAGGGAGGTGATCGAAGCAAGGTTACACTGGCGTGTGCGCGGGTCATGCTGCAGCATGCGGCCCTCTAACCCCAGACGGGTGACCCAGATGGGCAGCTGATGCGAGACAATAATCGCCTGTGCGCCTTCGCCGCCTTTGTCGTAGGCGGTGCGTGCCGCATCCTGAATAGCGGATGCCATGCGTTTTACCTGGTCAAGGTACGGTTCCCCCCA
This sequence comes from Rothia sp. HMSC065D02, assembly GCF_001815285.1. Classification (NCBI taxonomy): domain Bacteria; kingdom Bacillati; phylum Actinomycetota; class Actinomycetes; order Micrococcales; family Micrococcaceae; genus Rothia; species Rothia sp. HMSC065D02. The sequence continues at coordinate 270,115 of NZ_KV820089.1, forward strand.
GGATGGGCGCATGGGGTTGTAGAGTTTGCCCCAGTGTTTACGATTGCGCAGAAGGCCCTGCCTGGTGACATGCTCGCCCTCAAAATAGTTATCGGCCTCGATAACCCGCTGATCTGCATGTGCCTCCAGACCCAGCAACTCGGTGATTGGCGCGGCAGATTCGCGGGTGCGCAGCAGGGGTGAGCATACCAGATGCACAATCTTGGCACCGTCCTGCGCGCGCTGAGCAAATTCTTGGGCGCTCATGCGCACCATCTGCTGCCCCTTCTCGGAGAGAGCGTAGTGCGGCAGACGGCCGTAGACAACACGTTCGGGGTTGTGAACTTCGCCGTGGCGCATCAGGTGAACCGTAACCGTGGGCTGAGTAGTCATTCTCTCAGTTTCTCAGACTTTCGGCGCTACCCCAAAATATATTGCGAAGTGTCCGGTTAGCGGGCAAGTTTCTTGTCGAGAATCTTACGCATGCGTTTGGGGTTAATACGCCAAAAATCCTTCGCTTCACCGTCGATGCGCAGCACCGGAATTTCGGTCTTGTGGCGTTTGAGCAGATCCGGGTTATCGGTAATATCGAGCTCGGTATAGTCCAGGCCGTATTCGGCGCAGATTTCGCTTACGGTTAGGCGCGCATCCTCGCAGAGATGGCATCCGGGACGGGTCAGAAGTTCAATGACAGGTTCAGGCATAGTTCCCAGTGTATACCCGTGCAGCTTCTTGAGGTTCTGCCGCGCTGGCTTGTGTGCCCACGTCTGCACGCGATATATGTCTGATAGTTATATTCTCTCGCACCATGTGTTCTTGTTCCTGCATATGCTCGGTCGGGAATATATACAGGTCAGAGCGCCATATCTAGGTTCATGCACTGGTGCGTCAGAGGCAAAACACCCCGCATCCTTGCGGTTGAACCTGCTGGATGCGGGGCGCAGAAGCCTTAATTACTTCTTATTGCGGCGCTGGTGGCGAGTCTTGCGAAGCAGTTTACGGTGCTTCTTCTTGGACATACGCTTGCGGCGCTTCTTAATAACGGAACCCATAGGATTTCCTCACTTTTCTAGACCCGGCCAAACCAAACCGGTTTGGTAGCTACCCGGGTATGTTTATACCGGTATAAACGCTCTAAAAGGCATTTTAGGCACAGCAGTGCCCAGGCGTTTTGAGAACGCTACCTTCCTAGGGTACAAGGTAATAGCCTATTTTCACCATTTGAAGGGCAGAAAACCTTCGATTTTGCGAACTTTCTCTCGCCCCCGATGTCTTTTCCACCGCAGCGGATATACATGAGGCGGCGAGAACCACGGGTACATAATCCCGAGTTCCCGCCGCCCCAGATGATGGCGTGATAGCGCTAGTGGCGCCTCTTGCGGTTCTTCTTCCCCTTCGAGAGGGCATTGGCACCCTTAGAAGCACCGTTCTGAGCCGGTTTTTTAGCTTCGCTTGCGGGGTTCTGCTTCTTTGCCTGCTTCTTCTGAGCAGCAGCCGCTTCCGCCGCATGCGCACGCTCGACAGCTCCCAGGACGTCGAAACCCTCAAAAGGATTCGGAGCACCGTTAGCGTCTACCGCAGTCAGAGCCTTCTTGTTAGCGGATGCAGACTTTGAGGCGCTACCTGCTACGGGCGCAGGCTTTTTCGTCTCGGATTTCTTCGAAGCCGGTTTTGCTGATGCCTGGGCAATCTCCGAAGGTGACGGGGCGGGTTTTACCGGTGTTTTCTCGGTATCTGCCTGAGCCTTCTGCTTGGGTTGAGATTCCACAGGCTTATTCTTAGTTTCGTTCACCGCAGGAGCAACCGGAGTCGAATCGACACCGCTCAGATTAACCGTTTCCGGGCGGGCAACCGCTGGAACGGGCTGCGGTATGGCTGCAGCCGCAACCGAAACATTCTTCGCCGGAGCCTGAGATTCTGAGTCCTTGCGATTGGGGCGTTTAACCGCCACGGGCTCAGCGGTCGGGGTCGGCACCGAATCGGGTGAAGGCTCGTCCAGAGTAATCGCGCTCTGCAACTCAGAACGTATCTCTTCCGGAGTTTCCTCCAACTCGACATTCGCCGCCGCCCTCTGAACGGGCGCATCCGAAGGTTCTGCCTTCACAGAGTCAGAAGAATCCGTCTGAGGGGTCTCTGTGGCGGGTTTCTCGTGCTTCGCCGAATCTACGCTCTGTGCAGGGGCGGATGCGGGCCTTTCCGCAGGCTTAGCAGGCTTCGAATCTGTCTTATCCGAAGGTGCTGCCTTTGGCGCGGGCTCGGCGCTCTTAGAAGTTGCATCGCTCGATGGCTTCGAGGGTTTCGGCGCCTCAGTAGGCTTGGGAGCCTCTGCCGCCTTCGCCGGTGATGGCTCCGCCGCTGGTTTCTTCGGTTCTGTGGAGGCTTCCCGCTCTTGCTCAGCCGCCGAAGATTTAGAGGTCTCGGCGGAGGCAGCGGCAGGGGCATCCTCAGGCGATGAAGCAGAAGCGGACTTAGGCTCTACCTTGGGAGGTTCTGCCGCAAATTTCGCGTTGTCTGCGGCTTTCTGTTCGGCCGCCTCCTGCGCCTCAACCAGCTTGACCGCCTGGGTATGCGGCAGATCAAGACCGAAGTAATGGCGAACGCGGCGAATCAGGCTGATGCGCTCGCTCGCGGGCTTCTCCGGTTTCTCTGACTGTTCGGACTTGCGCGGTGAGAATTGCGCGGGTCGCACGGGTGGCACGTTTCGGCGCAGGGGTGCACGAATAACATCGTCCTCCCCCTCAGCTTCGGTCTGGGTTGAGGTTCTGTTCTCGGCCTGCTGTCCCATGGTGCGCCACGGAATAAGGCCGGTCGCCACAATCTCTTCAGCGGAAATTTTACCCACCGGAGCCTTCTCGACATAGACTTCCCTGACGTGTTCTTGTTCGTCAGGCGTCTCTTCAGCGTCTTTATCCTCGGTGCTTTCGATCGAGTCTTCGTGAGAGGCAGAGTCGTCCTGCGATTTGCCCTGCGCCTCTTCCGAAGACTTGGATTTTTCGGATCCGTCAGCAGACTTGTCGGGAGCCTTTTCTGCCGTTATCTCTTCAGCAGGCTCTTTGTCCTGTGCATCGTCAGATACAGACTCACTGGACTCGTCAACCGGCAGAACGTCATCCTCAAATTCGGGCTGCACGCTCTCAAGCTGGGGTTCGTGCGCCGCGGTTTCCTCCAGGGGATCGATCGGAGACTCGTGGGTGCTCTCGACGGTTTCCTGCTGCTCGGGAATGTCAGCCGTAGGAGTATCACCCATGTTCTCGGCGGATGCGGTTTCCCCTGCCTCGTCTTCCTCGAAGCCCACGGCCACCGGGGTCGGCACGCGCACACGCCCTTGACGACGGCGTGAAACGGTGGTTCCTTCACGAATAATTTTTGGAAGCTGCGCGGCCGGAGATTTCTCCTGCTCAGCCTTATATTCTGATTCGGGAATATTCTCGTCGGTATCCTGTTCCGGTTCCGCTTCCTCATGTTCTTCCACGTCAGCGTCAGATTCGGGCTCTTCGGAAGAATCAGTGCTTTCCTCGGAGTATTCCTCCTCCTGGAATTCCTCGTCGTCCTCAGAGGGGTCACCAGGCATACCGTTCGGGGTATTTGCCGCCTGATCCAGCTCTATGCCAGCTTCGGAGTATAGCTCTTGCAGCTGGTGGGCAATTAGCTCGCGCGCGGTGCGGGCATCGCCGTCCTTGACAGCATCTACAATGGCACGGTTTTCCACCCGGATGCGCGTCATCGTGCTGCTCCACAGCGGCAAACGTCCCATAAGCGACAGCAGTGAATCGAAGGAAGACTGGCGGATCGCAACCAGCAAGCCCACGACCAGTTCGTTACCCGCCAAACGCACCAGCCGGTGGTGGAAGGTCAAAAGCTGGTCAAGAAACTCACCAATACTCAGAGTATCGTCTTGGAGCGTCTCAAGGGCCTCATCAACCTCATCAAATGAGACCTTGTCGGGGTCAATATTAGATACCGCCCAGCTCTCAAGCAGGATGCGGGTCTGCAGCATATCGCGGGTTGGGTAACGCGATGTAGACATGTGCAGACGAATGGGCCCCGCAGCCGCAGCCGCCGGTTCCTCATAGAGATAAGGAATGATCTCTTTACCGCGCCCAGAGTACAGGCGCATCAATTCCATATCTTCAAGGGTTTTGAGTGCATCTCGGGTTCGGGAACGTCCCACACCGATGGCGTGGGCAATCCGCTGATCGTCAGGAAGGCTTTGACCGAGCTGAATATTGCCTTCAAAAAGCTCGGTCTCAAGCCAGCGCAGAATCTTGCGATGAATAGCCAATGAGAACTCCGTTTATACGAGTTAGAAGTGGGATGCTATGAGAACCATCGTGCACGCGTGCGGTCTATACCGCACAACGCCACAAGACGTATGCTGTGAAATATCCATGTTACCGGCGCCTTCCGAAAACGCGTGAAAGCAGCCCGCGCGGGGGTTCTTTCGGGGTATCTGCAGTGCCGAATGCTGAGGTGTATTCCGTCTGTGTCTGGTACGGAAGTTCCTCGTTCTTACCGGATTTTTCGGATGCCGCACTCTTCGTCTTGTCAGAGGCATCGGCTGCCTCTTCGTCCTCTTGAGGACGGGCACCCTGCACGGAACTCATTTCCGGGGTAACGACGGGCAGCACCGCCGTGAAGGTCACGGAATCTGATTTGACCGGCGCATTCTCGGCGAGCTTAGCTTCCACTGCCTTAGCCTCTTCGGATTGTGCCTGCGTCATATTCTGTGCGGCGGCAGGGGCGGCTTCTGCTGGGGTTTCAGCACCCGATTTTTGCGCTTCCTGAGCGGTTGACGATGACTCTTCCACCTGAGCCGCCGGTTTTTTCTCGGGCTCCTGAGTTTTTGCTGCGGCACCTGTGGAGGCGGTACCTTTAGCAGACCTAACCGTTGCGGGTTTTGCCGGTTCCTTGGTATCGGGCGAGCCAGCGTTCCCCTGGCCCTTCTCAGCCTGCTGTTTCTGCGCAGTACCCTGTACCGCACGTTCCCCATTTTCCGTGCTCTTTTCGGCAGTGTCGATGCCGTAGCTCACGGTAGAAGATGTGCCGGGCTGGGCGGCGGTTTGTGCGTTGGTCGCCGTGGTTTCGGCGGGCTTATCCTCGGGTTTCTTCTCGGATGCAGCCGCCTGCATCGGGGATTCGGCGGGTTTCGCAGCCTGGGCTGGGGTTTCTAGGGATGCGGCCTGCACTTCGGTTTTCGCACCGAGTTTTCCGGTATGCGCCTGCGCCGCCCGTTCCGAACCCGGCTTCGGGGCAGAAACCTCTTCACGGACCGATTGTGCCTGAGCCGATTCTGTTTTCGCAGCGGTTTGAGCCTGCTGCGAAGGCGATTCGGGTTTCTGAGGCTTTACCTGAGCACTCTCGTGAGCGTCCTTCACGGGCTTTTGCGCTTCGGCCTTCGCTGCGTGAGAGGTCTGCTTAGACTCGGCGGAGCTCGACTTTACGGGCTTAGCACCCTCGGATTGCTGGGCAGGCTGCTGAGCGCCTGAGACGTGCGTGCGCTCTTGAGTCTGTGCTTCAACGTGAGGCTGTTTCGTATCGTGCGAACGCACGGGAGCCTTAGCCGACTCGGTGCTCTTCACAGACAGTTCAACGTCCTTCTGAGCTGACACGCCCTTGTCGGTCTTCTCGCTCTTCACTGCCTCCGGCTTTGCCTGTGCGGTCTTATCCTGCGACTTTGACCGGGGAACAAAGCCGCGAGCCTCGGGCGAGAACCCCTGCTGACCGTCATCAATTCCGTCGTCATACCCATAGGACTGCTGCGGTTTCTCCTGATAGGAAGACCCCGAAGGCGTGAAAGGACGCATGGGAATAAATTCATTTTCCTCAACGGTTCCGGCGGTTTCTGTGCCCTCTTCCGACGCAGCGGGTGCCGCCTGCTGGGCAGGTTTTGACACGATGCGCGCGGCGGATTTAGTCGAGGTCTTCGGTCCCAGACCGGAGGTTACCGAGCTCTCGGCAGAACGTGTCTCATCATCAAAAATGGCGGGTTTTGCAATCGCGGCGGTCGTCGTCTTCTTCTTAGCAGACGATTCGCCCTCAGCGTGCGAATCATGAGCGCCAGCCTCGTGGGAAGCGCCCTGCCCATCGCGATCTTTCTGCCCGGAGTCCTTCTCGGCATCCCGCTCGCCCGAAGGGCTCGCTCCGGGCTTCACGCCAGCATTCGCGGAACCGGTAGAACCCGGGAAAGCCTCGAAACGCTTGCGCTGCGAAAGGGTCTTGGATACACGTTCCTGAGGCGTCGGCTCAGGCTGCTCAACGACGGAGGAGGATTCAACGGGCTGGGCGGGCGCATCCGAATCCGAGGTCTTATCTTGATCTTGTACATCTTGAGCATCGGCAGTGGCAGCTTCACCAGTGGTTTCATCGGTGGTTTTACCGGTAGTAGCTTTAGGGCGCTGCTCTGTATCTTGATCTTGCTGTTTTTGCTCGTTAGTCTCAGACTCGCCAGCGTGCGCAGTTTTCTCAGTCTTAGCCTCGGCGCTGGGCTTTTCAGTCTTGTCGGTTTTCGCGGTGTCATCGCCTGAGGATTCGACAACATCGACAACCTCAATCACGGAAGCCTGTTTAATCTGCGATTCCCGCTGTTCCTTCGTGCTGTGTGCAATCGCCTGTATATCGGCAACCCAGGCGGTGATCTCGTCAAATACTTCAGGGTTCAGTGAATAGAGGCGGCGCTGCCCCTCGACCAGCACGGTGACTGCCCGTGCCTCACGTAGAACCTTAAGGTGCTTTGAGATAGTGGGTTGGCTCATGTTCAAGTGCTCAACAACGGCACCAACAGTACGTGTTTGTTCAGCCAGAAGATGAACGATATTGCGGCGGGTGGGGTCCGCGATCACTGAAAAAACGTCTGATTGCATATAGCGATTATGACATATTTCGGCGTATGCTCGATACCTGTTTTATGGGTTCTAGCCCGAAACTACGCGGTTTTTCGCTAAGCTTTCCGCGTATATTACCAAATGCTCATAATATTCCGTTCTAGCTATATATCGTTTATGGCATATACACGCCCACACAGTGCATGCACCACAACAACCGTTCCAACATTATCCCTAGAAATACCTATGATGTTCCGCTCAGCTGCATGCCTGGGCGATACACTAGAGAAAGCTAAACATCCCCACCAAGACCGTACCCCGCCCAAACTCTGCGTACGATCGGAAAGGAGGCACCCGTGGGACGCTATCTACGTCGTCTGCGCGCGCATCAGCGCAAACGGGTGCGCGATTTTTCTGAGGGTCGCATCTCCACCGCTATCGGCAAAGTTCCGTCTACATCGCCGATGATGTATGAACAGGAAGAGGTCACTCGCCGCTTCAACCCCTTCGATATCCGAAGCTACGAGAAGCTGCGCAACCTTATTGATACGACTGTCTTCTCCTCACCTTCGCGAACCGCTATCGCGTCCTTCTTTCTGGTGATCATTTTCTTCACCGTAACGTTGAGCCTGCCGATTTCTTCGGTCACGGGCGAACCTGCGCCATTTCACCACGCATTCTTCACCGCCACCAGTGCGGTGACCGTGACCGGTTTGACGACCGTTTCAACAGCGGCCCAATGGTCAGTATTCGGGCAGGTTATGATTCTGCTCGCCTGTCAGATTGGTGGTTTAGGGGCGCTGACCATGACCTCGCTTCTTGCCCTGGCGATCGGGCGGAAAATGGGTTTGCGCTCTAAACTTATCGCGCAGGAAGAGCTCAGTATCGGGCGTCTCGGTGAGGTCGGCAGTGTGCTTCGTACCGTCGCTTATACCTCAATCGGGATCGAATCGACGATCGCTCTCGTTCTTACCCCGCGTTTTTTGCTTCTTGGCGAGAATCTGCCCACCAGCCTGTGGCACGGTATTTTCTACGCTATTTCATCCTTCAACAACGCCGGGTTCACCCCGCATTCCGATGGCTTAGTGCCCTATGGACACGATTTTTTCGTGCTCGCACCCGTGAGTATCGCCGTGTTCTTGGGGGCACTCGGGTTCCCCGTGCTGATGACGATTCAGCAGAAACCCTTCCGGCCCCGCGACTGGACTCTAACGACCAAACTCACGGTGACGACCACGAGCATCCTGTTCGTGCTGGGTGCCCTGCTCTGGGGCATAGCCGAATGGGCAAATCCGCGTACTATCGGCAATTACGGCGCGGGTGAGAAGATTCTCAGCTCGATTTTCGCTTCCATCATGACGCGCTCGGGCGGGTTCAACCTGGTCGATATGAACGATATTCGCCCGGTCACCGGCCTCATAACCGATGTGCTCATGTTTATCGGCGGCGGCTCAGCATCTACCGCAGGCGGCGTGAAAGTCACCACGATTGCCGTGATTATGCTTGCAATTATTGCGGAGGCACGCGGCGATCAATTCGTGATGACTTTCGGGCGCACTATCCCGGTGTCGGCGCTGCGCATCGCTATTTCGGTGACGATGATGAGTACCGGAATTGTGCTTGTGGGCACCGGAGTTCTGCTGGCGATAACAGACCAGCCGCTCGTGCGCGTGCTCTTTGAAGTCATTTCCGCTTACGCAACCTGTGGACTGTCAAATGGGCTCTCTACGGAGCTGCCGCCCTCGGGCATCTATGTGCTCTCCCTGCTCATGTTTATTGGGCGAATCGGCACCATTACCGCCGCCACCGGTTTGGCACTGAGGTCTCGCCGCCGCCTGTATAAGTACCCCGAAGAAAGGCCCGTCATTGGCTAGTAACCATAACGCCCCCGTACTGATTATTGGGTTGGGACGGTTCGGTTCGGCGACCGCCGCCCAGCTTCATGCCCAGAATAAAGAGGTTCTCGCCATTGAGAAAGACCCCGAGATTGCGCAGAAATGGACGGGCGTGCTCACCCACGTGGTCTCGGCAGATGCTCGCGATATTGACGCGCTCAGGCAGCTGGGTGCAAGTGATTTCGGGTCTGCGGTTGTGGGTGTGGGTACCTCGATTGAGGCTTCCGTGCTGATTACCGCGAACCTGGTCGATCTGGGGGTTGAGCGGATTTGGGCGAAGGCGATCACCCCCTCACACGGCAAGATTCTAGAGCGTATTGGCGCGCATCATGTGGTCTACCCGGAGGCGGATGCGGGCCGCCGCGCCGCGCACCTGGTGTCGGGGCGCATGCTGGACTATATCGAATTCGACGACGATTTCGCGATCGCCAAGATGCGCCCGCCGAAGGAGACTCACGGATTCACCTTGGCGGAGTCGGATATTCGTGCGAAATACGGGGTGTCTGTGGTGGGTATTAAGTCTCCTGGCGAGGAGTTTACCTACGCGGATGCGGCAACGCGCATCCATTCCCGGGATATTCTGATTGTCTCGGGGCAGGTGGATCTGATCGAGCGTTTCGCGGCACGCCCGTAGGTTCTGTCTTCCCCTTCTTCGTCATAAAAAGAGCCTTTATTTGAATAAAGCTGAATTTTTAACGCTTTATTCAAATAAAGGCTCTTTTTATGTAGGGAGTAGGCAGGAGGCGGGGGGGGGCTAGTCAGCCGTGTACTGTTCGCTCAGCTCTGCGGAGCGGGCGGCGCAGGCGCGCATAGCGTCCTCGGTGAGATCGAAAAGTCCCTGGTCAATAAAGGTATTGATGGCGCGCTCCGTGGTTCCGTTCGGGCTGGTGACAGCCTTGCGCAGGGCGGCGGCATCCGGGTTACTATCCAGCAGGTACCCGGCGCCCGCAATCGTCGCGGATGCGAGCCTCTGTGCGGTCTCTTCATCCAGGCCGAGCTTCACACCGGCACTCGCCATAGTCTCCGCCAGCAGGAACCCATAGGCGGGGCCGGATCCCGAAACGGCGGTGACCGCATCCATCTGGTCTTCTCGAACCTGCACTACCAGACCCACGGTCTCTAGGATCTTCTCGGCGAGCGCAAGCTGCTTCTCAGTCACTGCCTCACTCACAGAGATCGCCAGCACGCCTTTGCCCACGCTTGAGGGCGTATTGGGCATGCAGCGGATCACCGGCTGCCCCGCAGGAAGAGCCTTCTGCAATGTGTCAAGGGTGACTCCTGCCGCCACCGAAATGACGAGTGCATCCGGGGCGAGAGCGGGTGAAATTTCGCGTGCCAGCTCGACGATTCCATAGGGTTTAACCCCCAGAAGCACTACGGATGCGCCGCTGACTGCCTCACGGTTGGCTTCGGGCTTGAGCTCGCATCCGATCACGACGGCATCTCGCCCGTTAGGCCCTAACTGATGGCGCAGGCGGTCTATGGAGTTTTTGCTGCGCACGGTGGCGCGTATGGCCTCTGCGGGGTACCCGCCTGCGATGAGCCCGGCAGCGATGGAACCGTTCATGGAGCCGGTGCCGAGGAATGCTATATGTTCGGTCATCTTCGATCCTTACTGTCTGCTTCGTTCGTGTCGCGGGGTGTATGCCACCCGCACCACGGGGTTTGTTATCTAGCATACAATCCAACACCAGATCCGGCGGCTCCCCGCATGTACTCCGGTACAAAAAAGAGCTGTGGTTCGCGGCTAGAATGTAAAACGATGAAAACACGTCTAATTCGCTGTGCCCACCTTCTGCTGTGCACCGTGCTGATTGGCACGGCCACCGGTGGCGGGGCGATTATTCTGCACTACCTTCTGGATATCATGCAGGAGCTCACGTTCGGGCATACGGAGGCGGAGCATCCGATCGTGACGGATCACAGCGATACCGTTCGACGTGTGCTGGTGTTGATCGCGGTGGGCGTGGCGGTCTCTATCATCTGGTTTTTGCTTCAGCGGCGCACTAAGCTGGCGTCTGTTAAAGCGCAGATTCGCGGCGAAACTCCGCAGGAGCGCCGCCCGGGATTTCTACGGCAAACCCTGCACAGCCTCACTCAGATTGTGGCCGTGGGTGCGGGTGCGCCGGTGGGTAAAGAGGTTGCCCCGCGCGAGCTGGGCGCACTGTTTGCTGGGCGTCTGGCGGATCTGATGCGCATCCCGCAGACCGTGCGCCCGGTGCTGGTAGCCTCGGCTGCGGCGGCGGGTTTAGCGGCTGTGTACCAGGTTCCGGTGGGCGGTTTTGTTTTCCTGTTTGAGGCTCTCAGTTTAGCCCTGTCGCTGCGCAATATTTTCACGGGTGCGATCCTGATTTTTGTGGCAACCTGCACCGCGCATCTGGTGATTCCGGATGCGCCCACCTACCCCGTCCCGCAGCTGCAGACCACCGGTGAATCGCTGCTGCTCGCGGTCGTTCTTGGTCTGGCTATCGCTCCCCTGGCGCTGTTGTTCCGGGCGGCGTCTCAGCGCGCAGAGAGCCGCAAAACTACGAATCGGAACGTGCTCTGGCGACTTCCTCTGGTACTTGCGCTGGTGGCGGTGACCTCGATTTTCCTGCCGGAGATTCTGGGGAACGGCCGCCCGCTGACCCAGCATATTTTCGATGCCGCATCCGGTTTATCTTCGAGCTCCAGCAGGCTTGACGCGACAGCCTTAAGCCAGGCTCTTCTCTATGCTCTCGCGCTGCTGGCAGCTAAAGCGATCTTGGTGGTGGCGAGCCTGCGTAACGGTGCCTATGGAGGCACGCTCACACCGGGGTTGGCGCTGGGTTCCGCCTGCGGTTTCGTGCTTACGGGCGCTCTAATCCTCGTGTTCCCGACGCTGATTCAGCTTCAACCGGGCGCGGGAGCGCTTCATGCATCAGAACTTCTCGGGATAGCCGGGCTGCTGGGTGCGGTCACTTTCCTGAGCCTGTCGATGAACGCCCCGCTGAGCGCCTGCGCCCTGATTCTTGGGTTCGCCGGGCAAGACTGGCAGGCGTATGCGCCTTTCGCGGTAGCGGTCGGAACGGCATGGGGTGTCAAATACCTGTGGATGCGCTTGGGCAACAAAACACAACCATCCCGCAGACCGTATGGCCAGCGTTAAGATCGGCTGGCTGAGCGCCTGTAAGGGAATTTCGCGTGCTTTACGCGTGTCGCACAAGCGGCATGCACAGGTTTCTTGTGTGGATGCGGCTATAATAATTTACTTTACAGTGCATCTATTTTAGGTGTGTTCAGGTTCTTCTACCGCCGTCGGTTTCATGCCTACGGTAGCCTACGGTACCGCGGGCGAAGATTCACCGGATTTTCCGGGCGATGCACACACTCGAAAAAGGGCGCCTGCCGCGCATCCGACTGCAGGCTCAAGCTCGACTATACATATGGTGTTGTGCAAGGTAACTTCGTGTTGTACGCTGACTTGGAGATATCTCTCGCTATCCTTAAAGAGCCCAATATTTCCGGGGTGTTTAGGCAACTCGTGCCCGTTTTGGGTACTATTGCAGAGGTTATCCCGCGAAATTCCAGTTCGCAGCCTAGCCGTACCGCTGACCGCGCCTTAGCTGAGCTCTTACCGGTGCCTAGCACCCGCTGGATTTTCTGGGCGGAAGACCACCCCGCCCGCACCAGCTCGACACCTGCCCACAGACTTTAACACCAGCCACAGCATCCGAGGGAGACACGATGAGCGATAAGAATCCTCATACCTCTGAGCGCATACAGGATTCGCACCACCAGGGAGGTGCGCCTTTCAGCAATCCTCGACGCTCTCAGACTTCGACGACTGTGCAGCACGCGCAGGAAGAATCACCTGCCCAAAACTCGCTGCCCCCTCAGGATGCCGGGCCGGATGCGCACACCCAGACCTCGCAGGCAGCGCAGGATCCGCAAGACGCGAAGACTCAAGAGTCCGCTCAGAAACCTGCCGAGGATTCCCCGACCGAGAGCGCTCACGCTACCCAGTCCACACCGTGGGGCTCACAGACCTCAAAGCCCCAGCCTGCCGAGGCCGAGAGCGCTCAACCCGCCGCCGTTGAGATCGATACGAACACCCCTGCGGAGGCGCTTCCCCAGAGCATTTCACGCCCGGACGCTGACGAGGCTGTGCACCACGAAAATACGCAGACCCGTCAGCTGCCGGTACAGAGCCGACCTGAGCAGGGCCCGCTGAGCTCGTATCTTTCGGAGAAACCACAGGATTCTGAGGCTCCTGATCCTGCCGCTGCACACGCGGAGGCACCGGAGGCTGAACCTGCCGATAACATTCCTCAGTCCATCTCGCGCCCGGACGCTGACGAGGCTGGCGACGCGGAAGACGTGAGGACCCGCCAGCTTCCCGCCCAGGCCCAGGAACAGGGCGCATTCCCGTCCATCGCCGATACGATGTCTGCCGCTCGGGCAGAGCGCGGGTCTAGTGCCCCTGCCGACTCCGCCGCATCCGAGGCACAGGCTCCCGCAGAGAAAACCGGGGCTAAGAAGGTGTATGAAGACACCATGCCCGCATCCGCAATTCCGATCATTACGGCAAACACCCCAGCGGTATCGGTAGGGGCACCGGCAAGCGGTCAGATAGCCGCAACTACAGGGGCGGTGCCTGCGGGTGCCGAGAAAACCCCCGAGCAGAAACGTTCGCGCGAGCTCAAGACCATTGTTACGGTAACCGCGATTCGTACCGTTCTGCTTGCCGCATGCCTGGTGATGTATGGCTTCGGCTTTGGCGGCGGCGGAACCTTCAACATGATGCTCGGCTACGGCGGCGCAGTGTATATGCTCGTGCAGATTGCGGCGTGCATTTTCGCGGTGCGCTCGAAGTCTACGAAGGGCATGCGCATCCTGAATGGAATTAGCGCCGGATTGGGTATTATTCTGCTGATCGTCACGGCGATCGTCTATGCTGGCTGGTCGGGTGAAGATTCTTCAGCCGGGGCCTATATCTTCATCATGGCGGATATTATTCTGAGCGTGATTATTGCTTCGGCTCGCTCGATTATCGAGCAGCCGAAGGACGACGTTGAACCCGAGAGGTTAGCACGCGAATAGGCGATCGCTCCCCCTAATCTAAGGTCGGATGCGCCGGGTACGGTCCTGGCGCATCCGACCTTTATGTGCGCTCTTGTGAAAAACACCAGGCTCTACGGCGGAAAACTATCGGCTGGCACGGTTTGGGTCTAAATGCCTATGTACCCCGTCAAAGGGCTGCAGACACTTCTAGTCCTAGAAAAACTTGCCTAATCAGCCGATTTGTTACAGACTGTGACGTCATGCCTTATTTACTAGACACTTGTGCTTCTTCCCCGGTATAACGCCTTCAAACCCTCGGTTGAACATGTGTATATCTGAGCTGTATTTAGCTTACGAACATTAAGTTTTGATAAATCATCCCTGAGTATGAGGGTTTTTAATGCCGCAAAGGCATACTATAGAAATATACACCAGACATGCTTGCGAACCATATTTTGGGGGAATCATGAGCACACGAGCAGCATCTGCGGGAGCGTACACCGCCCTAGGCGGCGTTGAGCGTGCGCACGGCATCCCGCAGCGTGGCTCGGGTGAGGTTACCTTCAGGCATACGTTGGCATCCGTGGGGTACACGGTACGCGTTCTGTTTATGGTACTCCCGTATGTGATGACGTTCTTCGCGCTTCTGGTGAGTGGCGATTTGACTAGCGACTGGAGCCACATACTGTTCCACCCGATGGGGCAGTTCATTCTGGTATACGCGCTGGGGCATATTGTTGCGAACGTATGCTTCAATTTTCGGATGGGCACCGGGTTGGTGCGGTCCGTCAATGCTTTAGGCGCGGTACTGTGTGTGGCGGTTTCTCCGCTGTGGTTCCGACTGCTCACGAGCGGTAACCTGGCGCTGGATGCGCTGTGGACGCTCACAATCGTGCCCCTTGAGTTTGTGGCGTGCTTGGCGTATTACATGCACGCGGTACGGAGGGATGGGTAGACCCCTCCAGACCCTCGCACAGTGTCAGTGAGAGCACCTCCCTAGTGAGCACCCGACGTTCGTTCTTCCGTCGGGTGCTCACTCTCTGTCTGAAACTTTTCGCAGTGGTACCAAAGCGGGAGCGAAAAATTACATCGGGAACAGGAATACGGTCTTCGCTTCTGGATTTTAGATACCCCGCATATTCTCGCGCGTAACAGCGCATAAGAGCGGGTAAAAGCTCCACCTGTTAAGTGCAGTGTTACCAAAATAACGCCTTGTCACGGAATATTGAAACACTGTTTATGTGGCGTGGGGTGTCTCAGATTCAACTTAAAGGTGTAAAATTCCTGCTGAAGACTAGCTCTACGACAAGTACGGCACTAGACACCCACTCGCCACAAGGAGCCCCGTCATGGACGACCACCGCCTCAACGCAGAGTCACGCATACAAAGCATTACAGAGCCGCCGCTTTTAGAACCTTCTAAGCCGCGGACTGCCAGACCTATCGCCTGGTCGATTCTTATATGCGCGATTCTCTGCGTGATAGCCGCAATTATTATTCCATTCCTCACCAAACAAACCACTCTCTCACTTGTGCTGTATGCGATCGGCGGTGTGCTCACAGTTCTCGCACTCATTGTATTTACCCGCCGGAACCGACCAAACGTGGCGACGGTCGCCCACAAAAGCGTTGATATCTTTGGCGTTACACGCGCAGAACGCGAGTCTATCTACCAGCAAGCTACCGCTCAGCTTGAGGATCAGAATGCGAAAACGCGGCAGAAAAGTCTCTATACCTTTCTTGCGCTTGTCGATAAATGCCTTGAGGACGAAACTTTAAGCTACGAAGACCGCAATAAGGAGGGGCAGCGCATCGTCAATAAGATCAGCGGGTACATTCAGTCTCCGCCGATTTTTGACCCGCATGCCCTGGAGCTTACGCACGGTGCATTTCACGCGAAGAGCGCCCTTCTGCGTGAAGAAGCTGAGCTGCGTTTCGGTCTGATGCAGCAGATTCGTGACCGTCTGCGCGCCCCCTCGGATGCGGGCGGATACCAGGACGGCCCGTGGACGAACTTTGAATACGATTTTTCGGGAAGCACCTTCTTCTACCCCATCGAGTTCAGCCGAGTCTTCTTCAATAAGACCGCTGATTTCAGCGGGTGCACCTACATGTACGAAGCCGATTTTAGCGGCACGATCTACCGTAACTGGGCGGATTTCCGCGGTTCTACCTATCTGGCGCACGCAAACTTTAGTGGGTCTTCGTACCACGGCGCGGCATCGTTGAACGATTCCGTATACCGCAGCACCGCAGACTTTAGCGGCAACCTGTACCTGGATCAGGCGAACTTTAGCGGGTCTACGTACCATGAGGCGGTAACTTTCGTGAATTCCACGTACCGCAACTGGGCGGTGTTCCGTAACTCAACGTACCTTGGCGCGGTGGATTTCAGCCGCTCTGAGTACCATAATCAGGCGAACTTCCATAACTCCGTCTACACCAGTACCGTGACCTTCAACAACTCCGTTTATCATAATCAGGCGAACTTCCATAACTGCGTGTACACGCGGGTGGCGAGTTTTGGCGACTGCACCTATCATCGGGCGGATTTCAGCGGGTCTGTCTACACGGACGACGTGCATTTCAATAACTGCCGTTACGGTGGCGATGTGTATTTCCGTCGGTCTGTTTATAACGGTTGGGCTGATTTTCAGGGTTCGGTGTACAGCAAGTGGACGAATTACACGAGCTCGCTGTACTACGGTCTGGCGGGGTTCCAGAACTCGACGTATGCCGACAAGGCGCTCTTTAGGGGTTCCGTATATGGTAATGCGGTGACCTTCCAGGGTTCTGTCTTTACCGGCGCGGCGCCCGCTTTCATGAATGTTGAGGCGTGGGCGCAGTACATTTCGTTCTTCGCACCGACGGAGAATGTCTTCTCTCTGGGGCAGGGCTACGCTATTGATACCGGTGCTTCCGGGCTGCCGAGTGAGTGCCCGCCGCTGGCTGTGGAGTATCGGCAGTATTTGGCGTATAAAAACGGGGAGCTGCAGGAGATCACCCAGCATCTTCACGGCGACGATGCGCGCAGCACCGATAGGCTAGAGCTGACCAAGGAACTTTCGGGCAGGCTGAAGTCTACCGTTGAGGAACTGCACGCCTGGCGCGAGAAGATCACGACGATCCCGCTGCAGGAGCAAGACCGCCAGCAGGTAGGGGTTTAGGGGTTCCTCTCCCCTGTCTCTTGCGCGTCTTGCGTAAAAAGGCTCTTTATTCGAATAAAGCGTACTTTTCGCCTCTTGATTCGATAAAGAGCCTTTTTTTAGCGGCTGAAATCTGGAGGCGGCGAATAAGGATGCGGTAGGGTGAAGGAGCATGCCCCAACCACCACGCAAGGAGCCACCCGCCATGACCGCTAGCGACGAGAAAACCCTGAATACTTCAAGGCAGGAACGCTATCTAAAAGCCGTCGAGCTGCTCGACTCCGCGCACTCCTACACACGGCTGGGCGCGGTTCATGCGCTCGTGGCGCTGGCGGATGAATACCTTACCGACCAAGCATTACAAGCGGAAGAAAAGCACACGGAGGGCCAGCGCATCGTTGATATTCTCTGCGCCTATATCCACTCCCCTTTTGAGCTTGTATTTCGGTACGATGAGCTCTCGCAGGATAAGCCCAGCCCGCACGGCGTGTACAGGGAGAACCACCAAGAGTTTTCCGTACACAGAGCAGAGCTTTTAGCAGAAGCAAAGGTTCGTCAGCAGGCTTTGCAGGAAATTCACCGCCGGTTGCGCCATTTTCCTCAGGGTGGCAGAAGGAGTTATGTAGAAGGCTCGTGGTCTGGGTTTGAGTACGATTTCTCGAATAGTGTTTTCTTCTACCCGGTTGATATGAAGGATTCTTGGTATCAGAATTCCGTTGATTTCAGCGGGTGCACGTACTACGACAGTGCCGAATTCAGCGGTTCCACCTATGAACGAAGCGCCTATTTTTGCGATTCCACGTATTACGATTGGGTTTTCTTCAACGATTCAACCTATTGTGGTGATGCCCAGTGGAGCGGATCTACGTACCATGATTCGGCGCGTTTCAGCTGGTCTGTTTACTATGGTGAGGTTTCCTTCCACGATTCTGTTTACGGTGGTTCGGTCTTCTTCGATCAGTCTCTCTACTACGATGAGGCTTTATTCTATAGCTCTACTTATCGGGGCGAGGCCGGGTTCGACGGCTCCCTGTACCGAGGCTCAGTTTTTGTGAGTGATTCTGTCTTTGGCGGCGCGGTTTCCCTGTACGGGTCTGTTTTCTGCGGTACTTTGAATTTTGGTACCGACTTTTTCGGGGAACCGTATCCTTCGCGGTTTGTTCAGAGCGCACCCTGTTTTGTTGCTAAGAGGGATGCGTGGGCAACGTTATTTGGCTCATCCAGCAATGATTTTGTGGTTGAGGATAGCGGTTACTCTATAGCTCTCGGCGCTGAGGGTCTTCCGCTGGGATGCGGTTTTCTGTCTACAGAACAGGCAGACTATCTTGCGGCAAAGTTCCGGGAGGTGTATGAGGCGCGAACTTATCTTCGTGACTCGCAGGTGCCGCAGGAGCGGCGAGGGCTTCAGGAGAAGTTGGAGTGGGTCAATGAAGAGCTACGAACCTGCCGGAAGGACGTTACTACCCTGCCGCTTAGCAGCTAAATTTCCTGCATGGATGAGCTTATCTACGGTAGTGTAGAAAAGGAATAAATCGCTCACTCATAAGGAATAGATAATCGATGCCTAAAGAACGCGAAGATGTAGAGACTAAATCGTCTGGTAGTCCAGAGGTATATCAGCAAACCAAGTTTATGGCATGGTTTGAGAAGGCTTTTCCGTGGCTTCTGGTTGGTGGGGCGGCGCTCGGCCTAGTTCTCATGATTTTTCTACCGGTTATTTTTTTCCAAGAGAAAACGGCTGAACAACTTCTTGCACAAAGTAACCTACGTTTAGCGCTCCTGTACACAACCGGCGGTGTGATCGCTGCACTTGGTCTACTTGAGACCTACCGCAAGAATACTAATGACCGCACCAAAGCAAATGCAGATATTAATGCAGCTCTCAAAAACCAAGAACATCAGACGAAAGTTCTCAAAGAACAGATCCGGCAATTCGATGAAAATGCTTTCAAAGAACGTAAAGCAGAACGCCGGGAGCGGTACACCAAAGCGGTAGAACAGCTCGGAAGCAAGGAAGCACCTGTTCGTATGGGTGGCGTATATACACTTGTTGGACTCGTGGATGAATGGCTTGAAGAAAAGAGCCTATCCGATGATGAAAGATTTAAAGAGGGGCAGGTTATTATTAATAACCTCTGCGCCTATATCCGCTCCCCGTTTACTCTTACTTCTTATTATGATGAGTTATCTGAAGATGCCCCTTCGCTTGAGGGGATTTATAAAGATAAAAAAGAAGAATTCTACGTAGACAAAGCCATATTAGATTCCGAAGCAGACGTTCGCCTCAGTATAATTAAAGAAATTCACGACCGCATACAGGGCCCAGACAAAAACACGCCGGGCACATGGTCAGATTTTGAATATGATTTCTCGGGAAGCACCTTCTTCTACCCAATAGACCTTACGAACTCTTACTACGCAAAACCTATTAATTTCAGTGGCTCCACCTACAAGGGTTGGGCTGACTTCACCG
>NZ_KV820089.1:289550-372854 GCF_001815285.1 Rothia sp. HMSC065D02
CTTCACCGGCTCCACCTACCAATGGGCTGACTTCCGCGACTCCACCTACAAGGGCTGGGCTGACTTCCGCGACTCCACCTACCAGGATGAGGCTGACTTCCGCGACTCCACCTACCAGGATGAGGCTGACTTCCGCGACTCCACCTACCAGGCCGGGGCTGACTTCACCGGCTCCACCTACCAATGGGCTGACTTCAGCGACTCCACCTACCAGAGTCGGGCTGACTTCACCGGCTCCACCTACCAGGGCGGGGCTAACTTCACCGGCTCCACCTACAATGATGTAGCTGACTTTAGCGGATCTATCTTCTATCAGGAAACTTATTTTGGCGAAGACGGATACAGTAACAGCTCTTCTTGTTTTACAAACCGCGCCCCTCAATTTTATGACAAGACAAACCGTAAGAATACGCTTTTTGGGTCACATAATAATGATTTCACAGTAGATATTAATAAAGGTTGTCCTATTGACCTAGATTCCAAAGGTATACCCCTTAACTGTAAATTCCTTACTTCAGAGCAGAAGGAATACCTTGCAGATAAGTTCCAAGAAATAGACGAAACGAAGAATAAACTTCGTGAAGTAAAAGATCCCAAAGAGAAAGCAGAACTCTCGAAAAATCTGCAAGCTCTTGACGAAAATCTCTATGAATGGCGGGAGGAAGCCACCACGGTAAAAGTGGAGGGTACAGCACTTGGAGAGGAAGATAACTAGCCGCCCGAGGGATTCACGACCTCCGCTTCCTGCCGTAACATCAAGATTCCACGGTGCCGTATGCCCCATATGGGTTGCCCCTGCTCTGGCGTGGCTGGTCTGCTTCAACTACAGATTTCAATCCACAACACCCCTGAATATGCGCAAGACTGGGCCGTTATCTGCCTGTTCAGCAAAGATTTGCAGGTAAACCTCGGGTCAAAATTCAGAAAAATCTGAAAGGTGAGCGGAAGATGCGGTAGGGTGGTACTTGCGCACACTCACAGCAAGGAGTCTACTCACCTATGAGCGATAAAAAACAGCCGGAAACAGAGCAGCCTAGACAACAGAACAAAGGCTGGTCGTGGGGTAAATGGATTATTATGATAGTCCTCGGAGTTTTTTCCCTTTTTATCTGTTGGCTTTATTTATCTCCCGAGTTTATCTGTTGGCTCCGCTTATTTCCCAAGCAATGGTCCACCAAAAAACACATATGGTTACAACTATATCTAGGAGCCCTAGCTGTTGCAGGCGTGGTAGCTTTATGTAAACCACAAATTATTACTTCGAGCTCTGAAAAATATTTTATTACCAGAGTTCTTACCACTGGCATTACAGGTGGGGCATTTGCTCTTCTTTTACCCATAGCTGTCAAAAGCACTACAACAGGTGTTGGCGGGCTACGACACTCTATTCTACTAGCAACCGGT
Source organism: Rothia sp. HMSC065D02 (assembly GCF_001815285.1). NCBI lineage: Bacteria > Bacillati > Actinomycetota > Actinomycetes > Micrococcales > Micrococcaceae > Rothia > Rothia sp. HMSC065D02. The sequence continues at coordinate 290,955 of NZ_KV820089.1, forward strand.
GGTCTTCTCGCGATCCTTACCTTGGGTGAGACTCGTCGTAAAAACGATATCGACAAGCACAAGAACGATCAGGAAAAAGATAAAAACGACAAGGATTACCGGCGACAGGTTAGGGCAGAACGCCGAGAACGGTACACCAAAGCGGTAGAGCAACTGGGCGATGAGAAAGCACCTATTCGTATGGGTGGTGTATATACACTTGTAGGTCTCGTAGATGAGTGGCTTGAAGACGAGTCTATAAAAAAATATGAAGATAGACTCAAAGAAGGACAGGTTATCATCAATAACCTCTGTGCTTATATTCGTTCTCCATTTACTCTTGCCTCTCGTTATTATGAGCTATCGCAAGATACTCCTACAACTGAGGTGATTTACAAAAATGATCAACAGAAATCACATAAGAAATGGCAGATTATTAGCAGTAATCTGTACGCCTGTATCCGTTCTCGATTTACTCCTGATTCTCGCCATGATGAGTTATCGCAAGATGGCTATACAGCTTTCTACAAAGATAGGGAGCAAGAATTCTACGCAGACAAAGCCACGCTAGATTCCGAAGCAGACGTTCGCCTCAGTATTATTAAAGAAATTCACGACCGCTTACAAGGCTCTGACAAAAACACACCGGGGGCGTGGTCAGAGTTTGAATACGATTTCTCGGGAAGCGCCTTCTTCTACCCAATAGACCTTACGAACTCCTATTACACAAAACCTATTAATTTCAGCGGCTCCACCTACCGGAAAGAGGCTAACTTCTGCGGCTCCACTTACGAGGGTGAGGCTGACTTCAGCAGGTCCATCTACAAGAATGAAGTCTATTTTAGCTCTTCTAAGTATGGAGATAATGCTTACTTCAATCACTCTATTTATCAAGGAGAAGCCATTTTTAGGAGATGCGAACATAAAGGATCTATAATATTCAAAGAATCTATCTATGGAGGTAATGTAGACTATGAAAATTGCATTTACGGATCTAGAAATATAAATAATATTAAAGTAGATTTCACTAATTCAATTTATATAAGCGATGTAGATTTTTCTGCTACTGAATATAACTGCAGTGCAGACTGTAGTAATTCAATTTATTGCGGAAAAATTAATTTTAGTGATTCCACTTATTTTCAGAGCGCCAATTTTAAAAACTCAATTTATAATCAAGAAGTTAATATTGTCGCTACATATGAAGATTCCACATATTTTAATGGATCAATTTTCTATAATTCTGTTCACTTTAAAAACTCTGAAGTTATACATTCTTACGGCGCCGACAAATCTTATTGGATCGACAAAACTGCAAAATTCACAAAATATCCTCCTCATTTTTCTTACACGTGCGATAGTTCAGAAATAGAGTACGAAGAACTATACGAAGAGTTGTATATTAAATACGGCGACCCTGATGTAAGTTTATTTTATAACTTTACCATTAGGACTTTATTTGGCGAACACAACAATAGCTTTGACGTTTCACAAAACTATGAATACACATTAGAGAGGAATTCTAAAAATCTTCCACTGCACTGTGATTTATTAACATCTTCGCAAAAAGAATATCTAGAAGATAAATTTAAAATTATAAAGAGTGTATTTAATAAATTTCTTAATGGGACGAACCCTAGAGAAAATAAATTTTATTTAAATAATTTGAAATCTATCACGAAAGAACTTCATAAATGGCGTGAGAAAGCAACTTTAAAAGCAACTCCCGAAATTCATAAATTTTATGAAAATAACATACTAGAGAATCCTGAGGACTAATCAGCTTATAGTGTTCTGGGACAGTTATCAAAGAATAATTGTCCCAGAACACCACAATGTAAAACGAAAATACTGGCGGTTTATGTAGCTGCTCGTCCTTACTCCCCTGCCAAAGTTTTCAGGTTCAGCGGCGCACTAGTACCTCCTCCAGGTGCTCCAGCCGCATCAAAACCAGGCACACGGGGCCTGATAAACCCCTGTGGCATATGCTATTCGTCTTCTTCGTAGACATAATCCTTGAAATAGTCAGGGTCGCCTCGCCGTCGCTGTCTAGCCAGAGCTCAAACCAGCCGAGGAAGTCCTGGCGTTCACAGCAGGGGCTAACACCAACATCCGAGAAGCTCCACACCTCACCGGCGCATGGCCCGGCGGTAATCAGCTCATAGGTCATGCCGCACCCCTCATCCATGAGTTCGATATCCTGATCCCCGAGCTTACGCTCAAAAGTCTCATCGGTGAGTTGCTCTTCATCATCCTCAACCTCCCACAGCCAACCATCCGTAAGCGTCAGCGGGCGGGAAAGGTCTTTACGCTCAATCTCTGCGAGCCGGTGAATGGAACCGGTGCTAATATTCCCCATCGCCGGGTCACGCCAACCATCGCCAACCTCCAGCAGAAACAGCCGGTACGCCTGCGGCAGGCGAATATTGCAGGTACGCTCAAAAGCAATAATCTCTGCCTCCGAAATGGTAGGTCCCATGCTGATATTCTTCTGAGCGATTTTAGTCTTAATGCGCTCGATCACGCTCGGGTATTCTTCAGGTGTATAGATGGGCACAAAAACTCCTCAAAATAGGTCTTTGGTTTCACAGGGTCAGCGCGAGCCTTTGTACAAGTTACTGCACGCTGTTTCTAATCCAGCGGTTCTAAAGTGTATGAGTGGACTGTGCCCAACAATTCCGGCTGAATTCATGCCATAATGGAAACACATATCCACCGTAACTCTTGTCACATGAACGAATTTAATAACTCCATTATTATTTACCAGCCAAATACTGATCAGCCCGCTATTGATGTTCGGATAGAGGGCGAAACCGTGTGGCTCAGCCAACGGCAGATGTCGGTATTGTTTGATACCAGCTCAGACAATGTCGGGCTCCACCTGAAAAACATCTATGCCGAGGGAGAGCTCCTAGAAGGGGCAACTACCGAGGATTTCTCGGTAGTTCGTCAAGAAGGGAACAGGCAAGTTCGGCGATCAGTGCGCCACTACAACCTTGATGCCATTATCTCCGTGGGCTACCGGGTCAAATCAGCCACAGCCACGCAGTTCCGTATCTGGGCCACCAAACGCCTGCGGGAATACCTGGTGCAGGGGTACAGCGTTAACCAGCAGCGGCTTGAACAGCTCGGGCAAAATGTGGAGGTCATGGCGCGGGCAGATAACCACCTCGTGGCCGGTACTGGTGAAGTACTCGCAGCCTATCTACCGAGCCTGCAGACCCTGCGTGACTACGACGAAGGCACGCTCTCTGATAGCGAGTCCACCGGGAACGCGCCGGTGTGGCAGCTCACGCATACCGAAGCGCAGGCGATCATTGCCCGCGCCCGCAGCGAATTCCCGCAGGATAGGCTTTTCGGACTCGAAAACGGGGATAAGCTCAAGTCGGTCGTTGCTACCATCTACCAGAGCTTCGCGGGTCAGGATCTCTACCAAACCACCGAACAAAAGGCAGCGAATTTACTGTACCTTATGGTCAAAGACCACCCGCTGGTTGACGGGAATAAACGCAGCGCCGCAGCCTTGTTCATCGAGTTTTTATCCCGGAATAACCTGCTATTTTCGGCGGATGGCACACCTCTTGTCTCCAACAACGCCTTAGCGGCGATGACCCTAATGGTCGCCATGAGCAACCCGCAAGAAAAGGATCTAATGGTAGCCCTCGTAGAACGGCTCATTAGCCCGGTTGCCCATTAGCCGCTGCTCTCCTGACCCGCTAAGTGTGCCCCTACTCCCCTACCAAAGTCTTCGGGTCCAGCGGGGTGCTGGTGCCCTCTGCCAGGTGCTCCAGGCGCCTCAAGATTAAACCTTCGCGCAGTGCCCAGGGTGAGACGCGCATCGTTTCGATACCGAAGGTTTCCATCGCAGCCTCAGCCGCCATCGCGCCCGCGAGAACCTGGTCGGCGCGCATCCGGGAAACACCGGGCAGGTCAGCGCGTTCGGCGGGAGCCATAGCCTCCATGCGGCGAGTCCACAGGCGCAAATCCGTCACATGCATCTCACGCTTCACATGCGGCCCCGCAGAATACGGTGCCGCCCCGCAAATACGCGCCAGCGAACGGAACGTCTTCGAGGTGCCCACCACCATGTTCGGCTCCCCAAATGCCAGCAACCGCTGCGCCACCGGCTCAATCTGCTCACGCACATACCTGCGCAGCCGCTTCGTCTGCTTCGGCGAAGGCGGCTGTTCATCAAAGAACTCGCGGGTCAGGCGACCGGCACCCAACGGAACCGACATTGCCGCATCCGGCAGGGCATCCGTGCCCGTGGAGAACTCGAAAGACCCTCCCCCAATATCAAAATTCAGGATGCGCCCCGCACCCCACCCCTGCCAGCGGCGCACCGCGAAATAGGTGATAGCGGCCTCTTGATCGCCCGAAATCTCGCTCAAACTCACGCCGGTCTTCAACCGCACATACTGCAGAACCTCGGCGCCATTACCGGCCTCACGAATAGCGGAGGTCGCGAAGGCGAGCAGGTCTTCGGCGTTATTCTCAATAGCGAAATCGCGCGCAGACTTCACGAACTCGGTCAGCGCGGCGCGGCCTTCATCAGAAATATCACCCGACGGTGTCAAATACTGCACCAGCTGCAGCGGAATCTTATGCGAGGCATACGGCTCGGGGCGGGCGCCCGGGTGGCCGTCAAGCAACAGAAGATGAACAGTATTTGAGCCAACATCAAGAACACCGAGGCGCACGGCGCGCTCCTATCCCCCAGCCACCGCCAGGATAACGTACAACTTCATTAAGTGTGGCACAAGTCGCCGCATGATGCGCGCAATCCACCGCCGGGTATGCGCGAGTTCGCCCGCCGCACATGGATGCACAGGTCATGGAGTGTGAGTACACGAAAAAATCTCACGGGCTCAATGCCCGCGAGATTTTACATCGGGTTTTTAGAGAAAACGGGACGAAACCGTGTAACTAAGGGATGCGGAGGCTCTGGCGAACGGCTTCAGGATGCGCAACTAGCAGCGAGCGCCTAAGGCTGTCGCGCACGGCAAAGCGAAGCGGAGCCGGCGTGACTGGTCGCCTTGTAAAGCGAGCGCAAGTCGCGCATCCATGTAAATCTTGCCAAGCGCAACAATACGGATACGTAGCCCACACTTTCGTGAGCAGCGCATCCGTATTGTTGGGAAGAAGAAAAAACTAGTCCTTCTTAGCCGCAGTCTTCTTTGTAGTGGTTGACTTTTTAGTCGTCGTCTTTTTCGCGGTGCTTTTCTTGGTGGTCGTCTTCTTCGCTGCGGTCTTACGCTTCGCAGGCCCCTTGGCACGCTTTTCGGCAAGCAGTTCGACGGCGCGCTCATGGGTGAGCGATTCGATGGTTTCCGAACGCGGCACCGTAATATTGGTAACGCCGTCGGTAATGTACGGCCCGAATCGTCCGTCTTTGACCACAATATTCTTCTCGCTGTTCGGGTCTACACCAAGCTCGGCGAGCGGGGGCTTAGCGGCGGCTCGCCCACGCTGTTTAGGCTGCGCATAAATATCGAGCGCCTGTTCAAGGGTGATCGTGAAGATCTCTTCCTCAGACCCAATCGACCGCGAGTCGGTACCCTTCTTCAGGTACGGGCCGAACCGCCCGTTCTGCACGGTGATTTCGTTGCCTTCAGCATCGGTACCGAGCACACGCGGCAGGCTCAAGAGCTTGAGCGCATCCTCTAGGGTTACGGTCGCCAAATCCATAGATTTGAAGAGCGATGCGGTGCGCGGCTTAGCGGGCTTGGGCTTCTTCTTCGGCTTGGGTTTGCCGTTCTTGTAGTATTCGGTGGGCTGCGCATCCAGGTACGCCTGAATCTGCTCCTCCGTCATCTCTTCGATAACTTCGGTGACGTAGGGGCCGTAGCGCCCGTCTCGGGCGATAATCTGGTTCCCGGAGGCGGGATCGGTGCCGAGCACGCGCCCATCGGATTTGCCCTGTTCAAGCAGCTCTTTCGCCTTCTCAGCGGTCAGCTCATCGGGCGCCAAATCGGTGGGAACATTGGCGCGCACGGGGTCAGAAACTTCACCGGTTTCGGTATTGACGGTGCCTTCAGCTTCAAGGTAGGGACCGAATTTACCCACGCGCAGCACAATGCCGTCAGCAATGCTGATCGAGTTAATATCGCGGGCATCAATATCGCCCAGATTATCCACGATCGGCTTGAGCCCGCGTTTCTTCTGCACCCCGCCGCCGAAGTAGAAGTCGCCCAGCCACTCCACGCGCGATTCTTCGCCGCGGGCAATGCGGTCAAGGTCTTCTTCCATCTGCGCGGTGAACTCGTAGTTCACGTAGGGACCGAAGCTGGTTTCGAGCAGGCGCACCACCGAGAACGCGGTCCACGAAGGCACGAGCGAGCCGGAACGCACCTGCACATAGCCGCGATCCATAATCGTTGAAATCACGGCGGCGTAGGTGGAGGGGCGCCCGATGCCCAGCTCGTCAAGAGTTTTCACGAGCGAAGCCTCAGTGTAGCGTGGCGGGGGCAGGGTCTCATGCCCGGCGGCTTCAAGTTTTTCGGCGGTGAGCGAGTCGCCCTGCGCGAGCGCGGGCAGGCGTTTCTCGGCGTTCTTGGCGTCGCGTTCTGCCAGGCGGGTTGCGTCTACACCTTCCTCATAGGCGGCAAGGAAGCCGCGGAAGGTGATGACAGTGCCGGATGCTGCGAACTCGGCGTCGCGCCCGTTGGATGCGGTTGCCCCCAACCGCACGGATGCGGTCGAACCGGTGGCGTCTGCCATCTGCGAGGCGATGGTGCGCTTCCAGATCAACTCGTACAGCCGGTATTCGTCGTTGGAGAGCGTGCCGCGCACAGCGTCGGGGGTGCGGAACGTGTCGCCTGCGGGGCGGATTGCTTCGTGTGCTTCCTGCGCGTTTTTGCTCTTGGAGGCGTAGGTGCGCGGCGCGGAGGGCACGTATTCGGTGCCGTAGAGTTCGGATGCTTGACGGCGTGCCGCCTTCACGGCCTGGTCTGAGAGTGCCACCGAGTCGGTACGCATATAGGTGATGTAGCCGCTCTCGTAGAGGCGCTGGGCAACCTGCATGGTCACGCGCGATGAGAAGCGCAGCTTGCGCGCCGCCTCCTGCTGCAGGGTTGAGGTGGTGAACGGCGCGGCGGGGCGGCGTTTATAGGGTTTGGTTTCGACCGAGCGCACTGCAAAGGGGGCGGCGGTGAGGGCTTCGGCGAGCGTGCGTGCATCCGCCTCTGAGAGGTGGGTGACTTTGGTGGAGGTGAGGGTGCCGTCGTCGGCGAAGTCTTTACCGGTGGCAACTCGGGTGCCGTCGACCGCCACGAGTTTGGCGTCAAAGCCCTCGTTGCTGATGGTGATGAAATGCCCGGTCAGATCCCAGTAGTTGGCGGCGACGAAGGCCATGCGTTCGCGTTCGCGTTCAACAACGAGGCGGGTTGCCACGGACTGCACGCGACCCGCGGATAGCCCGCGACCAACCTTGCGCCACAGTACGGGTGAGATTTCGTAACCGTAGATACGGTCAAGAATACGGCGGGTTTCTTGAGCATCGACCAGGTGCAGGTCAATATCGCGCAGTTCCCCGAAGGCGCGTTCAATGGCTTCGCGGGTGATTTCGGGGAAGGTCATGCGGTAGACGGGAACCTTGGGTTTCAGAACCTCTTTGAGGTGCCAGGCGATCGCTTCACCTTCGCGGTCACCATCGGTTGCGAGGTAGAGGGCATCAACGTCTTTGAGTTTGCGTTTGAGTTCGGCGACTTTTTTCTTTTTGTCGGGGTTAACCACATAGTAGGGGTCAAAATCGTCGTCGATATTGACCGCGAACTTGCCGACCGGGCCCTTTTTCAGGTTTTCGGGCAGTTCGGAAGGCTGCGGCAGGTCACGAATATGTCCCATGGACGAATCCACCAGAAATTCGTTTCCTAAATAACCGCTGATAGTCTTCACCTTCGATGGTGACTCAACGATCAGCAGCGCTTTTCCGTTCTTTGCCTTGGTGGGCACGGCTCTCCTCATATTTGTATGGTGTAGATGCGATACAACAATAGCGCACATTCTGGCGGTTACGCCTATTAGGTGCGCTTATCACGCATGTGTCTTATCACGTTTTACAGCTTGTGTTTGGATTAAGGGTGTGGATGCAACGATACCAGTTATTATGCACGTCTGTATCGAGTTGGCAACCGCAGATATGGGCCTTAGGCGAGCTGGCGGGCGAAATTAGTTGTACGGAAAATACCCTTCGCCCTGGGCGGGAAGAAGCGGGTATTCGCGGCCGTACACTTTGCGCGGCACAATGCGCACCCACTGCATGAGGTGCCCGCTTTCGTAGTGGCGCAGGCCGAAAGTGTGCACGAGCGGCGGGGTCATTTCGGGCGGCAGCCAGTGCGCCACGCCCTGCACGATCACGGAACGGATGCCGTTCTCTAGTTCCTCGTCGATTTCAAAGGAGACGCGGCGGCTCATGACCACGGCGGAGAAACGGTCGCCGCGGGTGGTGCGCAGGTAGATTTCGTGGTCGGCTACCCCGTAGAGGACCGGCAGCACGTCTACAAAATTGCCATCGGTGAGCACGAGTCGCCCTAGATTGTTGGCCTGCAGGCGCGCCCAGCAGTCTTCGGCGCTCATTTTCTTGGTGGTGTCTGGGGTGTCTTGCATAGTCATTCTTTTAGTGTAGGGGTTTCTTCGTGCCGGGATTTGTGATATTCGGCGCGGCAAGGCGTGTTTTATAGGTTCGCGCTGGGGTGCTGGGGGTTAGCTGTTTTCGTCTGCGAAGTGCAGAAAACTTTTTTCGATGAGTTCTCGAATAGCGACCAGCAGGGTATCGCGCGGATGCTCATTCTCGGTGCCGAAGGCGGCGCGCGCATCCGGCGTGTAGTCTTCCCAGCCGAGAAGCACGGCGAGCGCACCTAAAATCTGCCCGATGCTCAGCTCGCCGTCGCATGCGGAGACGAACCCGGCGGTTTCGGTTGAGAGCAGGATTGTGCGGCACAGCCCGGATCCGGCGCGCAGCAGAATTACGTTTGGATGCTCGGCGCCGGGGCGGCCGTGACGTTCTTCGGTCACGTCTTCGGCGAGAACGAGGTGGGCTTCGGCGAGCGCCTGATCGGTCAGGGCGGTAAGGCGGTCGAAGCGTGCCACGGCCTCGGTGATGCTTTGCGCGATGGGCTGGGCTATGGGGTAGGTGATGTCTTCAAACCGGTTTAGGGGTGCGGTTTCGGTGGTGTGCGCTGGGCGGCGGAACCAGAGCATCCCAAACCCAATAGAATGAACGTTCCGGTTTTTAAAGTCGTCGAGATAGGCTCGGTAGGTGTTCTCGTAGTGGTCGCGGTCGCGGTTTTCGCTCGCGTCTTTGAGCCAGGTTTCCGCATAGGATTCGGGGGTGAGCACTTCGCGCTGAATTACCCACGCCTCGCTCGGGGTGCCGGTGGCTGATTCGGCGAACCAGGTGCGCAGGCGAGCATCCCAGGGCTGCGCCTCGCCTGTGTTGTCGCGGTGAATTTCCCAGTTGCCGAGCATCTGGGCGCGCCCGCCGGGCACCAGAACCTCGGGGATGCGCCGAATAAGCGTGCTGACAATATCGTCACCGGGCAGCCCGCCGTCACGGTACGTAAACTGGTCGTCGCTGCTTTCGTTTGCGCGGCGCGGGGTAATGACGAACGGCGGGTTTGAGACCACAAGGTCGAACTGCTCCCCCACCACGGGTTCCAGCAAAGAGCCTTGTCGAAGGCTGACGCGTGCTTCAAGGTTCTGCGGGTCGAGTTTCAGGGCACCGGCGTTCAACAGCAGGTTAAAACGGGCGAAGGCGAGGGCGCGCGGCGAAATATCGGTGGCCGTTACGTGGTCTGCGTGGGCGAGCAGGTGGAAGGTCTGAATACCGCAGCCGATCCCTACGTCAAGGGCACGCGCCACGGGGGTGCGCTCGGTAATCTGCGCCAGGGTTAGGGATGCCTGCCCGATACCCAGCACGTGATCTTTGCGCAGCACCCCGGGTCGCTGATGCGCCCCCAAATCAGAGGCCACCCACAGCTCGGTGCCGTCATCAGCCGAATGCGGTCGCAGGTCAAACACGGCGCGGTAATGCGGTTCTTCGCCGGGGTTCTCTGGGGTGCGGGTATTTTCTGACTCCGCGAATTCCACGAGGTTTGCCGCGATAAAGTCATTCAGCGCGGGTTCGCCGCCGAGCGCATCGGCAAGTTCCATGCGGGTTAGGGTGCGTGCGAACAGGAAAAACCCGATCATGCGCGCCAGGCGGCGGTCGGGGTCGGTGGTGTGTGCATCATCAAGGATGTTCTGTACCCGCCAGGTGCCGGGCACAACCTGGTCGCGCGCCATTGCCTCAAAAGCGCGCTCCCCCAGCAGGTCACGCACCCCGTCGTAGCTGTAGTTAAGCCTCTCAAGGGCACCCCGGATTCGCTCAAGCCGGGCGGTATCGTCGCTTATGGGGGTGTCGGGGATGCGGGAGTACAGTTCATCAGCCATACTCCCCATTCTAAGCGCCCCGTTTCTTAACGCCGCGAGCAGGTGGTTTTGGTACGAGCAGGTAGTATTTTCCCACCTGCTCGTACCAAAACCACCTGCTCGCGGTGTTCCCACTCGATCTTGGGGGCGGAACTCCGCTATGCCTTTACCGTCAGCGCGGGTTTGATGTCCTTCACAATGGATTCGAGCATCCGCAGGTTGAAGTCCACGCCCAGCTGGTTCGGCACGGTCAGCAGCACGGTATCTGCCGCCTGAACGGCAGCATCACGGGCGAGTTCTTCGGCAATCAGGTCAGGTTCGCCAATATAGCTGCGCCCAAACCGCGAGAAGGTGTTGTCGATAATACCGGTGTAATCCTGCGAATCTTCCTGCGCGCGGCGGCCAAAATAACGCGCCGAATCGGCATCAATAATGGGGATCACCGAGCGCGAGACCGAAACACGCGGCACACGGGTATGCCCTGCCTTGACCCATTCCTCGCGGTAGAGGCGAATCTGCTCCGCCTGCTGCTGATCGAAAGGCACACCTTTATCTTCGAGCATCAGCGTTGAAGACATGAGATTCAGCCCCTGCTGTGCGGTCCACACGGCGGTGCTGTCAGTTCCCGCGCCCCACCATATGCGCTCGCTCAGACCGGGTGACTGCGGCTGCACGGGGGCGTACTTGCCCTGCACCCGCGCGGAGGGTGCCATGCCTTCGCCTTGGATTGCCTTCATAAAGATGTCGAGGTGACGGCGTGCCATCGCACTCTCATCTTCACCTTCGGCGGGGTAATAGCCGAAACTCTCGAAACCGCGGATAACGGATTCGGGCGAGCCGCGTGAGACACCCAGCTGCAGGCGCCCGGCAGAAATCAGGTCGGCCATCGCGGCGAGTTCGGCCATATACAGCGGGTTCTCGTAGCGCATGTCTGAGTTATGGCGTTGGACGGAACACCTATTGCTTGCGGGCACGCGCAGCCCGCAGTCCGTTGGCGATGACGACGACTTCGGCGACCTCGTGCACGAGGACGACCGCTGCCAGGCCGAGCACGCCGGTGATCGCCAGCGGCAGCAGCACAGTGATGATCGCCAAGGACAGCACGATGTTCTGGTTGATGATCCTGCCGCCGCGGCGGGCGTGGCGCAGAGCCTGCGGGATGAGGCCGAGGTCGTGGCCGGTGAAGGCGACGTCGGCGGACTCGATCGCGGCGTCGGAGCCGGTCGCGCCCATCGCGATGCCCACGGTCGCCCCGGCCAGGGCGGGCGCGTCGTTGATGCCGTCGCCGATCATCGCGGTCGGCGACGTCTCCGAGAACCCGGCGACGATGCGAGCCTTGTCCTCGGGACGCAGCTCGGCGTGCACGTCGCCGATCCCGGCCAGCTTCGCCAGCGCAGCAGCGGTGCGGGAGTTGTCGCCGGTGAGCATGCTCACCTCGACGCCCTGGTCGCGCAGGGTCCGCACGACCTCGGGGACCTCGGGGCGCAGCTCGTCGCGGACGCCGATCGCCCCGGCCAGGAAGCCGTCGACGGTGACGAGCACGCAGGTCTGCCCCTCGGCCTCCAGGTCCTCGACCCGGGCCTTGAGCGGACCGGCGTCGATCCAGCGCGGACTGCCCACCGCCACCCTGCGGCCGTCGACCAGGCCACCGATGCCGTGCCCGGCCTCCTCGGCCACGTCCTGCGCGGCGGGGGTTCCCCGGCCCGCGGCGGCGATGGCGGCGGCGAGTGGGTGCGTCGAGTGCTGCTCCACGGCGGCAGCCCAAGCAAGCACCTGCGCATCGTCGAACCCATGGGCGGCGACGATGGCGGTTACCTCGGGCCGGTTGCGGGTCAGAGTGCCGGTCTTGTCCACGGCCAGGTGCCGGATGCCGCCGAGGCGCTCGAAGGCGGCCCCGCTCTTGATGACGACGCAGAACTTGGTCGCCGCGCCGATCGCGGAGACCACGGTGACGGGCACCGCGATCGCCAGCGCGCAGGGGCTGGCCGCGACGAGGACGACCAGGGCGCGGGTGATCCAGGTCTCCGGGTCGCCGAGCAGGGACCCGAGCACGCCGACGAGGACGGCGAGGACCATCACGCCGGGCACCAGCGGGCGGGCGATCCGGTCAGCGATCCGGGCTCGGTCGCCCTTCTCGGCCTGGGCCTGCTCTACCAGCTCCACGATCGTGGTCAGCGAGTTGTCGGTGCCCGCGGCGGTCGCCTCGACCTCCAGCACGCCGGCGCTGTTGATCGCGCCCGCCGACACCGCTTCTCCGGGCGCGACCTCGACCGGGATCGATTCACCGGTGATCGCCGAAGTGTCCAGGCTCGACCGGCCCGAGCGGACCAGCCCATCGGTCGCGACCCGCTCGCCAGGGCGGACCAGCAGCACGTCGCCGACGGCGATCTCCCTGGCCGGGACCGAGGTGGAGGTCCCGTCGCGCAGCACGGTCGCGGTCTCCGGCACGAGCTTCAGCAGCGCGCGCAGCCCGCCGCGGGCGCGGTCCATCGCCTTGTCCTCCAGGGCCTCGGCGATCGAGTAGAGGAACGCCAGCGCGGCCGCCTCCTCGACGTAGCCGAGGATCACCGCGCCCACGGCGCTGATCGTCATCAGCAGCGCGATCCCGAGCTTGCGCTTCACAACGAGATTCCGGATCGCACCGGGCACGAACGTGTACGCGCCCAGCAGCAGGCCCGCCCAGAACGCGACCAGCGCCGCGATGTGCAGCCCCGACCACTCCAGCGCCAGGCCGGTGCCGAACGCGACGCCGGAGAGGATCGGCACGACCAGGCCGGGATCACGCCACCACGGGCGCTCTGCCTCCTCTGCCTCGTCCGCGGGGCTGGTCGTCGGCTCGTCGCAGCCGCAGGCGGCGCTCACGAGGCGTCCCCCGAACTGCTCGCGGCGCAGCAGCCCGGCACCGAGCAGGCCGGGTCGATGCACGGCGCGCTCTCGTCCACGGCGAGGGTCACATCGACCAGTGCCGTCAGCGCCGCGGCCAGGTGCGGGTCGGCGATCTCGTAGCGAGTCTGGCGGCCCTCGGGCTCGGCGACCACGATCCCGCAGTCGCGCAGGCAGGTCAGGTGGTTGGACACGTTCGAGCGGGTCAGCCCCAGCTCGCGCGAGAGCACCGCGGGGTGGCTCGGGCTGTCGAGCAGGGACATCAGGATGCGGGAGCGCGTCGGGTCGGCCATGGCCCGGCCGAGCCGGTTCATGACGTCAAGACGCGAAGCAATGGTCAGCATGCACTGAACTATACAGCAGCCGCTGACCTAATGTCCAGTTGTCGCGGCTGCCGCACGCGCTGCGCGCGCTTGCCCTCGTGAGGCGTGATCACCTCTTGCGCCAGCGGGGCCACTTCGGCATCCCGCGGCCCTTCCAGGTCTCCACGAGACCCGCAACCCAGCGGACGGACGCGAAGAGCCCGTAGCCGGCCCCGGCGAGGCCAGCGCCGACCACGAGCCACCGGCCGATGCCGAGCCACACGCTCCCGTCCACGTCCAGCGCCCACTGAACACCCGTGATGAGCCCGGCGATGCCCATCCAGAGACCGGCGACGACCACGGCCACCGGCAGGAGAACAAGGCACATCGCGGCGGCGGCGGACCAGAGCTGTCGCGCCTCCAGCTTCGCCGTCGCGGCGATGATCCGCTCCGCCCGCGCGTTCGAGGCGTCGAGGCTCGCGGTCATCGTGGCCGAAGCCTCCCCGGCGACCTGCTCGACAGCCTTCTCGACCCGTTCCTCGGTGCGCTTCTCGATCCGCTGGACCGCGCCGCCGACCTGGCTCACGAGCTTCTGGTTCGCTGTGACCTGCGCCTTCAGACCCTCAATCGCCGAGGCCGTAGCCGCGCGATTCTTCTGCGCCTCCGCGACCAAGCTCCGCGACGCGGCGTTCAAGCTCTCGCCGTTGAGACTCTGCGCGAACTCGCCGAGCGTGCTCGCGATCTCGTTCTGCCTGCTCTCGATACTCGCGATCCTCGCGGACACGTCGCTGGAGGGCGAGGAGGTCGACGCCGGGGCCGTGATCCGCTCCAGCCGCCTCGTCGTCTCCTCGTCCATGACCTTCACGAACCCCGCGAGCTTCTTCTGCTGTTCGGTCAGCGTGGCGATCCTCGTGTTCTGCGCCTCGACGGCGGCGAGGATCGAGGTCAACAGCTCCATCGTCTCCGGACTGCCGAGCTGCTGCTGCGACTGCTCGGGCTCGTTCTGCTGCTTCAGCCTGTCGAGCGCTGCGCTCATGTTCCTTCTCCTTCTGCTGCTGGTGGTAGTCGAAGAACGCCTGCGCGCCCTCCGGGGTGAAGTCCGCCGAGAGGGCGCTCGCGCGCTTGCGGCGCTCGGCGCGGCCGGACTCGCCGCGGCGATCCTCGATGTAGAGCGTCCAGGTCTCTTGCCCGGCGCGCTTGCCCTTCTTGCTGACGGGGCTGTGCAACCGCATCCGCGGCACCCGCTCCCCGTCATCGCCGAGCCGCTGGTTCTGCTCCTCGATCACCGAGACCAGACCGGCCTTGTCCACCGCCCGGGGATCGGCCAGCGCCGCGCTCATCCGGTCGCCCATCTCGCGGTCGAGCGATCCCTCGGCGAAGTCCTCGCGGCGCAGCTCCCAGTCCTTCGGTGCGTGCTCCAGCCGCTTCACGACCGAGAGCCCGTGTTCTCGCATCAGCTGGTCGTTCGCCGACTGGACGCCCCGCTGATTCCCGGCCTTGCGGTCGTGGAACGTGCGATAGTCCGAGAGCGCCTTCCCCGTCCGGTTGTTGTGGTTGATGACCAAGATGTGGTTGTGCGGCTTCTTGCCCCGCCCATCCACATGACTGACTACGAGGCAGTCGGAATCCGGGTGCATCTTCTTCGCGAGCTGATAACCGAGATCGTTCACCCGCTGCACGTCCTCCGGACTCTTCGGGTCGAACTCCTCGTCGCTGAACGACTGGCGGTAATGCACCGCCTCGACCTCGCGCGTCGTGTTCTGCGTGAGCGACCGAGCGCGCGCCGAGAACGCGCCGGGGCCTCCCGGCACATCGCACGTGATCGCGATGCCCCGCTCGTCCTCCTTGCCACGGATATAGCGCTCCGTGTCGGCGGCGCTGGCGCTCGGGCTGTAGTGCGTGGTGCTCATGAGGCCGCCCGATCCCCGAGCAGGGCGCGGACCTCGCGCAGCAACTCGATCAGCTCGGGCACCTCCGCCGACAGCGCCACTGACTCACCAGCCCGCGCCCGGCGGTCGAGGTCGTTGACGTTGATCGCCAGCGGGCGAATCTGCGCGGCCAGCTCGCGAGCATCCGCCGACGCCTGCACCCGCGCCTCGACCCCGAGCAGGTGCGCGGCCACGGCGGCGTCCAACTCCTCGCTCCGAGAGGCGTGGAGGGCATCCCGGACGACGGTCCGCACCCACGTGCTCGGAGCCAGCCCGAGCCGCTTCGCACGAGTGCGAAGCGCCGCGAGCGTCTCCTCTCCGAAGTCGGTATCGAGCTTCGCGCGGTCCCCACGACGACGCTTCGCGCCGCCGTGACTCTGACGCACAGCCTCCGCATCAGCCCGACCGGTGTTCACCTGGGAGTCGGTCTGCTGCTCCACCTGTACGCCAGAGTGGCAAGCAGTAGCCGTGTCGGACATTTCGCTGGCGCTCATGTCCTCCCCGGCTGCTTGCGAGGGGCCTCCGGCCCCCTCGACCCCCTGGAAGAGCGCATCGCGTTCGGTGCTCATGCGGCACCTCCGATCAGCACCAGCGGCACGTCAGGGCTCCGCACCGCGAGCCCGCCCAGCAGCTCAGCAACCGCGCCCTCAGCGTCATGTTCCGCCGAGGTCTCCGGACCGTAGGTCAGTTCCCGCGACCCGACGTTCTGGTGATACGCGTTGCCGTACATGCCGGGCGTGTGTGCGGCGGTCGGGATGCTGCACTGGTGCCACTCGTAGGGCTCGATCTTCCCAATGTGCTGCACGAGGTAACGATTGATGTCGTCGGCACGATAGACCTTCACGACCGAGGCCAAGCGGCGGATGAACTGGTCCAACGCCTCGTCCACGTTGCCCTTCTGGCGGGCGTAGTAGAAGAACTCGACAGGCTCGATCGTCGCCGTGATGACGATAAGGCGCGGGGCCACCTCGCCCTTGTTCTTGTACCGAGCCTTCGCAGGCGAGGCGTTGTACGGATCAAGCAGCAGCAGCCAGTCGTTCGCATCCATCGCCGAGGCCCGCAGATCGTCCAGCAGCAGCACCTCCTCGCCTCGCCAGTCATCAAGCGGGTTCCCCGTCGCGGCCCGGTAGACCTGCCACCGCTCGCCGTGCGCGTTCGCCGCGTTGATCGCCTCGGTGATGAAGTCCGTGGCGAACCGGGTCTTGCCGATCCCGGCATCCCCATGGACGAACACCACGTGCGTCGAGAACTCACCGGCGCGGAGCTTCGCCGCCGCCCGGTATGCGCGGCGCTGGCCGTAGGCCGACAGCGCGTCGTCGATCTCCCGCTGATGCCGCGAGTAGATGTCGAACAGCTCGTCCGTGAGCATGATCTGATCCCGCGTGAACTCGCCCTGGAGCACGCGCTCGCGCATGTCCTCGAAGTTCTCGGCGACGACCTTCTTCTTCACGTGCGCGCGCCCCTTGAGCCAGGTCTCCCGACGCTGGGCGTCGATCCCGAGGTAGTCAGGCCCACGCACCGTAGCGACCTCCGAAGGCGCGTATTGGTGCTTGTCCGCGTACTTCACGTGCGTCAGATACGACAGCATGTTGTCGTAGGCGTACCGCCCGCGGCCCGGCTTCTCGACGTACTGGGGCTCGACGCCGATGCCGAACGCGAGCCGATCCAGCGGTGCGCTCTTCGCACGGCTGGCGAACTTGATGACCGCGTGCAGGTGATCGGGCTTCGGCTCGATCACCAGAGCCTTCTCCGTGTCGCTCCAGACCTCGCGCTCGTCCTTGTCATGCACGATGCCGTAGGCCTCGACGACCTCGCAGCCGGTGGCCTCGAGCCGCTGCACCACGTAGGCGAGGATCGCCTCGGCTCCCTGCTGGAGCAGCGCGGCCCCGTTCGGGTCCTCGGCAGCCCAGGTCCAGTACGACGGATCGAGGTACTGCGTGAGCCCGATGCTCGTCGGGTTGTTCTCCTGCTTAGCCACAGCGACCACCCCCGCCGCGGACAGCGCGGAGGGCCTCAGAGAGAGTGCGGCGCCTAAATGACCCCCTATTGACCCCCAAATGAGACCCAAAATGATCCCACGAGGCCACGCGACGGAGCGCGGGCGGAACCGACCGCTGACCAGACACGTTGTTGCAGGACGCGGCAATCGACAAGCCCTTGCCGCGCCCGTAGGAACGAATGAGGCTCCCGAAACTCTTAGAGTGCGAAGCACGGCTGCGGACCGTCATCACGACGACGGGCAGCCCGCCTTCGGCGGGTGCCAGGCCAGGCCCTCCGGGCGGGGTCAGGTCGGCGGGAGCGGTGCTGAGGTTGCGTGCGTCGGCGCGCATCAGCGACCACCGCCCCGGCCGTAGCGCTTGATGACAGCCTGGTGCGTGACGCCGAGGGCGTCGCCGATCTTCGCCCAGGTCACCCCATCGGCGCGGGCGTCGGCGACGGCGATCTCGACGGACTCCTCCAGCACGGAGCGGAGCACGCCGAGGTCGTAGAGACGTGCCTCGGACTCGGCGAGGGAGGGGTCGCCCTGTCGCCAGCGGAAGCCGTTCACGTGGTCGAAGGCGGCGGAGTTGGCGCTCATCAGTGACCACCGCCCATCACGGCGGCGACCGCGGCGCGCTGTCGCGGGGTCAGGGGCGTGCGAGCCAGGCGTTCACCGGCCAGACGACCAGCAGCACGAGCGGCGGCGATGACGGGATCGAGGCCGTCTGCCTGCGGAGAAGGAGTGGAGCCCTGATCGAGGCCAGGGCGGTCGAGCGCGGATGCGCGGGGAACGTCGATAACGACAGACATCGGAAGTCCTCAGACATGAGTATCTTCCGGTTCCCCGCCACGGTAATTGGGCTGTTTGACCGGCTACTCATCCGGGAGCAGAACCCCGCGCTTCTAAGTCGCGGCCCCGGTGGGATCTTCTTGTCTGCAACCATTCTCCCACGAGTCGACTCACCATTGCAATGACGAGTCGACTCATGAGTCAGTCGCGACGCGGCTCTATCCGAATCAGGTCGGGGTCGAATTTCACGTGACCGGGCGTGATGGGCTCGATGGTCACCGTCACCAGCTCGTCCACGAGCATCCGGCGGCGGTCCACGTCCAACACCTTCCACTTCGCCTCGACCACCTCGCGGCGCTCCGCGGTGCCGACCGGCTCCTCGACGTCCACGAGCAGCTTCGCCGCCGCCGACACCGAACGGTCGAGCAGCTCCGCGTCGATCTCGTCGATGCGGGCCTTCACGTCGTTGATCGCTGCCGTTATCTCCAGGACCGGCTGATGGATGTCGCGCAGCAGCGGGCTCAGCTCCTTCACCCGATCGACCAGGGCGTTCCGCTCCGTCAGCAGCTCCTCGCGATCCGGCCCATCGTCCTCCTGTGGCATCACGAGGTCGTGCACGTCCACCGAGGACAGACGCGTGAGCACCGCCTCGGTGACCATCGCATCGACGGGCTCGCGCTGGCGGGTGAGATGGAACTGCTCGCCGCAGCGGTACGTCGGCTGCTTGCGGCTGTTCGTCCCCGAGACGAGCGTCGCGCCGCACTTCCCGCACAGCCCGATCGTGGACAGGAGATACTTCGGCTGGTTCCCCTGCCTCGCCGACCTCCGCACGTTGTCCTCCAGCTTCGCCACCGCGGCCCGCCACGTCTGCTCGCCGACGATGGGCGGGAACGCCTCGCCCTGAACCGGGTACAGCTCGCCCGACGCGTAGTGCTTGATGTAGCCACAGTAAAGCGGGTTCGCGAGCAGGTAGCGCACAGCATCGACGGAGAACTCCGACCCACGCGCGGTGAAGTGACCGGCGCTGTTCAGGTCCTCGCGGATTCGCCGGATCGACAGGGACGGCTCGCCGAGGAACGCATCGAAGGCCCGCCGTACGGCGGCGGCCTCCTCCTCGATCAACTCGCCGTCCCTCGTCCAGCCGAACGCCTTCCAGGCGGACGTGGGGATGCCCTCGGCGCGTCGGCGCTCGTTCGACCTGATTTGTCGCTCGGCCTTGCGTCGTGCCTCGAACCGGGCGAGAGCGGCGAGCATCGTCGCCCGGAACTCCCCGTCCGCCGTCGAGAGGTCGATCTCGCCGTCAACGGTGACGACACGCAGGCCGAGATCGATCAGTGTGTTCAGGTCCTTCGTGCTACGCAGGAGCCGGTCCATGTCCACGGCGACCACCATCGAGAACTTGCCCGCACGGGCGTCCTCCAGCATCTCGGCCCACCGAGTGCCAGCACGGCGCTTCTTCGTCGCGGACACCGCGTTGTCGTCGTAGACCTCGACGACCTTCCAGTCCTTGGCCTCGGCCAGCGCCCTGATCTTTCTCAGCTGGGTCTCGACGGTCCATCGGTCGCCCTTGCGGTCCATCGAGGCGCGGACGTACGCCGCAACCTCGTTCGTCTTCCTCAGCGATACCAGTTCGACCATGCAACCAAGCTTACGTGAACGGGTGTTGCAACCGCTACATGCGCTAGCGCATGTCGATCACGCCGGTACCAAGCTCAATGCGGCTGGTCTTCGCGGCGATCGCCGACAGAAGCGGGTACGGGGTTGCCTGCTGCTGATCGAAATGGTGCACGCGGAAGAAAGCACCGTCTAGGCCGATGTCTTCGGCGCCTACCGCCAAATCGATAGCCTGGTGCAAAGATTCGGATGCGCTGTTCACGCGCGAACCGGGAATTTCGGCCCAGTGCCCAAAAGAAAGAAAACCAAGTTTTTTCTCTGTGCCCGGCTGTGGTTCAAGATTTTGTACCGCTAGTTCGGTTTTCTGAGTGTCTGATGCGTTCATTGTTATGCCTTTCGTATTGCCCTACAGGGGGTATTTCCTCGTGTATGAGCATTCAGCATACAATTATTTACTTTACAGAACAAGTTTTAAATAATATGAGTAAAACCACCTATATAATTACTAGTCAGAAAGCTATTCTATATAAAATACATGCGACATATTAGGTAATGATTCATTTATATTTTTTTACGCGCAATACTTACCTCAAGGTAATGAATGTGCATTTCTTCTACCCTTAGCATATCCATACCTCGTTCAAATCTTTTATGTATAAGACCCCGGCAGAAAAACCATATGATTCATTATTTTCTAGGTGCAGGTACTACAGACATTGTTTTTCTGGCTCGGCTCTTCAAGATGCACCTGAATTTTAGGAAATACTCGATATAAGACAGGTCATGACATAATGGCAACGCTCTGTCACAGTGGATCTCGCTGACCATGACGTCACGCACGCGTTACGAAGCCCCACCAGCCTTGAGTTGGCGGTGCAGCGCGGTTTTTTGGGACTATTGCGCACGGCAAACACTCACGACAACTTCAAACGCAAGGATATTTTCATGAGACGAGGCCTCTCTCGCCGAAACCTGGTGACCGGAACCGCATGGGCTGCGCCGCTTGTGCTGAGCACCGCCGTTATTCCGGCATACGCATCATCATCTGCCGACGACGGCCCCTGCCTAGACCCCGATAAAAGCTACGATATTTTTGCCAAGGATGTGCGCACCGCCGCGCAAAGCCGTGCAGCCGGTGAAAAAGGCTATGAAGAAATTGTGGTTCCCGATTATGCCTCGTATATGCGCTTCTACCTGCGCGGCGGGTCGGGCGGTAGCCTGGCGACACGGTACTCGGAAGCCACAGGATATAACAGAACCGGCGGAACCGCAGGCGGTGGTGCTTATATTCAAGGAACCGTCAAGGTAACACCCGGGCAGCGCATCAAATTCTATGTGGGTGCCAGCGGCGTCGGATATTATGACCGCCCCGCCAAAGGCGGCGAAGGGTACGGTAACGGCGGTTCGTCTGCGGCACTACCCACCGCGCTGGGGTCAGATGTACAGGGCAAGCTGAACAGCCACAGCAATAAGGTTACAGTCTATTCGGGCTCCGGCGGCGGTTCTTCGGCAATCGTCATGGTCGATGCAAAAACTTCCCAAGAAACCGTACTCGCCATCGCTGGAGGCGGCGGGGGCGCAGGCGCACGCGGGCTCACACACGTCGTTACTTACGCGGGAACCTGGATAACAGACGACCCAACTTCTTATGACAACTTTAATCTGCATATTGGTCAGGGAGGTTCTGCTGGCGATGAATACGTGCCCGAGGGGTTGGGGCGCTCGGGGCAGGAACGTTACTATCAGCACTACGACGCCGAGATTCTGATTCCTTCCGGGTCGAATGGCAGCAACACAGCTGGCGGTTCCGGCGGCGACCTCGCCACTATTACGGGAGATAAAGAGCTGACCTTTTCCTCAACCTCACGAACAGAGATTCATACCGGAAATACCGCAGGCAAACCCGGGGGCTCTGGGCCCAACGGCAACGGGGCTGACGGCGTTGTTGCCTACGGGTATACGCTCAATACCGCAGGCAACACAAGCGATGACCGCAATGGTATCGGATACATTGTTTCCGGAGGCGGTGGCGCGGGCTACGGTGGAGGCGGATCCGAAAATCCCGTGTATATGTATGATGAAGCCGCATTTGTGGGCGTTGCCTCGGGAGGAGGAGGCGGCGGCGGAAACTTTGTGTCTCCCGACGTGATCGATCCCTATATTAGCGCCGAAGGCGGGGCAGACTGGCGGGGAGAAATCAGAGACGGCACAATTACGTATTCTTTCTGCCCTTCAGATCCGAATAAGCAGCCCGATCCGGAGCCTACCTCGCCCGAAGGTCCAGGATACTGGACATAGCTAGCGCGGAACTCGTAGCCTCAAGGCACCTGCACCACTGTGGGGCGCTCGCATCCTGTTCAGATGCGAGCGCCCCACAGGTGCATTCTGCCTCAATATTTTTGGGCAGACCGCTGCTGTTTTACCTAAGAGCGCAGGTCTGCGGCTGTATAGTGGACAGATGCGTATTTGGTCTGCCCACCCGTCCCTTCTTGACCGTCGCGCCCTGATCGCGTGCTGGCGTGAGAGCTTGCTTGCGCAGAAAGTGCTGCGCGGGCTCACCCGAGGGTACACGAATCATCCTCAGCTCATTCGGTTTCGTGCGCATTCTCAGCCGGTGGAGGCAATTGGGGCTTATCTGCACGGGCTCGCCGATGAGGCGCATCTGCGCGGGTACTCCTTCAACCGTTCGCTGATTGCCACTGAGCGGGGTAAGAACCTGAGCTCTATTCCCGTGACCGAGGGCCAGCTTGCCTACGAATTGAGCTTTCTGGCACACAAAGTTGCCGGGCGAGATGTCGATTGGGAGCCTATTCTTACCGAGCGTCTCGCGAAATTCACCCAGGCCGGTAAGCCCGCGGTGCACCCCGTGTTCGAGGTAGTCTCCGGCGAGGTAGAAGACTGGGAGAAGACCAAGGAGTTCTAGTCGGAGCGCTTTATGCTGATGCAGGAACCTCTAGCAGCGGCACCCACAGTTCCATCGTGTAGTCTGCCGCCTGCATATCGCCGCGACCGTACACCTCCAGGCCGCCTAACGGGCGGTACTGCGGATGCGCCGGGAAGAAATCACGCTCAAAGCTCTCAAAACCTGCCGGAATAGACCGCGAAATCGACCCGGTAATCTCAACCACCGCGTAGGTGCTCGCGGGAAGTTCCAGCAGACCCAGCCCAAGTTTATGTGCCGAGGCACGGTCATCAACCAAAATGCCGGCCGTGTAGCGCACGAAACCATCGGTGCTGGGTTGGGTGCACACACCAATGTACTGGGTGACCGCCAGAATATCGAGCATCGCCGGGGATGCCTTCTGATTCAGCTCATCCCACAGCGGCGTGAAATCGTCCCCCAGCTTATACACCTGGGATACTCCCGCGACCAGCAAAGAGCCGTGTTTCTCAATGCGCGCGGGTGAAACCGTCACGGGCGCCTGTACGGAATCGCTCATGAGATACCCGCGTGGGCGCTCTGGCGGTCCACCGCGCATTCGGGCACGCAGCGGCGTTTCGCATCGTCGGTGGCGCATTCTGGGCAGAGGAGCACGAGTTCGCGGCAGCTCTCATTCGAGCAGTTCTCAAATTTATTAGACGGTGCCGAGCAACGCTCACACTGGCCAATTGTGACAGTATCCGGGGTGAACTCCATGTGCATGCGCTTATCGAACACGTAGAGCGAGCCCTCCCACAGGGACTTATCGCCGTATTTTTCGCCGTAGCGCACAATACCGCCGTCGATCTGGTAGATCTCTTTAAATCCGCGGTTCTTCATGAGGGCGGAGAGGATTTCGCATCGAATGCCGCCGGTGCAGTAGGTGACGACGGGCTTATCTTTCAGATCGTCATACTTACCGGATTCGATCTCTCGAATAAAGTCGTGGGTGGTGCGAACATCGGGTACCACGGCGTTCTTGAACTTACCGATTTTGGCCTCGAAAGCGTTGCGTCCATCGAAAAAGACGACTTCATCGCCGCGTTCTTCCACGAGCTTGTTCACCTCTTCGGGTTTGAGGTGCACGCCGCCGCCGACCACGCCGTTTTCGTCTACTTTGAGCTCGTCGGGAGCGCCGAACGCCACGATTTCATCGCGTGCTTTGACCGACAGACGGGGGAAGTCTTCGGCACCGCCCTCAGACCATTTGAATTCCATGTTCTTGAAACCGGGGTACTGGCGGGTTTCTTTGGTGTACGCCTTAACCGCGCTGATTTCGCCGCCGAGCGTGCCGTTAATGCCGTGTTTGGAAATGAGGATGCGCCCGCGCAAACCGAGCTTCTCGCACAGGGCACGCTGCCAGAGCATGACCGCCACGGGGTCGGTTATGGGGGCAAACTGGTAATACAAGATAATTCGATTCTGAGCCACCCTCTTATTTTACGCTTTCTAGGTACATCGTGTGTGCCGTGGCGGCGGAACTCGTCCCGTAACGTGGCCGATAATCCTTGTTCTCCCGCGGGATGCGCCCGCGATGATGGGTGCATGTGATTTCTTCACCATGAGGTATATCTCGTCGTTTTTCTGCCCCATTGCACCGGCTGATTTCGCCGTTTTCTGGTAGCGAATACCTTCCTGCTGAGGCGAGTGGAACATACCGGGCGCCCTGCGATTGCCCACGCCGGTTTACCGTACCCGAGGTTTTACAATGGTGTGATGCGCCCCGAACCTTCCTGCGACTCCCCGGCTGATGAGCACCCCGGATTCCCCTCTGCCTCGCGCCCCGATGAGAACCTTCGCGAACAGCTGAGCAGGCTTATGCCCAAACTTCCCGGTGACGGCTCGCTGCCCCCGCAAATCACCCATGTGCACCGCATCCCCGCACGTGAAGGGCAGTATTCGCCGTGGCCGCACTGGCTGCACCCGCGCGTGATTGAGGCTTTCGAGTCGCTGGGCGTGCACGAACCGTACACCCACCAGGTGCAGGCGGCACAGGCAGCGCATTGTGCATTCGATGCTGCACTCGCCGAAGACGCGCACCGGCTCTCCTTCGGGCGAGCATCCGGGCAGGGGCACGATGAGTCGGACACAACGGCGCGGCATGTGATTGTGGCGACCGGGACCGCATCCGGAAAATCCCTGAGCTACCTCATGCCCGCCTTCGACGCCCTCTACCGCGGGGCGCGCCGTGAACCGCTCAGCACCACGGCAGCAGATGCAGGTTCCACAGGATTTCATCAGAGAGCGAACGTTCTATATATTTCACCGGCGCGGGCGCTCTCAGCCGACCAGCTCAACGCCATCACCGCCTACCACCTTCCCGGGCTCAACGCCGCCACCTATGACGGCGACACCCCGGCACAGGAGCGGCGGTGGGTGCGCGAACACGCTAATTTTGTGCTCACCACCCCGGATATGCTCAACTACGGAATTCTGGGCAACCACCGGCAATGGGCGAACTTCCTGCGCGGGCTGCGCTATGTGGTGCTTGACGAAGTACACAGCTACCGCGGCGTGTTCGGCGCGCATATCGCCAATCTGCTGCGCCGCCTGCGCCGAGTCTGCGCGCTCTACCGGGTGAGCCCGGTATTCTATGGGGCATCTGCCACGAGTGCGAACCCTGCCGAGTCTTTCGCCAAGCTCATTGGCGTACCTGAGGGGAACGTTGACGCGATTACCGCATCGACCGCACCGCGTGGAGAATCCACCGTCATCCTATGGGAACCGGAGTTTCTGCCCGATACGCAGGTGACCGATAAACTCGCCGCCGGTGCTAGCGCCTTCGACACCCGTTCCGAGGCGGAAAAGCAGGCGCCGCAGCGTATCTCCGCTATTGAACAGGGTGCTCAGATGCTCACCGACCTGGTACTTTCGCGCACCCGCACGCTTGCCTTCACCCGGTCGCGGCGCGGTGCTGAGCTGATCTCTCAGCGAGCGCAGCGCTACCTTGATGAGACGGAGGCGGGGCTGGCGCATCGGGTGGCGGCGTACCGTTCGGGGTATATGCCCGAGGAACGCCGTGAGCTTGAGCATCGGCTGCGCACCGGCGAACTGCTCGGGCTGGCAAGTACCTCTGCGCTTGAGCTGGGTATCGATATTTCCGGGCTGGATGCGGTGCTCGTGACGGGCTGGCCCGGAACCCGCGCATCCTTTATTCAGCGGATTGGGCGTGCCGGTCGCGGGGGTCAGGATGCGCTCGCTGTGCTTATCGCCGGGGACGATCCGTTGGATACGTACCTGGTACATCATCCGCAGGCGATTTTCGGGCAGAGCGTGGAAGCTACCGTATTCGACCCGACGAACCCGTATGTGCTTTCGCCACATTTGTGCGCTGCCGCGGCGGAGTCGCCGCTGCGTGCCGAGGAGCTTTCGCTGTTCGGCGAGCATACTGAGGCTCTGCTTAACCGGTTGGTGCAGCAGAATTATCTGCGCCGCCGGGCGGATGGCTGGTATTGGACGCACGCGGAGTCGGCGACGAATCTGGTGGATCTGCGTGCCACCGGCGGTGGTCCCTATCAACTGATTGATGCTGAGGACGGTTCGCTGATTGGCACGATGGATTCGGCGCAGGCAATGACTCAGGGACACCCTGGTGCTATCTATATTCACCAGAACGCCCAGTATTTGGTGGAGTCCCTGGATGAAGCGGCGCGCGTTATTCTGCTCTCGCGAGTGTACCCCGACTATTACACGCGGGCGATCGAGGCGACCGAGGTTAAGATTCTGCAGGAAAAGGCGGGTGTGCGGTACGGATTCGACGGCACCCAGCCCGGTGCTGCTGGTCTGACGATGCATCGCGGGCGGGTTCAGGTGACCGATCAGGTTATGGGCTTTCAACGGTTCTCGGTGTACGGCAGTGAGTACCTGGGCGATGAGCCGATGGAGATGCCGCCGAGCATCCTGATGACCGAGGCTATCTGGTTTACCTTCGAGCCAAGTTACCTGTTTGCCGCCGGTGTGACCGAACCCGATGCACCCGGCACCCTGCACGCCGCAGAACACGCCGCCATCGGTCTGCTACCGCTGATTGCGACCTGCGACCGCTGGGATTTAGGCGGACTCTCCACCCTGTACCACGCCGATACGGAACGCCCCACCATCTTCGTGTACGATGCAGCACCCGGCGGAGCAGGCTTTACCCAGCGCGGGTTTGAGGCGGTTCGCACCTGGCTGGGCGCAACCCTGGACGCTATTGATTCCTGCGGATGCGAGAGCGGCTGCCCCTCCTGCGTACAGTCCCCCAAATGCGGCAACCGCAACGAACCGCTCTCCAAGGCGGGCGCACAAAACCTACTGCGGGTAATGCTGCACTCACTCGATGACGCAGAACGGGACATGCTGTAAGGCTAGAGCATTCCACGAGGTCTGACTAACACCTCCTATCGATCTCATCAGCCGGATTTTATGGGCTTTTCGGTTCTTCAGCAGATCGGTCAGAGGGAGCGTTTTCGGGAATCTCGTCGCCGGATAATCCCTCATCGGGTGCACCCGCCCCAGAGTCCGGATGCGGTGCCCCGGCACGCGATGTACCTTGCGCATCGCCGAGGAAAGCAAACGGTCCGTGCACGGCAGAGTTCACCCGAATATCCACGGTTTCGGGGCGGTCCGCGAGGGCGCACCCCACCAGATTGGCGTTATTATCACGGGCTACCTGGGCGGCAACTTCGCAAGGATCCCCAGGGGTGATGCCGCGCAGCGCATCCGCCGCGGCGAGCGCCGCAAGGTCTGCCGCCTGCGCCGCCCGCCGATTCGCCATGCTTACCCCCGCAAAACCGATGATGACGGTTGCCAGGATCAGCAGGGCGGCGATAATGCCTACCGCGAGTACGGTGCCGCTCCCCTCCTCCGGGTTTTCGGTCGGCTGCGGTCGGTCAGCCGCCTCGCGCCGCGGTTTGGCAAACGGCGGCACGCATGCATTCCAGATGAAACCAGGCGTGACCATGTTTATTCGCCGCCAACTGTCGTGGCGTTATCCGAGCTGCCCTCAACCCGTGCGGTCGCGGTGGCCTGCAGCCTCCAGCCGGTTACCGAGCCGATAACCCCCGGTGCCGCACGCTCCACCTGAACCCGCACCTGCCGCGCCCCCGAAGTTTCTTCCATGGTCTGTACCTGTAGGTTAATGCTGGGGTCTATCCGCGAAACTTCATGCTGTACGGCGGCGAGGTTGTCTCCCCGGGCGAAGGCGCGTGCCGCGACTCGCGAGGATTCTTCTAGCTGCGACTGGGCTATGCCTACCGCTGCCGCTGAGAGACAGAGTGCGAGCACTGCGATCACGGCGGGCAGAGCGACCGCGAATTCGGCAGTCACAGCGCCTTCATCACGTGCGCGTAACCGCCAGGCGCGCATCATGCGGTGTATAAGCCTCATAGACGTTCCTTTCGTGGGGTTTGGGCAACTCTCGCGGCTTTCACGGGCAGTACCGGGTTTAGAAAAGCCCAAAGGTCAGCCCAGAACCGCCCGTTGCAAGGGCGTTCTTGACCATATCTACGAGCATGCCGCGAATCTCGTCGGACTTGAGAATGGCGACCAGCAGACCGGCAAAACCTACGGCGGCGAGCATTACGATGCCGTATTCTGCGGTGCTGGCGCCCTCCTCAGGGTCGTTTTCGTCCGCATATTCAACCTCATCGGTGGGCGAGGTCATCTCGTGCAGTTCGGCAGCTTCATCCGTGCGAATTCCCGCGAAGAGTTCCTCGTGTTCACTCAGGGAACGGCATTCTGCGGCGCATTTATCGAGGGTGCAGCCGGCGGCGAGCGCCTGCGCTAGTTGTTGGGCAAGATGCGGTTCAAGCTGCTGCAGGTATATGTTCGTGTATTCGTCAAGTGCCTGCCCTAAAAGTACGGGGTTCTCTTCCGTGCGGGCATAGGCCTCAAGGCATTCCTGAGTGCTCCGGTGCGTGGTGTGCAGAGCGGGAGCAGAGTGTACAACAGTCATCGTTGTTTCCTTTCATATAGTGTTGTTTGATAATTTTTGTGGGTAGATTTGGTGCAACGTGCCTCGGGGCGAAGCTCACCGGGTTCAGGCCAGCAGCCCCGGAAGAAGCGAGATCACAATCGGTATGATTCCGCAGCAGATAAAGGCCGGAAGCGAGCACAGTCCCAGCGGAAGAACCAGCGCTACGGCGAGCTTTGCGGATGCACGCTCCGCCGCCCGGCGCTCTTCCAGCCGATAGGTTGCCGCGCAGTGCCGCAGCAGCGCCGCACTGGGTGTTCCCGCCGAATACGCCGGTGCCAGAATCCGAGCCAATTCCCGCAGGAGCGGATGGTCGTAACCGTCCCAGGCGGCCTGCCAATCGGTGCTTACCGTTAGGGTCAAGGTGATGTACTCAAGCGCATCGCTTATCGCTCGTTCTTCATGCGCGAGTGCCCGGCCAAGAGCCTGTAAGGCGCCGGTCAGACTGAGCCCCGCGCGCAATTGTGCGGCAAGAAGCTCAAGCATCAGCGCCGGATCCAGCGGCTCAGTCTCTGCAGAACCGCTAAACCCTGCCGGTTCTTTCGGCGGTTTCTTTTCTCTTCGGCGCCGCCTAGTTCCTTGAGCACGGGCATTCTTCTGCGCAGGTTCCTCGGCCAACACGGAGCTGCGTTCGGCCCGATGCACAAGCCGGGCCGTCCAGCGCCTCCCAAGAAGCGCCAGCGTGATGCCGAAAAAACCAGTCAGCAGGCCAGCCAGCGAACCGGTCAGCGCGCCGACGGGATCTGTTCCCATCAGCCAGCCCATCGCTAAGCCGATAAACGGCAGCCACGACAGTATCTTGCCGGTCGTTTTCGGCCCCGTCAGCGCACTTTCTCGCCCGAGAAGAGCATCCAGATGTTCTTCGGCATGTTCGGCCGCAGCCCGTAGGGTCTGCGCCAGGGGTGCACCGGTGGTTTCGTTCATACGTAAGCACAGGCCGAGTTCGCGGATGCGCTCCCGGCTGTGTGCCCGCCGCGCGTTGAGGGCACCCAGGGTTGTTCCCGCCGCGAAACCAAGCTGTTCTTCACGGGCCAAAGTGTCTAATAACTCGTCAATATCGTCTTGGGTTTGCCGGTATGCCCGCTCACGTCTGCTGCCCGTCAGCCGGTGCAGCACCCGGCGAAGGAGCGAGGACTTTTCGGGTTCGTTCCCATCAGCGTTCCCCGTTTGCCGACTTTGTGCTGCGGAACCGTGAACCGTAATGCCGTCAGTGCCAGGCGGATGCCGGGTACGGTTTTCAGCCGTTGCCTCGCGCAGGCTCAGACCCGCATCCAGGGTCGCAGATATACCGCGCAACGCTTGCGGCCATAGACGCATCTCGGTTGAGGTTGGTGGAGTCGGCGGGATAAGCCTTTGAAACCGTGCCTTTAGCCGAGGCTGTCTTGTGGCAGGCAGATACTCGCCAAAAGCCATGCTGTCGCCCGCGTTTTTATGCGCTATTCTCTGAGACGAACCGGCGGCGCGCGTCTTATGATGCACCATCAGGCTCATAGTTCCTCTCCTTCCTGGCTACTACGGTCGGTTTGTTCCCGTGGTGCGGCTGTATAGGGCGGAACATCAGAATCGGTGCGAACCCCGGGGTCGTATCCATAGGTACATGCGGTCGGTGTAGTCTGCGTTTCGGGGGTTGCGCCGCGGTGTTCGTGTGCGGGATGCGCGGTTGCCGAGCGTGCATGGGCAGCGTGCCTATCCGGTGAAATAGCGTCCATGGGAGGGTTCAGCGGTAAGTTTTCCCCGTTACCCTCAGGTAGGGTGCCGCCCGCCGAATTGTCTGCCGTTGAGCCTTCGCCCGGCAAGAGTTCACCCGCAGGCTCAGACCCGCACGGCGTTACCACCAGCGCATCCTGGCGCAGGTCAAGCCGGTAAATTCCAGCGATCCGCCGCACGCCCTGCACCTGTTCCAGGTGAATAATGCGGTCAAATGCGGTAGAAGCGTGGAGGGCAACGGTGCGTTCATCCAAACCGGCGAGCGCACCCAGCGCGGCAAGACGATGCGGCACAGCGAATGCGGAATTCGCATGCAGCGTTGTACCTGCGCCCTGGTGCCCGGTGTTCATGGCGTTAAGCAGGTGCAGGATTTCAGAGCCGCGACACTCCCCCACCATAAGCCGATCGGGTGCCATACGCAGAGCTTGCACCAGCAGGTCTCCCAGCGTGATCTCTCCGGCACCTTCGGCGTTCGCGGCACGGGTTTTGAGGCTCACCGTATGCGGATGCTGCGGGTTCAGTTCCGGGGTATCTTCCAGGATCATGAGGCGTTCCCAGGCTTCGCATTCGCCCAAAAGCGCGTTGAGAAGCGTGGTTTTTCCGGTGCCGGTTCCCCCGCTGACGACAAAATTCTGCCGGTGCGCAATCATGGTGCGCAGGGCTTGCTCGGTCGCCGCATCAAACATGCCGCTTTCGCGGAGCGCGGTAAGTGTCAAACAGCTTTGGGCGGGCAGACGAATAGACAGGTGTGTGTTCTCGACCAGCGGCGGAATGACCGCGTGAATACGCCGACCGGAGTCGTCGTGCACGTCGTCTGCCGGATGCGCCGCATCAAGCCTGCCGCCGTGCGCTCTAATAAGACGGTTGGCGAGTTGGCGTACCTGCGCCTCGGTCTCGAAGGTGAGGGTTACCGGTTGGGTTTGTCCGTGCGCCTGAACCCACACATCCTGCGGGGAATTCACGTAAATATCGGTGATTCCGGGAATATGTGTGAGGGTTTCAAGCGCGCCCAGACCGTAAAGTTCGGCGTGCAGGCAGGACAGCGCCCGCGATACGAGGTCGGGTTCGTTCTCGGCAGGAAAATCGTGGTTTTCGTCCCCGTACATGTCCTCTTCGCAGGCCTGCTGCACCGCTAACGTTAGGTCTTTACTCGACCACAATCGGGGATTTTCGCCGTCTGCCGAAGCAGCAGGTGAAGCCTGATCGGTCTCGGTGTGCGGGCTGGGTGGGCGCGCTAGCAGATAGGTGAGGGCATGCCGGGCGATGCGCCGCGCGCGGTGATCCTCAAACACCGGAATAGGGGTGAGCCCCAGGCGTTCTCTTGTCTCGGCTGAGAAATCGGGTGCCATCAGCTCTTGAGGCGGCATGCAGGTGCCAACAATCGAGAGGGTTTCAGGTGGGGCATAGTTTCCACAGGTGACGAAGTCTGTTTGCTCGGGGGCAAACCCGTCGGTGCCTGCTGTCTCGGCGCTGCCCGATCTATAAGCGCTGTCGGCGCCGCGAGAGAATGCCCGGAAAAAGCCGTGTTCTGCCGTTTGGGTGCGAAATACTGCCTGAGGTGAAGGAGGTAAAGCTGCCATACCCCTATTTCACAGGTTTTCGCGCATGCGCACGGCAACCGAGCAGCAGACTGTGGATAACTTCACCCTACGGGACAGTTTTGTGCGGTATCCACAGGACAGGAGGCCATTCCCGTACCATCTCTCCGCTCGCCCAGCGTGCACACCACGCTTTTATGTCGTTCTATGACGCGCCGCACTAACCGCGCCGCTTTGTGCCCGAACCACTAGGAAGGGTTCTTATCGCCTCACCCTACTGCCTTGTCTTCACGAGACGGTTCATGTACCGGGTTATATGCAGACACACCAATGATTGCAGACCCAATGAGCACGGCTGCCAGACACCAGTGACGACGATTCATCTGCCCTCACTCATTTTCGACCGGTGTAACCAGTCCTGTGTTCCCATCGACCCGAATCGTCTGACCCGACACAATATCCTGCGTACCGGATTGAGTGCCGAGTACAGCGGGAATCCCGACCTCGCGCGCAACGATAGCCGCGTGAGAAAGCGGACCTCCGGTATCAGCCACTACGGCGGCAGCCACATTGAACAGTGGGGTCCAGGTGGGATCGGTGTACCGGCACACGAGTATTTCGCCCGGTTCCAGCAGCCCGAACTCTTCCGGCCCGTGGATAACCCGTGCCGTGCCCATCGTCACCCCTGGGCTCGCGCCAACCCCTTTGATGCCGTCCGCCTCAGAGCGGTGCTTCCCTCGGTCCCACCACAAGGTTTCAGCGGTTGTGCGCTTCTGCTTTCGGCGCGAAATCTTCTGCTGAAGATCGGAGGATGGTTCTTCTGCAAGCAGCGCAGATTCCACCTCGTCAAACAGCGCATAGGTTACGTCTGAGGGAGTAGTCAAGATACCGCGTTCAACGAGCCGATGTGCGATCTCATCCATGACCTTACGAGCCTCAACGAACCATTCCTCAATAAGGTACAGAGAGCCTTCACGTGCGACATGCAGAGCCCGCAGCGTGGTGACCGTCTTATCCCAACGTTTATGCAGGAACCGTGGCAGTCGGCTGCGCACGAGCTGACGTTTATCGGCCCGATCTGCATCCATGGTGTGCCTGCCACGAATGCCGGCGGCAATCAGCGTGAAAAATGCTTCGGGGTTCTCGCCCCAAGACCTGCTTGAATAGGGCAGGTACATGCGCGGTGTGCGCGCCCCAATCCGCGAAAGCGTCTGCTGAACCTCTTCGAGAAACGCTGGCCCGTTGGCGTGCTTCGAGAGAGATTCAACCGCGTTATCTGTTTCCACAAGGACGTCGTCGAGAGCAAGATCGCGGGCGCGCTCGCAGAGGCGCGAAATCTCGCGGTCGATATGTGCCGTCACAAAATCGAGGTTCGCGAATAAATCCTCGGTGGTGACGCTCGGGCCGAGCCGCGCAATTTTCATCATCATATCCGCCTCAGCACGTTTGAACATTAGCGGTATGAG
Organism: Rothia sp. HMSC065D02; assembly: GCF_001815285.1. Taxonomy (NCBI): domain Bacteria; kingdom Bacillati; phylum Actinomycetota; class Actinomycetes; order Micrococcales; family Micrococcaceae; genus Rothia; species Rothia sp. HMSC065D02. The sequence continues at coordinate 324,425 of NZ_KV820089.1, forward strand.
GTAGCGCGAGAAGCGAGCGCGCGTAAGCTCAGCCGCCGCATCAACCGCACGGTGACTGCGCGCAATCAGGTCACGGTCGGTGATACTCTCAAGTGCCCGATTATCCGCCTGGAATGCTTCAAGTTCATGTTTCCAGTCCAGCGAGTCTGCATCCCAGTCGGGATTCGCCGACGAAAAGGCCTGTCGAATCGTGCGCGGCAAGTGCGTTACGATGCGCGGCGAAACACGCGGCCACGTTGCGTGAATGCTCGCAATCCCATCATCGCTGATGCGGATAACACGATCAACGGGTGGCGTATCCACGCCGAGAGAACCGAGAACTTGCTGAACTTCCTGCTGTACCTTGCGCACGGGCATGATGTCTAGGGGATACGGTGCGGGATAATGCTCGATCAGGTCATCACGCATCATCTGCAGAGTCTTTGACTGTGCAGGTCCGTGTCCCGAGTCGGTGTTCGACAGATTCGATAAAGATGTAATCGGTCGAGTCTGCAAGAGGTAGAGCTCATTGCCGCATATACCCCACTCGATATCTTGGGGTGCGTTGTAATAGGCGGATACCTGCCGCCCGAGAGCGTGGAGCCGTCGAAGATTGGAGTCTGACAGGCATGAAGCCGCGCGATCATTCGGTGGAACCGGGCTTCTCTTAGTCCCGCCAGTGTGGTCGAGGTCGATGCGCGTTTCTTTATCCCCGATGATCGTCTCGACGGCGTGCCCCTGTGAGTCCAGCGTAAATGTATCCGGGTTGACATGGGCGGCGACGACGGACTCGCCAAGACCGTAGGAGGCGCTGACGAGCATCCGGTCCGTCATGCCAGAGATAGGATCTGCCGTAAATAAGACGCCCGCCACGTCTGCAGCAACCATTTCCTGCACCACCACGGCAAGTTCCGCCGATTCATGGGAGAACCCGGCTTCTGTGCGGTATGCCACTGCCCGATCCGTCCAGAGGGACGCCCAGCATCGCCTTAGAGCATCGACAACAGACTCTTCTCCCTGCACACCGAGATAGGTATCCTGCTGCCCCGCGAAACTCGCGCTGTCTAGGTCTTCCGTTGTCGCTGATGAACGTACCGCCACAACCGGCGATCCCAGCGCCCGGTAAGCCTCGACGACGGCGTCTCGCACGGCACGCGGGACTTCCTGCTTCAGGATCAGCTTTCGTGCAGCGTGAGAGTTCGTACCGGTTGCCTCGTGAATAATATCCTCGGCAATCGGCGTGACGGCGGCTCTATAGGCGTCTGTTGTCACGCAAAATCCTGGCGGCACATTCAGACCGGCGCGATGCATCGTTATAAGGTTGGCGCCCTTGCCGCCGACGCTGACTACCTGAGAGTCCCCGGAGGGATGACCTCGCCGGAACCAGGATATGAACGCGGTCGTCTCTTGTTTGTGTGGAGCCTTCATCGTCCGATCACCGCCTTAATCGTGCTTCGTGTCACTCTTTGTCCTGTCTCAACGGCAAAGCGTTTCTCTATTCTTTTAGAATATCTGCCACGGCAAGGTTTGGACATAGATTGCTGCCATCGAATTCGCCCTGACATGCAGGTTCATGCCTAACCGTCTTCGCATATTCGGGGTTCTCTCACCGATAATAGGAGTGTGTACATTCTCGTTGTTCCCCTTGATGCGCCCGCCAGAGGTTCGGTCATTCCGCTGGATGCGCATCCCGCGCGCACCCACACGGGCACGGGAACATCGGGGCATGGTTCCCCATCCTCCCCCGCTTTTTGGGGAGTTTTTCACGTCGAATCCCTCGCCCCGGCGCAGCTGACCGGCATGCACACGAAGCTCAATATTCTGCGTGCCGACCGCGTGAGTACCGGGAATCTGCCTGCCTATGTGCGCGAAGTTGAACGCCGCTCTGACCCGCGCATTAACCCCGAGTCGAAGCAACCGCACGCACGCTGGATATGGGCTGACACCCGCACGATTGCGCCTATTCTGCTGCGCAAAGGGGTGCGAGTTCCGCTGTGCCACGATATGCGCCTGGTACAGCGCATTCTGCTCACCGCGAGCACTCACCCGAGCGGGCATGTTCGTTATGAACCCGTTCTCGACCTGGCGCAGGATACTGTCGAAAAACCTGCGGGTAAGCTGCCCGTCGCACGCCAAATTGCCGGTCAGGGCGAGCTTTTCGGGGACGACTTTTTGACGGCGGCTGAGGAAAATACTGTATCTGGTCATGAGGCGGCGCCCCCAACGCTGACATCGGCAGATACCGAGTTGGTGCACCAGCATCTCGATGAATTTACCGCGCAGCTGCGGGCGATCGCCACCGGTGCGCATCCCGAAAGGCTGCGGTTATTGGCGGCGGCGGAATCGGCAGGATCCCTGGTCGCGGCAGAAATCGAATACTACGGAATTCCCTTTGACACCGCCGCGCATGATGCCCATTTGACTGAGATTTTGGGCCCGCGCCCGCCTGAAGGCGAGCATCCCGCCAAGCTGATGGAGCTTGCCGAGCAGATTCGTGCCGACCTTTTCGCGCCCCATCTGAATCCAGATTCCCCGCAGGAACTTTTACGCGCACTTCACGCCGCCGGGGTGAACGTGCCCAGTACCCGCTCCTATGTGCTCAAGGGCTGGGCTGAGGAGACTGCCACGCAGCGGGAACGGCGGTGGGCGCTCATCGAGCCCATCCTCAGGTACAAGAAGCTGTACCGTATCTTTACGGCGAACGGGTGGTCTTGGGCGGATTCCTGGGTGCGCAACGGTCGTTTTCGCCCGCATCTTGAAGTTGGAGGCGCCGCGACCGGGCGGTGGGGCGCATCCGGCGGCGGGGCTCTGCAGCTTCCCGCCGAGATCCGTTCGGCAATTCTAGCCCCCGAAGGCGAGGTTTTTCTCGTTTCTGACGGTTCGCAGATTGAGCCGCGCATCCTGGCGGCGCTCAGCCACGACGAGGCGCTGGCATCGGCGGGCCGCGGCACCGATATGTATGCGGGAATCGCCGAACTCGCCCGGCTTGAGGGCGTGGCGCTCACCGAACGCGCACAGGCTAAGGTGGGGCTTCTCGCCATTATGTACGGCGGGCGCAGCGGAGAAATTGGGGCGCTGCTGCCGCATGTCGCCAAGCTTTTTCCGCGTGCGATGGAGTTTACGGAACGTGCGGCGCGCATCGGCGAGGTGGGCGGGCAAGTCACCACCTTTTTGGGGCGCACCTCACCCGCGCCAGACGAACGTTTCAAACGGACGGTCGCAGACCGTTCTACCCCTGCGGCGGAGTCGCGTGCCGTCTCCCTTTCTCGCTCTTACGGGCGTATGACCCGCAATTTTGTTGTGCAGGGAACGGCTGCGGAATGGGCACTGTGCTGGATGGGCAGGGTACGTTCACGTCTGCTGACTGAGACGGTTTTCGGCATGCCCATGCGCACCAAAATTGTCTATTTTCTGCACGATGAGCTGTTGCTGTGCGGCCCCAAACTGGAGGCGGAGCGTGTCGAGAGGATTCTGCGGGAGTCTGCTGCAGAGGCGGCGCGCCTACTTTTCGGGACGGTGCCGGTGGAGTTCCCGGTCTCAGTGACGGTCACAACCAACTATGCCGAAGGCAAATAGTCCACGCCGCCTATGCTCGTTTCCATTCCTTCCCACGAGCCTTTAAGTACCGGCTAACGTCAGCCTACCCGGATGCGGGCGCGGGTTTAAGCACCGAAGCATCCCACGGGACCGTCCAGGTGAGCGCATCAAAAATCTTATCGAGCACGATCGCAGTGAATCCCCACACGGTGAACTCGACCCGCGCATCACCGCCAGAGTGCACGACCTCAAACGCCGGGGTTTTATGGGTTATACGGCCACGCTTCACATATGCCGTATGCCGGTTGGCGGGGTTGAGCAGATCCCGCACGGGCACCCGCGCAATCAGGGCAGACTCGTTCGTATCGACCACGCCAACCCGCGTGGGTGAAGCCCACCACCCCAGCACCGGGGTCACCCTGAAATCGCTCACGGCAAGCGGCAGGGTCGGCAGCTCCCCCAGAATTTCAACGCCCGCAGGGTCAAGCCCGGTCTCTTCCGCGGCCTCGCGCAGGGCGGCGATGCGCCCCACCGGAACTCCCTGCTGGCGCGCCAGTTCGTAATCCTCGGGGTCAATTTTGCCGCCCGGGAATGCAGGCTGACCGGCGTGTGAGCGCAGAGTATCCGCCCGCACCAAAAGCAGAACGTCCAGGTTCTCGCCCACGCACTCTGGGCATCCGTCAAAGTCTGCGGATGCGCTCGGTTCATCATCGAGTACCCCGAAGAGAACGAGCACTGCCGCCTCTTTGGAGAGTGTACTGTTGGGCGCGTACCGCATGAGGGCGTCTATGTTGACATCGAGTTTTCCTGCGGCAAGGTTCGCGAGTGCATCGCGGGCTTGTTCGGCGGCGGTGTTCGGGGTGTTATGCACTCAGCGGGTATCCTTCGGCGTGCAGTTGGCGGCGTGTGGCACCGGTGAGGAAGCGCAGGTGCAGGCGTTCACGACCGGGTGCCATTTCATATTTCATGAGTTTACGCGCTTTGGTTTCGTCCGTCTCGCCTTCACCCCAGGACGGGCACAGGTCGGCGATGGGGCAGACTCCGCAGGCGGGTTTGCGGGCGTGGCAGATGCGCCGCCCGTGGTAAACCATGCGGTGTGAGAAGTCGGTCCATTCGCGCGGTTCGATAAGCTCGGCAACGTCGTGTTCGACTTTGACGGGGTCGTCTTCGGTGGTGAATCCCATACGCCGCGCGAGCCTGCCAAAATGGGTATCGACGGTTAGTCCGGGTACCCCGAAAGCGTTGCCGAGTACCACGTTTGCGGTTTTGCGCCCGACTCCTGCCAGTTTCACCAGTTTATCGAGGGTTCCGGGCACTTCTCCGTCGTAGTCGTCGGTAAGCTGGCGGGCGAGTTTGACGATAGATTTCGCTTTGGCGCGGTAGAACCCGAGGGATTGAATATAGGGTTCGACATCTTCTTCGGTGGCAGCGGCGAGGGCGGGCGCATCCGGGTAGCGGGTGAAGAGAGCCGGGGTTACCTGATTGACGCGCACATCGGTGGTTTGCGCCGAGAGCACTGTGGCGATCAGCAGTTCAAAGGCGTTCGTGAAGTCGAGTTCAGCCACGGCGTAGGGGTAGGTTTCGCCCAGGATGCGGTTGATTTTGCGGGCGCGGCGCACGGTGGCAAGGTGGCTTTCGGGGGCTTTGGCGAGTGTCTTCGCGCGGCGGCGTGCCGCCTGTGCTGCCTCAAACTCGGGCACGGTGCGGATGCTTAGCAGTTCACGTTCTTCCTCGGTGAGCTGTAGCTCTGGGGCTGTGTCGGTGGTGCTTTTCGGTGCGGATGCGCTCATAGCGCGAGCCTACCGTTTTTTGTCTGCTTTTCCCAGCTAGGGGTACCGAAGTTCGCCGTTACCGCACGGTTTCTGCCGCTTTTGAGCGGGTAAATATGCCACACTAGGGGTATGTCTGCAACGATTTTTGTTCTGAACGGCCCTAATCTGAATCTGCTGGGGCAGCGTCGCCCCGAGGTGTACGGGTACACGACTCTGCACGATATTGAGCTGATGGTGCGTGAGCGCGCCGCCCTGCACGGCTTCGATATTGAGTTTATGCAGTCCAATCATGAGGGTGTGCTGGTGGATGAGATTCAGCGTGCACGCACCCGTGGCGCGGCGATTATTATCAACCCGGCGGCGTACACGCACACGTCGGTGGCGCTTCACGATGCGCTGGAGGCCGCCGAGCTGCCCGTCGTTGAGGTTCATCTCTCGAATGTGCACCGGCGCGAGGAGTTTAGGCATCATTCGTATGTGTCCCCGCAGGCTACGGCGGTGATCGCCGGAGCAGGCGCCTACGGGTACGTGATGGCGGTAGATTTCTTGGCACAGCATCTAGAGTCGGAGTAGAGCCGAGAAGTATCGGTCGCAGAGCCTCAGCGCCGTGCGGTGAGGCGGGCACGCAAAGGTGCCTCACGCATCCAATAGCAGGGATACGTGAGGCACCTTATATCTTGGTTGTCGTCGCAGGGTTACCCAGCGATAACATCATGCGTTTATCGTGTTACAGCAATTAGTTCTTGCAGGTTCCGGTCGCCACGGAAGCGGTGTTGCTGCCACCAGCCTCAAGCGCCTGCTTCAGGGTGGATGCGGTTATCGCATAACCGGTCTGCCCCGTGCTGCTTTCACCGTCGGGAGCTTTACCGAAGACCACACCCACAACGTTACCGTTTTCGTCAAGAACAGGACCGCCGGAGTTACCGTGCTGCACATCTGCGGCAAGCTGGTAGACCTGGCGCATCGGGTTAGGCTTACCGGTCTCTACATCAATGGTCTGGGTATTGCCCACACCCTGCACGGTCGCAGGGAGCGCCTTGAACGGTCCGCCCTGGGGGTAACCCATGAAGGTTACGGTCTCGCCGGGGTTCGCGTTCCTGCCGATCGGCAGCGGATCCAGGTTCATCCCGGGCACGCGGATAAAGGCAAGATCCTGGGCGGTATCCATATAGACGACCTCACCCTGCCAGGTGCGCCCGCGCTGATCCCTCACCATAGGCGAGTTCACGCCCGAAAGCACGTGTGCGTTCGTTGCGATAAGCCCATGATCCACCACGAACCCGGAACCGGTTGAAGTGTATCCGCACTGTTCGGCGGCACCAAGAATCTGCACTACAGAGGCAGATGCGTTATTGAGCGCCTCCGTCTCTACGCCCTGGGTGGGCGCGCTGGTTTCCGGGGCGATCAGCTGGCGCACCTCGGGAATAGTGCCGGATGCGAGCACATCGTTACGAATATTTTCGATACCGTTGCGCAGACCATCCGGGGTGTTCTCGACCATCCATGAGAGGGTCTTTGAGTTGTTCAACGCTGCGTTGAACTGCGGCAGGGGTACGGTGCGCATCGTGAGCGTTAAGACCACGAGCACAAGCGCGCAGGCGGCAACATTGAGCACGCCGCCAAAGAAACGTTCTACGCCTTTAAGCGGGGTTATATCCGTGACACGGCGCAGGCTGCGGCCGCCGATGAGTCCCAACCACTGCCCCAGCGTTAGGCAGAGGATCAGGATACCGATAGCGGTAATCAGCCCCCATTTGGATCCCACAGCCGCAACGGCAAGCGGGATGAGCCACGCGGCGGCGCATACACCTAGAGCAAGACCAATAAAGGTGCCTAGCGTGGTGAAGAAACCGCTACGCAGACCGGCAATGAAATAAAGCACGAGAATGACAGGAATAATAATGTCAAGGGGGCTAAAAGTTGCTGACATGAGCGTCCTCCTTGGTGAATACATAAAATGCGGTGAATCCGCACGGCGCGTCCGGAAGGCACACCTGAGCATGAGAGAAATCGAAGAGTTCGTGCGCTGCTCAAAGCCCTCTCACACTGTACATGCTGATGCTAGAGTGCGAAGCTGTGAATTTCTTAAGTTTTCCCCGTAAGCGCAGAAAACTTTTCCTCCTGGATGTTGTTTTTTAGATGCGGAAATAAAAAATATGAGGTACGCTCAGTATTAGTATTAGTTGAATATGTCACACACCAGCGATGCGGTTCACATCGTATCCGTCTCGCAGATGCGACCGTGTGACGCACAGATTTTCGAGCGAAAGAATCGCCCGCTATCCCACTCAAGGAGTAACTATGGATCTCGATATCCTTCGTCGTTCCCCGCTTTTCGCGACCCTCGATGACGCCGCGTTCAAGCTGCTCACAGACGATATCCAAGAAATTGATTTGTCCCGCAACGCCGTGCTCTTCTACGAGGGTGACCAGGGCGACCAGCTCTTCGCCGTGCTCTCCGGCAAGGTCAAGCTTGGGCGCACCGCCGCAGACGGGCGCGAAAACATGGTCGCGCTCATGGGACCCGGTGACGTCTTCGGCGAAATGGCGCTCTTCGACCCATCGCCCCGCTCCACCAACGCCGTAGCGGTCTCCGAAACACGCCTGGCCGCTATCAAGCACGAATCCTTCAAACGTGCACAGCGGCAGGACCCCAGCATCTCCGACCAGGTTATCAAGACTCTGGCACGCCGCCTGCGCCACTCCAACGAAGCGCTGGCAGACCTCGTCTTCTCCGACGTCCCCGGTCGCCTCGCCAAGGCTCTCCTCGACCTTGCAGACCGCTTTGGGCGCCCCGCAACCGACGGCATCCTCGTTGCCCACGAACTCACCCAGGAAGAGCTGGCACAGCTTGTCGGTGCATCCCGCGAGACCGTTAATAAGGCACTGGCAGAGTTCGTCTCCCGCGGCTGGATTCGCCTAGAGGCTCGCGCAGTCGTGATTCTCGATTTGCCGCGACTGCGCCAACGCTCGCGCTAAGCTCTCTGACAGCGCGCAAAGTCTTCGTACGAAACCGCATCCGATACGTCGTGTTATTCAACGATTTCGGATGCGGTTTTTGCGTGCTCTGCATCGAATCAGCTCCAAGGCTCAGGAGGATACTCCACACTCGCTTGACAAGGCGACCTGTCATCCCCGGTGCCGCTTCGCTTTGCCGTGGATGACAGCCTTAGGCGCTCGTTGCGGATATCCTCCTGAGCCCAAGCAAGAGTACGGGAAGCCAGACGTTTCCGATGGGATACTCGTCATAAGCGCCTAAGGGTGGATCGCCTCCAGGCGATACGGGTCCCCTTGTAAAGCGAGTGCGGATAACTCTAGCAAGACGAAAGTTCTTATGACATTTATCAAGAATAAGGCGCGATCGCGCTTGCTTAGAATGACGAACGTTGTGTAGAGTGTTTATCACCACGACCGGTTCCGCCTACTACTTTGATAGTTAGGTCCAGGGCCGGTCTTCATCATGCAGAGGGTACTCATGGGCGAGGACATCAAAGAATTTAAAACTTACAATGAGCAAGTAGATATCCTAGTCAGACGTGGTATGGACATAGGAGATCGCGACGAAGCGATATTTTTGCTTCAGCAGGTTAGTTATTATCGTTTGAGCGGTTATTGCTACCCGTTTCGAGAGTTTAAAAATAGCAGCCGTGCAGATACTTTCTTTCCAGGTACGCGGTTGAGAGATGTAGTTGACTTATATAGATTTGATTCTCGACTTCGTACTGCAACATTTACAGCCCTTACACCTATTGAGCTTGCAATACGTGCGCATCTTGGTCATGAACTAGGGCGTCTCGACCCTTTGATTCACCTTGATCCTTACAAGCTAGGGGCTACCGCTCGTAGTACTAAGTATGAATACTGGCGTAGACGTTATGAACATGAGCTTAAATCATCACGTGAAGACTTTGTTAAACACCACAAACAGAAATATGGCGGGAAGCTCCCAGTATGGGCTGCCACGGAGATTATGGACTGGGGAAGCTTGACCTATCTTTACGAGCTTTCACCCACTAGCGTGCAGAATACTATATCTAGTCAGTGCGACCTCACTGCGCCTCAATTGCGTAGCTGGCTTAAGGCTCTTAACATCGTGCGGAATATCTGCGCTCATCATGGGCGCCTTCTCACATCTAGTTAGCAACGTAGACGTGCTGCCGGTTCAGATCCTCACGTTCGGCAATATCGAGCAACGCAGTCGCCATATCCGCTGGAGTAATCATCCAGCCGCGTCGAAGCGGCATGTTGGCATCTAGCCGATAAGAGCCTTTAGCTTTCATCGGCTGAATGCGAGGGGCACGCACCGCCGTCCACTGCGCAGTGCTTTCCCACAAAACCACATCCATACGCCGCATATCATCGTAGGTCGCGCCCAAAAAGTGCTGCAGCAGCGGCAACACCACCCAGAGCTTGAAGAGCCCTTGATGAGCCCAATGTTCGGCGACCTCCGAAGAGATCACGACCAAACGTGATACCCCATGCTCTTGCATGGCGTCCAGAAGATTCTTTGTCCCGGCAGAGTAAAGGGTTGTCGGGGTTTTCGAGGTGCCAATCCCTACGGTACTAATGACCGCATCTACGCCTTGAAGCCAGGGTTTGAGGGCCTGAGCATCAAGAATATCTACAGCGCCCGTGGTTAGGTTCGGGTGTTCAAGCTGAAGATTCTGCGGATTCCGGGCAAGTGCAACTACCTCATGACCACGCGCAAGCGCCTGTTCCACGACCAAACGACCCACGTTTCCGGTAGCACCAGATACTAAAATTTTCATAGTTTTCGACTTTTGTTAGGGAATAGTGACCACAAGTTTACCGCGCACATGTCCCGTGCCCAGTTCCTTATAACCGTCACGGATGGAATCAAGCTTGAACGGGTACACATGCGCTAAGGTCACGTCAATATCTCCCGATGCCACCAGATCGGCGACTTCTTTCAGGTCACCGGGCTGAGCATGCCGCGCCCCCGTAAACTGCGCGCCCTTCATCATCGCCTTCGGTGTAGGAATCAGCGTGCCCATAGCGGACCCTTTCAGGCCGAGCTCTGCCCCTAATGGGATATAGTCCCCGCCGTAGCAGTCAAGTATTTTCGTAACCGGGGCTGGGGCCGCCTTGAGAATACGCTCCTTCAAACCATCGCCATAAGCAACCGGAATAGCCCCCAGAGAGCGCACAAACTCCGCGTTTTTCTCCGATGCGATACCGATAACTGTTGCTCCCCGATGCACCGCAAGCTGAACCGCCACGGCTCCCACACCGCCGGATGCGGCACTGATAACCAGCACATCCTCGGGTTTCAGATCGATTGCACGGAACGCCCCGCATGCGCTCTCCCCGGCGACGCCCAAGGCTGCGGCAACCTCAAAGTTCAGGTTCTCAGGTTTCGCAACAATATTCTGGGCAGAAGTCACCAGCTTCTCAGCCAGGGAGCCTTCCGTCACGCCGGAGCCGGGAGCGCTGCGCAGGGTTCCCAGTACCGCGTCCCCCACAGCAACATTGTTCACACCGGGGCCGAGGGCATCTATCACGCCTGAAAAATCACGCCCCACGCCCTTCGGAAAACGTGCGGGGCCGCGGCCAAACCACCAGGACGGGTGACGCAAACGGTTGCTAGTCTCTGCGACACGAAGCGGCTTATACCCCTCAAAGGTTTTCAGATCTATGGGGTTCAGTCCAACCGCTTTAACCGTCACACGGACTTCATCTTCGCCCGGCGTAGGCTCGTCTGTCTCAACCATTTCTAGGACGCTGGGATCGCCATAGGCGTTGTACTGAATTTTGCGAATCATGAGATTTCTCCTTTTACTGTAACTATCTGCCTACAACAAAGGCCGGATTCTCCACACATTGCGGAAAATCCGGCCTTCCAAGTTTTATGAGGGGGCAACAGAGGTCGACCTGAGTGGACCGACTGTGCCAAGCGTTCCTGTTTTAGACGACACCGGCACAACTTCGGTAAACGAAAGCATACACGCGCCGTCGTTCTTCACGAGCACGGGTTTCTTCACCTCAACGGTACGACGCTTTGCCAGCCACGATACCCCGGTTTCTGAGGCGGCGAGCGACTCAAGCATGCACATCACGGCGGGAGTCACCAGTTCCTCAAGGGTCTTACCCACCGTATTCGGCTGCCCGATACGATCCCCCAGTTCCGAAGTATCCTTACTCTCCATGAGCGTGCGCACATTCACCCAGCTGCCCCACACACCCTTGCCTTCCAGCAGCTTGGCGTTCTGCCCCACAGGAACAACCGTGGTGAAATAGGCGATGTCGTAGCGTTTATGGAAGAAGTCTGGCGACTGCCAACGCGATACCGGGCGCAACAGGTCTGTGCGCAGTTTCAGCCCGCATGAGGTTAGGAACTGCCCGAAGCTCTTGTCTTGATCGGCGATTGCCTCACGCTGACTCATCTGTTCTTCACCCGCGCCGCTCTCGGCGACGTTCTGCCCGTCCTCACCGGCAAGAAGCAGACCGGTCTCTTCAAAGGACTCGCGAATAGCAGCGATCACGGTGCGGCGCGCGCAGGTTACATTTTTGAATTTGAACTTGGCAGACCATTCATCGGGGGTCGGACCATACCAGGGGGTTGCGTCGTCGTCGCCGGGGGTCACGGTACCGCCCGGAAAAGCGACAACGCCCAAGGGTGAAGACCCCGGACGGTAGGTCAGAATGGTTTCAAGACCGTCTTCGCCGTCACGCACAAAGATGACTGATGCCGCTTGGCGAAGCGAGCATGCCCCCGCATCCTCACCGCCTTCGGATACCCATGTTTCGGCGGCAGTGCGCATAAACTCCGGGATTTTATAAAGACGCTGAATCTGTTCGGTGCGTGCGGCAGGTGCAGAAGACCGCCCGGTAAAGATGCGCGGCTTCCGTTCTTCACCAACCACCGGAACTACTCCGGTGTACAGCTTCTGAGAAGGTGTCGTAGTCATGATCCTGAGAATATTAGACGTACTCGACGATGATTTCAACCTCAACGGGAGAGTCCAACGGAAGCACCGGAACACCGACCGCCGAGCGGGCGTGCGTACCAGCCTCGCCAAAGATCTCACCCAACAGCTCAGAGGCGCCATTGATCACCCCGGGCTGACCGGTAAATTCCGGGTCAGATGCCACGAATCCCACAACTTTCACGACCTTCTTCACCCGATCAAGATCGCCGATAACGGACTTCACGGCGGCAAGCGCATTCAGCACTGCAATAGCGGCGTACTTCTTGGCATCCTGAGGGGTCACAAATGTTGAGTCACCCGAATCCGAGACTTTACCGGTGGCGGGCAGCTGACCGCTGACGAATGGAAGCTGCCCGGAGGTATAAACATAATTCCCGCTCACCACGGCGGGTACATAGGCGGCGACAGGGGCTGCGACTTCGGGAAGCTGGTAGCCGAGTTCACGAATGCTCAGTTCGTAACGGGATTCAGTCATGGAGTTCTCCAGGGATGTGGTTGGTGGCACGTGCGCCGCATATATGTAGTGTTGTGTAGAAGCATATCGCAAAAGGAACGCTAAACCCGGCAACCGGAGGATTCAGGTTACCGGGCGTGGTGCAAGGCTTTAGCCTTCAACTTTCTCGCGTTTGAGGTAGGCAATGGGGTTACCCTGGGTGGGTGCCACCATGTTGCCTGCAGGGGTCGGTCCGCTGGGTGCGGGTGCACCGGGCAGAACCGCAACAAGTTCCCACCCTTCCTCACCGTAGTTATCGAGGATTGCCTTGGTGGTGTGCACGATCAACGGCACAGTCAAATATTCCCATTTCTTCATAGCTCTAGGGTAGTCCTGTTCCCCGGCTCGAACAAGGTCATTGCGCTCTATTGCAGGTTCAACGCTCTAGGCGTAACAAAGGGGCAGAACGTGACGCCGAACGGTCACCTCGTGCACCGGGTACGCCGGTCAGCCCCGCACAGAGTACATAACCCGCGAAATGACGCGGATTTTCGGGGCATAGATCCAGTGTTTTCACGGTATAGCCAAGGAAGTACATCCGGCGCGTTGCCCGCGAAGACGGGAAACCGGCAAGTTAAACCTAGAGTTTAACCCTTTTGAGGGATGCGTTCTCAGGTGTATCCGCTAAACTGAATGAATGGCTTCACGAAAAAAATCGCGCGCGCAACGGCGTCGCCCCAGTGACTTTTTGCAGTTTGTGGCGTTCAGTATCATTGCCGGGTTCTTGGTAGCAATTATCGTGGTACCCCCGGCGGTAGGTGTTGGCATGGTCGCTAATGCCTCAATGACGTGGTTCCAGGATCTTCCGGAAGACATTTCAGAAGGCCCCTTCTCACGCCCATCGACTCTGTACGCCTCTGATGGTAAGACCGAGCTTGCGACCTTCTTCGAGGAAAACCGCACAGAGGTTAAGCTCGATCAGATGTCACCGCATATGCGTGATGCCATTATCTCGGTGGAAGACCGCGACTTCTACAACCACGGTGCCGTATCAGCTATCGGCATTGGTCGTGCGTTCGCGAATAACTTCCTGAACCCGAAGAAACGTCAGGGTGCATCGACACTCACACAGCAGTACGTGAACAACCTGATCGTTGATTCCGATGTGCAGCGCGGCGCAGACCCCACAACCCTAGGCGGGAATAAAGGGTATCTCGATAAGATCAAAGAGATGAAGCTCGCTATCTCGATGGAGCAGAACAAGTCTAAAGACGAGATTCTTGAGGGCTATCTGAACATCGTGAACTTGGGCGGTACCAACTACGGTGTTGAGGCGGCGGCCCAATACTACTGGGGTATTTCCGCGAAGGATCTTTCGGTAGCCCAATCGGCCCTTCTCGCGGGTCTGGTGCAGTCACCGAACACCTATGACCCAACAACCCACCCCGATCTGGCGCGTGAACGCCGCGATGTGGTGCTTGGCACCATGCTTCGTGACGGTAAGATTTCACAGCAAGAATACGATGAAGCCATTGCATCGCCTATTAAGCTCAATGTTCATCCGCCTGAGAAGGGCTGCTCTGTTGCGGGCGAAAGCTCATTCTTCTGTAACTACGTGGTGAACTATGTTGCGCTCGACGAATCTTTCGGGGCAACTCCCGAGGAACGTTTGAACCTGCTCAACCGCGGCGGTTTTAAGCTTGTGAGTACTCTGAACCCCGAAGCGCAGAAGATCGCTAAACAGTCTGTGGAGGCCGTTCAGCCTGGTTCCACCAACACCAACAACGTGAACGCCGCTTTGACCAGTGTGGAGCCTGGCAGCGGTCGCGTGGTGGCGATGGCTCAGAACGCCGAATGGGGTAAACCCAAGGATGCGAATGACCACTCGCAAACCCAGTTCAACTTCAACGTAGATTCGCTCTATGGCGGCACCCCCGGATTCCAGCCGGGCTCAACCTTCAAGCCCGTGGTGCTGTCCCAGTGGATTAACTCTGGTCGAGGTGTGAACGCCCAAATCGATGGTACGGCCCTATCCTACCCAAGCAGCTTTGGGTGGAACGCCCGCTGTGTGGAGGGCGGTAAGTACTACTACCGCGACTCCGCTAACGGCTGGTCCTTCAAGAACGCGGTTCCGGGATACCAGAGCTGGGGTACGGTCGCCTACGGTATTCGCGTTTCGGCTAACTCCTACCTGTACTCGATGGTCAGTAAACTCGACCTCTGCGATATCAGCGATATGGCAAATAAGCTGCACCTGCACGACGGTCTGGGTCAGCAGCTGTACGATCCGGGTCTGCTCAGTGCAAACATTGGTGGTACCAGGTACGGTGCTACCCCGCTGACCATGGCGAGCGCATACGCAACTTTCGCGAGCGAAGGTAAGTACTGTGAGCCGCGCCCACTTGAGAAGATTACTAAGAGTGACGGTTCGCCCATGAAGACTTACGAGTCTAAGTGTGAGCAGGCGATCAGCCCGGATATTGCTAACGGTGTGAGCTACGTGCTCAAGGGCGTGCTTGCCTCCGGAGGTTCAGCGCCTAAGCGCGCTATCGGTCTGCCGGATGCTTCCGCCGCGAAGACCGGTACGAACGATAACTCCTCGCAGACTTGGATGGTTGGTTACACCCGCGGCCTGGCAACTGCTTCATGGGTGGGCAGTAACGACTTGGGTTACCGCTCGATGAACGGTATTGCGATTAACGGTCGCGTGCTGGAGTACGTGGACGGTGCGACCTATGCGGGTGCCCAGTGGCAGCAGTTCATGCAGGCCATGGCACCGAAGTACAACACCGAGAAGTTTACTGAGCCCCCGGCATCGGTGACGTCAACAAACGTCAACGGTAACTAAGAGGGCGTACTGAAGAAAGGCACACGATGTGTGAGAGCGCATCCGGTGCCCGCGCATCCGTGGCGGCTTCTGAAGCGGCACGTGGTTCGCACTTCACACAGAGTATGGTGAAGTTTGCGGCTGCGGGGCTTGCTTTGGGGGCCGCCACGGCGGCGTATGGGCGCTTCGTCGAATTGAATAATTTTCAGGTGCGCGAGGAAACTCTCGCGGTGCTTCCGGTGGGGTCGCCAAACTTTAGGATTCTGCATATCTCGGATATGCATATGATTCCTGGGCAGAGGGCGAAGACCGAGTTCATGCATTCTTTGGCGGGCCTGAACCCGGATTTGGTGGTGAATACGGGCGATAACCTCTCGCATGTGGGCGGGCTTGATCCTCTCCTAGAGGCACTTGACCCTCTCCTGGATTTTCCGGGGGTTTTCGTGCCTGGCTCGAACTGCTATTTTGCCCCGGTGCTGAAGAATCCTGCACGGTATCTGTGGCAGGCGCGCACGCCTCAGGAGATTGAGGAGGGGTCGCGTGTGCCGCTTCCGATTGAGCGTATGCATGACGCCTTTGAGTCGCGCGGCTGGGTAGGGCTTATTAACCGGTACGACGGCATCACGTTGGGTGGGCTGCGCCTGGAATTTTCGGGGGTGGATGATCCGCATCTGCGTTACGATGCGCATCCGGGGTTCTCACCGCAAGCGTTTGAGTCTTCGGACGTGCCGCGTATTCGTGTGGGTGTTGCCCATGCACCGTATATGCGCACTCTGCACAGATTTGTGCAGGATGGTGCCGAACTTATTTTTGCCGGTCACACGCACGGCGGGCAGGTGTGTCTGCCGGGCGGTCGTGCGCTCGTGAGTAACTGTGATTTGCCGCCTTCGCGCGCGAAGGGTGTGAGCTATCAGGACGATGTTCCGGTGCAGGTTTCGGCGGGGCTGGGGACCTCACGGTTCGCGCCTGTGCGACTCTTCTGTCCCCCGGAGGCGGTGCTCGTCACCCTCACGGCTAAGGACGGGTAGGTTTTTTTCCTTTATATCCGTGAGCAGGTGGTTTTTGACCGAGCAGGTAGTATTTTCCTACCTGCTCGGTCAAAAGCTACCTGCTCGCGGGTTAAGACGTAAGAGAACGGGTTAAGCTCACCGATAAGAACGGGACGCTCAGCGCAGAACCGTAGCGGGTGCATCCGGGGTGCCCCTCTATAATTAAGAGCACTAACGCTCACACCTTGTAGAAACGTTGAACCGCATCTAAGCAGGAGGAATCGAGCACGACCCGCACACACGCCCTTGGCACTTCTCGACGACGCAATCCCTTCCTGGAAACCGCCCCGGAGCCTATTCCCGCACCTGTGAATTACGATGCGGGCGAGCGCGCGCCCCTCAAGTTCCTGCCGTATATTGCCCCGATTCGGTGGCGCTGGGCTATCGGCATGCTGGTCGCTGTTGGTGCGGCGATTCTCGAAATTTCTATTCCGCAGATGCTTCGGTTCATTGTCGATGAGCTTGTGCAGAATACGATCGAGGCGGGAGTCTGGATTGGCGGCGGATTAGTACTTTTGATTGGTGTAGGAAACGCATCGTTGGCGTATTGGCGGCGGTGGCTGATCGTGGATCCTACCTCCACGCTTGAAATCCGCATGCGCATGAACTTTTTTGACCGGATTTTGCGGGCGCCGCTGAGCGTTCTTGACCGGTGGTCTTCCGGGCAGCTGCTCACCCGTTCCATGAGCGATTTGAGTACGATTCGCCGGTGGCTTTCGTTTGCGCTGGTGCAGATGACGTCGGTTGTGGTCATGTTCGTAACGGGCGGGTATTTTATGGTGACCGCATCCGCCCCGCTTGCGGTTATTTTTGTGGTGGCTATTCCGGTGCTGGTGCTGTCACTCATCAGCTATGTGCGCAAATATGAGGCATACACCCGCGAGATTCAGCGGCTCACCAGCGATCTTTCGACCCGCATTGAGGAGTCTGTGCGCGGTATTCGGGTGGTGAAAGCGCTGGGCCGCTCCCCCGAGCAGATTACCGAGTACACCCGCGATGCCGAACATTTGAATGAGGTGGAGCATCGCCGTGCCATGTTGGTGGCGCGCGTGGGGTTTTATCAGCGCGTGATTGTGGGGGCGGTGACGATGCTCGCCCTGCTGGTGGGCGCGCCGCAGGTGGCATCGGGTAGTCTTTCTTTGGGCGCGATGACCGCCTATTTTGCGGTGCTGACGGTGGTGTTGGGGCATGTGCTCCGTTCGACCGCGCTGATGGCATCATATTTGAACTACCGGGTGGCGTTTGAGCGTCACGTTGAGGTGATGTCGGATCCCGGCGATGAACAGGTACGACTAGTTGAGGAGGAGACCGTGGCTTATCCTTCGGGTGGCGCAATTTCTGTGGCGTGTGAGGCGGTGAGCTTTAGCTATGCCGAGCAGGCAAGCGCTGTAGATTCTGACTCTGGTTCGGAAGCTCGCACACACGCAGATTCCGCTGAGAATCAAGCGCGCACGGCTGAGGTTCCTGAGGAGCATTCCGGGCAGGATGGGGCTTCAACGGATCACGCCGAGCAGAGCGGTTTGGGCGGTTTTCTGGCGAAGATTCTAGGTTTTGCCAAGGGTCCGCAGGATCACCAGGACAGCGCCGGTTCCGCGCAGGAGTCAGACCCCGCAGCGTTCCCGGAGTTACAGGCTGATATGCAGGATCCAAGCCCCGAGCCTACGGAGCAGGAACGCGAGTTTGCGCGTGCGCAGCAGAAGGCTGCAACCTCCAAAACCCCGTCGGTACTTCACGATATTACGTTTAAGGCTTTTGCGGGCGAGATTCTGGCGCTCGTGGGGGCTACCGGCAGCGGAAAATCGACAATTCTCAACCTGATTCCGCGGTTCTATGAGCCCTCTTCGGGAAAAATTCTGCTGGGTGGTCACGATGCCGCCGATATGCCGCTGCCTGAGGTACGCGCGCAAATGGCCTCTGTTTTTGAGGAGGCCGTGCTGTTCTCGGGGTCGGTGCGTGAGAACATCCTGTTAGGGGTGCACGATCTTAGCTCTTCTGAGGAGGCGGATCAGCGTGTGCGCGCCGCCCTCACGATCGCGGCCTGCGATTTCGTGGACGACCTTCCCGAAGGGGTCAATACCATTATTGGCGAAGAGGGGTTGAGCCTCTCGGGTGGTCAGCGTCAGCGGCTTTCTTTGGCGCGTGCCCTGGCGGTTCGCCCGAGCGTGCTGCTGCTTGATGATCCGTTCTCGGCGCTGGACGTTCACACGGAAGAGAAGATTATTGAGGCGCTGCGCACCGGCCACGAAGGACTGGGCGGGGCTACCACCCTGCTGACCGCGCATCGTCCTTCAACGGTGGCGCTTGCCGACCGGGTGCTGCTGCTGGAGGATGGCCGTATTACCGCCCAAGGCACCCACACCGAGCTTATGAAGCTGCCACAGTATCGCCGCCTAATGAGTGTGCAGGACGAGGATTAATGCCCAAGCGTCTCGTGCCGAATTCCGACGAACGCACGAACCTGACCCCCGAAGAGCGGCGGCAGGCTCGGGAACGTTCGTACCGTCTACTGCGCGAGATTTTGCGCCCGCATCGACTGTCCCTGGCGATTTCGGTGGCGGCGGTAATACTTGGGGCGATCGCATCCGCCGTGCAGCCCTGGCTGATTGCGCGCGTGCTCGATACCGCGATTGAACCGCTCACCCGCGGCGACAGCGCCCCGCTTATATTCTTCGTAGTGCTTTTTGGGGCGACCGTGCTCGCTAACGGCACCCTGACCTGGGTGAATGTGGTGTATACGGTGAGGGTTTCGCTGGGTGTGCTGTTGAGCCTGCGCACGCGCGTGTTCCAGCATTCGCAGTCGCTGAGCGTCTCGTTCCACGAGTCATATACATCGGGCCGCGTAATTTCGCGGCTGACAAGTGATATTGATACGATCCGCACCTTCTTAGACAGCGGTATCAGTCAGCTTGCCACAACCCTGTTGGGGATTGCGTTCTCGGTAATCGCCATTTTCCTGTTGGATTGGCGCATCGGGCTGCTTCTGGTGGCTATGACGGTTCCCATCTGGCTGATAACCCGCTGGTTCCGCACCCGATCAGAGACCGCGTTCCGTGCCATGCGTAATGAATCTGCCCAGCTGACAAGCCGTTTTGTTGAAACCTACACCGGTATTCGAGCTATCAAGGGTTTCGGTGCAGAGGCGGATGCGCGCGCATCGTACGCACGCAACGCCGAGCGGTACCGGGTGGCGGTCATGGATTCCATCAAGCTCTTCGGCATCTACTCCCCCGTGCTGATTCTGCTGGGCAATATTTTTGTGGCGGCGGCGCTTGTGATTGGTGGGTATGCGGTGCTCGGCGGCACCATGCAGGTGGGCACCCTGCTTGCGCTCATTATTTACGCGAACCGGGTGTTTGAGCCGATTATGACGCTCTCCGAGTTTTATAACGTACTCCAGTCGGCGTTTTCGGCGTTGGAGAAGGTTTCCGGGTTCTTAGCCGAAAAACCGCAGATTCAAGACCCGCAGCATCCGGTAAGCCTGCCGCAGTCCCCCTCCACGCCGGCGAGCACCGAGAGTTCGGCAGAGGCAGCCCCGCTGGGTGAGATCGTTCTTGAGGATGCCGCATTCGGTTACACTGCAGGTCAGCACGCGCTCATGCCTACGTCGCTGAGGATTACACCGGGGCAGACGGTGGCGCTCGTGGGTGAAACCGGTGCCGGAAAGTCTACGATTGCCAAATTAATTGCCCGTTTCTATGACGTTGATACCGGCAGGGTGCTTCTCGACGGCGTGGATGTACGTTCCCTGACCGATCAGGAGCTGCGCCGAAACGTCGTTATGCTCACCCAGGAAGTCTTTCTGTTCTCAACCTCGATTGCCGAGAACATTCGTTTGGGCAACCCGCAGGCGACCGACGACCAGGTGCGCCGGGCGGCGCAGGCTGTCGGCGCGGATGAGTTTATTCAGACCCTCCCGCAGGGGTACGGCACGATGCTCGGGCGCGGCGGTGTGAACCTTTCGACCGGGCAGCGTCAGCTTGTGTCTTTTGCCCGCGTTTTCTTGGCAAATCCGCGGGTACTGATTTTGGATGAGGCTACCGCATCCTTGGATATTCCCAGCGAGCGGGCGGTGCAGCGGGCGCTCAATGCCCTGTTGGCGGGGCGTACCGCCGTGGTGATTGCGCATCGTCTTTCGACCGTGCTGAGTGCGGACCGGGTGCTGGTTGTTTCTGCGGGGTCTATTGTTGAGGATGGTTCACCGCAGGAGCTGATTGCCGCCGGTGGCGAGTTTGCCGCAATGTACACCTCGTGGGAGGATGCGCGGCAGGATTCAGACTCCCCCAGTGCCTAACTCTTATGCGCACGTTTATCTATTGTGATACGTGCATGAGAGCCCTAAACGTCATAGTTCTTAGCTGTAACCGCCTGAGTAGACACGGCAAAGTTTTTTGTGGATGATAAAGGTGTCTTGCCGCTTCGTAGAGCGCGCAGATACTCATTCACTTAAACCCTTATAACCTCATGGAGGAAAATATGTCACGCAATGATGCGAGGAGGTTTCTGGCTCAGGGCACCGCTTCTGCACTCACTCTTGCTCTTGGTCTGACCTTTGCCGCTCAGCCTGCTTTTGCGGAGACTGCGAAGGCGGCGGATCCTGCGCCGAGCGCATCCGCAGCCCCCGGCGCACCGGCGGCTGAGGCGAACCCTGGACTCTCGGTAGATCCGACTCCTGCGGCGCCTGTAGTCGCACCGGCTCCGAGTGACGGCCCGTCTCCGGAGGCACCCGCACCCGCGCCGAGCGAAAAGCCAGCGGCGGTAGTCTTCAAGGATGTTCCCCAGACCCACATGTTCTATCAGGAGATCACCTGGCTGGGACAGACCGGTATTTCGACGGGTTGGCCCGATGGCACTTTCCGCCCGTCCCAGAATATTGAGCGCGCCGCAATTGCCGCATACTTCTACCGGATGGCTGGCTCACCCGATGTTGTTCTGCCCAAGCAGTCGCCGTTCACCGACGTTGCTCCGAGCGATCCCTTCTACAAGGAGATCGTGTGGATGCATCAGCAGCACATCACGACCGGCTGGTCGGATGGTACCTTCCGCCCGCACGATTCCGTTACTCGTGAGGCTCTGGCGGCGTTCTTCTACCGTGCCGCCAATATGAACGACGATGTGGCACCGACTCAGGCGCCCTTTACGGATGTTCCCTCGAAGAGCCCGTTCCACCGCGAAATCGCGTGGTTCAAGGCCCAGAAGATCACGACCGGCTGGCCCGACGGCACTTTCCGCCCGCATGAGCCTGTTACTCGTGAAGCGACTGCCGCGTTTGTGTTCCGCTTCGCCAAGATCTAAGCGGATAATCTTGTACAGTCGCTGCGGGAAATGTTGAGCGTTTCTCTCCGGTGTTGCGTGTGCTTCCGCGTTTTTAGTGTGTCAAGCAGAAGGCGGAAGCACACGCACAAGACACCGCACTTACTCCCCTGGAAACTCAGGGTTTACAGGTTTTTGAGAGGGCTTATTCGTGTTGCTTTCCCCGGGTTCTTCGGCTATTATTGATGAGTTGCCTGCGGGTTGTCCGACAGGTTAACACCGGGATGTGGCGCAGCTTGGTAGCGCGCGTCGTTCGGGACGACGAGGTCGCAGGTTCAAATCCTGTCATCCCGACCAATTCTAAACCCCCTGAGAGTAATCTTCAGGGGGTTTACTGTATGTGCCTTCTGCTCGGATCACCCATTGGGTCGAGTCAAATGTCTAAATATCCAATACACGAAGCAACTCGCGCGGCGGAATTACGCCGTCCTCAATGTAGGCGCGGAAGATAGGCGCCGCCTGCTCACCCGTGAAAACCTCTTCGGGGTGCACTTGAGCGGGCATACGGTTACCAACCCATGTGATGGTTGTCCACGCATCGGGGTCGGTCACAGGTTTGCGGGCCACCGTGTACTGTTCATACGAACCATCTTCGGCAGCCACCCTAATTTCCACCGTCATCGCATGCGTGGAACCGGCACACTGTATATAGTTGCCGTGCGCCACCGAATCCTGGGGAACGTCATCAACATGGTTCACGCCTTCAGGCAGAGCCCACACCACCAGGGCGAAGCGTTTGTCACCCTCCAAAAAGTCGGGATCAGTGAGGCGCTGCTCGGTATCGTCGGCGAAAGACTGCGGAGTCTGGGGGACATCGAATCCGTTATATTCAGTCTTCCCCACCACCCTGTACGCAAAGTACGTCACGGACTTATTCCTCTCTCACGTGTTCTTCAGTAGGCACCAGAGTATCGAAGAGAAACCGTGCGTGCTAGCATATTCGTCACTTCGCCGGGCTAACCCCGCCCACTCATGAGGGCGAGCGCCTATGCGCAGCACGTAGTGGCCCCACTGAGAACCTCGTTCTGACGCTGGAGTATCTGCGTGACAAGCATGCCCTGGACAGCGACACAAAATGCAGCAGTTTGAGCTGTCGTTGGTAGACCGCGTCTACTCGGCAGAGCAGGATTGAGCTGGAGAGTCTGGGGAGAACCCAGTGTGTTGGCGACTTTAAAGTGATGAGTTGCATCAGCTGCCGAGAAGTCGGTGGGCGAGCACGCTCACCACCTCGTCAGGGTTGACAGTTTCATCCACGGGAACGGTGAGATGATCAAGAAGCAGTCCGTCGAGGGCGTAGTGGAAAAGCGTGATGTCCGCCGGCCGACCGGGTAGGCCCATCTTCTCGTTGAACTCGATATCGGCTTGAAGCCCTGCTCGCCGCCAGGTGGTGAGCGCCTCCGCGACGCGCGGGCGGCGGGTGGCTTCGAGCCGCAGCTCGAAGAGCGCTATCGCAGCATCACGGTTGTCTGTCAGCCGGTGGACAATGTCGCGCAAGTACTCGGTGAATAGCTCAACGCCGGGAGGTCGCTGGGCAAGGTCAGCGTGGATGTCGGGGTCCGGCTGCAGACGTTCACTAATACGGAGCAGGATCGCATCGATGATTTCATCGCGCGAGGCAAAGTAGTTCGAGGCTGTACCTCTGGGTGCTTTCGCCTCGGCGTCGATCGCCCGATGCGTCAGACCGCGTGAGCCTTGTTGAGCGAGTACTCGTACAGCAGCGTCGGAGAGCAGTGTGCGTCGTTCAGCATTACGGACCATGTGATCATGCTATCGCATGTACTACTGATATCGTGGTAAAGTCATGTTAACCACGACAAAAGTAGTGATTGGAGATATGATGCGTGAACTGATTTACTACGTCGCCGTGTCTATCGATGGCTACATCGCCGCACCGGACGGCAGTTACGATGCCTTCCCCGTTGAAGGGGATCACATGGCTGTCTACTTGAGTGACTTCGCCGATGCGCTCCCCGCCCATGTACTCGCGGCACTCGACATGCATCCGCCGGGTAATCGCTTCGACACGGTCATTCAAGGGCGAGCAAGTTATGACATTGCGCGGGCGGCCGGTATTGAACGACCCTATGCGCACCTGAGCGAGTTCGTCGCAACACGCTCGGAGACAGCCCCGCCAGCTGGCGTGACATTCACCGCTGACGCGCTCGCGACTGTGCGTGAGCTGAAGCAGCAAGAGGGGCTTGCGATCTATCTCTGCGGTGGTGGAAATCTTGCAGGAGAGCTGCTGCCCGAGATCGACCGCCTCATTCTCAAACGCAATCCCGTCGTCCTTGGTGATGGTGTCCGACTGTTCGGTAATGCTGGTACCGTCATACAGAACTTTGATCTGGTGAGTTGTCGAAGCTTTGAATCCGGCGTTGTGATAGAGGAATACGCCCGCACTGTCCGACAGTAGTCCGTTACGTGCCTATCCGTTGCTGGGTTCGGGAACTTTCCAGCCGTTCACGAATCCGGAAGTGGTTCGGAGAGGGAGGAGGTAGAATCATTCTGCTTCTTGCGATACAGGTTGCCGATGCAGCAAATCAGCCAGCGCAGTGAGACATCACGATCAGGAGTGGTGAGAATTGCTATTGGATCCGTGAGCCAGCGTGAATAGCCCACATTCCATGTGTCATTGGTTGCCCAGAAGCAGGCGTCGTTGATGTTTCGCCTGCAAGGAAAACTCACAAGTCCTTTGTTGCCTTGAACGTGAATCTCAGCCTCACGCAAGGCTGTGATCAACCTGCTAAGATAATCCGTCATGTCCTATCAAAGTTTTCATGCATTTACAGCTTTGGCGGTTGTGGCTGAAGTCTTGGGAAAGCAGATTTCTTGAGGGTCGTCCTTGTGACTTAATCTCGCGGAATACCGAGTTCGGGGATATGAAGATTCATGTCCCCGGAATCGTGCTCCAATTCTGGTGTTCTGCCGGGGTAGCGCCAGGCCTGGTATGTGAACTTCCCCATGACCGACCTACTGAAGAAGCCCAAGAAGGCACGCCGAAGCCGAGCATTCTAGAGCTGTGAGGCGAAAACGCCTGACTCATGACGCTTAGTGTGCGGGGTGCGCGGTGTTTCTCGGACCGGGGGAGTTTTTCTTCCCCGGAGTCGGCATGTTGACGCCTCCTCGTCGTAGCCACAGGACACCGGTAACCAGCACCATTAGCATGATGAACAGCCCGATCGCGAAACTGGTCACCATCCCCCAGTCGGTGGCACGGTGCACGACGTCGGCAAGAAGGCTGCGCCCGGCACCGGGAGCACTAGCCGTCGTACGCAGTCCCTGTCCTGAGCGCACGCTGCTGACAAGCTCCTGCGCACCCACCGGCCACTGATCACGCACCACGTGCTCGCTCGCGCCACCGAACCCCACGCCGGAGACAGCCACGCCGAGTACCACACCGATCTGCCTCATCGCAGCGGACAGCCCAGAGGCCGCACCTGCGTCATCACCCTCGAAGGAGGCAACCGCCAGCTCGTTGACTACGGTCCCGGCAGCGCCAACCGCAATGCCTGCCAGGATCAGACCCGGCAGGAGCGCCACCCAGGTCGATGAGCCGTACAACAGTACCCATGACATCAGCGCCGCGCACCCGACGACAAGGATCCCCAGCAGCCTGGCCGACGGCGCCCAGCGCCTATTACCGCCACGAAACAGCCACGCCCCCGCGATGGCACAGAGACTGAACGGGAGGAAGCAGAGTCCGGCCTGCAGGGGTGACAACAGGTAGATATTCTGCGCATACAGCGACAGCCAGGGCATCTGCCCCACCAGACCAGCCTGGACGGCAAAGCCGGTCAGGATACTCACCACATAGAGCCGGTCAGTCAGCAGGCGTCCCGGAACCATAGGTGAGTCCGAGCGCCGCTCGACGGCCATGAACAAACCCATCGCGGCCAGTCCGACGGCAACGCCACCAAGTGTGCGCGCACTGGTCCACCCCCATGCCGACCCCTCCAGCAGGACGACCGTCACGCCCCCGGCGGCAAGGACTGCCAGCAGCGTTCCGGGCCAGTCCATGTCTGAACCTCTGCGATCCGCGCCGTGATCCTTCACATACCACGACGCCAACCAGGACACCACCCCCACAGGGACGTTAATCCAAAAGATAGAGCGCCACCCGGCGACTAGGACCAGACCGCCGCCTGCCAGTGGCCCCACTGCGATAGCCACCCCTGAGATGAGCCCGTAAATCCCGGTAGCTCGTGCCCGCTCGCGTCCGGCGGCATAGCGATCAGAGATCATCGGCACGCCGACGCCCAAGAAGATCGCCCCACCGACCGCCTGAAGAGCCCGGAAAACGTTGAGTACGACCATCGAAGGGGCCAACGCGCACACGGCCGACCCCACCGTGAACAGGATCAGCCCCCATCGGAACAATCGCAGCCGCCCCAGACTTCCGCTCAAAGTCGCCGCTGACATCAGCAACGCTCCCAACGGCAACGTGTAAGCGTCCACTACCCACTGCAACTCACTCTGCGACCCACCAAGACTCTGCCCGATATCACCCAGTGCCACCGACACCACCGTGATATCCAGGACGTTCATGAAACTCACCGTGCAGACGAGCACAAGCGCTAGAACGCGGCTATCCCTTAAATCTGTAATTTCGCGACTACCGGACTCTACTGCAGTTCCCATATACCATCAACTCACTCGTCGTTCTCTCCAACGTCTAACCGACTGATTAGGTCCTCCAAACCTGTCCGGACAATCTTTCCAGAGACAGTCGTCGGCAAGCTGCCCGCCGGAACCACCCGCATATCAGCAACATACAAACCATATCTTTGCGCCACGCTACGCGCGATTCCGGATCGCAACATGCTGCCAACCTCATCATCACTGTCCCGAACAAGACCTGGAACACCCGTGCTATCGCCTATCTCAATCACCTCCTCCACGAAGCAATAGATAAGGTCCTCCGTATTTTGGAACACGACAAACCGCCGCCCACGCAGGATTGGCAAGTCCCTTCGCAAAGACTTCTCAATATCGTTCGGGAAATAGTTCTCCCCCCCCCTCACAATCATCATATCTTTGATGCGCCCAGTCACATACAGCTGCCCCCCCCCCGCAGCCTCAGCCTTCTCGGCTTTCTTCCTAGCCCGACGCTCCCACTTCTCCGCCTCCTTGTGATAAGCAGTCGCCTTGACCGCCATCCACTCCGGAACCCACTGCGGATCCCGAGGAAACTGATCCAACTCAAACGCAGCATCCTTTTCCCTGCGAAGACGAGGCCCTATGATTGGTTCGCGCATCCAGCCACACTCCTGATGCAGCACCCCGTCAGCAGCCTCCATCCACAAGTGCGACCACAACCACGCACCCCACTTCGACGCGTCAAGCAGCCCCGTGCCATCGAGCAGATGCAGCGCGATGCCACCGACCGTACTGTCGAGGAACGTCACCGCCACCTCCAGTCCTCGCGCGCCCTGACTCAAGACCGCGGCCCACACTATGGCGGGTCGTCCCTGGACAGGTGACCGCAGCACCAGTGTGCTCGTAGATTCCGAACTCATAGGTGTATAGTCATATAGGTGTGTGGTAGACTATATGACATGGAATTGAAGCACGCAATCCTTGGGCTGCTGTCGATCCGTTCCGCAAGTGGTTACGACCTGGCACGTGCGTTCGCAAGTTCGGTAGCGCACTTCTGGCACGCCGACCGATCGCAGATCTATCGGACGCTGGATCGGCTGAGCGGGGCGGGGGCGATCACGACAGAGGTGGTGCGACAGGACGGCAAGCCCGACCGCAAGGTGCACTCCCTGACCGACGCCGGGCGCGCGGAGCTGACGGACTGGCTGTCGTCTCCGGTGGAGGAGGACCTTCCCAAGGAGCCGTTCCTCGCCCGGCTGTTCTTTGCCGCCCTGATCGGCCGGGAAGGGGTGGAGAGGATGCTTGATGAGCGGGAGCGTCAGATGAACGAGGCGTTGACCACGTTATCCTCGATCACGATCAGGTCCGATGACCTGATGGGGCTGTTGCAGACGGCGACCCTGCGCAATGGCTTGGTCCACGCCGAGGCCGAACGGGAGTGGCTGCGCGAGACACGCCAGCTGCTCGGACTCGCCGAGTCGACCAAGAACTCTCAGGAGTGACCGTGACCAGGAAGAGCCCTACCAGCACGTACTCGACCGAGCATGGCCCACGATCTGAGGAGCGAATGATGGATACCGCGACTCCGCCTCTGACTGTCGATGCCCGGCACCTGGTCAAGCGATACAGGAGCAAGACGGCGGTCGACCCCGGACCACTGCATCCTTGCGCATATCCTCGCAATGCAGTGGCTCAACGAGAGGAAACCGCATGACCGCCATCGCTCTTGTCGTCGCGCTCGCGCTGCTGGCGGCGCTCGCCATCATGCAGATCCTCGCCGCGTCGGGCCTCCCCTTAGGTCATTTCGGGTGGGGCGGCCAGCACCGCGTTCTGCCGCGCGGGCTCCGCGTCGCCAGTGTGGCGTCGGTGCTGGTGTACGCAGGGTTGGCGGCCCTGCTGCTCAGCCGCGCGGGCGTTCTCCCGGCCGGAGACAGTACAGCGGTGATCGTCTTGACCTGGGTGGTGTTCGCGTTCTTCGCCGCGAGCGTGGCGCTCAACGCGATCTCGCGCAGCCCCGCCGAACGCTGGACGATGGCACCGACCAGCCTCCTGCTGGCAGCAGCAACGCTCGTCATCGCCCTGGGCGGAAGGTAACGGTGTGCTCGTAGTGGCCTCGCTGTATCGGCGTCCATCCAGATGAATCGAGGCGTTCGACGTCTTGTGGGTCAAGGGCGCGTGTGGTCAGTCTGTGCGACCGAGGCTGAGGTTGTCGGGGTCTGGGCTGAAGATCTTCTCCTCGATCGGTGCATCGAACACTGCCGATAACCGCATGGCGGTCTTCAGCGTCGGCTCGTATCGACCGTTCTCTAGTGAGACGATCGTCTGCCGTGACACGTTGATACATTCGGCGAGGTCGGCTTGGCTCCAGCGACCCACCAAACTGATGACCACCATTACACTTAGTGCCGTATTGCTCTGCCAGATCCTTAGCATGTTGGTTCACCCTTACCTCATTTTTTATCGTTGAGGCAGCGAGTGTCTTTCGGGCCTGTCCGCGCTGCGATGCGAGGACGAGATCTTCGGGACTGTAGACACCGAGTCCAGGTCCTATCCCCGCCCGCTCATGAGGGCGAGCGCCATTTCGAGGGGGCCTCGCTGCTGAATTTTCTCCCACAGGGTGCACAGCATCATCGCCAGCACCCACCATACGAGCAGGAACCCGAACCAGAGCGCATAACTATAGACGCTCCCCTGCTGCGGGGCGCGATAACCTTCACCGGCGACCATCGTCACGAGCCGCCCGCCACCGTAGAATGCCAGC
The DNA here is from genome assembly GCF_001815285.1 of Rothia sp. HMSC065D02. Lineage (NCBI taxonomy): Bacteria > Bacillati > Actinomycetota > Actinomycetes > Micrococcales > Micrococcaceae > Rothia > Rothia sp. HMSC065D02. The sequence goes on from NZ_KV820089.1 coordinate 353,639, forward strand.
CCCAGCATCACAATGGATGCGCTCAACGACATTCGACCCAGCCGCGCGAACGGTTCCAGCATGCCTTTTCCGGCACTGAGCCGCGCAAGTTCGCCCCAGGTGCAGATGGTTCCCACCACGCCTACGATGGTGAGTATGATCGGCCACGTGAGCGGTCCCAGTTGGGCATGCGGATACACCCACAGGTAGATGCTCATAGCAAGAGAACCCAGCGCCACCGGTGTGCCCAGGCGTGCGCCGAGTTTTTCGTACCCTCGCCACAGCACCATGCCCAAGCCCATAAGCCAAATGAGTTTGAACCCATCCTGAAACATGGTTCCCGCGCTTTCGTTCACGATTGCTGGAATTGTACGATGCAGCCAGTCGTCGGCAGTCCACCCGCCCACGCTCAGCCGCTCGTAAGTGAACGGCACGGCGGGGCTGGCGAGCACGGTCACGGCAAGCTGCACCCAAAACGGCATATATACTAGCCCGATGCTCAGCAGGGTCAGCACGGCTAGGGGCAGAAGCATATCGAAACGGATGGGGAAGTCTTTCCACCCGGAAAAAGCTTGATCCGCAAAGGTGCTGTGTGGAAGTTGGGCGAGAATCCAGCCGAGCACGCAGAACGCCAGAAAACGCACGATGCTGCTCGCAAAAAACTGCGGAAAAGCCACTTTGCGGGAGTATAAATATGCAGCCGCTCCCAGAATCACGGCGAACAGATCCAACGCCTGTGGAAGCATCTGTGAAAGCCAGCTCAAATGTTTGCCGGGCACCAGGTTATGGCTTACGCTCACGGGAATAAGCATGAGCAGAAGCGCAAAAGCGCGAGCGCTGTCTAACCCGGTATCTCGCCGGGTGTTGGTTTCCGGTAGCATGCATCTCCTGCTCGCTCGTGCCTGTGGTGGTGCATTCTACGGTACCGTGTTCTGCGGGCGGTTTCTAGCGGCGCCTGATGCTGTGACGGTTCGTGTTGAGGGTATGCCGCATCACGTGATGTCAAAATGTTTTGCCCCAGCTCAGGGCGCAGATGTGCGGGGGTGGGTGCAAGATACCGGATTGTTGTGTGCGGATTATCCGCTGGCTTCGGAACGTCATGTGATACCTTGGGCAACTGGAGTAGATTTCTTCGCCCGCTGTACTTACGCCCAAACTCATTGAAGCCCCTCCTATGTGAATAACCCGAAGTATCTAAGGTATGCTTTCTTCACTATGAACGTTCTGGATGTTTCTCAGCTTGCCCAGCCCCTCGCCGCCGCGCACACGCATATTCTTGCTACGGGTCCGCACGAGGCGTCCGGGGTTGAGGGTACCGCGCAGTATGTCTCGATTTTCTGGGTGACCTTAGCGGCGCTGCTTTCGCCCATCATGTCGCGGCTAACGGGCAAGCGCATCCCTGATGTGGTGTTCCTGTTAATCTGCGGTGTGCTCATAGGCCCGAACGTGTTGGGGCTGGCATCCGGCAGCGACGGCGGCATTCCGCTACTGAAAGAGCTGGGTTTAGGCATGCTCTTTCTGATTGCCGGGTTTGAGATTAACGTCGATTCGCTGCGTAACCGCCAGGGCAAAAGCGCGATCGCAACCTGGTTTATCTGTTTTGCGCTTGGCGTGCTGGGGGCGGCGCTCATCACCGGTTTCGCCAAGGGTTTTAACACCTATATTGCGGTGGGCATTGCGCTGAGTTCCACGGCTCTAGGCACGCTGCTGCCCATGCTCAAATCGCATGGTGCAGCGGGTACTCGGGTGGGTAATGCGGTGCTGGTGCACGGCGCCGTTGGCGAGCTTTTCCCGATTTTTGCGATGTCGCTGCTGCTCTCCTCGTATTCGCCGGGCTTGGCGATTTTGATTCTGCTGGGGTTCATGGCGATTGCTGTGGTGACGGCGATTATTCCGCATCGTCTTCTGCAGAAAGTGCCCGGCCTGCGCCAGATTATGGCGGTAGAAACTAACACAACCAGTCAGCTCGTGCTGCGTCTTGCTATGTTTCTGCTGGCTACCCTCATTATGTTTACGGCGCTTTTCGGGCTGGATGCGGTGCTCGGCGCCTTCGCTGCGGGTATTATTATGCGTTCGCTCACCCCGGTGGGCGCACTTCACATGATCACGGCACGGTTAGAGACGGTCGGGTTTACGTTCATGATTCCGCTGTTTTTCGTGGTCAGCGGTATGGGGATTAACCCTTCTGTGGTGGCGTCTTCGCCTCTGCTGCTGGCGATGGTGGTTATCGGTATTCTGCTGGTGCGCGGGGTGCCGGTGTTTATTGCGGAGAGGTTCACGAACACGGGTTCGGGGCTGCAGTCGATGAGCGAGAAGGTTGAGTTAGCGCTGTATTCGGCGGCGGGTCTGCCTATTATTGTGGCGGTCACGAGTATCGCCACGAGTTCGGGGCTGCTTGAGAGCTCTACCGCATCGCTTCTGGTGACCGGCGGTGCCCTCACGGTTCTGCTGTTCCCACTGTGGGCTGCAGCCATTAAGCGGGCTTTTAGGTCGCAGACGGCTGAGGCTGAGTCCGGCGTTTCTAAACGTGCCCAGATTGATGCGTTGAAGGCGCACCGCAACGCGACGGTGAAGCTCACAACCGGCATGATTCCGGCTGTGAAACCGACGAAAGAAACGCACAGTCCTCTGCGGGGCAATGACTCTTCGGGGTCCTCCAAAACCCAGAAACCGCCGGAGAACTAGCTGGTTCCCCGGGCTAAGGAAGCGTATTTAGGTGAGGGTTTTGAGGATAGCCCGCGCATGTTTTGCCGTTTGCGAAGATCCTTTAAAACCGCCTAACCACGCGGTCATCTCGAGGCTTAGCTGCGGGGAATCATTCGCGCCGTAAGCACGCACGTATTCCTGCGCATATACTCCCAGGAGCTTCCCCATCCCGTGCTGGGTGCGCTCACAATGCGGCAGCAGACCGCCTAAGAAACGTAGGGTAACGCGCGGGTCTATGGACGCCATATCCTCAAAGGTATGCGCCCACCGGGTGAACATTAGCGCCGGAGCAGCCTGCGAAAACCCTGTAGTGGCGTCTTCGTAGGAGAGTCGAACGTCAAGGTTCTCCGCCAACAGCTCGGCGGCTCCCGCACGGTCTATATGATGCTTTGGCTTGATGCAGCAATTTTGCGGCTGCCACCTGCACCTGCGGATGCGCGTGGTTCAGCCCCGCAACAGATACTTCGGCAACCGGCGCATCACCGACTGTACCGCGCAGAGACGCCAAGAGTTTGAGGATCGCCAGCGCATTCGCCTTGCTCGTCAGCAGTGCGGGGGCGCATCCACGAACGAACTGGTCGGCGTCAAGAAGCCCCGCCCGATGCACCGCCGAAAGCTGTTTGACCGCTAGGGTTACGGTCGTGCCCACCGGCGACCCCAGCAGATTCACGAGTGTATCCTGCCGTTGAGCGGATTCTGCGGCGGTGGGTTTGAGCGCGGCATACATGCGGGAGAACCACCCGGCGCGGTAGGCGGCAAAGTCCCGCGCTAACGATGCCAGGCACACATCCAGCAGATGTTCCCGGGGAATCAGCCCCTCGGCGGAAGCATCAAGCAGTTCTCTCTGCCAGGTGTTTCTGAACGTATTTTTATCTACCGTCGCGAGCGACCTTTCGGGGGTTCCCTCGACGGTGAACAGGTGCCACAGCAGCTCGTCACGAAATTGCCGGTCGTGGCGCAGTAGACTCTGCCGAAGCGAAACGTTCAAGTTCATAAGCGCCAGAAAATAGTCGTCGTCATGGTTCAGCTGCAGCCCATCGTAGAGCTCGGCTAACCGAAAGAACCCCTGATCGCACCAGTGAGGTGCGGGACTGGCCAGTCGTTCAACTTCCTCGCGGAACCCGCCCGCGCGTAGGCTGCCGTAATTCTCGGCTTTGTACAGGGCATATACCTGTTCGGGGCCTTTGTCCGCGAGAAGCTGGGGTAAGTCCTGGATGAATTTCTTATAGGAGGTGCGAAGATCCATATCATTGCTCATCTGCTGCTCCTGTAGGTTTGACACAAGGCGTTGCTCGTTCTGCGTTTATGGTTCATTGTAGGGATTTTCCCGCGTCGATGCGTTCGCTGCGGCCACACCGTCCGAAGTTCGTGGTCCCCCCTCCCATGCCAGAAACCCGCACGATTATAGGGACGGTGTTACCTGCGAGATTCCGGGTTTTAGACGGTATATGACGTCCCGTAACGAGTATCTGTCAGATAGATGTCCGTTAACTTAGAAAAAATATATATACATGTTGCGTTGAGCATCCACCGGCTTTTTGAGGCACATCAGCTACATATATCCCTTATATGGGGGGGGCTATAACACATCATTTTCGCGTGTATGCCACACATCTCATCAATATTTATTCATAATTCACAGATATTTATTCATAAATATGGGTAATTTTATAATTCTACAGCCTTGCTTTCTGGGTGATTTACGCTAGATTTGAGATACATCACAAAAACGTGCTGTACCACTCACATGGTTCTGTTGGACTGGATGCTCAGTCCCCTCATCTCGAAAGAATCCAAAGCTATGAAAAGGCTTCTCTCTGCCATCACCTGCCTTACTCTCCTGTGTTCAGCATGTTCAAGCGGACCCCACACAGGTGAACCTCAGGGTGATCCTACCGCCGGAAAAGATTTAAATTATTCAAAATTTTCAGATGTTAAAGCAACCTTTGATAACGAACATATGGAAATTATTCTTCCACTCAACAAATATATGATGTCTACATCAGAAGGGCTTATAACGCTCAGTGCAAATATTTACAATAACAATGACTGTTCAGTAGCGCGAGGAGTTCCAAGCGGCAGCACCGGAGATGGCGTTGAAATTAAACCATATTTTCAGTACGGAATTTGGAATAAAGACTACGTCTCCAAATACGGATACTCTATCGACCATGATGTAACAAAAATTCGTATAGTTACATTACTTCCCCACAAAGAATATTCGGAAGCCCAGATGGAAATATATAGCGAATGCCAAAATACAGTCCGTCAGCTGGGCGATTTCCCCGCTCGAATGCCCGAAGCCAACACTATCGTTGCTCAGGCTGATCTTGAAGCAGACTCCGCATGGATGCGCGATGAAGACGTCAAAAAATGGCACGGAGAATGGGAACAATGCCTCAAAGATAAAGGTATTTCTATTCCCAAAGACTACTACTGGGCACCAGAAGTTCCCGGCGATAAAGAAAAAGAAATTGAAGTCGCTCTCGCCGATCTAGACTGCAAAGACAGCACCGGATATTTCATGAAAACTATGAACCGCCGGGCACAATATCAGGCCGCAGCCATCGAAAAGTACAAGCCGCAGCTTGATGAATACCGCAAAAACCTTGACGCCCAAATCGAAGAGGCTAAAAAAGTATTAGCCGATCACGGAGAGCCGCTGCCCTCATGGTAAAAAATACGTCACACGTTTCTTTGGAGCGCATTCCCCGCTCGCGCATCCTCATTATTTTTATCTGCGCTAACTTGCTTTTTCTGGTTCTAGGTTTAATCGTGGGTAAAAATATGAGTACCGCACAGTCAGAGGCCCTTGCCAGCTCTCAAGAAAAACTCACCGTCACCACCAAAATCGAGAAACGTCAGGTAGGGCAGGCGACGGTACTTCAAGGGAAAGTGCAACTGGGTAAAACTGAGCCCTACTCCCCTGCTGTAGGGGCTGAACGTGCCGTGGTTACTCGCGTTGCGGTAGAACCCGGGCGCACCATTCACCCCGGTGACCTTGTGGCAACAATCTCTGATGTACCCATTATTGCCATGCCCGACTCCATTCCTTTCTACCGCGCCATCAAGAAAGACGATTCGGGGTCTGATGTGCTGGCGCTCCAACAGACCCTCACCAATTGGGGGTATGCCCCCGGTACAGACGGCACCTGGTCGGAACAAAGTATGAAGGCCTATCAGTCCTTCCTCTACAACTTAGGGGTTGCCAACGGCGATGTCGAAAGCATCGACTGGAAAACCTTTATGCTGGTGCCCTCTGCGGGGCGCACCGTCGAAACTATCGCAGCACAGGGTACGGTACTGGGGGAGAATCCGCTGTTGACTACACGGAACGGCTCTCCCACGATCGTGGCACGTGCAACCATCGATGTCACCCGTGACCTGCACGTGGGCAGCACCGCCGAAGCAAAATCCGCCGGTGGGGCCTCAGGAACGGCAACCGTTACCGCAATATCAGAGTTTAACGCCACCGGCGATATACCAGGTAAAGACGTGACCTTCACCGTGCCGGAAGGGTTCCAAGCGCCCGATGGTGCATCCGCAACTCTTGAGGTGAAAAGCAGCGGCGACCCCACACTAGCCGTACCTATTACAGCCCTGCGTGAGAAAAACGGTGAAGAGTATCTGCGCCTACACAGTGGAGAAGAAGTCACCGTGACCGTAGTACGCCAGGCTGAAGGCTGGGCGGCCATTAAAAGCGACCAGGAGCTGCGGGAAGGAACCGACGTTGAAATCCCAACCCCGTAGCGCTGACTTGCCCTACGAAACCGAACACGAAGAATCCATCAACAACGGGTATGAGCCTATTCTTGAGCTCGTAGGCATATCCAAAACCTACACCAGGGCCGATACTCCCGTTCTGCAGAACCTAGACCTGCGGGTGTACCCGGGCGATATGCTCGCAATTATCGGCCCTTCCGGGTCCGGTAAATCTACGCTCTTGAATGTGCTCGGCCTCTTAGATACCCCCACGCACGGCAGCTATTTTCTTCGTGGACGTGACATTACCCATGCACCGACCCGCGACCTGGACATTCTGCGCAGCCGACATCTCGGGTTCGTTTTTCAAGACGCACATCTGCTGCCCCACGAAAGCGTGATACGCAATGTTGCACTTCCCCTTCGGGTACAGGGAGTGGGTCTTCACGAACAACTACGCATTAGCGAAGAGACACTCACCCAGTTGGGGCTGGAACACCGGCTCATGTATTCCGGAGGTGCGCTTTCCGGCGGTGAACGCCAACGGGTTGCTATAGCCCGTGCCCTGAGCACGCACCCGGATATTCTTCTTGCTGATGAGCCCACCGGAAACCTGGACCGTGTAACTACCGAGCGAGTCATGCAAGATTTCAAAAGGCTCAATGCGGCGGGTACTACCATTGTTTTGATTACCCACGATGAAGATGTTGCCCGTCAGGCAAGCCGGTGTCTGCGCATGGTAGACGGCCATCTAGAAGAGGTGCACCTCGAGGACGCAGAATCAAGTACCGCCCCACAGCATAATATGTCTGAACGGCAGCAGAAAAAGCAGCCCCTGGAACGCAGCGGTGTTCGAGCCTGGTTCTCCTCCGTCTGGGATGCGGCGGCCGCCATGACAACACGGCTAGGACGCTCAGCTTTGCTCTGCACCGCCTATGCGCTCGCGGTCACCGGGCTGGTGGCATCCTCGGGACTCTTGAACAGCACTGCTCATCAGGTCAGTGAACGCCTGGAAGCGGCGGCTCTCGACGAGGTTCGACTTTCACCCGTCTCCCAAGATTTTTCCTCTGAAGAAGCCGGGGAGGTTTCCCAAAAACTCACGGCGATTAACGGGGTTACTGCCGTCGGATACCGCACGAGCATCGCCGGTGATGTCTCAAAGTTCCCGCTTGACGTACCGGTTCCCATCAATAAAATAAGCGTGCTCACCTACGCTATCGACACGGGGTACCTGGATGCGGCAGAGGCGGTCACCAAACCAGGCAACGCCCGCACCCTTTTTACCCGCGCACATACGAATCAAGACCGCCCTTCGGCTCTCGTAGGAAAGCACGCAGCGGAACAGCTTGGGATTTCCGGTTCTGGTTCCGGCTCCATCGTGACAGTCAAGGGGCGGGAATATAGTGTGGTCGGCATTATTGAGGAAGCTCCCCGAGATGCTCTCCTGCTTAATGCTGTGGTGCTTGATATGAAGAGCGCATCGTCATACCCGCAAAACGAGCACCTTTTTCTCATGCGCACTAAACCAGGCTACCCCGCGCCTGTTTCTGAGGTAGCGCCCTTAAGCGTGGATGCGGCGCACCCGGAAAATTACAAGGTTCAGACGGTCACAGACTTGAGGTCTTTGCATCGCGGGGTCTCGAACGATATCGCAACCCTCTCGCTTGTATCCTCCTGGGGTATTCTTCTGCTGGCGGCACTGAGCGCGGGCACAACTCTGTACTTAAGCGTGCAAACCAGGCGCGGCGAGATCGCGTTACGGCGTGCGGTGGGAGCGTCGAAAGCGGCAGTACGGCGCATGTTTCTGCTTGAAGGGCTTTTTATTGGGCTTGCGGGCGGTATTTTGGGGATTACACTAGGCACGCTCCTGACCTTACTGATATGCCAACTCAATGGCTGGAAACCTATTCTGGAGGCGACTCCCCTATTCCTGGGGCTCGGCGCAGGTGGGATCTCCGGACTGGTATCTGCCATGGTTCCGGCTATTGTGGCCTCTCGCGCGCAGCCCGCCGATGCAATCCGCACGGTCTAGAGTCAGGATTCTACCCCCAGATATTATTTCGGCGAGCAGATAACAATCCGTTATCTGCTCGCCGAAATAATATCTACTCGCGCTCTAGGTGCGGGCGGGGAGATGTGCCCGACCGAGCCTCACCTGCTGCGTTCGCGTGCATCGTGCATACTCCGGTTCTCAGGGTGCCGACGAGTTGAGGTGTCTGAAACCATAAAATAAGAACATGTAATTTTGGTTTAATCGCTCTAAACCCACAAAAAGGGTATCCTAAGTTTTCATACATATAACCTCTTAAATTCCATAATTTACCCATCACGTAATCGCTGTCCAGCAACATTACTTAAGGTCATTAACACCCTCAAAAGTCCGTAATATTCGGTATTTTTACGACAAATTTTCGGCGTGTTACGCCTCTTATCTTTTGCGAGTGACACTGTGTCAGCTAAGATGAAATAGATACGGCAGGGCTCCTCATAAATCCCACAGAATCCAATATCTCATGTGGGGTTGCAGGTTAGTCGAGACATGACTCTTCCGGGTAGTCCCGCGTTGACAGACGAGCTCTACAGGGACGGAGAACGATATGGACTCAACCTCTGAATAGCTCATTAGAGCATCTCAACTTTACGGCCTCACACACTAATTCCATACGCACACACAGTCATTCTAAGGAAGACAAATGCACCAAACACTCATGATGAGTGCCGGTGGTGTAGCACTAGACTTTCCTGCCTGGCTGCGCATCACCCACTTCATTAACTTTCTGATGATTGGACTTCTCATCCGATCCGGTTGGGAAGTTATTGCCTCACATCCGCGTTTTTACTGGAACAACCACTGCACCCCCGGGTCTGAGTGGCTCAAGTTCACGAAGGATAAGGTTTCAACCGTTCCTGGCGAATACACCGCCCGCGACGATCAACGAAGCCTCTCCCCTCTGATCTCGCTCCCCGGTAAGGCTCAGATTGGCTTGGGACGTGCTTGGCACGCTCTCACTACCGTCATCTGGATTGCTAATGGTCTGGTTTATGTGAGCCTACTCTTTATTACGGGTCAGTGGCGCCGTATTGTTCCTACCTCCTGGGATATTTTCCCCGAGGCATGGCAGTCCATCCAGATTTACGCGGGTTTCCAAATCCCCTCTATTGAGCATTTCCAACCCTACGATGCGCTTCAGAAGCTCATGTACTTCACCGTGGTTTTCATCGTGGCACCACTGATGATTGCCACCGGTCCTATCATGAGCCCCGCGTTCTGCGGTCGCTTCCCACGCTACGTGCGGTTGTTCCGTAACCGCCAGACCGCCCGCTCAATTCACTTCTTGGGCATGGCGTTCTACTGCGTCTTCACGATCATGCACGTGGCGCTGGTACTCATCGTTCACCCGCAGTACAACATTGCGCACATGATGCTCAACAAGAACTACAACGAGATTGATGCGGCACAGTTCGCCCAAGCAGTGACCATGCTGATCGTTGGCGTCGTCGTAGTTCTCGCGGTCTGGATCGGTGCTTCTTACTGGTCGCATCGTGACCTGCGCTTCGCTCAGACCTTCGTTTGGGGTCTGACCCAGCCGGTTCGCAACCTGTTCCTGGATCGCATCTCCTCGCATCAGGTCAAGAAGCAGACCTTCACGGATGCCGATATTTCGCCGTTCCACTGGGTTAACACACGCCCGCCTACAGAGCGTGAAAGCACCGAATGGAACCGATTGCGTGAACAGGACTTCGTAGATTATCGCCTGGAGCTGGGCGGTTTGGTGAAAGAGCCGAAGTCGCTAAGCATCGACGATTTGAAGTCCTTGGGCAAGGAAGTCAATATTACGATGCACACCTGCATGCAGGGGTGGACGGGCATCGCCAAATGGGAAGGTGTTCGCCTGCGTGATGTACTCGCCCTTGTCGAAAAGGACGATAACGCACGGTACGTTATGGTGACTTCCTACGGGCACGTGGGTCACACCTACGATGGCAGGCCCACCGAACCCTACTACGAATGCTTGGATATCTCCATGGCAATGGAGGACGAAACCATTCTGGCTTGGGGTATGAACGATAAGCCCCTCCCAGATGTTTACGGTGGTCCCCTACGCTTGCGTGCAGATTCCATGCACGGTTACAAGATGGTCAAGTGGGTTCAGAAAATTGAATGGATCAGCGATTACCGCGATGTTGGCGACGGTCAAGGCGGTAGCCGCGAAGATTCCGGTCTGCAGCACTTCGACGCTCGCGCGTAAAGTTCTGTAGCTTGTTCCTAGAAGCCCCTGCTGGGCACCGGGTACTCTCCCGGATGCGCGGCAGGGGCTTCGCTGTGCCTGTGGCTGCGGGCGGCTGCGCTCCAGCTCGTGATGTGCGTGCTAGTGTGTGGCTGACCTTGCCTCTGCACGCCTGCCGTATCCACCTCCGTGCTGTTCTCATGCTGCCCGGGTGGTGCGGGGGCATTGCATACGGGGTATGCAATGCAGCAGGCTTCTTCGACTACCTCTGCTTCCCTTGCCTCCCTTACCCTGCTCGCATATAGCTACCTACCACGTAAACCTAATACTCCCCCATGCGGTAGAGTAAATACACTAGCCATAATGCGTAGAAAGCGAGACCCGATGAGTTCTGTACACCTGCCCACACGCAGAACCATTCTCACCCTCGGACTCACCGCCACAACCATTACACTCAGTGGATGCGCACCATCAACACGCACTAAAGAAAAACCAAGCCCCTCCTACCCCTCACCAACACAAACTTTCATGCTCAACAAGGATAAAAATGGATACGACGGAGTAATACGCCTTGATACCTATGAAAAACACGGTAAATTCATTCCAGCAACCACCGAACATCCGGCACAAAATGTTCCTAAGCCCCTCATGCCCGATTACATCAACGAATACAGTAGCGACGGGATGTACGCCTTTATTGCTTATTGGATGGAAGCCGTCAATTATGCCTATCTCACCGGAGATCTTAAACCCCTCGACCAAGTCGCCGACGCCCATCAAACAATTAGCTCCAAAGTTATCAAGCTCTACGAAGAAAAAACTGGATGGGTTATCGGACCGCAGCATATCTGCAGCGTTGAGTTTGAAACAGCAGGATCACACGACAGCCTAAAAGATTCTTCCATTCGAGAACGACAAAGTATTATCCGGTTATCCCCAGACACCCAGATATACAATTCAGTCGATGGTTCGATTACACCATTTTTAGAAGCGATAAATCAGACCGCTGAAAAGAAAGTTATGATTGGTTTGCGCTACCTCAATAATGAATGGCATTTCGTCAATGATGATGGCTCTAATGTCGAGAAGAAAAAACTCTAAAACCTCTCACGAGACCTGATAAACAACATCATAAGCAGTCTCAGACCTCCACTTACCCTCCACATACACAATCTGCAACTGCACCTCACCCGGCTGTAACCTTAGAACCTCAGCCAAAGGACGGCTCTCCTTCGTGTCCGCATAAAACACCGAAGCACTGGCATCTACACTCAACCGAGCATCCCAGGTAAAGACATTTGATCCTTTTGCGAATTCCACCGGTTGCGGAGCGACAAGTTCGGCTTTTATAGGAAAGTTATCTGGGCTGATTACCCACCCAGTCTCGTCCTCATACAGCTTCACAATATCAGGACGAGCCGTCTTCAACTCAGGATCAATAATCTTCAAAGGCTCTGCCTCCCCCGTAAGCAACAAATAATTCAGAGCAGAAACCCACATGCCAATACTAGTCCGCATATGCGAAATAGCATACCCATTACTCGACTGATAAGGGCGAGGAATTGGAACACCCCACGCACGATGCTCCCGAGTCCCAGGAATAAACTTACCAACCGCCTGAAACTCCCAATACTTCACCTCACCCGAACGATCTTTATCATCCCAAAAAGGCTCCTCCGTAGGCGAAGGAGAAGACGAAAAACCCTCAGTTCTAGAAGGAGTTGGCCTGGAAACAGCACATGAACTCAACACCGAGCCAGCAACAACACCCAAACCACCAGTAAATATTAATCGGCGAGATAATCTGCCCATCATACTCCCCTTCATCGCAGCAAAATCAGCCAGACAACAACCCAAACCATACCCTATACAATAGAGTAATACACTGACCAAAATGCCCAGAGAGCCAAACGCCCATGAATTCCACACACCTGCCCACACGTCGTGCTTTCCTTACTCTTGGGCTCGGCATAGGAACGCTCGCACTTGGCGCATGCGCGCCCACTACACGAAGCGCTCCTAAAGCAAGAGCCACATACCCTAAGCCGACGCAATCTTTCGATATTGGCAGTAAATATGACTACGATGGACCCGTTCGTCTTGATACCTACGAAAAACACGGTAAATTCATTCCAGCAACCACCGAACATCCGGCGCAAAACGTCCCTAAACCCCTCATGCCCGACTACATCAACGAATACAGCAACAATGGATTTTACGCTTCTATAGCTTATTGGGTAGAAGCAGTTAACTACGCGTACCTGACTGGAGATCTTAAACCTCTTAGCCAAATCACTGATGCTCGACTCACTCTTAATTCTGAAATTATCAAACTCTATGAAGAAAAAACCGGATGGGTTATAGGACCACAGCATCCCTGCAGCGTCGAATTTGAAACAGCGGGATCAAATAATAATCTAAATGATCCCTCGATCCGAGAATGGCAAAGTATTATACGAATATCTCCAGAAACCAAGGTTTATAACTCTACCACTGGAACAACTACACCATTTCTAGAATTTTCAGACCAAAAAGCTGAGAAAAAGTCCGCAATCGGCTTACGTTATTCAAATAATGAATGGTATTTCGTCAATGATGATGGTTCTAATATCGAGAAGAAAATATTCTAAAAATATCACGAAGCATGATAAAAAATTCATAATCCTATAGAACCAATCACTCGGTATAAGTAAAAAAATTTTAAACCAGTTAAAACCCTTTCTAAATTATAGCTCCTTCAGGTTTTCAGCCGAGATAGGTGAGAGTCCCCAAGGGTCGATGAGCCCTACGGATTTATTGCCGACCAGAGAATATCGCTCCCTAACCAGCCGATACAGGAGCTAAAGCTTTTATCGGTCAAAAACCATCTGCTCGCGGAAAGTACGCCCGCACACAATGAAAGGGGATAGGAACCACGTTAGGTTCCCATCCCCTTTCTATTGCGTCAGCGGTGCTCTAGGCTCAACCGCATAGTCCGTTTACCGCATTTGCCGAACCGGCTATTTGCCTTCGAGAATCACCACATCCAGGATGCGCGGCCCATGCACACCCTCCACGCGAATCAGCTCAATATCGCTGGTCGCAGACGGCCCGGAGATCATGGTCACCGGGCGCTCATAGGTGATGCGTTCAATCGCCTCCGGCACCAGCTCCACAACTGTAGATTCCGGCACCACGCATACATGGTGGTCGGGTACCAGGGAAATCGCACGGCGACCTTCCTGCGGGGTGGAGTTCAAGAAAATGGTGCCGGTCTCAGCGCACGATACGGTCGAGGAAGTGACCACCGCATCCACGGCATCAAGCTCGTGCACCGAAAGCGCGCCGGGTTCGAGAGTGCTCCCCGAATCGGTGACATGCACGCGGGTTGCGGTATCCTCTGGCAGCCATTCGGGGTTCAGCCCGGTGGGAACCACATAGCGCGAGTTCTCTCCCAGACGCTCGGCAATAACCTCGGCGATATTCGACTCGGTCGCGTTAAAGACGTTCGCCTTATAGTCGATCAGACGATCCACCAGCATCTCAATAGTCTGCTCGCGGTTCAGCTCGCTCACGCGGCGGTAATTACGCACGGGGGTTGGTGCCTCGGGGGCGTCCGACAGGGACTCACGAATACGTGTGAGAATATCTTCCTTCGCAGAGGACATTATGCGTTCTCCTTACCTTCACGAGCCGCCTGAGCTTCGGCCGCAGCCTGTGCGTTTGCTGCGGCTTCTGCAACCTTACTCTTATTCGCTTCGATGAGAGCGGCAATATCCACGCGCTCGGCGCTGTCGCGAGCGGGTGCACCAGATTTTTCCTTCTTCCACCAGTTGCGGAACGATTCTTTGGGAGGCTCAGGAATATCGCGGTAATCCGTCCAACCGCCGACAATTCCGGGCACCTTCGTGATCTTATGTTTCTTGCCGCTAATCAGACGGGACATCGGCAGACCACGCTCGGCGACCGCCATCATCTTGCCCGAGGAGAACAGCTTCTTAGCACCGTACATCATGGCGTCCATCTGGGTGGGTGCGTGTTTCTTCGCGTGCTTCGCTTCAACATCCTTACCGCGCAGATGCACCAGCACCTCGGGGAAGTTGATCTTCACGGGGCACACTTCGTAGCAGGCACCGCATAGCGAAGATGCGTATGGCAGCGAGTTATTGTGCGCCGCCTCAATGCCGGAAAGCTGGGGCGAAAGAATTGCACCGATCGGACCGGGGTAGGTGGAACCGTAGGCGTGACCACCGGCACGCTCGTACACAGGGCACACGTTCATGCAGGCGGAGCAACGGATGCAGCGCAGCGCCTGGCGACCCAGTTCATCGGCCAGCACAGCGGTACGGCCATTATCGATGAGGATCACGTGCAGGTTCTGCGGGCCGTCCCCGGGGGTTACGCCCGTCCACATGGAGGTGTAGGGGTTCATGCGCTCACCGGTGGAGGAACGCGGCAAAAGCTGTAGGAATGCCTCGTAGTCCTGGAAGGTGGGCAGCAGCTTCTCGATACCCATGAACGAGATGAGGGTATCGGGTAGGGTCAGGCACATACGACCGTTGCCTTCGGATTCCACGATGGTCATGGTACCGGTCTCAGCGATACCGAAGTTCACGCCCGAAACGGCAACTTTGGTCGAGAGAAACTTTTCGCGCAGACGGTTACGCGAAGCCTCCGCAAGCTCAGCGGGTTCATCGGTAATATCCGGGTTAATGCCTTCAATCTTCTTAAGGAAAATATCGCGGATTTCGCGGCGGTTACGGTGAATTGCCGGAACCAGGATGTGCGAGGGACGGTCTTCGCCGAGCTGCACAATTTCTTCCGCAAGGTCAGTCTCAATGGCGTTAATGCCGTTCTCTTCCAAGAACTCGTTCAGACCGGTTTCAGCGGTTGCCATGGACTTGATCTTGATAATCTCGTCCACACCCTGTTCGCGAATCAGATCGAGGGCAATCTGGTTTGCCTCGTGAGCATCGCGCGCCCAGTGCACGTGACCGCCGCGCGCGGTAAAGTTGCGCTCGAACTGTTCCAGCATTTGGGGCAGGTTGAAGAGCACATAGTTCTTCACCATTTCGCCGGTGTTGCGCAGTTCCTGCCAGTCGGGCAGCTCGCTGGTAACGCGGGCACGTTTATTGCGAATAGCGTGGGTCACGAAACGCAGGTTATTGCGCAGCTGGTCATTCTTCAGCTCACGCTTGGCGTATTCGGGGAACGGTTCGTTCTCAAAGATATTGCCTTCGCCGTAGTGCACGACCTTCGGCATACCCAGGGGGATTGCGGTGGAAGTCATCATCAACCTACTTTCTATGCGAAGGCGAGCTCTACGTTGCCGTCAATCTTCAGCGGATTCTCCTTGGTGGAGGCGAGGATTTCGGCAAAATGGACGGTCTTAACAGAGGATCCGCGGCGTGAGAGTGCACCGCCGATATTCATCAGGCAGGAGCAGTCGCCGCCGGTGCATACGGATGCACCGGTCTTCTCAACATTGGTTGCTTTGTCTTCAACCATCGCACCGGAAACATCGGCGTTCTTGAACGAGAAGGTTCCGCCGAAGCCGCAGCACTGGTCGAGGCCCTCAATTTCGGTGTACTTAATGCCTTCAACGGTGCGCACAAGATCTGATTGGCGGGAGCCAAGGTGCAGCAGGCGCATACCGTGGCATGAGCTGTGGTAGGTCACGTGCTCGGGGAAGTAAGAACCAAGCTGCTCGGCGGCGTTGGTGATACCCAGAACGTCAATGAGAAGCTGGGAAAGTTCAAAGGTGCGTGCGGCAATCTGCTCTGCTCGCACGGCAAGATCTTCGTCGCCCTGATGACGAGCTATCATGGGCTGCTGGTGCCCCAGGGATGCCACGCAGGAACCTGAGGGTGCCACGGCAACATCCCAGTCCCACGCCTCAAAAGACTCGACGTGGTTTTTTACGACGGGGTAAGCATCATCAAAGTACCCGGAATTGACATGCATTTGGGAACAGCAGGTCTGCCCGGGAGGATAAACAACCTCATGCCCCAAGCGTTCTAGAATCTCGACGGTCGCGCGCGCTACGCGGGGATACATGCCATCAACAATGCACGTGGAGAAAAGCGCAATACGCATGTTATCCGTCCTTTCTGGTTTCGAGTCTCTACAGAACCGCTGGTGTGGGATGCGGTATGCGCTCCGGGACGCAAATTCCTGTGCCGAATTTACGTAACGCGGGTTTTCAACGCGCCAGGATCATGACTGACCAGGTTCTCTCAGGAACCCGCCGGTGTTTACGGGGACCGGTCATATCGGTGTAGAAACGTAATCGTAGACTTTCTTCGTTGATCTTCATTTAACACCAGGTTCGGAGCATTCCTTTAATTGAAATAACGAACATTTTTCTCACCAAATTGAGTTTTAAGGATTCCCTTAGTTTCAGGTAGTAAAGCATGCTTTAGGTCATAGCAACCCCAATGTTTCGAGATACCTTAAACAGACATTCCAGCGGGTGTATATGCAACATCCGCGAGCTGACGCGGAACTGCCAAATTTATCTGCATAATTTCCCGTAAATATGCATACTTTACCCATGAAATCCCTTGCAATATCGGGTGGTACAACCCGGGAACATCTCGAAAAAATACAGTGCGCAAAATCTCTATGCGCAGAGCTGAAATTTAATGCCAGAAGTTGGAACAACCCGTTTTTGACGCCCAGAACGCAAATATCACCCCTCTCCCCCGCCATCGTGCGGAAAACACACCTGCACTCTATAAGTTGTATCTCAAAGCACCCTTCGGGTAGGCTTCACATGAAGCTAATGGTCAGACCACATCCCAAGCGGCGCCATAAGCGCCACGAACTCGTGGAGTTTTGATTGGTCTGACCACATCCACGTCGAACCGAACCAAAGGAGTTCCAGTGAATACATTCTTCGCTGAACCCAACGCAGTCGGGGGAAGCCTTGGGCTAAGCGCGCTCGTGGCAACCATACCGCTGCTGACCTTCTTCATCATGCTACTCGTCGTCAAGGCACGCGCGCACTGGTCGGCACTGGTAGCACTTGCCGCATCTATCCTAGTGGCAAGCCTCGGCTTTACGATGCCCTTCGACTTAGCAGGACTCAGCGCGGTACGCGGCGCTATCTACGGTTTGGTCATCTGCTGGGTGATCCTCGGCGCTATCTGGTTCTACCAGGTCACCGTGCTTGCCGGACGCTTTGAAGACCTGCGCCGCACCTTCGACCGTCTGGGCGGCGGCGATTTGCGCATCCAGGCGATTCTGATTGCCTTCTGCTTCGGTGGTCTGCTTGAAGCCCTCGCAGGGTTCGGTGCTCCCGTGGCAATTACCGCGACCATGATTCTTGCCCTCGGTGTGAAGCCGCTCAAAGCAGCTATTACCGTGCTTCTTGCTAACACCGCTCCTGTGGCCTTCGGCGCCGTCGCCGTCCCGATTGTGACTGCAGGCGACGTTGGCGGCAAAGACCCGCACGTTATTGCAACTATCGTCGGTCACCAGGCACCGTTCCTGGCAATGTTCGTGCCCGTCATTCTGCTCTTCATCCTCGACGGTATGAAGGGTGTTAAAGATGCATGGCTCCCCGCTTTCGTTATCGGTATTTCCTTCGCTATTGCGCAGTGGATTACCGCCGCAACTCCCGCCTACAACCTCACCGACGTGGTGGCATGTATTGTTTCGATGGGTGCTGCGGTGCTCTTCCTGCGCTTCTGGAAGCCGCGCGGTGTTGAGGGCGTGCGTGAACGCTACGGCCTGCCTTCACAGTCTGAGGAGAAAGAGGCACTGCCCGCAGTACGCGTGTGGATGGCTCTGCTGCCCTACCTGATTGTGGTCGCTATCTTCGGCCTCGTGAACCTCAATGCCGGTTTGAAGGCATGGCTGAAGACCGTGGCTATTAAAATCAATATCCCCGCGCTCAGCTCCCGTCTGGTCACCAAGGACGGCACACCCGTCAAGGACGCCCCTTACACCTTCACCTGGCTTTCAAACCCCGGTACTCTGCTGATTATCTCAGGCCTGATCGTTGCGGTTGTTTACTTCTTCTTCAACGAGAAGGGGCGGTATGGTTTCAAGTTCCCAGCCGTTTTCGCCGAGTTCGGTTCGGTCATCTACCGTATGCGCTGGACGATCCTGACCATTGCCTCGGTGCTGGCACTGGCATACGTCATGAACTTCTCGGGTCAGACCGTCGCAATGGGTACTTTCTTGGCGGGCTTGGGTACCATTTACGCAGTACTGGCACCGGTGCTGGGCTGGATCGGCACCGCGGTGACCGGCTCGGATACCAGCGCAAACGCGCTCTTCTCCAAGCTACAGGTATCCGCTGCCGAGAACCTGCAGCATGCTGGTGTGAGCGGTGCTACCCCCGAGCTGATGCTGGCAGCAAACACCACCGGTGGTGTGGTCGGCAAGATGATCTCGCCGCAGTCACTGGCTATTGCGGCCACCTCTGTGGATATGGAGGGCAAGGAATCCGAGATCCTCAAGGCCGTGGTTCCCTGGTCATTTGCGATGCTCGTGGTCGTCTGCCTGCTGGTCTTCCTGCAGACCAATATCCTCTCGTTCCTCGTTCCCTAGCCCTTAGGGTTCCGTAACGAGCGAGAGCTGGCGGGGCGGGGCACCACAGGGTGCGCCGCCCC
>NZ_KV820089.1:372954-438110 GCF_001815285.1 Rothia sp. HMSC065D02
CGGGGCGGGGCACCACAGGGTGCGCCGCCCCGCCGCTGCACTACCGGAAGGCAGTGCGGGCATCATAAAAATACTGTAGGCTTGCAGAGCACAACATTGGGCGTGGTTCTATGACGAACCCACCCAGGCGGCGTACACGCCCTCAGGCACCCACCCACAGGGTTTTGCACCCTGGAGAGTTGCACAAGCTAAAAGTCACTTTCAGATTTCACACGAAATGGGACATACTCATGACGCGCACAACAGGCTCAGGGACGATCATGCAAGAGCGTAGTTACAGCATCCTGCTCGAAAACTTTGAACGCAGGCTGCGTCTGGGGGAGCTGCGTGTGGGCGACAGGCTACCATCTGAACGCACCCTAGCCGAACAGTACGGTATTTCACGCCCATCGGTGCGTGAGGCCCTGCGTATTTTGGGGGCTTTGGGGCTGATTCGTTCCAGCACCGGTTCGGGCCCAAAATCCGGCGCTATCGTTATTTCTGAGCCCTCAGATGCGCTCAGTTGGGCGCTTCGCATGCACATTGCCACCCGCAACCTGCCGGTCAAAGATGTGGTCTCTACACGTTTACTTTTGGAAGGACCGGCTGCACGTGCCGCCGCAAACGCCCCCGACTCCCCCGAACGCGATCTGGCGCTGGAGAACGCCCGCGAGCATCTGCGTGAGATGGATCTTCCGCAGGTCTCGAACGAGCGTTTCCATTTCTGCGATACCCGCTTTCACTACGAACTATCAAAGCTGGGCGGAAACATTGTGCTCGATACCGTGATCGATTCACTGCACATGGCGACTATCAGCTACGTGCAGGAGGCGGTGCCGCTGCTGCGCGATTGGGATTCCGTCAAGCAAACGCTTCAAGACCAGCACCGGGGCATTTACGAGGCGATCTCCACCCGTGACGAGGACGCCGCCTATGAGCGGGTGTGCGAGCATATCAAATGGTTCTATTCGCTCTCAGACCGTGCCCGCGACCAACAGCGAGAACGGCAGGCTCAGGTAATGGATGCGGATGCGCTGCCGCATCAGGTGGTGCTGCATGAGGAGCATCTGGCGTAAAAGCTCTCTCATATACATTAGGCACAAAGCGGGAACGTTTTCTATCCCTTCGCTACGTTGTGCCCTATCAGCTCCACTGCTTGGAGAAGATAAGGCATAGGTGTGGTTGGGGATTCGGCTAACTCGTTCGGCATAGGGTTGTAGTTCCCCGTAAGATGTGCGTTCCCGCATGCTTTTTCATAATTCTCAAAAGGAAAATTATCGGGAATATTTTTTTACGGCACGATCGGGCAGATTCGTTAACCGTTGGTAGTGCCGTTGCGCATCTTTCTGGCAGGGCGCCTAGTCTATAACGCCTTTGAGACTGTTATCTCTTCAACAATGGCAAAATAGCTGGCATCATGATTCGCAGCAGATAAACCAAACAGCTTCAAAGGAGTCTGGAGCCGATCGCTGCGCTTTCACATATAGAGATGGGTCACGAATCAGCCAAGTCATAGATTGACTGGCTTGCTATTATCCCATAGATCATCCCGAAATTGTTGCTTCCAATCCTGCTGGTTAGAGTACTTACGGGGATCAATCGACTTACCTTCCTCATCCAGTTCGTACTGTATAAAAAGAATTCGGGCGTTCTCATCAAGCAAATTCTTAGGAATGGTTACTTTAAGACCCTTCAATGCGGCAATAAATGTGAGCATATATTCAAGCTCATCATGGTTCACCGCTCCACTCGTGATAAAAGCTTCTCTGTACTCAAGGTACCGTTTCAAGTCTTGAGGACCGTCGAGAATACTCATCGCAAAAATCAAAGAATGCAACGGAATGACTGCGTGTTGTACTGGGGCATCTTCCTTGATCAGACTCTCGGACTGCCAGAGCATTCCACCGTAGCTGGAAAACGTTATTGCAAACCCAATTACTTCACTGGCTTTGCATGGATTTATCCCGTCAGGCCTCCATCCCTCATACCAATGGGTTATCCGCGTTTCAAGCTGAGAGACAGCTTTGTCCAACACTACCGTTTCAAAAGAGACACCGACACTTAAGTTATTTCTCGAAAGCCGGTTGGCCTTGCATTCGCCAATAAAAGCAATATCGTCCGAACACCCGAATATGTCTATTTCATCCTTGCACTTCCTGCTTTTTGGGGAAAGAAGATCTACAGAGGACTTCCATGCGACTTCGCGAGGCCCCCATTTGCGAAGCATAGATGCTGTAACATCTTCAAATACCTGGCCTTCTTTATCACGTGGACTCTCTTTCATTGCAAATCTAAAGAGCACATCGTCGCGATGATCTAGCCAAGCCGATCGATTCAAAACCCAGGTAGTGTCCTCAATGTGGACGAAGGGGGTAGTTGTCGGCTCTTCTCCGAGCAGTGCTTCTTCCACGCTTGCTTCACTTAACGCTGTAGGTCGTCTTGCGGTGAGTGCGCGGATCAGCCCTTCCGGAATGTCTTTTAGTAAAGTCGCACTATATGGTTCCTCTATAGCCGTTTTCTTGTCACTATAAGCAGACCAAAGTGAGCTGACAGCCTCGTGGATATTTTCAGCTGCAACCTCCATTGGTTTTGATCCGATCAGATCAGATACGGTAGGAAGGTTGTTGTCTACCCATCGCCCTATTGACGCTGAGATCTCATCCACAATCCACATCATTCGAGTTTCAGGCTCAACCAGTCGACTTATTTCAAGTTGACTGGGGAGGAAAGATGCGAGGCACTCAGTGTCGTCCAGATCAGCAAAGGTAGCGATGTGACGCTTGATTAGATGTGCGGCAACCCATCGAACGTACTTGTTGAAGGCTATGAGAGCACCATACCGGCTGTTATCCGTGCCATTGCCATAAACACCGATTAGCCATGCTCCTCGGGATAGCGAAAATATCTCTCCGCCCTTTGGCAACATATAATCATACAAACAGTCATGACGCTCTCCATAAAGAAGTTGGATGGCTGCTTTTGGACTAACGTTCTGCAGCGCTCCACACAATTCAGAGAGGCTTTGCTTGGCGGCCGCTTCAGCACGCGACGCTGCATCAGCTGCGCTCTGCCTATCCTTTTGGTTGACCGATTTTCTGTATAGCTCGAATGCTTCTTTCGTCTCTTTTGGCGCAAACCGGATATGCGGAGCATCAACGCTTGCGGGAATACTCTCTCCGAATTCCTCGTCTAAAGTGTTACTTGTATTGAGCATGACCCTCCCCTTCTTTTTACACCAGTGACCCGCATTTGCACCACGCTAACAAAAATATAGGGTGTTTTGGGAAAATTTTTCCCTAAAACACCAGAATTTACCCCTGAGTACATAATATTCTAGGTAAAAAGAGCAACGCTGCATGAGGAGCATCTGGCGTAGGAAACTCCCGTGAGCAGATAATATTGTGACGAGCAGATATCAACCCGTTATCTGCTCGTCACAATATTATCTGCTCGCGCATTTAGTCTATCTAGAACTTCGTGCCGGTCAGCCTCTCGTAGGCTTCAACATAGCGGGCGCGGGTCTTCTCAACCACATCCTCAGGCAGATGAGGCACGTTATCCGAACCGTCCCAGCCCGATTCCGGCGAGCGCAGCCAGTCGCGCACAAACTGTTTATCAAAGCTCGGTTGGGACTTTCCGGGTTCGTACTCACTCGCATCCCAGAATCGTGAGGAGTCGGGGGTGAGCAATTCGTCGCCGAGGGTGATTTCGCCGCGGTAAGAGTCGGTTCCAAATTCGACTTTGGTGTCTGCCAAGATAATGCCCTGCTCGCGGGCGATTTTTTCGGCGGTGCTGTAGAGTTCGAGTGAGAGTTCTTCTAGGCGGTTACCGATTGCGTGCCCTACTTCGGCGTAGAGTTCTTCGCGGGTTACCGGTTCATCGTGCTGGCCTACTTCGGCTTTGCCGGTCGGCGTGAAAATTGGGGTTTCGAGGCGTGACCCGTCCACAAGCCCCGCCGGGAGTTCGATGCCTGCTATGCTTCCGGTGTCGCGGTAACTTGTGAGCCCCGAGCCCGTCAGATAGCCGCGCACAATGCACTCGACCGGGAACATATTGAGCGATTTGCATATCATGGCTCGCCCTGCGACTGATTCGGGCACATCGATTGAAATCACATGGTTTGGGATATGCGAAAGTTGTTGAAACCACCACAGCGACATTTGGGTGAGGATTTTGCCTTTATCGGGGATTTCGGTGGGAAGAATTTTATCGAAGGCACTAATGCGGTCAGAGGCGACAACCATGACGGAGCCTGCGCGGATTTCAGCATCATCACTGACTGTTAGCCCGGCGGCGTCGTAGCGGCTTTCTTCGGGAACGTAAAGGTCGCGTACTTTACCTGAGTAGACGTGCGTCCACCCCGGAATCATGGGTGGGTTGTTGCGGGAATTCATGGGGAGTTCTCCTGTGGGGCGAATGTGCGCGGCGTGTTTACCTATTCTTTACCTTACCGGACAATGCCCACATCCCGCGATATGTGAATCCTGATGAGACCGTAACACGGTATTCTCGGGGTTGGCTGTTAAGTTCTGTTACTTGGCGCCCGCCTGGGATACACCGCGAGCAGGTCGTTTTTTGGTCGAGCCGGTACGGCTCGGCCAAAAAAAACGACCTGCTCGCGGGAATATAGCGGTTAGTTGCGGAGTTCGGGCACGGTAATCGCCCCCTGCACCGCTTTGAGAGCGATATCGGTGCGGTATTGTGCGCCTTCCCAGGTGATGGCTCGTACCCCTTCGTAGGCGGCATCGCGAGCCTGGGCAGGGGTATCGCCCAGGGCCACAACAGCGAGCACACGACCGCCCGCCGTCACAATCTCTTCGCCCGCGACGGCAGTTCCGGCATGCACCACATGCACATTGGGCATAGCGGATGCGCTCTCAAGCCCCGCAATCGCATCGCCCTTACGCGGGGTTCCCGGGTAGTTTTCTGCCGCCATGACCACGTCTACGGCAGTGCGGGGGTCCCATTCCAGGTGGGTGTCTTCGGCGATCTCGCCGCGGGATGCCGCAAGGAGCAGCTGCCCGAGCGGGGTGCGCAGGCGTGCCAGCACCGCCTGGGTTTCGGGGTCGCCAAAGCGAGCGTTGAATTCGATGACGCGCACGCCGCGGCTGGTAACGGCGAGCCCGCAGAAGAGTACACCTACGAACGGGGTGCCGCGTTCTGCCATGCGCGTGATGGTGGGGCGGGCGATCTTTTCGATCACTTCGTCCACAAATCCTTCGGGCAGCCAGTCAAGTGGGGTGTAGGCGCCCATCCCGCCGGTGTTTGGGCCTTCATCGTTGTCAAAGATGCGCTTGAAATCCTGCGCCGGAGACAGCGGGAGCACGTTCTTTCCGTCGCTGATGACGAAGAGCGATACTTCGGGACCGTCCAAGAATTCTTCGATCACCACGGAACCGCCAGCGGCAAAGCAGGCGTTCGCATGCTCTAAGGCAGCGTCCCGGTTCTCGGTGACAACCACGCCCTTACCCGCGGCGAGCCCGTCGTCTTTCACCACATAGGGGGCGCCGAATTCATCAAGGGCTTGCGCCGCTTCGGCCTCGGTTGTGGCGACGAAGGCGCGGGCGGTCGGTACGTTTGCTTCTTCCATCACCTGCTTGGCGAATGCCTTGGAGCCCTCAAGCTGTGCCGCAGCCGCAGAGGGCCCGAAGATCGCGAAGCCTGCCTCGCGCAGGGCATCAGAAACACCGGCGACTAGAGGTGCCTCAGGGCCAATAACCACCAGGTCTGCGGCGAGCTCGCGGGCGAGCGCAACGGCCTGCTCGGGGTTATTGGCGTCGATGGAGTGTACCGGAACGTCCTGAGCGATGCCCGCGTTGCCGGGTGCGCTATGAACTTCGGTCACCTGTGGATCGCGCGCAAGCGCACGGATAATTGCGTGTTCGCGGCCGCCGGGGCCCAGTACCAAAACCTTCATGTACATAAGGGTACCGTGTCGGGTGCGGCACGGGCGGGGGTTTCGGCGCTCTTCCGTATCGTGGGGTTCCCACCCTCAGGCCGTAAAAAGAGCCTTTATGTGAATAAAGCGGTGTTTTTAACGCTTTATTCGCATAAAGGCTCTTTTTAGCAGGATAGTTTTAGGGCCACCGTGGCCTGCATTTTGCGTCATTCCAGGGGCGGGAGTAGGCTAAATTGTCTTGTGAATACGGTCTGTTCTACTGGTCGGGCGCATCGCAGGGCATACTACACAGACGAAAGGACCCTCATGAGCACACAAAATTCCAGCGTTCAGGCCCCCACCCAAGATACGCACAGCGAATCCGATATTCACGCCAGACTTTTTCCGGTTTTGGCGCGCGTAGCATCCGTAACCGCGGTGCTCATGTACGTCTTCTACTTCCCGCAAATTATCGGCAATATCAACGGCCATAAGGGCGACTGGATTCAGCCACTCGTTGCCGGCATTAACTGCACGCTGTGGGTGGCATACGGTTTGTGGCGCCAGAAGAAAGACTGGCCCATCGTGATTGCGAATGCGCCCGGCATTATTTTTGGCGGTACGGCAGCCATCACCGCACTCATGTGATTTTATCCGCTAGAATTTCTATTTTTAGCACTATTATTGTGGGTATATGACTTCTCCTCAGCTTTCCCTCACAGACGCCGAACTCGTATTTCAGACTCGTAACGATCTGATCGAGACGACCCACCACGGTATTGTGGTGGTGCTCTCCCCCGAAGGCACCACCGATCTTGCCCTCGGAGACATGAGCCAGCCATTCTTTGCCCGCTCGGCGCTCAAGCCCCTGCAGGCTATCGGTACACTCAAATCGGGGGCGCCGCTGCGTGGCGCGCAGGTAGCGATCGCGTGCGGATCGCATCAGGGAACATTCGAGCAGATGCGCGCGGTTCAAGACGTGCTTCAGGGCGCCGGTGTTGATGCGACCGCTCTGCTCTGCCCCACCGCCTACCCCGCTGATGCGCACGCGCACGAACAGATGGTACGCGCGGATTTGGCGAAGACTCCGCTTGCGCATCCATGTTCGGGTAAGCATGCCGGGTTTCTGTGGGCGTGTGCCGCGCAGCTGGACCGCTCGGTTGTAGACCCGGATTCGCGCCAGTGGACGATGAAGGATTACTGCGACCCTGAGCATCCGCTGCAGCGCATGATTGCTGAGGAGATCGCGAGTTTTACGGGCGAGCCTGTGGGCACATCGGGCATTGACGGATGCGGTGCCCCCGTCGCAGCGGTCTCAGCTCTGGGTCTGGCGCGTGCCTATTCGACGCTCGGAACAGCGATTCGCAATATGGATGCGGATGCGCGCGCCTCAACCGTGGCGACCGCGATGGTGGATTACCCCGAGCTGATCCAGGCCCCCGGCATGCCCGATACGGTGTTGAGTGAGCAGCTGGATGCGGTCGTCAAGAGCGGCGCCGCCGGGGTACTGTGTGTGGGTCTGCGTTCTGGCGCGTCTGTGGCTGTGAAGATTTCCGACGGTGCAACCCGTGCCGCCTACCCGGTAGCGCTGTGGGCTCTGGAAGCTACGGGGCATCTGCCTTCCGAGCAGGTGCAGCAGCTTCTTCCGCAGGTGACTCGCCCCGTGATTGGTGGCGTGCAGGATAATGCGCCCCGCGAGGTTGGAGGCTGGGTTCCTGGTGCGGATCTGGAGCCGTTAGTGGGTGAGAGCGCGTGAGTGTGCGCCGTCGAGTTTCGGAGGTTGACGGCGCGGTCGCCTTTGCACAGGTTAGACAGGTTTTTGATACTGTGCTTTCCGGAGAAAAACCGCTTATTAGTGCGGAAAATCGAGCCGATATAGAACACTCGTTCGCTCGCCTGCCGCGCGGCGTGCGCGCTACCGCTGTGCGGTACACCCTTGAAGAGCTCGCCACGCTCACCCCCGGCAACAGTGTGGAGGTTCGGGTTCCGCCCTACGGGGTTACCCAATGTATTGCCGGGCCTCGCCATACCCGCGGCACCCCGCCGAGCGTAGTCGAAACGAGCGGGTTCATCTGGTGCGCGCTGGCTGCCGGTGCCCTGACCTGGGACGATGCGAGCGCATCCGGACTGCTGACCGCCAGCGGCGAACGCAGCAATCTATCCCGCTACTTCCCGTTGTTCTAGGCGCCGAGCTACCTGACAACGGCACCTCAAGTCTTATCGCGCACGCCCTAGAGCAGACAACATTCCTTCAGCCACGTTGTCCGCACCCCGCCGTCACCAAGAATCATTAGGCAGGATTCACCCCAAAAGATAGACTTGAAGACATGAGTAGCGCACACACACCTTCTAATTCCCACTCTGATTCTTCGGAGCCAGCTTCCCCCACGCCCGAAGCTGAAGCATCCCCTGAAGCCGAGGTTGAGTACTCACAGGTGCGGGTTCGCCGTGCCCCGTCGGTGGTAGCTTTCATGATGCTGGGGCTCATCATCGGACTTATTGCGGCGTTTATTTCTGTGATCCTGGGTCCAGGAGATCCGTCATATTCTGAAACATCGGTGTTCGGCGTTATCGCGGTTATTTACGGTGCCGTCGGCGTAGCATTGGGTGCCCTCGTGGCCCTGTGGCTTGACCGCCGATCCCTCAAAAAGTCCTTAACGGCGCGAGTTGAGCCAGAGTCCAAAGAAGAGGATGAATAGAAGCGAGCGGCGCATCCTAAAACGCTTGGCGCAGCCACACGTGACATATTCATCACCCCTGCGGGCGTTAAATTTCGTAGCGTACACCACAGAGTGGCGTGAAAGAGGGTAGACTAGAAATGTCTGTGTACTCCCCGAGGGTACAGCTGCTCAGCGGCTCACACACCCGCGCGCAGACAAGACTTTCCCGCAGTCCCAACGTCGAAAAGATGTGAATTGATTCGTCCTGACGGAAAACTCACCCACGATCTCGATCCGATAGACCACGGACCCAAGGACGCCTGCGGCGTATTTGGTGTCTGGGCTCCCGGTGAGGACGTGGCAAAACTAACCTACTACGGCCTGTATGCACTGCAGCATCGCGGACAGGAATCCGCCGGTATCGCAACGAGCAACGGCAAGCGCATCCACGTATATAAAGACATGGGGCTGGTGTCTCAGGTTTTTGATGAGGCCACGCTCAGCTCTATGCCGGGCGAACACGCTATCGGGCATGCGCGCTACTCCACAACCGGCGCATCCCATTGGGCGAACGCTCAGCCGACTCTGGGCACCACCCCGCACGGCACGCTCTGCCTGGCGCATAACGGCAACCTGACGAACTCGGCTGATCTTTACGATAAGCTGCTGCAGAAGAACGGCGGCAAGCCCCCGGCGTTTGGTGAGCTGGCGCAGGGTAATACGACCGATACCGCACTGGTAACCGCGCTTTTAGCCGAGCACGATTTTGATTCTCTAGAAGAAGCCGTTCTCGATCTGCTGCCCACCCTGCGAGGCGCATTCTGCCTCACGTTCATGGACGAGCAGACTCTCTATGCGGCGCGTGACCCGCAGGGCGTTCGCCCGCTGGTGCTGGGGCGTTTGGAGCGGGGATGGGTAGTTGCCTCCGAGACTGCGGCACTCGATATTGTGGGTGCATCCTTTGTGCGCGAGGTTGAACCCGGCGAACTTATTACGATCGACGAAAATGGCTTGCGTTCACACCGTTTTGCTGAGGCAAAACCCGCCGGATGCGTCTTCGAATACGTCTACCTGGCTCGCCCGGATACCACGATTGCGGGGCGCTCTGTCTACGAATCCCGCGTGGAAATGGGGCGCCAACTCGCCCGTGAACACCAGGTCGAAGCAGATTTGGTGATGCCCACGCCAGAATCCGGCGTCCCTGCGGCCATCGGCTACGCCGAGCAGTCCGGCATTCCCTACGGTAACGGCCTAGTCAAGAACGCCTATGTGGGGCGTACCTTCATTCAGCCTTCGCAGACCATTCGCCAGTTGGGTATTCGGCTCAAGCTGAATCCGCTCAAATCTGTGGTTGCGGGCAAACGCCTGATTGTCATTGACGATTCGATCGTGCGCGGCAACACCCAGCGAGCCCTAGTGCGTATGCTTCGTGAGGCCGGGGCGAAAGAGGTTCACGTGCGTATCTCTTCCCCACCCGTGAAATGGCCCTGCTTCTACGGTATCGACTTTGCCTCACGCGCAGAGCTGATCGCAAACGGTCTTTCAGTGGACGAAATTTGCGCTTCTCTCGGTGCCGATTCGCTCGGTTTTATTTCAGAAGACGGCATGATGGCGGCAACCGAGCAGCCCGCGAAAAACATGTGCACGGCCTGCTTCACCGGCAAATACCCGATTGAGCTTCCCTCGGAGGAGCGCCGCGGCAAATCGCTCTTCGATGCCGAAGAAGGCAAGGGCGGTCCGCTCGCCGGTAAGGCGGCGGAGGTAACCGTGGAACGACCGGTTCCTCATAAGCCCGAGCATGCGGAGGCTGTCTCCATTGAAACCCGCACGGGTACCGATACCTTGGAGAACAAGTTCGATACCGCAGCGCTTCCGGTGGTTCAGGCGCAGGCTGGCTCTGGGGCATCCGCATCCGTCGAGTCTGTTCAGGAAGCTCAACAACCGGCACCGGGCATGTGCAACCCCGGTCCCGACGCCGATCTTGAAGCGCTTTTGACCGAGGAAGACTTGGTTTCCGCACACGTTAATTCACGCCCTATAACCCCGAAGGACTAATAAACCCATGAGCGAAAACAGCACCTCTGTAACCTATGCAAGCGCTGGCGTTGATGTTGAGGCGGGCGACCGCGCCGTCGAGCTGATGAAGGATGCGGTGAAGGCGACTCACAACGCTTCGGTGATCGGCGGCGTGGGCGGTTTTGCCGGGCTGTATGATCTTTCGGCGTTATCCTCATACCGCAAACCCTATTTGGCGACTTCTACGGATGGTGTGGGCACGAAGGTTGCTATCGCGCAGGCGCTCGATATTCATGACACGATTGGCTACGACCTAGTGGGTATGGTCGTGGACGATATTGTGGTGTGCGGCGCGAAGCCCCTTTTCATGACCGACTATATTGCTACAGGCAAGGTCGTTCCCGAGCGTATTGCCGATATTGTGCGGGGTATTGCTGGGGCTTGCAAGGTTGCCGGTACCGCGCTGGTGGGCGGCGAGACGGCGGAGCATCCGGGGCTTTTGGCTGAACATGAGTACGATGTTGCCGGTGCCGCAACCGGTCTGGTGGAGGCCGATGAACTGCTCGGCCCCGATCGCGTGCGCGAGGGCGATGTGCTGATCGGTATGGCCTCTTCGGGTATTCACTCGAACGGGTACTCGCTGGTGCGCAAGGTGATCGATGTGGCGGGCTGGGGCTTGGATCGTCAGGTGGACGAGCTCGGCCGTACTTTGGGCGAGGAGCTTTTAGAGCCTACTCGCGTGTATGCGGCGGACTGCCTGGATTTGGCGGCTGCGTTCCCGGTCAATGGTACCGACGGGCAGACCGGTCACGGTATTCGCGGGTTCTCGCATGTGACCGGAGGCGGTCTCGCCGCTAATCTGGCGCGTGTTTTGCCGCAGGGCTTGGAGGGCCGCGTGGATCGTTCAACCTGGCAGATTCCCGCGATTTTCTCGCTTATCGGTTCGCTCGGTCAGGTTCCACTCGCCGATCTGGAGCGCACCCTGAACCTGGGCGTGGGCATGATTGCGATTGTTGATCCTGCGGTGGCGGATGCTGCGGTGAGTCGTCTGAATGAGCGCGGTATTTCATCCTGGATCATGGGGGATGTGGTGAAGGCTGGCGACCCCGAGTTGAATAACCCTGACTATGTGCAGGGTGCCAAGGGCGTTGATGGAGGCGCAGTGCGGCTTTACGGCAGTTACGCGGTCTAGCCTGCGCTCTGACAGGGTTTTACGCTGTAGCTCCCCTGCCCTATATCTATAAAACGCGAGCGGATGATTTTTAACGAATCATCTGCTCGCGTTTTGTGTAAGGCTTCAGCGAGTTTGAAAGACGACGAGCTAATTTTGTGCAGACTTTAAATCTTCACTCAATACTTGGCTACCTATCATCTTGCACTTTCGGAAAACTTTAAAGTATTCCAAGACCCTAAATCTCGTATACCAGATAGTGTGATGTATATTAAATACATTATTATTTTTCTTGGGAGAATAAATTAGACCTTGGTTCTGCCGTGTAAAATCAAGGATTTCACCAATATTTTAATAGTAAAACTTTATGTGTAAATATATTTTAGTGCGAAATATATAAAAATATTTTGAGTTGAAATACTTTCAAGATGCACTTTTTCAAAACGCCCTATATTCTATTTTTTGATGACGAGTTCAATCACAAATTCGCCATCACATATATTTCACTCACACATAACTGAACATAGGACATTTCATGTCACTCATCGAACACCCTACGGTGAAGCGGACCCGCATAGCGGCGCTGAGCGTAGCGGGTATCGCATCCCTGATGGTAGGGCTCTGCGCACCGTCCGCTCACGCCGCACCCGCATCACCGGTATCAACGAAGACCGGAATTCCTGCATCCTCACAGACTGAGGATATTCTGACTGCAACCTCGGTGCAGCAGCAGGAACAGGGCTATGACCGCTTTATCATCAACTATGCCGACCAGGCCAAGAACAACCTTGATATCGCGGGACTGGAATCTGGCGAATACTCCGAGTTTGTTCCCGAACTCTACCAGGGCATCGAGAAGAGCGTAAATTCGCTTGACGAGCTCCTCGGCGTTAAAACCACCTATGTGCGTGATACCGCGCAGAATGATTCGGTGGTCTCTCTATCGAAGCCTCTGAATGCGCAGCAGGCAAAGCAGTATATGCAGACGCTCGCCGAGAACCCGCAGGTGGACTCGGTCGAGCCGGATCTCAAACGCCAGCCCACCGGTAGCCTCCCCGGCTCGGACAAGGTCGATTTCAACGATCCTAAGATGTCACGCCTGTGGGGTTTCACCACCATCAAAGCCGACTATGCACTGAAGCACGCAGGGGATCACCAGGTGACCGTTGCCGTGATCGATACCGGCGTTACCAAGCATTCAGACCTGGATGAGAATGTGCTGCCCGGCTACGATTTCGTGTCGGATGCCTCCGCTGCACGCGATGGCAACGGACGCGATAATAACCCGCAGGATGAAGGCGACTGGACCACTGAAGGGCAGTGCGGTTCTGGGGCAAAAGCCACCAATTCAACCTGGCACGGCACCCATGTTGCGGGGACTATAGCGGCCGTCGGCAACAACAACATCGGTATTGCCGGGGTAGCCCCGAAGGCCAAGATCGTGCCGGTGCGCGTCCTGGGTGCCTGCGGCGGCTACGATTCAGACATTATCGATGGAATGATCTGGGCATCCGGTGGGTCCGTGAGGGGTGTACCCGCGAACCAGCACCCCGCGCAGGTTATCAACATGTCTTTGGGCGGTGCCGGGAAATGCTCGCGCACCTACAACCGTGCCATCGAGTCCGTGAATAAGCGCGGCAGCATCATCGTAACCTCCGCCGGAAACTCAAATCAGAATGCTTCGGCTCAAATTCCCGGCAGCTGTAACGGCGTGATTAACGTGGGTGCAAGCAACCCTGGAAATTCACGTGCACTCTACTCTAACTACGGCTCGACCGTTGCCGTCAGCGCCCCCGGCGGCGATTTTAGGCAGTCGGGTGTGGGCGTTCTTTCGCTGGTGAATAAAGGCAAGACTGTTCCCGAGAAGGAAGATTACGCCGAATATGAGGGTACCTCGATGGCGGCTCCTCACGTTGCGGGCACGATTGCCATCATGCGGTCAAAATACCCGAACCTGAGCTACGAGAAGGCTCTGGATATTCTGAAATCCACCGCTAACCCGATCACCTGTGATCGTGACTATTGCGGCGCCGGCATTATAGATGCGGCTAAGGCAATGGATAAGGTCGATGAGCTCGTAGAATCGGAGAAACGGCCGAGCCCTGCACCGACTCAGCCTGCTCCGTCCGAACCTTCTAAGCCTGAGCCTGCTCCGTCCGACAGCTCTACTCCGGCACCGGCTGAAACCTCAAAGCCTGAGCCTGCGCCCACACCTACCCCAACGCCTGCGCCGAGCAAGCCTGTACGCCCGATTGCGCCCCCTCCGTCGAAGCCGCTGCCCACGCTGCCTCCATATGAGGAACAGCTGCCGGTTCTGCCGATCAAGCCCAAACCTTCACCGAAGCCTACCAAGCCCGCACCGGTTGAGACTCCTAAGCCGAGCCCGGCTCCTGTGGAAACCAAGAAACCCACACCCGCGCCTTCGGAGTCTTATAAGCCAGCGCCTCCTTCATGGTGGTACTGGTACGATTACCCGGGTCAAGGCTACTACTCCCCCAGCCCCTGGTACGATCCCTGGTCGGGATACGGTGCATGGAACCGCTGGGATTACGGATACGGTTCTTGGGGCGGTTGGGGATACCACCGCGGACACCGTGGAAGCTGGCACAACACCCCGTGGATGCACCGTTCAGGGCATCCGTGGTGGGCATCGTACTCCTACGGCTGGGGTAACAGCTACCGCGGCTACGGCTACTATGACGTACGCTACCGCTACTAAAATCCCCTGACGGATAACGCATAAAAAGGCTCTTGATATACGTCAAGAGCCTTTTTAGTAAGAAGTGAAATAGAGAAAATATGCGCAATCTTAAATCTACATAAAATTTTACTTTATATGTGATGCATGTCTATGATATAGGACATCATACAAATCTCATCCATACTCAATACACGGGGTTTTTATTTGAGTAATTGATGAGGGCAATAACCGCAACGTGCCTGTCCGCTCTACACAACATGTAGCGGCTATGAGGCATAATACGGTGCTGCGCTGCTATGAGGCATCGTAGCCTCACAACCTTGAATATCTGGAGAAACCCCATGAGTACACATAGCCTTTTGCGGTCAAATATCCCTTTGAGACGCACAGTATTCGCGATAGGCGCGAATCAGCTGTCAGACGCTATGTCTTATATAAGTGTTCCCCTAATCATGCTGTTCCTCACCGGCTCCCCCGAAAACGCCAGTCTTGCCCTCTTTGCTACAGGTGTAACACGCATACTGGCGAGCTTCCTGACTGGAGTTATTGTCGACAGATATAAGCCCACATACACTCTTACGCTTTCATGCCTGGGGCAGTGCATCACCTGGATAGTCCTAACCCTGTGTGTTCTCGCAAACGTCGGTTCTGTTCCAATTCTGATAGGCATCCTGTGCGTGATGGCGCTGGCATCATCGTTCGATTACCCCAGCGAGCAGGCTATTATCGCACGGGTGGTGCCTACCAAACAGCTCGGGTACGTCTCTGGATTAGGAGAAACACGCGAATCTGCCGCGAACCTAATTGGCAGCCCGTTAGCGGGTCTACTCGCCTCCACTTCTTTGATTCTGACCGCTTGCGTGCACGCGTTTGTCAATTTCACAGCTTTTCTGGCGGCACCTAGTTCATCTACTGTTGTGCATGCCGAGCGTAAACACCGGCAGGCAGGCAGTGAAACTACGGTGTCCGATACCGTCATCGATGCACAATCCAACGGATTTTTTGCCGACCTCGCCCAAGGGCTCATGTATGTTGTGAAGAACCGTGTTCTTGTAGCGATCGCATCTGTAGCCTGCTGCGCGAACTTTGCCGCAACAGGACTGCCACTCGTCTTCATCTATTATTACGCGGAACAGGGTATTGCGGCCTACAGTATCGGTATTTTTGCCTGTGTTTTTGGTGCCGGAGTGCTCTTAGGGTCCCTAACAGTCGGGTGGATGACGGAGCGTTTCGCCTTAGGAACATTGGGTGCGCTGGCGGTCGGGATGATGGTCATATGCTACATGACAGCGGCGTTCACCCACGACTCTTTTTGGGTAACCTGTGCGCTGATGCTTATTTCGGGAGTGCCGCTTCCTGCCTTCAATTCCAGTATCGTCGCGTATATCAATGCTTCGACTCCGGTAGACATGATAGGACGTGTACATTCGGCGCAGGGCATCCCGAATATGCTTCTAGCTCCTGTGGCGGCATTGCTTGCCGGCATCATGTATGTGCAGTGGGGGATTTCCAGAACGGTTCTCTTTTACGGATCGTTTATGGTTTTGGCTTTGATCCTGATGCTCTCACAAAGAAGTCTTCGCACACTGCCTAAACTTTCGGAAATGGCCCCGGCTTCTAACTAAGTAATCTATGTTCCCCCTCCCTATAAAAGGCTCGTTATTTGAATAATGAGCCTTTTATAGGGAGAGACCTACGCCGCAGGATGTTCTACAAAGAGTGCGTGGCAAGCTCGCGTGAGCGCTCGTTTTGCTCCGTAGTCTGCGGAGGCGGTGCTGGCAGGAAAACCCACCGACGCTGTACCGCGAAACTGAGGGGAATCAAGGTCAGCTCGGTCAGGATCTTCGCCACGATGAGCATGACCCCGAGAGCGGTGAGAACCTCCATCAGCGCAGCATTTGCAAGCAAAATCCCCACTGCTAAAATCGCATAGCGCCCCAGGGACACCGCACGCGAGGGGCGATCGGCACCGTCGTTCATGAGCATACGGTTAATACTAAAATTCGTCAGCGCCGAGATAATGCGCGCCAGCACAATCGCCGGGAGCAGAGCAAAACCCACGCCTACGAGGGCAAAGAGGGCGAGCGCATCCACGATAAACCCGGTGCAGGAAGATACTAAGAATCCCAGTAACGGCACATAGATTCGTGCGGAATCGCGGATCGGGCGGAAATGACTGCTCGGGTTCCCCGGCTCATATACTTTCACGATGGGCAGCTCAATAAGCTCCACCCCGGGCCGGCTGGCACGAAGCAGCATTGAAAACTCGTATTCGTATTTATCGCCGCGCAGGCTGAGAGCCCAATCAATCATCTGTGTGGTAAACCCGCGAAGCCCCGTCTGGGTGTCGGCAATGCGAGTGCCCGTCGCCAGCGTAAAGAACCCAACGGTAAGTGCATTACCCACCCGGGAACGCAGAGGAACGGCGGGCTCGGTGAACTCGGCGCGAGTATCCGGCAGGGTGCGTACCCCCAGCACGAGGGCACGCGTACCGATGCTCGCCATTCGTTCGGTTTTAGCGCCCACTCGCAGAATATCGCGGGGTAAATGCTGCCCGTCAGCATCCGCCGTCACCACAATGTGATCGGGCCGATGCGCCCGTGCCCACGCCAACCCGGTGCGCAGGGCCGCGCCTTTTCCACGGTTTGCAGGGTGGGCAATAATCGTGACGCCCCGAATCGCCAACTCGGTAAAGATCGGCACGTAGGTGCTTCCCGAGCCGTCATCGACCACCAGGATTTCGGCGTGGGCATCCAATTCCGTGATCTGCTGTGCCAGCCGCACGAGAGATTCATCCGGTTTATAGGCGGGTATCAGAATTATCATGATGCGCTCCCGGCGATGTACAGAATATCGCTGGTTCCGCGTTCTTTGGTGCCGCCCATCGGCTTATTGACCAGCTGGTTGTTGAAGACCATCACCGAGGATCCGCCGCCGTCTAGGTTATAGGCACTCACGCATCCGAGTTCCTTGAACATATAGGCAAATTCGGGCATGGTAACTCCGCGCGAATAACCGTCGGAACGCCCATCGACCACGATAAATACGAGGTGGTTCTGACCGAGCACGCCCACGCCGGTACGCGGCTGGTTGCCTTGGATGGAGTGGTTGCCGAAGTTGGTATCGACCTCAACCTGGTCGATGCCGCTGACAACCTCTGAGTCCCGCACGAGTGCAGGCCCGAAGGAAAGCGTATTCCAGACACCTTCGTTGAGGAGCTGCTGCGCGTTCGTGCCGGTTTCGTCGTAGAGTTTGACGGAGCCGTCTTGGTAGAACGCGAGCCCTTCACGGGCGCCGGAATCGCGGTATGCCACACCGTTGCGAATGACGATGCCGGTGTCACGGAACCCGTAGTAGTCGCCGTTAATCGCCCAGATGCCGTTGTGCTGCGCGGCGATATTGGAGGGCGTATCGATAATGTTTTGCCCGAATTTGTTGTTGGCGAAGGCTCCGCGCAGCAGGGTCATGGCGTTGAGTTTGATCTCTGCGGCAAAGGAAACGACCGCATTATTGCCGCTTCCTTCGGTGGATTTGGTAATAGTAATAGAGCCTTCGCTGGCGCTCAGACCATCAGAGGTGACCTTAACGTTGGTGAGTTCGCTGGGGCTTGAGGCACCGTCAGATGATGAATTATTATTCTTTGCTTGTTGTGATTTTTCATAGGCTACGGTGTCGTCAATCTGCGTATGCTCGGCAAGATAACGATTATATGCCCAACCAGCACCAACACCTGCGACGGCAAGGGTGCCAAGGCCGCCTCCCAAGAGAACGCGCCTAGTTACTTTCTTTTTCTTGGGTTTCTGGGATGTTTCAGCAGTCTCTTCGACCTGTTCGACCGACAGTGTTGCGGTAGTATTTTCGTTCTTCATGATTCTAGAATGCGTGGCATTTCTCGTTTTAAAACATGAAGAAGCTATGTTTTAGCTATGTATGAGTATTCATTTCCGGGGATCGCCTCACCATTCGCATATACTCCACACAGCTTGATGCATTAGACGCAAGACCGTCTTAGTCCGATTTATATTTCGCGGGTTATCGTGCATCGGGCGACTTAAATAACCACAAAATGCACAATAACTCGCAAAATAGACCTGCCGCCTCTACGTGATACGCGCTTATGCGCCGGTGAGGTTATCGAGGTGCCGCTTGGTGACGGAGTCAAAGAGGTCAAGGCTCTGTGCGGAGCGTGCTATCAGCTGCGCGCCCTGCACCGTGCAGAATAAGGACTCCGCCGCTGCCTGCGCGTGCTCGGGATCGTACCCGGCGTGCTCAAAACGCTCGGCGATCCAGCGAATATTCTTAGTCTGAAAGTCTGCGGTGTTAATCTCGGCAGGCTCACGGTTTTCAGCCTGGGCGCGCAGGGGCACGAACGTGGCGTTGATATGCGTTCCCCGTTTCGCCGTCTTCTTGTCCTCTTCAGCATCGTGATCGGGTGCGCTCTGCTTTAGGGATTCCAGCGCCAGCATTGAGCAGAGGCAGAGTTTATAGCCCTGTTCCAGGTTCGCACGGTAGGGCCTCATATAGACTTCGAGTTCTTCGCGGAGGCTGTGTGCCGCCTCCACGCCCTGGCGTAGCGTCTCAAAAAAGTCTGTGCTGTACTTTTCGAAGGCTGCACGCACGAGATCTGATTTCACAGGGAAATAGTAGTGAATGCTGGGTTTTTTGATGTTCATTTTGCGCGCTATATCTGCGTAACTGAAACCGCTGACGCCGTTCCTTTGGATGTAGTCGGTGGCTATACGCACAATATCATCTTTAGTTCCCATCATTCTCTCCTTATGTGATCGTTAAAATCCCCTCGACCGCCGACGCGGGGGCTGCGATGCGAATTCACCTTGTCATCGCTGCGATAATCGAGGACAATTCCCGCGAGCGCGATTTCATTGTCGGGAATATCCGGGTGGGCACGGACCTTATTCGGGTATTGTACATTTTCGTAGGTGACACTATCGTATCCACACCGCAGGATGCCCGCCAGCATCAGCAGATGCGCAAACGAACCAACATGAAAACCCGTGAACCGCTCAAGCACGCCCGCAGAGTATACAAAAAACCGGCCCAAGTCACCCTGCAGGGTGCTTAAGCCGGTTCGCGTATGAGCGTAACGCTAGGCTCTACCGCTACACCTCATCATCATATTTGGCATATTTCTCCGC
Source organism: Rothia sp. HMSC065D02 (assembly GCF_001815285.1). Lineage (NCBI taxonomy): Bacteria > Bacillati > Actinomycetota > Actinomycetes > Micrococcales > Micrococcaceae > Rothia > Rothia sp. HMSC065D02. Next base: position 392,516 of record NZ_KV820089.1, read on the forward strand.
GTATGCCGAGTAATCATCCTCATCATCATAGCGACGAGAAGATGATTCGGAGGATTTAGTGTTCTTAGCGTTGAGCTCGCGCTCAAGTGCACTGTAGTCGGTCTCGGGGCTGAAGTACTTCATCTCCCGAGCCTGCCGTGTTGCCTTAGCCTTCTGACGGCCGCGCCCCATGGCGTGACCCCCTCTTTCCTCATGTCCGCAGCCACCACACCCAAGGCGCGCATAACCCACGGATCGCTCTCTAGTCTTTCCTATGTTCTAGGGTACCTTGTTTTACCCCTCAATGTCTTGTTGATTGACAGATTCATGCTCAGAAAATCTATCGAATCTTCAGTTTCTTCGCCCAAAACCCAGCGAATTATGCATAAGGTTTGGGCTCCACCTCGCGCATTATACGCTGATGTGGAGCCCAAACCTTTGTAGGAGCCTTCTATAAGAGCCGCGCGTAGCAACCCATCTCTACAAGCCCGAGACTCAAAGATTTTATCCCCAAGTCCCTGGGAACAACCCGCACTAGCTGGCTGTAAAGCTACCTAGCTCGGTCGCACCGGATGCCAACGACGTTGCGTTGGAGTCCACAGCCGATGTTGTAGTGTACACCGTGTAACTCTGACCCTTGACGATCGATGAGCTAGAGACGAGAACCAACTGCACATTCGACTTGGTGACTTTATAGTTAGCCACCACCTTACCAGATGAATCCGCTACTTGAACCGTGGATCCTTGCTCAAATCCGGAACTATTGGTCAGTTTCAGGTAGCCGCTCGTCGAGTTGGTGGAGGGAGCCTCGAACATATCTGCCGTGCTGCCGCTGAGAACCGTGGCACCGTTGAGGAGCAAGTCGCCGTTGGTATCCAGCGCAGCGTTACCGCCTTGGCTGGGGCCGTTCACTATCAGCGTTCCTCCAGAAAGAGTTGTGACACCGTTCGAATCGATGCCATCGCCCTCAGCATTGACGGTAACGTGACCGCCGCTCACGTTGATTGCAGCATCGACAACCTCAAAGGTTCCGCCACCACCACCGGGCATACCACCCTGCGGGGGCTGACCCATCCCCTGCTGGCCGGTACCTGTAGTTCCGTTCTGAGACGTGCCGTCCTGGGCGTTACCGCCGGGCATTGCCGGAGGCTGACCCATGTTCTGATTGCCTTGGTTCTGGGTGTTGTTCTGCTGCTGAGCAGTGCCTGAAGTTCCGCTCTGCTGTCCGCCCGGAATGCTGCCCTGCTGCTGGTTGTTCTGCTGCTGATCGGCAGTATCAGAGGTGTTCGCGGATGAATCCGTACTCTCAGAATCGCTTGTCTTCAGCGAGGCATTCATGCCGTCATCCGCGCTCGTGACGTTTACATCGCCACCAGAGACATTGATGTACTGTGCCTCAATGCCTTCATCGGACTGTTCAACCGTCAGGGAGCCCCCGGAAATTTCGACGACCCGAGAGGCTTTGAAACCGTCATCGCCCGCATTCACGGTCACGGTACCGTTGCTCAGGCGGGTCCAGCCCTGCCCCTCGTCGGTGTCGTTAGTAGACTTGATGCCGTCCTGCTGCGCGGTCACGTTAATAGTGCCGCCTAGGATATCCACATAATCCTTGCCCTTGATACCGGTGTTCGCCGCATTGACCTCAAGGGTGCCGCTGGCAATCACAAGGCCATCACTCGTGTGAATACCGTCTTCGTGGTTGCCGTTCACCTTCAGGGTGCCTTCACCCGCAATCGTCAGGTCGGCCTTGGAATAGACCACGGCATCCGGATCATCTTCCCCCGTTGCGGTGTAGTCTGCACCGTCGCTTATCGTATTGGTGGTGCCAGATGCGCTGTAAAGAATAACCTCGTCAGCGTTTACCACGTTCAGCGCGGCACCGCTGGAATTCGTGATGTTTGCGTTATCGAGAACGAGCCGAACCGCGTCGCTGTCAGCGGTTTCAACCTTGATCTGCCCCTGGTATTCGCCGGAGAGTTTGTACGTGCCAGCCTTCGTGATGGTCAGCGTTCCGTCTTCAACGGTAACGCCGTCCGTTGCGGTGGGGTTTGACAGGTCAATCGCGGTTTCGGAGGAAGTGTCCCAGCTGAGATCCTGCTCCGAATAGTGAGTATCGACGTCGAGTTTTTCGCCGCTTTTCACGTTGGTCGAGAATGACGAGCTGCTGGTGGCAGTGTCGGTGGCGGTCGCCGAGGATGTTGTCGCTGTCGTACCGACTGAGCTATCCGCCGCCGTGCCAGAGGCGAGGGCGTTGCTCGTAGTTGAGCATCCGGTGAGTGCAAGCGCTGCGAGCAAAGTTACCGAGGTTGCCGAAGTCAGTATTTTTTTATTCATGGGGAAAGAATCACTTTCTATCTACACTGTTTGAGCAGTTTGTGAGTATTTTCAGGGTTTACATCCGAATTCTACGGGGTAACGGGTACCAGCCGCATCAAATTCACGGGTTCCTGCAGGCTCCTGATGTATGTGTCGTGTGATAGAAATTGGATTTTCTGATGCATACTTGTGGCGTGCACCGCCACCCGCGCCGGAGTTTTATGTGATGGTTGTATCCTGCGCAGGCTAAAGGTTGGAATAGGATTCTCTCCTCTCGTTATGTTTTACAGATCAGGGGCTGATGCCGTGAAAGTTCCACGTTCAACGGCACCAGATGCAAGGGTGGTGGTCTTCGGATCCACCAGCGTGGGTGCTAGGTAAAGAGTATATTCTTGACCCTTCACGATAGAGGGATTCGAGAAAAATACTTGTTTAACACCCGGAGTAATCACCCGGTAGTTTGCAACGACTTGTCCGGCAGAATCTACTGCCTGAACAGATTGCTCTTGTGGGAAAGTATCGTTATCTGCAATTCGCAGATACCCATTTGTGGAGTCGTCGATCGGGCGCTTGAAAAGCTCTACACCACCGCCGCCAAATGAGATCCTGGCGTCGTTACTTACAGTAATGTCACCATTTGGATCAATAGGGTCATTGGCATCGTCTTGAGGACCGTTGATTAGCAACTCGCCTCCTGTGTAGAACTCGTGTCCGTTAGAGTCCATGCCGTCGGCACCCACGTTGAGGGTTACATTTCCACCGGTCATGTTGATCACGGTATCAATAACCTCTGTGGTATCGCGGGCACCACCCAAGGGTACGGGGCTGGCATCCGGCTGGTCGCTGTCTTCCTTCTGATCCTCATACTCTTGATCATTAGGCAGCTGGTCCTTGAGCGAGGCATTCACGCCGTCGTTATTGCTGTTGATGAGCGTATTGCCGCCATGAATATTGACGTATTGCCCTTCAAGCCCTTCTTCAGACCCTTCGATGGTGAGCTTCCCGTCCAGAATCTCAAGGGTGCGCAACGCCTTGATGCCGTCGTCGCCAGCGCGGAGAACAGTGTCACCGCCAGCCACGCGCGCCCATCCAAGGCCTTGTTTTTCGGTGTTGGTGGCTTTAATCGCGTCTTTTGCGGCTTCAATACGCAGGGTTCCGCCCTGAATATCCACGTAGTCCTTGCCTTTAAGCCCGGTCTTCGAGGAATTAACGTTGAGGGCACCGCCGGCAACAACCAGTCCTTTGGTGGTGTGCACCGTCTCGTCAAATTTACCGGCGATATTCAGCGTTCCATCGCCCGCAAGGGTTAGGTTAGCGGTTGAATAGATCGTAGAATCTGCCTCTTTTTTGCCCTGAACTGCGTATTCTGGGCCGTCACTGAGGTTATTGGTGCTGCCCCGAGACGTGTAGATGACGGCTTCGTCGGCAGAGGCAACGTTGATAGCAGATCCGGTCTCATTCGTGATATTAACGCCGTCAAGAATGAGCTGAACTTTATCTGTCTTAGGGGCTTGAACCTTCACTTGCCCCGTATAGTCGCCAGACATACGGTAGGTTCCCCCCTTCGTAATCGTAATCGTGCCGTTTTGTTCGCTGACCCCATCGGTTGTGGTGGGATCTGCCAGATTGAGCGGAAGAACAGCGTCCTGGTTCCAGGTCACGTCTTCTTGCGTAAAGTGAGTTTGCGCATTAATCTTTTCACCATTTTTGGTGTTCGAGGTGTATACGCCAGATTTAAGTTCCTTCCCCTGTTCCTGTGCGGTCACAGTGGCTTTGGAGTTATCAGGGTTCCCGCTAATCGCGCATCCGGCAAGTGCCAACGATGCTGCAAAGGTGCATGTAAGAACAGATGTAAACCGGTTTTTGAACATCTCGAACGGGGTTCCTTGTCTGTAGGGATTAAGTATCTCGGTAAAGATTGCCTCAACCATCCTACGCGAGAGGGTGGGGTTTCCAGAATGCCCTAACACGGTGAGCCTCTGGAACACCCCACCCCATTCTTGTACCGCGTTCTAAGACGTTACCCGCTCAGGGTCTAGATCTAAGCGGCAGGTTCAAGCTGCATCCAACGTTGAATCGTGCGCTTCCACTTGTTCGCCGGCAGCTGAGGATTCAGTGCAGCCATACCCGTAGCGAACTTAGAAATTTTGACGGGTCGGATGCCCGCACGCCACAGATACTTATCGGCGACTGAAGGTGCGCTGCCGGATTTCGTTTCGATAATCACCGTACCGGGTGCAGTATATTCGGTACCGACCTGATACTTGGTTGGCCCTTCACCGCCGTCTGCGGTGTACATGAGCGCGTTTTCTGAAAGCGGAGTCCATGTGAGCGAAGTATCAATCGTGAGGCGAGAATCCACCGGATTCTGCTCGGACTGGGGCAAATATACAGTCGTACGACGGTACCCGGTGCGGATAACCGGCTCCAGGTCATTTACAGACGCATCCGTCAGCTGCTCAAGCGCGGTAGCTACATATTCCTTGCCTTCTGCAGTGAGCATGTCACGGTTTTCGATAGAGTACGGAATACGTTCCTTGACCGTGAATTCACGAGCCCCTTCAGTCTTGACTTCCAAGAAACTCAGGTCAGAATCCAGATAGCTGCGAGTACGTACCTTGAACCGGTTACGGCTGCCGATGGCGGAAGCCTTATAGCTCACCAGGTCAGGGGTGTCGAAGTATACAGAGTCATAGGCGAATTCACGCTGACCGTCGATTTCTAGGACGGCCGCTTCGTCGGCGGGAAGTTCAGCTAGGATAGATGCCGCATAATCTGCGTCCACAATGTATTTGCGATCCACACGGGTCTGCATAGCGGCTTTTTCGTTGAGTTCATCGAGGCTGATGCTCTGCCAATAGGTTGGCACGATAGACATGGTACTTTCCTCTCGGTGCCCGCTTCGGTGAGAAGACGGAGTATTATCTACCGCAGGGGTGTGCGTAGATTCCAAAGTCTGTGCGGCGCCACCCTGAAACGGGGTGTACGGCTGAGGTACTTGGGGACTCATGGTAGGTCCTTTCAACGTGTGAGTTTTTAGGTGTAGTTTTAGGGGATATCCGCGAGATAAAGCCTAGGAAGCGTAGTATTCGTAGTTCGCGTTAAGGTGTTCTTGGAGTTGGGGAAGCTCTTTATAGGTGATAGTCACCTGTGTAGTGTCGTTGAGCAGGTCAAGCTCCAGGATCTTAGCGGAGACGACCTCGTACCCGAGACGTGATTCCAGATAGGCTTTTAGGGTTCCTTCGTCGCTGATAGCGCGATCCACCGTGACGGTTTGGGTGCGCGGCTGGTTTTTCGCTTCAAAGATCGGTGAATCCAGTAGTGCGATAATTCCGACCAGTACCACCATGAGGATGAAGGCGATATATGGCGGGTCAAGCCGCACGCCGGAGATTAGACCTAGGGCGAGAGATACGAAGTAGTACCCGACCTCACGCTGGCTTAGGGAGGTAGACCGCAGGCGGATAATGGAGAGAACGCCGAAGAGTCCTAGACCCATAGCGCCCGCGGTGCTTCCGGCATGTGCCAGGGCGACCGTTACGGTGAAAACACCGGCGTTGATAACCGCGTATGAAATCATGAGTTCACGGGTCTTATGACGAATCATGTACAGGGTGCAGAGTGTGCCAATTGCTACTAGGTCTGCCAGTCCCATCATCAAAATATCCATTGGACTCTCCGTTCCGTTTTGTGTGCCGTTATGTTCTTGTATTTCTAGGTTCGCGCCCGTTCCTGTGTTCTTCCTGTGTCTGTCTTAACTTGTAGTTATGTATTTCGTGCATATCTAAAAGTTCCCCGCGATTGCAGGGAATAAAGGATAAAGAACGAGACTCAGTACTACAAAAATGTGGTGGTATGCTCATAAAAATTCAGAATTTGCATATACGGAGCGTTAGCGCCTATATAGAGGTCTTAAGGATGCGCAAAAGGCACATTCTGACTTAGATAACGTCTCCTATGCAAATCCTGATTGGTACGCTTTTCGATCGTTATTACTGTCGAGAGGGGTCTTGCTTCGGAGGGCGGCATCGGCAGCTTTTTTGTGGAAACTCTCTTCCTAGATTTTGAGGTTTAAACAGCAAAATCCCCCGCTCCTCAATCATGAGGAACGAGGGATTCTTGTAGCCTCCGGCAGCTTCTAGAGCCACCCCGAGGACTTAATCATCTAATCTTTAGGCACGCTTGCGCTTACGCAGAGCAGCTACGGTTGCACCGCCCACGCCCAGAGCAACCATACCCAGACCTGCTACGGTCAGAGCACCGTTTGCACCAGTGTTCGCCAGCTTGCCATTGCTGTTCGAAGAAGCGTTATTAGAGCCGTTATTGTTGTTATCCGAAACGTAACCTGCACCGCCGTTACCGTTGGATGCGCTACCCTGCTCGCCATTGCCGCCGTTGCTTTCGCAAGCCACGCCATCATGGTCGCTGTCGAGGTGATCGGCATATGCAGCGTCATTGCGCTGGATGTCCTTGAAACCTGCTTCGTTAGCCTCTTTACAGGTAGCAAACTGGTGGGTTTCGGAACCGTTGGTCACCTGAGCGGTCTCGGTTGCGGCAGCAGATGGGGTGCTTGCAGCCTCAGCAGTGGTGGATGCACTCGGAGTTGAAGCAGGAGTGGTTGCTTCAGGAGTCGATGATGGAGTCACGGTCGGCGTAGATGTGGGAGTGCTGCCGCCGCCTACGGCACCCATGCCGCCCTGGCCACCTTCACCGGGAAGGGAACCACTCTTCTCAGAAGCCACAACCTTGACCTTTACAGTCTCGCTGCGCCGCACATCGCCAGCCTTTTTGCCGGTCAGAACGGTAATTTCAACATAGTCACGTTCGGCATAGGCAGCATTCCACTTGATGTTGCCGGAGACATTGCCCTGCGCGTCTGCATCATAGGTACCCACGATGGAACCTTCATGGTCTTTAAGCACCAGAGTGGACCCAGCAGAACCATCTTCGGTTGTATAGCCGGAACCTTGGAAGGTCAACTCCTGACCTTCTTTCCATTCATTGGGGAAAGAAATCTTAGCTTCATCGCTGTGGGAGTGTTCCGAATTTCCCGGAACAGAAGTAGATACAGAATTACCGGGAAGGGAATTAGTGGCAAATGCTGCCGGAATGGTAGTAAAACCGCCTACCAATCCACAGCTCAGAGCTGCAACGGCACCGAAAGTAGCAATTTTTTTAGTTCTCATGCTTTATATACTACCCTCTCAAAACCCTGTCTTCGCCTCTATGATGCGGTTTGAGCGGATTTTTTAAAGAGAAATTATTAACACAGGTATTTTTGATAGATGTACTATTCCCATAAACTTTAAATATCATCTTGAGGCTTTAACTTTAATGTTATTGCAGGCACCTTAATTTCTATCTAGAAAATACTCTTGATAGTAAAAATCGGTATTTCCAACGCCTTTTTTCTTTTGAGTAGCCCAAGGATTAGCAGATTAGATATCGAGGCGATCCAGCATTTCTTCCAGCGCCTCCCCCACGCCCGTGCGCCACAAATAGGTGACGCGCGCATCCGCACGCCCGGGGCCACCATTCATAACCGCCACGGGTTTATCCGCGCGCAGGGCATCAAGCACAATCTTGTAGCTGCTCATAACCGCGACCGAGGAGCCCACCACCAGTACACCCGAAGAATCCGCGAGCATCTGCTGCTGGCGAGCCTTCCGGTCGGCGGGCACGGATTCACCAAAATAGACAACATCCGGTTTGAGTTTCATCGAGCCGCAAACCGTACACCCCACCATCTGGAAGCTGCGAATATAGTCGTTGTCGAGCTCAACATCGCCGTCAGGATTAACCTGCAATTCGGTACTTTCGAGACGTTCTAGATACCCCGGATTTGCTGCACCCAGGCGGATATCCAGGCTCTCACGCGACTCGCGCGTTCCGCAGTCCAGGCACAGAATTGAGGATAAATCGCCGTGCAGCGCCAGCACGTTCTTGCTTCCGGCACTCACGTGCAGGCCATCAACATTTTGGGTAATAAGGCCGTTCACCGCGCCCGCATGCTCAAGTTCGGCGAGCGCATAGTGAGCCCGGTTCGGGGATGCGCGGCGCATGCGCCTCCATCCGACGTAAGACCGAGCCCAGTAGCGTTGTCGGGCGGCATTGTCGTAACGGAATTCTTGGTAGGTCATGGGCCGGTGGTCCAGGAGCGATCCGGAGGGTCCGCGATAGTCGGGAATGCCAGATTCGGTGCTGACCCCGGCGCCGGTAAGCGCCAGAACGCCGCCGGTGCGGAGCATTTTTTCGATGCCCTCGGCGGCGTATAGAGGGTCGTGCGGGGTGATGGTTTCGGTGACGACTCGTTCAATGGAGCGAATGGCGGCGCGATGCGCGGAGGCGATGAGTGTGCTTTTCTCGCCCGCGTCTGCAAAGTTCTGCGTATCGGTCCATTTTTCCATGTGTCTAGTGTATGTCGGGGATGTTTCTCTCCCCCAGTTAGGGACGGGCAACCTACTTCCCTGTCCGGGTTCTCTTGATCACAAACCACTATAAGCAAGACTAGTATTAATGATAGTATTATCCACAACAGCAATAGCGAAAGGAAGCATTATGGCAACCCCAACTATCGACGCTATGATCCTGGGGGCTCTGCATGAGCACCCGATGAGCGCCTACGAAATGAACAAAATGATGGACCAGCGCGGAGTGCGCGGTTGGGCGCGCATCAGCTCACCCTCCGTATACCGCAACCTGGTGCAGCTCTATAAGCAGGGATATGTGGAGAGCACCACCGTCAAAGACAGTGCTATGCCTGAGCGCACGGTCTACTCCATTACTCTCGAAGGCAAGGAACGTCTTCATGAGCTTCTCTACGATATTGCCTCCAGCCCGGCGCGCGTAGACTTCAACTTTGTCTCCGTCATCGCGAATATCCGCATGGTGGACGAGAAGATGGGGCACGAGCTGTTGCAGTCTATCGCCGATACCTACAGCGAGTGGGCAGATCGGCTGGAGCAGGCTGCCGCATCCATCGAAGACCAGATAGAGGCGAAGGCAACCCTAGAGCTATGCTCCGACACCTACCGACTTATTGCGGACTGGGCACGCAAATTCGAGAAGGATTTCTATCAGAATCGCAAGAAGTAAGGGCTGATTCCGCGCGCTAAAGACTGAGTTCTGGGAGCATAAACTACGCTCCCGCCTCGGCAAAGATAAAAACGGCTCGGCACGAAACCTTATGAATTATGTTTCATCTATAGGTATGACGTGGTTTCCTCGGAGTAACTAGCCCTCCTTGAAAGTGCCTGTGGGGCGAGAAGTAGAATGAGTTTTATGTCAAACACTATGAAAACAATTGCTATGCTACGTTCCCTACCAATTTCTGACCCAGAAGCGCTCATTGAGGCTGAAATGCCCATCCCTGTTCCGGGCGCCCAGGATCTCTTGGTTCGAGTGAAAGCTGTCTCTATCAACCCCGTGGATATCAAGGTACGCGCGGGTGCAGGAGTTCAGCAAGATCCTAAAATTCTTGGTTGGGATGCGGCAGGTATCGTCGAGTCTGTAGGGGAAAATGTATCTGGTTTTGTCCCTGGCGATGAGGTTTATTACGCTGGTGATCTCACACGCCCAGGTTCAAATGCAGAATATCAGACGGTAGATTACCGCATCGTCGCTAAGAAACCTGCATCGTTGGGGTTCACGGAAGCTGCTGCCATTCCACTTACTGCAATCACTGCATGGGAAACGCTCTTTGATCACATGGGTCTCACCGAAGATACTTCGGGTAACCTTTTGGTAATTGGAGGGGCAGGCGGAGTCGGTTCTATGGTGATCCAGCTTGCAAAAGCACGAACTTCTCTTCGCGTAATTGCATCAGCCTCACGCCGAGAATCCGTTGAATGGTGCAAGAAGCTGGGAGCGGATGACATTGTGGATCACAGCAAAGATTTGGAGCAGCAAGTTCAGGATCTTGGCGGCGCCGACTACGTTTTCTCTGCATACACTGAGCATCGTGAAGAGGATATTGCCTCTGCCATGAATCCGCAGAGCCAATTAGTTTTTATTGACGATCCCCAGACTCTTAACATTGGCGCTTTTAAACCTAAGTCGATCTCTGTGACGCCAGAATTTATGTTCACTCGTTCCATGTTTGCAACAGAGGATATAGCGTATCAGTCTGATCTGCTGAGGCAAGTAGCTGACATGATTGACTCGGGACAGATTATGGGTACTCTCACCGAGACTTTAACAGGACTTAGTGTTGAGTCTTTCCGTGAGGGGCATCAGAAAGTTGAAAGCTCCCATATGATCGGAAAACTCGTCATCTCTTATTCTTAAACTCCCGTCAATATGAGGAGGGGCTATCGTGCAGACGATAACCCCTCCTCATATATTCTGCCGCTATGTCGTTGTATCGTACACGTCTTGTGCGTCAAGTACTTCTTGTTTATGAGCCTCAGACCATTGGCGAAGAACTTGTAAAGGCTCAATTAGGGTTTCACCCAATGGGGTAAGTTTATATTCCACAGTAACGGGTACGGTAGGAAAGATAGTCCTGCTTACCAAACCGTCACGTTCTAGTGTTCGGAGGTTCTGGGTCAGAACTTTCTGCGTTATGCCGGTGATACTACGCTTCAACTCTGAAAAACGTTGAGGTCCCTGCTGCAGACGCCCGATAATAAGTGCCGTCCATTTATCCGCGATCCTATCGAGAATATGTCGGCACGGACAGTTCTTGTTGTAAACGTCAGCGTTATTCTCACAAGTATCCATGAGGGAACTATAGCATTTTGAAATATCTAGAAGCTTATGCAAACAGGCGTCTCGGTCCTTAGCTCTGCAAGCACGAGCTCCTCCGGGAGTGGAAAGGTGCAGCGGGAGCGTAATTTACGCTCCCGCTGCAACTTAGCATTCTGTTTCGCGCCGTGATGAATTAGTCGTCACGCTTGGAGGTCACTGACAGACCGTCCATTGCAACATCCGGGTTCACATCCACCTCTACGGTGTCGCCGTCGTGAATGGCACCTGAGAGGATGCCCTTCGCCAGACGGTCGCCGATCTCGCGCTGTACCAGGCGGCGCAGCGGGCGGGCACCGAAGGCCGGATCGTACCCTGCCAAGCCCAGCCACTCCAGGGCGGCGGGGGTAACATCCAGGGTCAGGCGGCGGTCGGCCAGACGCTTGCCCATGCCCTGAATCTGCAGGTTCACAATCTGTCCCAGATGCTCGGAAGAGAGCGGCTCGAACATGATGATGTCATCCAGACGGTTCAGGAACTCGGGGCGGAACGCCTGGTGAACCACCTGCATCGCCTTCTCTGTGCGCTCCTCAAACGGCATCTCCTGATCGACCAGGTACTGCGAACCCAGGTTCGAGGTCAGAATCAGAATCACGTTGCGGAAGTCCACGGTGCGACCCTGACCGTCGGTCAGACGACCGTCATCAAGCACCTGCAGCAGAATATCGAAGACCTCGGGGTGAGCCTTCTCAACCTCGTCCAGCAGCACCACGGAGTAGGGGCGACGGCGCACGGCCTCGGTCAGCTGACCGCCTTCTTCATGCCCCACGTATCCGGGAGGCGCACCCACCAGGCGGGAAACGCTGTGCTTCTCGCCGTACTCACTCATGTCGATGCGCACCAGGGCGTGCTCGTCGTCAAACTGGAACTCCGCCAGGGCCTTCGCAAGCTCGGTCTTACCTACACCGGTCGGTCCCAGGAACAGGAAGGAACCAATCGGGCGGTTCGGGTCGGAAATTCCGGCGCGGGCGCGGCGAACCGCATCCGCCACAGCAACCACGGCGGCTTCCTGACCGATCAGGCGTTCACCGATGCGCTTCTCCATCTCCAGCAGCTTCTCAGATTCGCCCTGAAGCATGCGCCCGGCGGGAATGCCCGTCCAAGAAGAGATAACCTCGGCAATGTCGTCAGCCGTGACCTCTTCAGAGACCATAGCCTCGCCATGAGCCTCAGTTTCGGCGCGCTGAGCTTCTTCCAGTTCCTTCTCCTTGGCGGGAATTTCGCCGTAGAGCAGGCGGGATGCGTCCGCCAGGTTGCCCTCGCGTTGTGCTACCTCGGCACGCGAACGTAATTCGTCGATTTCGCTCTTCAAATCGCCCACGCGGTTCAGACCGGCCTTTTCGGCTTCCCAGCGGGCGTTGAGCGCATCCAGCTGTTCTTTCTTGTCAGCCATGTCTTTGCGCAGCGCCGCCAAGCGTTCCTTCGACGCCGGGTCGGTCTCGTTCTTGAGGGCCAGTTCTTCCATAGTCAGACGGTCTACGGCGCGGCGCAGCTGGTCGATTTCCTCGGGGGCCGAGTCGATCTCCATGCGCAGGCGCGATGCGGCCTCATCCACCAGGTCGATCGCCTTATCGGGCAGCTGACGTGAGGGAATATACCTATTTGAAAGTGCTGCGGCGGCGACCAGGGCGGCGTCGGAAATCTGCACCTTGTGGTGCGCCTCGTAGCGTTCCTTGAGCCCACGCAGAATACCGATAGTGTCATCAACACTAGGCTCACCCACGTACACCTGCTGGAAACGACGTTCCAGAGCGGGATCTTTCTCAATATTCTCGCGGAACTCGTCGAGTGTAGTAGCGCCAATCATGCGCAGCTCGCCGCGTGCCAGCATGGGCTTGAGCATATTGCCTGCATCCATAGAACCTTCGGATGCGCCCGCCCCAACCACGGTGTGCATCTCGTCGATAAAGGTGACGATCTGGCCTTCGGATTTCTTGATTTCTTCGAGCACGGCCTTGAGGCGTTCCTCGAATTCTCCGCGGTATTTAGCGCCCGCAACCATGGATCCAAGGTCAAGGCTGATCAGGGTTTTACCGCGCAGGGATTCGGGGACGTCGCCGGAGACCATGCGCTGAGCCAGCCCTTCGACCACGGCGGTTTTGCCGACGCCGGGTTCACCAATGAGCACGGGGTTGTTCTTGGTACGCCGGGAAAGCACCTGCACCACGCGGCGGATTTCAGAGTCTCGGCCAATCACGGGGTCGAGTTTACCTTCGCGGGCGAGCGCGGTCAGGTCGGTTCCGTACTTTTCAAGGGCCTGGAAGGTGCCTTCGGGGTCCGGGGTATCCACGGTGCGGTCTCCTCGTACTTGGGGAATGGTCTCTTCGATAACTTTGGCAGTTGCGCCCAGGTTTTCAAGCGCGCGAGCGGTATCGCTATCGCCGCTTGCGATGCCCAGCAGCAGCATTTCGGTGGAGATGTAGGTGTCACCGAATTTCTGAGCGTGGGTCTGCGCACTCTGAATAGCGGCGAGGGCGCTGCGGCTGAAGTTTGCGTTCTGCACAGATGCGCCAGATGCCTTCGGCAGCTTCTTAATCTCTGCGGATGCGGCTTCCGAGATGGCGTCGATATCGAGCCCTGCGGCCTTGAGAACCGCTACGGCAACGCCTTCTCGCTGATCCATCAGTGCTTTGAGGATGTGCGCAGGTTCGATGCTGGGGTTACCCGCTGTCTGCGCGTTCATATTAGCGGCGGAGAGTGCTTCTTGGCTCTTGGTTGTGAATTTTGCGTCCATAAATCTTATCCTTTCGCGTCTTGTGCGGGGCGCATCCTGCGCCTTCTTTTTATAGCTAACTTGAGTCTACTACACTCAACGTTTGGACGCAAGGGGTTAATGCAGGTTTTCCGGACCAAAATTCAGCCCTAAAAAGGCTCTTTATGCGAATAAAGCGGTGAAAAATACGCTTTATTCGCATAAAGAGCCTTTTTAGGGCGCGGGTAAGAGGATCAGACTAGGTCTCAGTCCAAGAAGTCATACGGGCTTTGTTGTCGCGCCTGCTCCTCCAAAACCTCGTCGGTAACACCCTGCTGTATGCGCGCCGAGCGCCTATTGGCATTGAAAGCGATCACGGCGGCGGTAATAGCCATGGCAAAGGTCAAAATTCCGAAGGTATTCCCGAATCCTGCACCGTAGCCCACGTAATCGGCACCCGCGAGCGCACCAATTCCTGACACCGGTACCCCGGCACGGTAGTCGGGAATGAACATCCCAAAGAGAAATGCGAGCGCCCAGCAGGCCCACACGGAAAATACGAATCCCCAGGATGCACCAACCCGCGCGTACTCGCCGCTGGTAACGCGACGATGCGCATCACGAAACATCCACCATGCACCCAGACACAGAATCACGGCGAGTGCTGGGCCAAATGAGATAGCAAAAATAGGCACGAGGTCACCGGCGGCACCGAAGAGGGCACGGCCTACGGTAATCCAGGCGGCAGAGACAAACGCCATGGGGTAGGCCAGATAAAGCGTCATAATCCGGATCGGATGCATACGCTGCGGCGGGCGTATTGGTGCCTGCCCTTCGTGATGTTCGGATACGTTATTCACATAGCCCATAGTACTAGCTGTGGCACATGTGCAGGATGATGGGCACCTGAACACCCGACCTGTAGGCTTAACCTATGACGAATAATGCTTCTTTTCCCGCCGCGATTCTTTTCGACCATGACGGCACGCTTGTAGATACCGAGCCGGTGTGGGCTGCCGCGAAGGTTGCTCTGGCGGCCGAGTTCGGCGGCACCTGGACCGAGCAGGATACCCTGGATTGTCTGGGGCTTTCCATGAAATTTACGCTTGACCGCCTGCGCGAACGCGGGGTTGATCTGCCGGATGAACAGATTAATGAGCGCCTAGTCGCTAAGGTTCGTGAGGCATTGGCGCATCAGCAGGTGGAGTTTCTGCCCGGTATTGAGCGTTTCCTGACCCAGGTGCGTGATGCCCAGATTCCGGCGGCAATTGTTACGAACGCGACTACGTCGATCGCTCAGCGTACAGCCGATGCCGCCCCAGAGGGAACGTTCTCGGTCATTATTGGCAACGATGAGACGACGCATCCAAAGCCTGATCCGCAACCATACCTTTTGGCGGCGCAGCGTTTGGGGGTTGAGCCTAGTCGGTGTGTGGCGGTTGAAGATTCGCCATCCGGGGTGCGCAGCGCGACGGCGGCGGGCATGAAGGTAATTGTAGTGCCGGGTGAGCTTGAGGTTCCTGCCGAGCTGGGGCATGCCCGCATGTTACATACCGAGTTAACGTTGGATGCGGTGCGCGCCTTAGGCGAATAGCCGCCCGATTTTCTTATTCCTCACTGTATTCATGATGATGGTTCACTGATTGCACAGGGTTGTGGCGGGGTGTGCTAAGCCTTATCTGGGCTATTTTTTAGCGTTGTCAGAACCGCACACAAAGCCACCCTTATTATGA
Source organism: Rothia sp. HMSC065D02 (assembly GCF_001815285.1). Taxonomy (NCBI): domain Bacteria; kingdom Bacillati; phylum Actinomycetota; class Actinomycetes; order Micrococcales; family Micrococcaceae; genus Rothia; species Rothia sp. HMSC065D02. The sequence continues at coordinate 407,981 of NZ_KV820089.1, forward strand.
ATTACTAAAAATAAACTTGACTCCGGGGCATAAAAATGATTTACTAAGGATAACGCTTTTGCGTGGAGATAGCGGGTGAGAATCCCCCGGCGTCTACCCCTTGAAGCAGCATCTACACACTAAGAAGGAGTCTCACATGACATTCGCACAATACACCGCACCCGGTCTTACTCTTGACGAAGGCAAAGAAATTTCCGAGGTTCTACAGGCTCGCCTGCACGACCTCAACGAACTGCATCTTTCCCTGAAGCACGCACACTGGAACGTAACCGGCCCCGACTTCATCGCCGTGCACGAAATGATTGACCCGCAGGTCGATACCGTTCGCAACTTCGTGGACGACATCGCAGAACGTATGGCAACCCTGGGTGCAACCCCCAATGGTCTCGCTGGTGCGCTGGTCGCAGCACGCAACCACGAGGATTACCCCGTAGGCCGCGCTCGCGTGACCGAGCACCTGCATGCCCTCAACGACGTCTACACCCGCGTGATCGAAGACCATCGCAAGGCTATCGAGTTCGCCGGTAAAGTTGATCCCATTACCGAGGATCTGCTGATCGGTCAGACCGCTGAGCTTGAGAAGTTCCAGTGGTTCGTTCGCGCATTCCTAGAGAACAGCGCAGGCGAAATCAAGTAATCCGCACACAGGGCTTTAGAACGAAAGGTGCCGTCTCCCCTACGCGGGAGGCGGCACCTTTTTCTTAACAGCCGTTTCCCACGCTACCTGTAAATTCTTTTTCGCGTGAAGAAACGTACCAATGAGGGTACTGGGAAAGATATTTTTCGACGCAGCGAACATAAAAGCACCGGCACCTTTTCCTAGATTTTCGAGTACGAACCCCCTATGCTGGTGGTTTGCACACCAATCTACCCGGGATATCTATGACATCGGCCGAACCGCATAAAACTCAGAGCGAGCATCTTCTCACCGCCCAGGCTGAGGGGGTTCGCACCGCATCCGAAGATTCTTCCCCGGCAACCGGGCACATACCGGCACGGCACCACCCCGTCACCCAGCCGAGTGAAGCACAAATCCGGCGGTGGCGGCGTTATCTCGCCGATGAAGAGTCGGAGGCGCGCATCTACCGCTACCTGGCCCAGCGTGCCGAGGGCGAAGAGCGTGAGATTCTGATGCAGGTTGCCGAAGCCGAGAAACGCCATCAACAGCACTGGCGCGATATGCTCGGCGAACATGCCGGTAAACCCTCACGTCCTTCGCTGTCTTCGGCGATTTTGCAGTTCCTTGCGCGGCATTTCGGGTCGGTTTTTATTCTGGCGATGGCTCAGCGTGCCGAATCCCGCTCCCCCTACGCCGAAGATCCGGACGCCACCGAAGAAATGGCGGCTGACGAGGCTATTCACGAAGAAATCATCCGCGCCCTGGCAACTAACGGGCGTGAAAAACTCTCGGGCAACTTCCGCGCGGCGGTGTTCGGCGCGAACGACGGGCTGGTCTCGAATTTGGCGCTGACGATCGGTATTACGGCCTCAGGTGCGTCCAGCTCTATGGTGCTGCTTTCGGGGATTGCCGGACTGCTCTCGGGTGCGCTTTCTATGGCGGCGGGCGAGTTCGTTTCGGTACGTTCTCAGCGCGAACTTTTGGATGCATCCCAGCCAACCCAAGTAACCTTGCGCGTGGCGGGCGACCTTGATATTGATGCGAACGAGCTTGAGCTCATCTACCGGGCGCGCGGCATGGATGAGGAGGCGGCGCATCACCGTGCGCTGGAACGTTTCGGGTACCTCGACTGTGACTGCGACCCGTCACTGTCACATCGTGCTGATGAAGAGGGCGAGGAAGAAAACGTAGCGCTGGGTACGGATATTGGCGCGGCGGCGGCATCGTTTAGCTTCTTCGCATCCGGGGCGCTCGTGCCGATTCTGCCCTATATTTTCGGGCTTTCCGGCGTCTGGGCGATGGCGCTTTCGCTCCTGTTCGTCGCCATGGCGTTGGGTTTCACCGGCGGTATTGTGGGTCTGCTCTCGGGGTCTTCCCCGATGCGCCGCGGGCTGCGCCAAATCCTCATCGGACTGGGCGCGGCGGGCATAACCTACCTGCTGGGCCTAGCTTTCGGCACCACGCTGGGTTAGGTCTATTCCGCCCCATACTTTCTCTAAGCCATTGGCTTTGCCCCCTTGCAATACACGAAATGCCACGCCCATGAGCGTGACATCCGGAACCGGCGCATCCAGCAGTCTTTCAGCTTTAGCTACTTGCATATCAGGTTATCGGCTATATAGCGTTGCGCAAAGAGCAACCATAATGGAGAGACTGGTTCTTTGTTTTATATTCCCTCGCAAGCCCAATAGAAAAACTCCTGCCGTTGGTACTCTCCATATAGTGGAGGACCGTTGACAGGAGCGAATTAGTACTTTGATTATATATGAACCCCCGGCGGTGCGAGCGTAATACTCACACCGCCGGGGGTCTTATTAGCTGCCCGAATGGGCGGGATGCTACTTGTTGGCGAAGATTTCGCGCATCAGATTAGCGGCCTCGGAGGGGGTCTTGCCGACCTTTACACCAGCAGCCTCCAGAGCTTCCTTCTTCGCCTGTGCGGTCCCCGAAGAACCTGAGACGATCGCACCCGCGTGGCCCATGGTCTTGCCCTCAGGAGCGGTAAAGCCAGCTACGTAACCAACCACGGGCTTGGTGACGTTCGCCTTGATGTACTCGGCGGCACGCTCCTCCGCGTCGCCACCAATCTCACCAATCATCACAATGCCCTCGGTCTCCGGGTCAGCCTCGAAAGCCTCCAGAGCGTCAATATGGGTGGTGCCGATAATCGGGTCGCCGCCAATACCGATAGCGGTGGTGAACCCAATGTCGGCGAGCTCGAACATCATCTGGTAGGTGAGGGTACCCGACTTGGAGACAAGACCGATCTTGCCCTTTCCGGTGATATTCGCCGGGGTAATACCGACCAGGCACTCCTCAGGGGTGATAATGCCGGGGCAGTTCGGCCCGATAATGCGGGTAATCTGCTTGCCGTTCTCGTCCACCGAAGCTTTCGCGGCAGCCCAGAACTCAGCGGTATCCTGCACAGGCACGCCCTCGGTAATGACGACGACCAGACCGATCTTAGCCTCAATAGCCTCAAGCACGGCGGCTTTGGTGAAGGCGGGCGGCACGAAAACGATCGAAACGTTCGCACCGGTTTCGGTAATAGCCTCGGCAACGGTACCGAAGACCTTCAGCTCAACATCGGAGCCGTCCTTTGCCTTGTGGGTAACGGTGGTGCCAGCCTTGCGGGCGTTCACGCCGCCCACAATGTTTGTGCCGGCTGCGAGCATACGAGCGGTGTGCTTGGTGCCTTCGCCGCCGGTGATGCCCTGAACGATGACCTTAGAGTCTTTGTTCACAAAGATAGACATAGTTTTTCCTATAAATCCTTCGGTGGCGATTACGCCTTGTTAGCGAGCTCTGCTGCCTTGTCGGCGCCTGAATCCATGGTGGTTGCCTGCACCACGAGCGGGTGGTTTGCCTCAGAGAGGATGCGGCGGCCTTCCTCCACGTTGTTGCCGTCCAGGCGCACCACAAGCGGCTTAGTTGCGGAATCGCCCAGAATCTCAAGCGCCTTCACGATGCCCTCAGCCACGGCATCGCACGAGGTGATACCGCCGAAGACGTTCACGAAAACGCTCTTAACCTGTTCATCGCCCAGAATAATCTCAAGGCCCGCAGCCATAACCTCAGCGGATGCGCCGCCACCGATATCGAGGAAGTTGGCGGGCTTCACGTTGCCGTGCTTTTCGCCAGCGTATGCCACCACATCCAGGGTAGACATCACCAGACCGGCACCGTTGCCGACAACGCCAACTTCACCGTCGAGCTTCACATAGTTCAGGTCGTGCTGCTTAGCCTTAGCTTCCAGCGGGTTTTCGGCGGATTTATCGACAAGCGCCACGTGATCGGGCTGGCGGAATTCCGCGTTATCGTCGAGAGAGACCTTGCCGTCAAGAGCCAGAATATCGCCTTCGGGGGTCTGCACGAGGGGGTTAACCTCAACGAGGGTTGCGTCTTCCTTCTTGAAGACATCGCCCAGCTTCACGAGAACCTCAACCACCTTAGGCTGTAGTTCAGCAGAGAACCCGGCGGCCTCAACGATCTCCTGTGCCTTAGCGGAGTCGATACCCACCAGCGGGTCCACCTCAACCTTAGCGAGAGCCTCGGGGCGTTCAGCGGCGAGCTGCTCAATTTCCATGCCGCCCTCTACCGAGCACATGGCAAGGTACGAACGGTTTGCACGGTCAAGCAGAATCGAGAAATAGTATTCTTCAGCAATATCAGCACCCTGTGCGACCAGCACGCGGTGAACGGTATGACCCTTGATATCCATACCAAGAATCTGCTGAGCGTACTCGTATGCCTCGTCAGGGTTTTTAGTGAGCTTCACGCCGCCCGCCTTACCGCGGCCACCGGTCTTAACCTGAGCCTTAATGACGGTCAGGCCGCCGATTTCCTCAGCTGCTGCCTTTGCTTCTTCGGGAGTGGTCGCAACAATACCCTTGAGCACGGGTACACCGTGCTTTGCGAAGAGATCGCGCGCCTGGTATTCGAAAAGGTCCACAGGTGTCCTTCTTCGTCGAAGTGATGCCGCCGCATGGGATGCGACGGCCTGGTCTCATGAGGTTCATACGATGCGCCTTGGCACCCGTGCGGGCGCGCGAAAACGCTTTCGAAATCCTCTCATCTCTACTTTATCGGAAATATAGGTTAGTGTGCACTTATGGGTGCACATCAACCCGGTTTTTGTGGGTGGCATCACGTGTTCAGATGCGCCCTACGGGTCGGGGTCTACGAGACTTTCTCCAACGGCGCATACCGCAGCAGCAAACGCTTCTCCTCGGAGGCAAAACGCACCTTCGCCACGGTCTTATCGCCGGTGCCTTCCAGAGCGAGAACTCGGCCCTCTCCAAACTTGGTGTGGCGCACCGTATCGCCCACCTTCAGCTGCGGAATTTCCTTGCCTTGATGCACCCGCGAGCGGTTGCGCACCGCTCCGGATGCGCTGGCTGCGGCCGCCAAACCGTAGCTTGCCGAACCATTGACCTCAGCTGTTGATGGTTCACGGTTCGCTCGGGTGCAGGATTCATCGTATCCTGTGCCGTAGCCGCCCGTGCTGCGCCCGTCTAACCCGCGCCCATCAGCATTGCGCCCACCGCCGGAGCTGTATCCGCTCGCCCCGCGATAGCCGCCCTGCCCGTAGCCTCCATACCCGCTGGCACCGTTGGCGTATGCACCCATCCCGGAAGCGCCAAACCCGGCAAAACCGCCCAGACGGCGCCATTCAATTAGCTCCTCGGGAATCTCTTCCAGGAAGGGTGAGGGCGGGTTGAACTGGCTCTTGCCCCACATCGTGCGGGTCTCGGAGCGGGTGATATAGAGCCGCTGCATCGCGCGCGTGAGCCCCACATAGGCAAGGCGGCGTTCCTCGCTCATCTCACCCTCGTCGGTCAGCGCCCGCTGATGCGGAAACAGCCCGTGTTCCAGCCCGGTCAGGAAAACAACCGGGAACTCCAAACCTTTGGCGGTGTGCAGGGTCATCAGGGTAATCATGCCCTGCGCCTTCGCTTCTGCGGCCTCGGCGGCAATCTGCGCGGCGGACGGGGTCTGACCGTCGGCGGAGGCGCCTCGGGAGGGGATCGAGTCGGCATCAGCCACCAGCGAGACATGCTCTAAGAACTGTTCTAAGTCCGCGCCGGGGTTCTCCGCCTCAAACTCGACCATCGCATCCAGCAGCTCCGAGAGGTTTTCCACCCGGGATTCGTCCTGAATATCCTTAGATTCGCGCAGGGCGGCGAGATAGCCGGACTGTTCGAGTACCGCCTCTAGGGTTGTGGCGGCTGATTCAGTGCGCGCAATCTGGGCGAGGTCGTCCATGAGCTTGACGAACTGAGCATACTTTTTCACGGCGGCAGCGCCCAAACCCGGCACACTCCCCGGCTCGGCAGCAGCGGCACGGGCGGCGGCGAAGAAAGAAATTCGCTGTGCCGATGCGTGATCGGCAACCACGGTCTCAGATTTCGCACCGATACCGCGTTTAGGTTCGTTGAGAATACGCCGCACACTCACGTCGTCGTCCGGGTTTGAGAGGGCGCGCAGGTAGGCGAGCGCATCCTTAATTTCTTTGCGCTCATAGAACCGGGTGCCGCCGACCACGCGGTACGGCAGTCCGGCGCGCATCAGGAGTTCTTCAAGGGCGCGGGATTGAGCATTGGTGCGGTAGAAAATCGCCACATCCGAGGGTTTGATGCCGTGTTCATCGGCAAGCCGGTCTATTTCTTGGGCGATATAGCGCGCCTCCGCATGTTCGGATTCGGCGACGTACCCCACGATTTTTGTGCCCTCGCCCGATGCCGTCCACAGCTTCTTGGGGCGGCGGTTGGGGTTGCGTTCAATCACGGCGTTCGCGGCGGAGAGAATGTTCTGCGTGGAACGGTAGTTCTGTTCCAGCAGAATAATGTGCGCATTGGGGTAGTCACTCTCGAAATCCGTAATATTGCGAATGTCGGCGCCGCGGAAGGCGTAAATCGACTGGTCTGAGTCGCCCACGACGGTCAGTTCGCCGGGCGGCGGAGTATCCGGGTACGGCCCCTGCTCGCGAGTGTTTCCCTGCGGATGCGCCCCCACTAACTCCCGCACGAGTGCATACTGGGCGTGGTTGGTGTCTTGATACTCGTCCACCAGAATATGCCGGAATTTACGGCGATAATAGTTTGCGATTTCGGGGAACTTCTTGAGCAAAAACACGGTTTTGCCAATGAGGTCGTCAAAGTCGAGAGAGTTCGCGGCGCGAAGGCGCTGGGTGTAGACGGTGTAAATCTGCGCGATAGTCTTTTCCCACGGGTTATTCGCTGCCGCCGCACTGTATTCTTCGGCGCTCACCAGCTCGTTTTTGAGGGCAGAAATCCTGTGCCCCACGGCCTTGGGGGCAAACTTTTTAGTGTCCAGGTTCAGCTCTTTGATAATGAGCGTGAGCAGGCGCTGCGAATCCGCCGAATCGTAGATCGTGAAGGTGGATTTGAGCCCGAGTGCCTTGGCTTCTCGGCGCAGCACGCGCACACAGAAACTATGGAAGGTGGAAATCCACATGTGCTGTGCACGCGAGCCGATCAGCGCTTGGATGCGCTCACGCATTTCCGCTGCGGCCTTGTTTGTGAAGGTGATGGCGAGAATCTGCCCGGGGGTTGCCCGCCCGGTTGCGAGCAGATGGGCGATGCGGTGCGTCAACACGCGGGTTTTACCAGACCCGGCCCCGGCGACGATCAACAGGGGTGAACCGGCGTGTAAAACAGCTTCGCGCTGCCGGTCGTTAAGCCCGTCGATCAGGGTTGCGGGGTCGATAGTGCTGAGCGAATAGGTGCGCTCCCCGTAAGGGTCTTCGGGGTTGTACTCGCTTCCGTACCCGCCCACTCGGTAGGCGGGCGGCATGAACTCGCCGAGCGCATCCTCGTGAGCGGTGACGGTTTGGGCATTCACCGCTTCAGGGTTGAGCTCTGGCATAAAAGATTCGTGAGCGAAGGGGTCTTCTTCGGGTGCGGAGGTATCTTCCGGGGGAATATGGGCATCATATTCGGGATCGTAGGGCGGCTGCGTGTTTTCGAGATCGGCAAAGAGGGTATCTGCGGCAGGATCAACGCCGGATGCGGAGTTGGTGGGTTCGCTCATGGTCTACCTCGCTGCCTAGAATACACGTTCGATATTCCATGCTACCGTATTTGCCCTCTCGCTCCCACCCATAGCGCCCGTTTGCCGCGCATAATTCGCTCTTAGCGGTACCCCGCCGCGCGGTGTAGACATGTTACGATGACCGGATGGATCAGTTCATCACTCCCGCTATTTGGTGCGACGGTACCGCCGGCGAAGCAGCACAGTTCTACGCCGATGTTTTCCGCGATGCATCCGTGACCGAGCAGGCGCCCGGGCTCGCGGCGACGGTCAGCATCCACGGTTTCAGGCTCTCGCTCATCAACGGCGGTAACCAGTACGCCCCGAACCCGTCGATCAGCTGCATCCTGAACTTTGATCCGCTCTTATTCGGCGGAGAGGAACAGGCCCGAGCCTACCTTGATGAGCTCTATGAGCGGCTCAGCACCGGCGGCGTACTCATGGAGCTGGGTGAGTACCCCTTCTCCCCGCGCTACGCTTGGGTTCGTGACCGTTTCGGCATGACCTGGCAGCTCATGCTCACCGACCCGGACGGCGATCCGCGCCCCTTTGTTATCCCATCCTTCATGTTCGGCGGTACTAATCACGCTCATGCCGAGGAAGCCACAGACGCTTGGATCGCCCTGTTTGATAACGCCCGCCGCGGTGCTCTGTACCGTTACGAGGAAGGCGGACCGCTGGATGCGGGTACGGTCATGTTCACCGACTTTACCCTGCGCGGCACCTGGATGGCAGCCACGGACTCTGGGACCTTCCACGATTTCACCTTCACGCCCGGAGTCTCCATGATCGTTTCCTGCCGCGACCAGGAAGAGATCGACCGCTACTGGGCGGGGCTCTCTGCCGTGCCCGAGGCCGAGCGCTGCGGCTGGTGCGTTGACCGCTGGGGTATCTCGTGGCAGGTCGTCCCCTACAACATCGCCGAGCTCATGGCCGACGCCGCCACACGCGATAATATCCTGCACATGGGCAAGATCGACCTGGCCAAGCTATAACCCGCTGCACCACAGCCTTCCTAATATAGGGGTATCAGCAAAACGAGCGATACCGCGCGGCAGATGACCAAGAAGCCTGCCCCGTATATATACTCCACAGCATTCTTTTGGTAAAGGCCCCACGCTGACACAACCAGTCGCTCTGCGCAATAATGGAAGGTATGGGTCTATCACAAGGTCAGAAGAAACGCCTGTACGGCGAGCAGGCGCAGCAGGGGCAGAACCGACCGCAGCCTGGGCGAAAACCCCAAGAGCATAAAATTCATGAGCTCAAACAGGTCATGGATGACCGTGCCGTGCGCGCGAACGCACCCGCCGAACAGCAGCGTTCGAAGACCTTTCTGTATGTGGCGGTCACGATTTCCCTGCTGTTGGGCGCCTATGTGGCGTTCTGGGTGCTGCCGAGCTACGGCAGGCTGGCGAACGCCCAGGTTCCCGATCTCTCCCCCGTCACCTCAGCCGAAGCTCTGTCCGCCTTCGCCTCCGGGCTGGGCGACAATCTGGGTGCGTATACGTATGCGCATCGTTCGGTGGGCATAGTTTTTGCGCTCTTTTTTGGGCTTTCGCTGGCGTTTCTGGCGTACACGTCACGCCTGCCGAAGGTGCTGCGGGCACTGTTCACGGCGGCTCCGGTGGGCTACCTGCTCGCGCACATTGCCACGATTTTTATGCTGGATGCAGCGCTCGCCGACCCCGCGCATCAGCCCGGCGCTCTGAACGTGCTGTTACCTGTGGATTGGGCGCTGCTGCTTCTGTCTCTGGCGGGTATCGCATACCAGCTGGTGCGCAGCATTAAGGATGCGGCCTCCACCTTTATCGCGGGCGGGCCAAACGCCGGGGCAGACGGTAAATCCGAAGAATAACTCCCCATCGTCCTCACTGTATGAAAAAGGAACCCTACTTCACGATTAGGGTTCCTTTTTCATGGGAGGACTCATGCAGAGCCCCGCACGGAAGACGAGATCAGCGTTGGCTAAACTTTTGACGAAGCTGATGGACTACTTGTGCTCTCCTCACCTTCCTCTTTAATCTGGGTAACGACCCCTAGAACCTCCCACACACCATGCTTGTACTCGGCAAGCAGACGTCCCGTAAACTTTTTGGTAACTTTAGCGCCGCCGGGCACAAGTTCTTCTGCGTTACCGTCATTGACCTCAAACGCACCATAGTCAACAGAAAAAGTGCGGTCCCACGAGTAGTACTCACCCTCAGAATCTGGCACTTCGGTATCTAGGGTGTATGTGAATTTAGCGTTATCTACCCACCGTTTACCGTTGCGTACTTTTTCGAGCTTTTCTTTGGTCTCTGGGTCTAAATAATAGTTCTGCTCCACTTTATCCATGTTGCTTTGCTGGATCAGAGAATAATCACCCGTATTAATCGCATACTCAACCGCCGCCACCGCGTAGGCAATACTGTCTCTCAGTCCTTTAGCGGATTTTTCGTTCATAGTCGACGGTTTCTTGGGTTTGGGGGTGTTTCTCTGAGCGTGTTCTTTGGTGGCGGGCTCAAAAGTACCCGACTTCTCGTATTCGAGCACGGATTCAAAGTTAATATCGCCCTTGTAGCTGCCGCTCATGTCGATGCTCGAACTCGGGCTTGAGGACGGCGATCTTGATGCTGACGAACTGGAGCTTGAAGAACTTGACGAGGAACTAGAGCTCGATGAACTGGAAGAAGACGATGAACTAGAGGATGCGGGCGACGTCGCCTCAATCCCCTTCACCTTAGGGGCACAGGCAGATAAAAATACGGCACCGGCGCTAGAGCCCAGAACCAGTAAGGCGGTTCGACGATCGAACAGAGAAGACATGAGTAGAGTTCTCCTTATCGGAAGTGTAGGACAAATCGGTATATGTTTAAGTTTAGGCTTGCACTGCCTCTTTTAGCGCGGCACCGCGCACAAGTTCCCGTCATCATCAGCAATACTCGTCGCACAGGAGTATAGAGCAGTACAGCACGCACATTAGGTAGTCCGAAAGGATCAACAGAGTCCTTCGGAGATAAATACCTCTACAGAGGCAAGACCACTTACGTTTTAGCTCTTAATACTTCGGTTGATTGGCAACCGCGCTGGTTATCCAAGCTCCGTTAATATACTGTGCCGTCAGAACACCTGTAAATTCTTCGCTATATGTCTCTTCATGGTCATCGTCTGATTGGTACTCAACTTTACCGTCAATAACCTCGAATTTACCGTATTCAACGATAAATTTACGATCCCATTTGTATTTGCCATCGCCTTCAAGCCGGGGACTCTCTTCGGTGAGCGTATAGTCGATCGTAACGTTATCTGGCCAGTATGTACCTTCGCGGGTTTTATCGAGTCGTTCCTTCTCTTCCCTCAAGAAGTAATTGCGTTCTGGTTCCGACATAGAGCTTTGCTCCAGCAGGGAGTAATCCCCCGTGTTATAGGCGTATTGCGTTGCGGCAACCGCAAACGCGATGCTGAGGTGGAGGCCTTTGAGGGACTTCTCATCCGCACCGGCAGGTTTCTTGGGTTTAGGAACGTTTTTTGCCGGATGCTCCTTCGTAGCGGGCTCATATGTACCGGATTTCTCGTATTCCAGAACGGACTCAAAATCGATTTTTCCGCCATAGCTGCCGCTCATATCAATGTCGGTTGCGCCAGACTGCGATGGTGAGGATCCTGAGCTTGATGATGCAGAAGCTGACGAGGAACTTGCCGAGGCTGAACTCGACGATGAAGAGCTTGAACTTGAAGAGGCACTCGGCGATACATCAGACGACGATGCGCTCCCCGACCCGGAGCTTTCAGCGGTGGAATTACCACCGCACGCGCTCAGTAGTGCCGCACCGGCTCCGGTTCCGAACACGAACAATGCATTTCTGCGGGTAAAAATAGAAGACATCATTGCCTCTCATAAATATGTATGGGTGTTTATCGGTCACTTTCAGAATAAGCGTATAGGGCTGCCTACTTCAGGATTTGCGGCAAAATGTTATGGAACCTTTATGTTCTACGCCCTCAACACGGGCAACGGCGCCCTGCAGATAAAATAAAACCCGCTTGATGCTCCTCCGCGAGGAAGCTGCATCAAGCGGGTTCGCTACCCGTGCCCCCGAGACGATTCGAACGTCCGACACCTTCTTTAGGAGAGAAGTGCTCTATCCCCTGAGCTACGGGGGCAACTCGTTCCATTATACGAGCATCACACAGGATTTAGCATCTTACACGCCCCTAGAATAGACGAGTGAGTATTTTTATTGACCCGCCCATCTGGCCCGCACACGGCACGGTCTTTTCGCACCTAATTTCTGACACTTCTTTGGCGGAACTTCACGATTTTGCGGCGAAAACCGGCATAAGTCCGCGTGCTTTCGATGCCGACCACTACGACGTTCCCGCATATCGGTACGAGGGGCTGGTTCGTGCAGGTGCGCGCGAGGTGAGCGGATCGCGGCTGACGCGCATCCTGATAGACAGCGGGCTGCGGGTGCCATTGCGGGAACGCCCTAACAAAATACGCCCGCGTCTCATGCGCGCCTGGGAGTCGTTGATGCCCGGGCACACAGCACTGGGCGAAGATCTACTGGAACGTTACGAGCAGCCGCATCGGAAATACCACACGAGCGTGCATCTTTCGGAAATGCTCACCGCGCTCAAGACCCTTTACAAACGACACCACACCGCAACCCCGCGGGCGGTACTTCTGGCGGCATGGTTTCATGATGCTGTCTACGAGGCAAACCCCGGCGAAGACGAGGCGGCTAGTGCCGATCTCGCACGCACCACCCTCACTCCCCTGGCGAGCACCGGGTTCCTCACGAACCGCGAGGTCGCCGCTATTGCGCACCTGATAGAGCTCACGGCTTCTCACCAACTAGCCGATGGTATTGAGGAATATACCTCTGGCGCACTTACCCGTGCCGATGCAGCATTCTTCCTTGATGCTGACCTTGCAATTCTCGCCGCCGATAGCCCGCGTTATACCCGCTATGTCGCCGGGGTTCGCGCCGAGTACGCCCATTACGCTCCGGACGCCTTCACTCGCGGCCGAGCGGGGATTCTGCAAGGTTTTCTGAACCGCACGGCGATCTATGCCTCAGACACCGCGCATCTTCTCTGGGATGCGCCCGCGCGTCTGAACCTCCGTACCGAGCTGGAGGGCTACCGCGCAGCATTGAGCGAACAACCAACCAAGGAAGCACATTAAATTGTGCCCACCGATGAGCTAGTCCTGCTCACTGCGGGGATTTTTTCGTGCCCTCGTTTTCTTGCGGTAGATCATGCGGGCACTCACCATGCCGATAATAATGCCTATGCCGCCGACGACAGAAACCCACATGGCCGGGTTGCCGAGCGGCAGCGCGACGAGCAGACCGATCATAATGCCCGGAATCGCACCCGCAACCATGCCGACGGCAAGGTACGTAAATTCCTGGTCGGAGCTGTTCTTAGGGCTTTCAAACTGTGTTGGCATTCTTCTATGGTACCCGCATACCCTGCCCCGCAAGAACGTATTTTCGCCTCACGCCTAGAGACGCACACGGGACGTGCGTCTCACAAACGATCAGACGCACGTCCCGTATAACCTACCGAAAATAGCCTGAGGCGGGCTTAGTAGTACATGCCGTGGCGATAATCCCAGCTGGGGAATGAGTCGCTCAGATGGCGCATAATCTCTTCATAGTCCAGACCCTTACGAATCAGGGTGGGGGCGGGGGTCACGCCGCGTTCACCGTGCTGTTCGGGCACCAGGTTGCCCTCGGCATCGACCATTGAGACCATCACGCCCTGTTCGTGGCGTGTTTCGTCGGTCTTATCGGGTTGAATGGATTTCACGTATTCATCGCCGCGCACAATCACGTCTACGCTGTTCTCGATGCGGTCGCCAATGCCCGTCACGCGCCCCTTATTACCGATGCCCGAGGGGTTTGCTGAGCTCGCGAAGGTCAGTTTCCCTTCATTCTCCCAGAGGGCACGAACAATCTGTTCTGCGGGGGTACCAAAACGCACCACGAAGCAGCTGGTTGCGCGCGCATCGCGGGCAAGTTCCTTCGTCGTTTCATCCGGCAGGTACTTTTCAGCGTCTTCGCGCCAGGGCAGAATGCATCCTAAAAGAATGTCGTCATCCCAGTGTTTCCGGTAGAATTCGCGGATTTCTGGGGTCATCTGGGCGAGTTTATCGAGCTGTTCTAAGGATGCGCACAGCACGACACCGGGCTTTTCGCGCTTGCGGAGCTTGGCATCAAATTTACGTTCGAGACCTTCGCCATCAGTAGCCATGAGGATATAGCCAACCTTTGTGGGGGCGACGATCAGGCCGCCGGTGCCTGAGAGGGTTGCTACAGCTGTCGGAGATGCCTCGCCCGCCCAGTCTTCGCGGATGGGAGTTGATGATGTATTTTCCATAGTTCAAGTATTGTACTCGCCCAGAAGACAAGGCAAGCCTATCTTTATATAGTCACATCATGAGATATTCACATGACCACGATGCGGTCTCTCCCGCGTTCTTCTGCCATAGAGCCGCGGTGTGAGGGCTTAAGCGCCTAGAATATGCACGCAAGCCTTATGAGTGTGACACCAAGTCTGACACCGAGTTCGAAAGGCATATATACCTTCCAGAGCACGCAAAGACGGCACCTATCCGATTGGACGGGTGCCGTCTTTGTCTAAGTCTTCTCTATCTCAGATGAGATTAGAAAGCGGTGTAGTAACCATCGACAGGCATGTAACCATTGCCATCAACGGGGGTCAGCTGGGTACCCTGCGAGGGGTTCAGAGCGGAGACCATCTGGCCGTTACCCACGTAGATACCAACGTGGTTGTAACCGTTGGTGAACACGATGTCGCCAGGCTGGGGGTTCGCGGTTGCGCGAAGCTCAGTGGACATGGTGTAGGTGTAAGGAGTCAGCTTGATGCCCTGCTGAGCAAAGATGTAGGAGACGAAGCCGGAGCAGTCCCATGCACCGTAGGAGCGACCGCCCCAAACGTAACCGGTACCCTGAGCAGCCTTAGCTGCAGACACGATAGCGTCGCGGGTTGCGTTGTTGGTAGCGGGTGCAGGAGTCTTATCTGCTGCAGGAGCAGGTGCCTGTGCAGAAGTAGTCTCAACCTGTGCGGTCTGTTGTGCAGGTGCAACGTACTCGGTCTGCTGCTCAGCCTGAGGTGCAACGTAGGAAGTTGCGGGGGTCTGGTAGCTGCTGTAATCGTACTCGTAGCTGCTGTAGTCGTAGCTCAAGTCGGTTGCTGCAGGAACCTCAGCAAATGCGTTTGCGGGAATGTTGGAACCGATAACAGCAGCACCGGCAACAGCAACGATACCTGCGTTACGAACAATCTTCTTAGCCATTAGTAATATTCCTCCATTGCCTGACGAGGTAAGCTGTCGGGCGCGAGCATGGATTCACTCGGTCACTTGCGCGACTTAGCCCCTAGGCTTCTCCCCTAAGGAGAAACCGAAAAGTGGTTCCCCCGCTTCTGCCGTATTGGGTAGACGTTCCTTGAAGTGCTGGCAGAACTCGGCGGATTCACTCCAAGGGTGTCCTCTTACGATTAGGATTTGGACACAAAATGAGAATACACAGAAAACTCTCAGTTGTCACCTCGTGTCGCCACCTTTTTTCACTCTAATAGTGTCAAATAGTCCATAACAGAGAGTTATCAATACTTTACGAAAAGAACACTTGTTCTTCTAAAATAAGCCCCTGACTAGTAGTTTTATACAGCATTCCGCGAATTTGAGGGGTTTTATCGACACAAATATCCAGCATTCCCAGGTTTCTTTAAGGTTGATCCATATCTCTTAAAATTTTTTTCTGCGCGAACGTTAATTTTCTCCTGATAGTCGCACCGTAAAGTTTTGTCGTTTTACGGCAACTTCCGCGCTATATCTGGAATGTATCCCCCAAAACCTGGTTTTGAACATCGCATCTGCAGAAGGTACGTCCGTCATGGATGCACTATGACACGCCAAATTCTCGACGATACAGATATATCGTCCCGAAGAGTACAATTCGGCAGCCACCCCCTATATATTAAGGAGTAACCGCGGCTCACACCCGCCCATTCCCGAGAATTCAGGATATAACAGAACCGTGGAGCTCACCCTACGGTAAGCCCCACGGTCAATTATGAGATCTATACAAGAAGGCGCACTATCGGCCTCCTTCTAAAACCGTCCGGCTGGCGAACGATACATTCTTTAGAGTGCAGATGCGCGCTTGACCACAATAGCGTTCGCAACATCCAAATCCAGCGAGATAGAGGCATCTTCGCCATCAGCACGCACAATCACATCGTTATTGTCGCCGCCGACCACAGACACCGAAGCGCCAAAGGTAATACCGGCGTCGGCAAGCACCTTGAGCAGGTCAATATCCGTCTGGATAGATTCGGGGAAGCGTGAAATCGTGAAGCGATCCTCTGGTCCGGAATCACGGGCAGCAAGGGCCATAGGAACAGTACGTTCGTCGTTCTTTTCGCTGTCGACGCCGAGTTCTTCAAGACCGGGAATAGCGTTGCCGTAAGGAGAGAACTTAGGCTGATTGAGCATATCCAGAATGCGCCTCTCCACGTGATCGCTCATCACGTGCTCCCAGCGGCAAGCCTCATCATGTACATACTCGATATCCAGACCGATCACATCAGAGAGCAGACGCTCGGCGAGGCGGTGCTTACGCATAACCTCAACAGCCTTCTTGCGACCTTCATCGGTCAGTTCGAGGTGACGGTCGGGCTCAACAGTGAGTAGTCCGTGCTTTTCCATACGCGCCACGGTCTGTGAGACGGTCGGACCGGAATGGTCTAAGCGTTCCGCAATACGCGCACGCATGGGGGTAATGCCCTCTTCCTCAAGTTCGAGGATGGTGCGCAGGTACATTTCAGTGGTATCAATCAGATCGGTCATACCGTCTTATTCCCCTTATATACAACCTGCAGCCAAGCAAACGTAGCCTAGCCTTATATCGAACCTATATCTGAGTAACTATTATGTACCTTTTTAAGTAGTTTTGCCACGGATTACCCCGGCGCGTCGCTTGAAGCGAACTTTTCGCCTTAGAATCCATCTCGAAAATCGTTCCAAGTACATCCGTGAAGAACAAAACTATCAAGGCGGCTCTCAGCAAAAGCTCACGCTAAACCTCTTCGGCATCCTTGGCGTCCTGCTGATCCTCAGCGGATGCGCCCTCATCCTCAACGCCGTTGTTATCACGTTCGCTGGCCTGCAGGCGATCTGCCCACGGCACCCACTCGGGGGCAAGAAGCGCATCATCACCGGGAATCAGACCGACTTCGCAGATAGTCGCGACCTTAGATCGAGGCGCCCGCGACAGAGTCGCAAACCAAAACCACCCGCGGTACCCCGGCAGCAGGCACTCAAAAAGATGCGTAGTCAAGCGCTCTTCTTCGCCGCGCAAATGGTGCACCAGACCGATAGAGTTATGCGGTGCAACAGCTTCAACCCCGGTGAGTGCAATATCTTTTGCCTCCGCAAGAATATCGTCAACTTTCGTGGTGCGACGGCGCCTATGCGCAGGTCCCAGGGTGGGTTCCCCGGTAGGAAGTTCATCTTCCTCAACGACGAAAGGGTCATGCACAGCTGCCGTTGTCTCGGCATCATGTTCAAGCGTGGGCACGGTAGATTCGTCGGGTTGTTGGTTCACCTGTTCAGACATACTACCTATTAAAGCATCTCCCGGCGCGATGACGGCGAGGAGTGCGTGTGATGTTTTCGTCCGTATGCGCCCATGTCAGACCCTAACCTGCGCAAACGCTGTGAATACTGCCCGTCACAGCGCAATATTGCGTTTTTCGGCGGGAGCAGGCCCATAAACCTGATACGGTTATGCCATGAGTAGCAAAAGCGTATCTTCCTCTGAGCCCGTAGAGGCCGCCGCTGCCCTTCCCTACACCCGAGCGATTCGCTGGCTAGGTGCGGGCGGCGGTATTCTAGCCGTAGTATGCGTAATATGCGGTGTCGTCATGCTCCTCATGAAATGGGCGGGGGCGCATCCGCCAGCGCTCATGAGTCAGATTCCGCTGATTCTGCTTCCGGTCGCTTTTCTTGCGCTCATGGTCAGTATTGTGCTGGCGGTTCTGCGCAGGCGAGCAAGCTAAGACGCGCATACCGGTACATAAGATTTTCCGATAATTTTCCTGGTGAAAGAAGAGTACACAATGTCTGCAGAAGCTAAACTGCTCGTCGTTGATGACGAGTTCAATATTCTAGAGCTTTTGGCTACATCCCTGCGGTTTGCGGGGTTTGAGGTTGTCACCGCCGGTAACGGTCGCGAAGCGATTGAAAAGGCGGAAAACGAACAGCCGGACCTCATCGTCCTCGACGTGATGATGCCCGGGATGGACGGCTTTGAGGTCACTCGCCGTCTGCGCGATGCGGGGCGCACGTACCCGGTGCTGTTCCTCACCGCGAAGGACGCCACCGAAGATAAGGTTGCCGGTCTGGGCGCGGGCGGTGACGACTACGTCACCAAGCCGTTCTCGCTCGATGAGGTGATCGCCCGCATCCGCGCTATTCTGCGCCGGTCACGCAACGCTCAGGAAGAAGACGACGCGATTTTGCGCGTGGACGACCTGAGCCTGAACATTGACACCCATGAGGTTTTCCTGGGAGACGAGGAAATCGACCTCTCCCCCACCGAGTTCAACCTGCTGCACTACCTGATGCTCAACGCAAACCGCGTGCTTTCGAAGGCACAGATTCTCGACCACGTATGGGAGTACGACTTCAACGGAGATTCCTCCATTGTGGAGTCGTACATTTCGTACCTGCGCCGCAAGATTGACAACAACCGCGAAGGACACGAACCGCTCATTCACACCAAACGCGGTGTGGGCTACATGATTCGCGGTTCTCGGAGCTAGTATCTCGTGCCACTGAAACCTGTTGATCGTCTTCCTCACTCGCTGTCGCTGCGAACCCAGCTGGTGCTGGTGACCTCGGTACTCATTGCGCTTGCTATCGCGGTCACCTCGCTCGTGGCGATTTCGGCATTGCGCGCCCAAATGGTGCATCAGCTCGACGAAGAGATGAAGGCGAGCTCTTCCTCGCTCGTTTCCTCCGTCGGGACCTCACAGACCCGGCAGGACGGGGCGGTCGGCTCGTACCGGGTCTATGTACTCGATCAGCACGGAAACGTGCTGTACTCGATTGCGGGAGCCGATCAGCAGGCGGAAAACGAGCCGGTTCTGACCGGCTGGGACTCCGAAAAGGTCAAGAAATACCACGAAACCGGCACGACCGTGAACTCGCGGACAGGCTCTAACGACTGGCGTATTATGCCGATTTCTTTGGAGTCTTCAACCAACGGTCAGGCATCTTCAATGGTGATTGCCCTGCCGCTGAAGCAGACGAACCAGGTGGTCGCGCTGGTTGGGGTGCTGACCTTCGCGTTCGGGCTTGCCACACTTGCCGCCGCGATCGCGATGACCTGGGTTATTGTGACCCGCACCTTCGAGCCGCTGGCGCGTGTGGAGCAGACCGCCGCGAAGATTGCCGCCGGGGATCTCTCGCAGCGCATCGAGGATTACAACCCCAGCAACGAGATCGGCAACTTGGCGATCTCGCTGAATACTATGCTCGCGCAGATTGAGAGTTCGTTTAATGCGCAGGCGAAGTCAGAGGCGAAGATGCGCCGGTTCGTGGGGGACGCCTCGCACGAGCTGCGCACCCCGCTGGTGAGTATTCGCGGGTACTCCGAACTATACCGCCAGGGTGCCCTGCCCAATGACGAGGCCGTGGCAACCGCGATGGGGCGCATCGAATCCGAGTCGAAGCGCATGGGCCAGCTGGTCGAGGACCTGCTCACACTGGCGCGTATCGACGAACGCCGCGAATCTAAACTCGCCCCCTTCGATCTGTTCCACCTGGCGGTTGATGCCAGCAACGACGCCTACGCAACGTCGCCGGATCGTGAAGTCTCGCTTGTGGGTCTCACCGACGATGTGGCTCCCACAAGTGCACCCGTGATCGGCGACGAATCGCGGATGCGCCAGGTGGTCGCCAATCTGCTCACTAACGCGATGCGCTACACCCCGGCGGGCACGCCCTTAGAAATCGCGGTTGGCGTGCGCGAAGATGTTCCCGGATACCCGCTCTCGGTTATTGAGGTGCGCGATCACGGCCCGGGTATTCACGGTGAAGATCGTGAGCGCGTGTTCGAGCGTTTCTACCGCACCGATACCTCGCGTTCGCGTGAGACCGGCGGCACCGGGCTGGGGCTGTCGATTGTGGCGGCGATTTTGGAGCAGCACGACGGTTCTGTGCATATTGAGGAAACGCCCGGAGGCGGTGCGACCTTTGTGATTAGCCTGCCATTCTATCCGGCGCCGGTGATGACCGATAACGGTGTTTCGCAGTAACCGCTGGGCGGGGACATAGTTGTCATAATTTGGCTGGTGCGGACGAGAAACCGCATCCCATACCGGTTTTAGGACGCTCTCGGATTGTGGATAACCGGTTTTTGTGTCCCGCGCGGGCAGTTATCCACAGACAGTAAGGTTCGCGGGCGCATCGCGATGGGCGTTTCTCTAGGGTAGATGGTGAGCGCTGCACGGAACGGAATTCTACGGCAGAATTTCACGCGGCCGACAGCTTTCGAAAAAAACCTTTACACCCTACCCAGGAGGAATATCATGGCACAGTTCGTCGTCGATTCAGAAACCATTGCGGCGAAGGCAGCTCAGGCTAAAACCCAGGTCGCTAACATTAGCGCCGAGGTTACCGGGATGACCGCATCCCTACAGGATTTGCAGGGCTCGTGGACGGGCTCGGCATCGACGAACTTTCAGGCGGTGCTTGATAATTGGCGCGGCACCCAGAAGCGTGTGGAAGAGTCGATTACCCAGATTAACGAGGCTCTTGACCGTGCGGGTTTGAACTATGCGGAGACTGAAAACGCGAACGCTGCGATGTTTGTGGGCTAGGTTCCAGAGCCGCACTATGTGCACTGAACTTTAACGAGATAGCATGCGGGGCTGCCGTGAAGGATTGATAGCGGACTTCACGGCAGCCCCGGTTTTTCTTAGGCGCAGATGCTCTGGTAACACCGTCTCTCGTGCGGACTGCGCCGATTTATGCGGGCAATGAGGCTGTTGCGGGTTTAGGACGCGGTAGTCTCTTGCCTAAACCGCAGCCGCCAGCCGTTCGGGGCTGCCGTCGTGTCGTAATGCCACAGGCTCGAACGATTGACCCGCCCGCGTGCCGTCTGCACCGCCGCCATGATGAGCACATTATGATCATCGACAACCTGCACGCCCTGTTTGGCGGGGCTGCCCTGCTGGGTGAAGGCGCGTGCACGGTACGCGATGGTGTCGGCACAGCTGACGGAACGACCGGTTGCGGTCACCCACACCAGACGCTCGTGCAGCAGCGCAGAAATCTCGGCTTCGCTCATGCTCCCGCCGCGCATCTCAAGCTCACGTTCGGCGTGCACGGCATCTTCGGGGTTCGGGGCGGAAAGTTCCGGTTGTGCAGATACCGGTGCAGCGGTTCCCGTAGGGGCGGATGCTGGCTCTTCGGGCACGGCATTTTCCGTGGCACTTCCCTGAGAGTTATTCTCCTGCTCGGCTTCCTCGAACTCTTCGCCTTCAAATTCTTCGTTCTCTTCAGCTTCTGATTCGGCAAGTTCCTGCTCGGCGAGCGCTCGTTGCTGCGCCTGCGCCTCACGCTCTGCGGCACGTGCAGAGGCTTCGGCAAGTTTCGTTTTCCGCTCCTGCACCGCCTGCGGATCGGGGGCAGCAACGGCGGATGCGGGCTTGAGAATCCCGTTAAGTTTCAGGGAATCGAACCCCTGGCGTGCGCGTTCCACCTCGGTTTCGGTGAAGTATTCGAGGCTCAGGTGCGCATCCGCAGCGAGAGTATCGGGGTCTTGGGCGTGAGCATGGTTCTCGGCTTCACGAGTTTGGGTGGCTTGAGCACTCGGGGCTATCTGTTCACCTGCTGTATGCGGCGAGCCGGGAAAGCCCGGGCCGGTTTCGGGTTCTCGCCCCTCTTTGAAGGCCTGTGCGGCTGCGTTCGCGCGGGAATCTGCGGCCTCGTTCAGCTCATGCCCTGCATGCCCCTTAACCCAGACCATCTCGTAGTCCCTGCCGGTGCTTGCGGCATCGAGCGCTTCGAGCAGGTCACGGTTTTGCACGGGTTTACCGTCGGCCTTTTTCCAGCCGCGTTTCTTCCACCCGGGCATCCATTGGGTGAGGGAGTTAATCACGTACTGGCTGTCGCAGTAGATCAGAAGTTTGCTCTCGGCGCGGTGGGCGGTCGCCTCAAACAGGTCGAGAACCGCCTTGATCTCGCCCATATTATTGGTACCGTGCTCCCAGCCCCCTGCCGCCCAGTGGTTCTCGTCAATGTACCATGCCCATCCGGCAGGTCCGGGATTACCAAGCGCGGAGCCGTCAGCCGCTGCAATAATCTGATTCTGCATGCTCTCGACTTTACCTTACACGCTCGTAAAGCGCAGAGTGTGGCGTCAGTTCATGAAGCTAGAGGTTTCGTCACGTCACGCAGGTTCCAGGCGGCAGGCAGGTAGACTTAGGGTATGACCATCCACTCTATATCTTCCGGGGATGCGGATGTTTCACGCACGCACATCAGTGTATTTACCCTGCCCACCCGCACCTTTACCGGCGGGTTAAGGTTTACGTGGCTTGACTATGTGGGCGAGGATGCTCGGCGCAAGGCGGCGTCGATACACAGCCCGTCGGCCTCGGTGAGTTACCTGGCGACTGAAGCTCTCATGCGGGCGTTGGCTGCGCCTCGGCTGGGTATTTCGGGGCGGAGCGCACGCACGATCACGGTGGATCGGTCATGTCGGCTCTGCACGAGCGGTAAACCGCACGGTAAGCCGCGCATTGCGGGCGTGAATTTCAATATGTCGCAGGTTCCCTCGCTGGCGGCGGGCGGTTTTTGTGCGCAGCAGCAGGTGGTTCTCGGCATTGATCTTGAGGCGGTTCAGGCCTCACTTTTTCCGGGTTTCGCACGGGTTGCGCTCACCGTCGACGAACGTACCGCCTATGAGTCTCTGCCGCCAGGCCAGCAGCAGGCGGCGGGAGTTGCCATCTGGACCGCGAAGGAGGCGGTACTCAAGGCAACCGGGCACGGGCTAAGCGTTTCACCGCAGACGGTGCAGATTGAGTGCGACGATGCGACTTTGGCGATGGTCAGCGCCCTGTGCGAACCGGCAAACCCGCTGGATGCGCCGGGCAGGCAGGATCGCCCCTGCGAGCATGAGCTTTCGGTAAGTCCGCGAGTGAGTGTGCGTGCCACGCTCACTCTGCCCGAAGACTCAGATACGTCAGCAGAGGAAACGTCGGCGGGCGGTGAGGACGCCGATAAGCATCAGACCCCGAAAACCCGCGATATATCGGGCGAAAACGCCCGCGAGGGCGACGAGCGCTCGTTCTTTATTACCTGGTCGGTGCTGACGCTCAGCCCGGTAGCGCATCCAACGGCGGATACGGCGGGGCGGGCGGCGCATCCCGAACGGTTCCTGCTGGCGGTGGCAACCGAAGACACCGTTCCCGTGGTGGATGTACACTCGGTCGCCACACCGCTGGATGTTAAGCGTCTGCTGGAACCGCCTGCGGCAGCGTATTAATGCCCAGAGCGCGCCCGAAACTGCCCAGTTTCGTGCCGGTTTCGGTGTGTTCCAGCACCGGGTCTGACTCAGCCACAATGCCCGCGCCCGCGTAGAGGATGGCGGTTTGCGCATCAACCTCAGCACAGCGCAGCACGAGCGCCCACTGGCCGCTTCCGTCCGCGTTCATATAGCCGATGAGCCCGCCGAAATAGTCGCGGCTAAACGGCTCAAGTTCGGCGATCATACGCCGTGCGGTCTCGGTGGGGGCGCCGCAAATCGCAGGGGTCGGGTGAATGGCGCGCGCACCATCCAGACAGGTCATACCCTGCTTGAGCACGCCCGAGATGGGGGTGCCCAAATGCCACAGCTGCGGGGTCTGCAGAAGCGAAGGCGCCTCAGGAATAGTGAGCTGGCGGGTCATGGGTTCCAGCTGAGCCCGAATATCGGCGATAACGGTCGCATGCTCGCCACGGTCCTTACGCGAAGCCATAAGCCGCTGCCCAAGAGCCTCATCTTCGGCGCTTCCATGCTCGGCGATACGCGGCGCGCTGCCCGCCAACGGGTGCGTTTTGAAGGCGCTGCCCTCCCCGGTATCGGGTTCCGTGCTGAAAATCAGCTCCGGCGAGGCACCCATCAGATACGGATGCTCCAACCCGCGGTGACCCTGCGGCAGCTTAACGCTAAAAACAAACGTGTTGGGCTGCTGGGCGCGCAGGTTGTTGTACACCCCGGCGAGGTCGAGTGTGCTCGGCGCATAATCGGCGCGCAGCAGACGGGAAAGCACGACCTTATCCAGCTGATGCGCCTTCATACGCTCAACGGCGGTCGCCACCGCCTGCCGATACCCGGGGTTTTCGCGGCCCTCAATCTGCGTTGGTTCGGCGAGCGTAACCTCATGCTCGGGCACCGGAATGTCGTCGATCTGCAGGCGTTCGGGCACAAAAAGATGCGCGGTGGCGTTCGGGTCGAAAGGAATCAGACCGACCACAGCGGTACCGGCGGACTCGGCGGCGGCGCGCGCATCCTCAAGGGTGACCTGGCGCAGGGAACCGGCGGTGCGCATCACGCGGGTGCCGGTGGCAAACATAAAATCAGGAAGATTATTGCTCACTGATAACGCCTTTCGGGTCTGCTAGAAGGTTGCGCCGCCATCGGCAACAATATTTTGCATGGTGATATGCCGTGAGGCATCGCTGATGAGGAAGGCATTCACCGCCGCAATATCGGCGGGGTCAGCGATGCGCCCGAGCGGAATTCCCAGACGGAAAGTCTCAGGGCTACCTGCCACGGGTAGGGCGCTGAGGTCTTCGCCGTTCCAGGCGTCGGTCACCATGGGAGTGCGGGTGGTTCCGGGACAAACCGTGTTCACGCGAATGCCGTGGCGCGCCAGCTGCAGCCCAAAGCTTGACGATACGCGCACCGCTGAGGCTTTCGAGGCCCCGTAAGCACCAAACTCGGCGCGGGGCACGCGGGCGGCGTTGGAGGCGACCGTCACCAGCGAACGCGTATTCTCGGGCGATGTCTGCACCTGCTCAATCATAGCGCGCGCGAACTCACGCAGGCACAGGAAAACGCCGTCAGCATTGACCGCATGCAGCCGTTTCCAGTCTTCAAAAGAGGTGTCTAAGAGCGGTTTGCTGTGCACGATTCCCGCCGCCAAGACGGCGCCTTGGATAGGTTCATCCACTTCAGCGGCGGCACGTGCGAGCGCCCGCACCGATTCTTCGTCGCTCACGTTAACGGAGCGGTAGCGGAAGATGGCGTCGCCGTAGGTGGCGAATGATTCGTGCGGTTTTTCCGCCAAATCAGCGGCATAAACCGAATAGTTATTCTTGATGAGTTCGTGCACGGTTGCCGCGCCGATTCCGCCGTTTGCGCCGGTCACGATAACCCAGCTCATGCGCATACCTTCCGGAGTTCCGGCTCGTCTGCTGTGACGAGAGCACCGGTGTTGATGTTCTCCAGCGCCTCGGTGGTGTTAAGCACGCGGGCGCATCGACCTGAGGCGTATTCGCAGGCCATGCGGTGCTCTTTTTCGGTGAAGTCGGCGAGCGCATCCGCCACCATGAAGGGCTGAATATCGCGCATGAACGCTTCAAGGGCAGTGGTCAGGCAGCCGATATGTGCGTATATGCCGCCGATGATGAGCTGATCGCGCCCGAGGTCTTTGAGCTGCTCTTCGAGCGGGGAACGCACGAAGGCGGAGTAGCGCCATTTGGTGAGCACGGTATCGGCTTCGGTGGGGGCGAGTTCGTCGAGGATCCGGGCGTTTTCGTCGTCTTGCAGGCCGTCGCCCCAAAAGTCTGTCAGCAGGCGCCTGTCGGCGGGATTCTGGCGGGGTGGTTGGGCGGTGTAGTAGACCGGTATGTTCGCCGCGTGTGCCGCATCTAGTAGGCGGCGAATATTGGCAATGGCAATGTTGATTTGGGCGTCTGGGAGGTGTTGTCCGTCGCGTTCCAGCTCAAATGCGCGCACGAAATAGCCCTGCATATCGTGCACGAGAAGCGCGGCACGCGCGGGATCGACCCGCCAGTTTACACGGTTTTGATGCTCTTGTTCGCGGTACGAATAGGGGGCAATCTTGGGTAGCGCCATATGATCTTCTCCTGCCATTGAGTTACAACAGCTTAGGGGGTTCTTAATAGAACGTTTGTCTGTCTGCAAGTACTATATTAGGTCACCCTTAGCTAATAGATATAGACGCCCCGTAACTAAACGAGCTTCCCAACCCGCCGCCGCATCACGACAGCACGGGTTGGGAAGCTCGCAGGCACCCCAAAGTCTCCTGTTATTTCAAGGATAAAGGTTAATTCACAGGCACCGCATTCGCC
This sequence comes from Rothia sp. HMSC065D02, assembly GCF_001815285.1. Classification (NCBI taxonomy): domain Bacteria; kingdom Bacillati; phylum Actinomycetota; class Actinomycetes; order Micrococcales; family Micrococcaceae; genus Rothia; species Rothia sp. HMSC065D02. Next base: position 434,044 of record NZ_KV820089.1, read on the forward strand.
AAAACCTCATTCAGGCCTTCAGTAATCGACGGGTGGGTGTAAATTTCATCACGTAGCTGTGATGCCGTAATATTGTGGCGCATTGCCAACGCCACGAGGTTGATAACCTCCATAGACTCGACCACCAACAGCTGAGCACCAAGAATCTGGTCAGTCTCGGCATCAATCACAAACTTCATGATGCCGCGCGAGTTTTCCAGGGTCTTTGCGCGCGGCATGGCGGCGATAGCGGCAACAGGCTTGGCGGCAACCTTGATGGTGTGACCGGCGGCGAGCGCATCACGCTCAGTCAGGCCGACGGACGAGAGCGGCGGGTTCATGTAGATGGTTGCGGCAACCGCCTGGCGGTCCTTCGTGGAGCGGGAACCGTCACCGAGCAGCTGCGAAAGCACCACGCGGTAGTCATCCAGCGAAATGTAGGTGAACTGCGGGCCGCCGTTAACGTCGCCAAGCGCAAAAATATTCGGTGCCGTGGTGCGCAGGTGCTCGTCGACAGCGATTGCGCCGTGCTCGGTGGTTTCGATGCTCGTATTCTCAAGCCCCAGCCCCTCGGTGGCGGGTTTACGCCCGGTTGCGACCATCACGTAATCCACCTCAAGGTGCTTGGATGCGCCCTCGGAGTCCAAGTAGTTCACGGTCACGGAGTCGGCGTTATCGGTAACGGTCTCTACGCGAACGCCCGCGTGGGCGGTAATGCCTTGGTCGGCGATAATCTCGCGTGCTGCCTGGGCGACGTCGTCATCGTAACGCCCGAAAAGCGCGGGAGCGCCTTCAAGCAGGGTTACTTCGGTGCCGTAGGAGGAGAAAATACCGGCGAACTCGACGCCGATAGGACCGCCGCCGATAATGCCCAGGCGCTTCGGGCGCGGGGTGATCTTCTGCAGTTCGGTAGAGGTGAGCACGCGCTTCGATTCGCGGGCACCCGGGATGGGCGGGATAGTCGCCACGGCACCGGTGTTGATGATAAAGCAGTCGGCGGTGACGACCAGTTTGTCCTCACCCGCGGTGACCTCAACCTCGGTGTCTGAGAGGAACCGTGCGTGACCGTCAATGAGTTTGGCGGTGGCATTCGATTCGAGGATTTCGCGGTTCTTCGCGCGCATGGCACCGGTGAGTTTGTCACGGAAAATCACGGCGCTCTCGTAAGCGGCGTTCGCAGCTTCGACGTTGTGTTCGCCGAGGGCACGGAACTCGTCAGCCCGGTGCACAAGCGCCTTGGTGGGTACGCACCCGATATTGATGCAGGTGCCGCCGTACATATTCGAGGACTGCTCGATTAGGGCAACGTTCTTGCCTGTTTTCGCGTAGGCGCCAGCAAGGGTTTTGCCGCCTTTGCCGAAGCCGATAACGACCATATCGAAGTGAAGGCGCGCGGTAGTCATAGTGTTCTCCCGGTGAAGTTTGAGGTGTTTATAATTCGTGTCTGGTGTTCCGGTGAACTTCAACGGGCGGCGTGTGGCATTTATTCCTGGTTTTTGCAAGAAAACATTAAGTTTTTTGACGCTGCACTGGGGCTGCTTACCTTATCTTATGCAGCCTAAAAAGAGCCTTTATGTGAATAAAGCGGGATTTCCAACGCTTTATTCACATAAAGGCTCTTTTTACACCTGGCAGCGGGGGTGCAAGCTACCGCGACACCACGCTTACGCGCTCGCGCTGATGCTCTCCCGACTCGATAAGGTCAATCACGGCGACCGCGAAATCCGCATAGCTGATTTCGCTCTGCCCGGCGGCATTCATCGTCAGCACATCGCCTGCCAGCTGGTATTCACCCGTGCGCTCACCCTCAGGGTTAAACACCAGGGCCGGGCTCAGGTACGTCCAGGCAACATCGTCGCGGATGCGCAGCGCATCATACGCCTGCGCCATCGCGGTAGCCAGCGGTTTGAATTCTTCGGGCATAGCGGGCGAGTCTACAAGCCGCTGATCCGTGGTCGAGTCGGTGTAGAGGCTACCGGCGCTGCCGATAACGAGCAGACGGGTTTGGGTGCCGCTGAGCGCATCCGCAAGATGAACTAGGTGTTCCTTGTGCAGGTGCAGATTCTCGGGAGTCCATGCGCCGAAGGCGTCTACCACCGCGTCGAACCCCGACAGGTCGTTGCGAGTGAGCGCGAAAACATCCTTGATGAGCGTGTGCTGCGCCTGACTAGAGTGCTCGGAACGCATGATAGCGGTAACTTCATGCCCGCGTTCGACGGCTTCGCGCACGACGAGAGTACCGGATTTACCGTTTGCGCCGATGACTGCGATTTTCATGTTTCCTCCGCGATAAACGTTGTATTCTTAGGACGTATTCAACGCTACCGACGCGATAAACACCTGTGAAGACGGCACTTTAACGTGCCCCAGTTACCTTAAGGAACTAAAGTGTTTAATCAAGACTCCTACACAGATCCTGAGTTACCGCAGTGCCCTGTCGAAGCCACACTGGAGGTTATTTCAACGCGCTGGGGCGCTCTCATTGTGCACTATTTATTGAACGGGCCCCTGCGATATAAAGAGCTTCAGCGCTCGCTTGGCGATATTTCGCAGAAGGTGCTCACCGAGAATCTGCGCCAGCTTGAGGCTCGCGGAATTCTCACCCGCACCGTCTACGAGCAGGTGCCGCCGCGCGTGGAGTATAAGCTGACCGAGCTGGGGCAGAGCATGCGCACCCTGTTCGATGCGCTGAGGGCGTGGGGCGAGCACTACCAGGAGGCCGTCGCGCAGAGTTAGTTGTGGAAGAACGGCGGCGACGGTGAGCGTTATTGCGGGTTGACCCCTAGCGCGCCTCGGCTTTCTAGTTTGGGGTTTGTTTTGCATCTGGCGGTTATTTAAGTCGCCGAATGCAAAACAAACCCCAAAATAGACAAGGGCAGTACTGGCTGTTATGCCACCTTGAGCGGTTGGATTGCCGCTATCTGCTCACCCTTGAGGTCTTCCACCATATCGAGCTCATACGTGGTTTGCAGGTTCAGCCAAAACTGCGGTGTTGTGCCAAAGTATCGGGCAAGGCGCGCAGCTGTATCGGCTGTGATTCCTCGTTTGCCGTGCACGATCTCATTGATGCGCCGGGGCGGCACGCCGATTGCCACCGCCACCTTATTCTGGGTAATCCCAAACCCTTCAATGAAGTCTTCCAGCAGGACTTCTCCGGGATGAATTGGTGCAATTTTGTCAGTGATAGTCAACGATCTCTACCTCCTCGGGTCCTGAATCGGTCCACCTAAAACATATTCTCCACTGATTATATTGTCTGCATATGACGTGTGGGGCGGCGCGGTAACTCGCAGAAGTGCATCCCATCCTGCGGGTTGCTTTGCGTTTCGCAGCTTAAATAGCCTCAAAATAGATGTGCTTCTGCGCTTTGAAATCTAGACTGGTGGTAAACGCTTTTACTCCCAAACAAAGGAGCCGCAATGGATGCCCGCGATGTTCTGCGTGAAGCCGTAAGCCGACCCGCCACCGAAGCGAAAGCCCTCATAAACACTCTGCCCGAAGGGGCATTGAACGCGCACGCGGGTGGGCATACGAATTCGATCGCCTGGCTGCTGTGGCATGCGGGGCGGCAGATGGATGCGCAGCTCGCGCAGCTGAATGGTGAACCGCAGGTGTGGCATAGCCAGGGGTTCGATGCCCGCTTCAACTTGGGCGAGCTGGGCGATACGGTGGGTTACGGTCATACTGCGGAGCAGGCGCGTGCCGTCGTGGTGGAGGATGCCGCGCTGCTGGTCAAATATTTGGGTGCAGCCACCGCGACGTTGAGCGAGTATATTGCGGGTTTGAGCGAGGCTGATTTGGATGACGCGATTGATACGTCGTGGACTCCGCATGTGACGCGCGGGGTGCGGCTCGTGAGCATGATCGACGATGCCGCCCAGCACGTGGGACAGGCGGCGTATGCGGCAGGTATTCTCGCGGGCGGTCCGACTTCGTGACGACTGCGCAGGGAGGCGATTCGCCGAGAGAACGCCGGGCAGTAGCCTGATTAGCGGTCCGGCGCGAGTGCCGAGCGGGTCGCGGCGCTTAGGCGGTAAGAAAAAAGGCTGGGTTGATGAGTTTTACTCGGGATCACCTCCCCCCCCCCC
>NZ_KV820089.1:438210-466642 GCF_001815285.1 Rothia sp. HMSC065D02
CCTCCCCCCCCCCCCCTCAGCTTAAGGATGCGGTTTCCGTGCAATCCTACGAGCTCACCACCGCAGGGCTGGCACTACTTGATGCCCACCCCGAGGTGGTGGCTAAACACCAGAAGAATGGTTAGGGCTCTTGATCAGGGTTTTCTGGAGTAGATTTTTGAAATAGGTTTTTAATCCATAGGGCTATAGATTGAATTTTAGAAGGCTTAATATCGCCATAATCATCAGGCTTATTGTTATCCCCAATATCTAACCCATAGTTCCATGAGGTCCACTTGGGATACTCTTCTTTAATTTTATTTTCCCACTCCTTATAAATCCTAGTCTTTTCAAATCCTTCCCGCTCTTTAATCTCTCTGGAAGTCTCGACAAGGCTAATGGATTCCCTCGCTAGATAAACATCCCGAAGTGCATGATATCCATTACGGAAAATAATATTTTTCTGTGTTTTATTAAAATTCTCTACACGAAAAGTCATGACCCCTGCAAATGTAAAACTTGCAAAAAATATAATAAATAACCAGAAAGGTGTACGTCCTGTAGCGACGCCAAATCCTAGAGTTATAAAATTGATTAGAAAACCAATAATTAAAGTTATACTTATCGCCCAATTCTTTAACACCATTTTCCCCCATGAAGGTCTTGGATAATATACTCCCCCTGAACTTAGTTTAATTGAAATTAAATTTTCCCTAACTTCAGCTGATAAAATACCAAGTTTAATAACCTTATTTTCTAGAGTGGCTCGTTTAATAATATCATTATAGGTAGAATGGATAGCATTTATATCCAATTCATTCTTAATGTTCTCAGGGTAATCGCTAGAATCCTTCAGAATTGTCGACCATTTTTCCAGGCGCAAAAGTTCTGGCGGTGTAGCCTCCTTAGAGTTTTCCAAAGCTTCCTGAGTTACTTTAGCTGTTCGGCGAATTCCGTACCAAGCAATAAGTGCCGCTAATATCGACCCAAGGGCAGGTATGGATACCTTAAGAACTTCTTTGAAAACCTCATCATGCGTCCAATGAAAAAGCCAATCAGGCATATGATTTTCCTTTCTAGATTAGTTACGCTTCAGAGTATGGAATCATGCTGAACGCAAAACGTGGAGTGTTATTATCAAAATTAACCACGTATATTTTATCCATAATATGACTCTTCCTCGTATCTTCACCTACCCAACCAGAGGCATCCATAAACTGTTCTTTAACTGTCTCCTGAAGTACCTCCGATGCACTACGACAATAGTTATACAATATAAGTTCTGAATCAGACATTTCTAATGAATCAACGATCTTTCTCCACCACCATTGATCAGTTATGCCCAAGGACATACCAAAAATAATATATAAATCTGTGTCTTCGAAAAGATGAGAATACTTCAAATCATTCTGAGCCCAATATGGTTTTATGAAGCTATTTAATCTCCTGCTACCTGCAGAATATATTTGTTCTTGGCTATTAACCCCAAAAAGCATAGACTTCGGAATGTTCTGGTACCCATGAGGATGAACCACGTTAGATATAATATAACTCGACCAAATAGTATCCCCATTGTTACCCATGTTCCTTGTACCACCCACCGATCGAGGATTTGGATAAAATAGGTAATTAGTATCAACCGTCTTATGAGGCTCTGGGTTAAATTGTTTTCTATCAAGATACATGTAATTATCTAATAACGATGTAAAATTAAAGTTAAATATCTGCCAATTATATAAATTATAATGGTCAGTTTTCTTTGAAAACTCACACTTAACTATATCATCATCACTTAGATCGCCAAAAAACTTCTGAAAAGTATTATTCGCAAGACTATTCTCTTGGGCATGTTTTCCAAGATTATTATTTACTTCTGGAGTAACAACCTCATTTAGAAATATAGAAAAATAAGACCGCAGCTCTTCCAGGGAATCTTCAAGGTCCGAATACCTCACCCATCTATCATTAAATATACTGATAATTCCAGATTCAAAATCGCTCCAATTTTGCAGATTATGGTTTATTTCTGGATCCTTTTCATATTTATTTTTCATACTTTTCATTTGATTAAAAAGTATATTTGAATCATCAATTTTTTGCCATACTAAAAAATTATAAAAATCATAATAAGAGGTTTTAATGTGTTTATTCAAAAAATTTAAAACTTGTATGTCAAATCCATTTCCTACAAGAGCCATAATATTATGCTGTTGTTCATCAATACGAAGCATTCTGAAATCCTCGATGTATTTCCGATTTCCCATTTTTTGCTCCTAGTTATGTATTTCCGTATATACACTGTCTTCTACAGGCTCCAGCCATTCTGCCGTACCTGCTGTAATGACGATATGGGAGAACCATGAGTCTACCGTAGCTCCGTGCCAATGTTTTACGCCGTCTTTGGCGACCGCCACATCCCCCGCGCGAAGTTTGACGGGTGGCTGACCTTCTTCCTGGTACCACCCCTCCCCCGCCGTCGCCAGGATGATCTGGAACCCGTCATTATGCTTGTGCCAGTTATTGCGAACACCCGGCTCGAAACTTACGTTCGCCACGGTGACAGGCACATCCGGATCATTTACCAGCGTATTCATGTAGCTGGTGCCGCTGAAATACTGGGCGAGCGCATCGTTCACGCCGCCGAGTGGGAACACGCCCTCGGTCACTTCGGTCTCGTATTGACTCATGGATTCCTCCGTTTGTCCTTGAAACGTCGTTCAGGCATTAGATTACCCTTAACGTTTCCTTAAACCTAGGATTTTCGGATAGAAACACCCAAAATTTTGTTTGTGGCGCTTTATGGCGCGAAACCCACAGCGACACGCCAACACGCCGCTACCGTACTACCGCTTCACCTCCACCACGTTGCGGGCAACCCCGATAACACCGCGAGCAGATATAATCTGTTACCTGCTCGCCGAAGCCCTATCTGCTCGCGCGTCCTATTTCGTCTCGGTTACCGTGAGTTCATCCGGCAGACCTGCCGCAGTCTCACCCCAAAACCCGCATGACCATACCTCACATACCAGCCTTCTCACCCGTGATAGAATCCACAGTATTATGAGACGCACCACAGACCCTTCGCCTGAGACCCCTGAACCATCTAAGCCGCGCACCCCAACAAACACACCAGACTCGATCGCAAATCCCACATCCACAGCATCAAAACCCACATCAGCAACGCCGCTGAACGCACGCGGGCAGTTCACACTCCTGACCGCGCAGGTTTCTGATGCTCTGGCCTCCAGCATCCAAGCTATCGCCATGCCCCTGCTGACCTACGGCACCACCGGCGACCTCGCCCACTCCGCTATCGTCATGGTCGTCGAAGCAATGCCCGTCATCCTCTTCGCACCCTTCGCAGGCACTATCGCCGACAAATTCAACCGCAAAACCCTCACCGTCAGCTTCAGACTCGCCAGCGCCGCCCTACTCATCGCGTCCCCAGCCCTTTACGCCGCCGCAGGACTACCCGCCTTCCTCACCATCGCATTCCTCGTCTCAACCTTCGGCACCTTCTCATCCCCCGCAGCCTCAGCCGCCATGCCCTCCCTACTCGGCGACGACTACCAAAAATACATAGCACGCCGCGGCAGCCTCATCTTCCTCGCCCAAACCCTCGGCCCCACCATCGCAGCCGCCGTCGCATCCTTCACCACCCCAGCCCTCGCCGTCGGATTCGCAGGAACCCTCAACCTGCTCGCCGCCCTCACCGTCGCCACCATACGCAACTACGACCTCACCCACGCCGAACGCACCGCCACCGTGCAGGAACACCACACCGGCAGACTCCTACGCGAAGGCGCCGCCTACACCGCACACAACCCTGTCGTGCGCGGCATGCTCATCTTCTGGTTCCTCTCCATCGCCGCCGTACCCATCACCACCCTGCCCATGCTCGAATACCTCACCCGCGACCTCGGGCACGACTACACCGCCTTCGGAATCGCAACTTCCGTCTACGCCGCCGGATGCGTGATCAGCTCCTGGCTCTCAGCCAAACTCAGCGTCGGCACAGGCACCGGGCGGGTGCGTATGACCAAACGCGGATGGATGTGCATCTCCGGACTCGGCTACGGTGCCGTCTGCCTGAGTATGGGACTACACCCGGCGCTGTGGGCGGTACTCGTGCTCTGGTTCATCTGGGGCATGTTCTACGGACCCGAAGAAGTGCTCGGGCAAGTCCTCTTCGCAGACGCTATCGACGAACACATGCGCGGGCGCGTCTACAGCTTCATGGGTGTGGTTTTCTCCCTAGCGGGTATGGTTGGGTACCTCATCACCGGATGGGCGGTACCAGCGTTAGGCGCGATCAACACCATTGTTGCCGGAGGGGCACTCTTCATCATCGCCACCGTATTCACGTTCATTCTCGGCCCGACCGCACGAGCTATTCGGGCGCAGGAGGCTCGGGATGAGACAAAGGGCCGCGCGGGTGCATGATTTGCTCTGCGCATTGCCTCTAGGTACCACCACCCACTGCCTCGCACCCACTACGCTGCGGACTGCCCCGACAGCACCGCGAGCAGGTGGTTTTTGGTCAAGAATAAAAGCGAAGACAATAAATGCTAGAGGTCGGAGAGTGGTATATCATAAGTACAATTATCTGAATCTAAGTAGTATCATTATCTTAATTATGCGCTTATAAAATACCTACACTATACAATAAACTTTAGTTCGTCAGGAATAAATATTAAGTTTGTCTAGGTTACTCTAATAAACCTTTATCCAACTTATAAAAATCCGCACCTTCTATAAATTCATCCAATAACAAAAATGCTTTACCAACATCATTTAATTCAAGAATTAATTGATAAAGTGCAACTTCACCATCCTCAGTGTAAGGCCTAATGTTCTCGACATTTTGCATATCTTCTTCCATAGAAGAATAGGTATTTGGGCACATATTATTCAAACTGTCGTAATTACGTGCAAAATCCGCTGATTTAGGACAATCACATATAGTATTTTCAAAATACTCTTCCAAAATTTCAACATGATCCCATTCGTCCCAAATTTCATCCTCATATTCTTCATAGAAATCAGCGTCAATAATAATTCTAGCCCAAGGGAACAAACCTTTAAGAACTTGCTCGTAAGGTGTATATCCAAACCCAAAAAACGAGCGATCAAAAACTTGCCTCTCTTTACCATTTTTATCAATTATTTTGAGATTGAATTCTCCTCTTCCTGATGACTTATTAACCCATTCTTGAACATTTAATACCACCTTATTTCCTGAAATTATCTCTTTCATCCATGGCTTCGCCAAAAGCAGACTATTAAACTTCCTTTCATACTCAGTTAAATTATCAGCAATTCTTGTCAATTGAATTTTAGCATCATCTAAAGTATTTGAAATCGGAATTTCAATTTTCCAACTGGTATCTGTCAATATGGCAGTATCACTATTCACTTCTCTCCAATAACACTTATCATCAGACGGTCTATATAAAACAATAATGACAGGTAATGAATGATTCAACCAGTAATCATAATGCTTTTTCTTGCCTCTAAATATAATTTTACCATCTTTCACCTCCTCAAAAAATGATTCTCCAGACTTAATCTGGACAGCAATTAGTTTTCCACTTGCATAATTATTATCAATAGTCTCTATTTGTGCATCAATCCCATAGTCGTCTGTCGGTTGCTCTCTAAAAATAAGACCCATTTGAGAAATTATTTTAGCTGTTGCGTTTACACCTATTCTATCAACAGACATTAATACTCCTTAAAAGTAATTTTATAGATATTTCTACAATTATCCTAATAAACGAAAGTTTCTACCTTTTACAAATTTCTAATTTCCCAGAAAATCGCCGCCTTATTGTAGATTTATGTGAATAAATAATTGTTGTCATCACTATAGCTTAATGTTGCCAAAGTATAAATATTTATATCAATAAATTCCTTTCCAAAGGTCAAATCAACATTGTCATTATCTTAAAGAATTTTTACTAAAGGCTTCCTAAGTTTTCCTTAGCAACACCATAACCTCATAGTGGTTCGTGTGCGGGAACATATCGAGCACACACGCAGCGATCGGCTTATAGGAAGGCATGCGCGCTAGGTCAGCGGCAAGGGTTTTCGCGTTGCAGCTCGAATAAATTACGTGCTCAATCCCGGAGTCCTCAACCCAGGCGCACAGCCTCTCACCAATACCTCGCCGGGGCGGGTTCACCACCAGCATCTCGGGGGTTTCGCGGGCGTTCACGGCGAACTCGGCCGCATCCCCCGCCGCAAATTTCACGCCCTCAAGCCCCTGCTCGGCAACGGTACGCTGGGCGCTGCGAATCGCCTCCGCACTGATCTCGATCCCGGTGACCTCACCGTGCATCACCTGCGCCGCGTGCAGGGCAAAACCGCCCACGCCGCAATACAAATCCCAGAGCGTGCGCGGCTGAACCTGCGCCACCCACTCGCGGCCCTGCGCGTACATCGCCTGCGCAATCTGCGTGTTCGTCTGAAAGAAACTCTGCGGGCGCAGGTGCAGGCTCATGCCGTTCACGCGCATCGGCAGGGTTTGCCGATCAGTCAGAATAATCTCCTCATCGCCCTCAATCAGCGCCACATGCTCGCGCAGCAGATTCACCGACAGCACCGCCAACTTCGGCAGACGCTCCTGCAGCCACCCCAGTTGGCGGCGAATAGGCACCAGCAGCTTCTTCGAGCGGAGCACAAACCGCACCATCAGCTCGCCCGTCTCGGATGCGGTCACCAGAATATTCTTGAGCTCACCGCGCCGGGCCGGAATGTCATACGGGGTCAAATCGGCACGCTGTATAAGCTCGTGCAGCACCGGAATGGCGTGCTCAATCGGCTCAATATAGAGCGGACATTCGCTTAAATCGGTGGCGCGCCCCGAACGATAATCAACGATACCCAGGGACGGGTTCTGCGCCGAACCGCCCACCACCAGCTTCGCCTTATTCCGAAAATGCGCCTCGGTGCTGGCGACGGGTTCCAGCCAGGTTAGGTGAGGGTACGCCGCCAGAAGCCTGCGCGCATCGGCCTGTTTTGCCGCGAGCTGGGCGGGGTACGGGGTTTCGATGTTGGTGCAGGAGCGGCAAAGACTCTCACGGTAATAGGCGCATTCCATAGCCCCACCATTCTACCCTGTGGATGCGCGGGCACGGGTAACCCGCCAGGCGGCACTGCCTGCGCGCCGCCAGGTGTGCTCCTTTGCCCCTGCCCCATCGAAAAAAGAGCCTTTATGTGAATAAAGCGGCGAAAACTACGCTTTATTCAAATAAAGGCTCTTTTTAGCAGGCGGGACTGGATCGGGCGGGAAGGCTACGGCTTCTTTGCCTTCTTCTGCTGGCCCGCCTTAAGCACCGACCTGTACGACCGTGCCGAGAGCACAGATGCTTCCGATAAAACCGATAACACGCTCATGAAGCTCAGGCACGAGGCAATGGACAACGAAGAAAAGGCCGAGCCGATAGACCCGAACGAGAAAACCGAGCCGATCGAAAACGCCGAATTGACGGAGCCAATGCTGCAGACCGAGTTCACCGACCCGATGCTCAGAAATGAATTTCGCGAGCCGATGCTCTTTGTGTTTTGGCCGGAACGGGCGGGGGTATCGGGGGCGTTGTTTTCGGAAGATTTGGAGGTGGTGTTAGACATCATAAATCCAGCATACCGCGCGGCTCGCCCATCCCGAACGAATCACGGCGCACGTTGCGAGCAATCGCGCATCTACGCGAGCAGATAGTATTTCGACGAGCAGATAGCAATCCGTTATCTTTTCGTCGAAATACTATCTGCTCTCGGCTCTGAAAAGGAAAAACACAAACAAAAAGCTCTCCGGGGCGAGTCCCGCACCCGGCATTGTGCCGGTCAGGAACCCACCCCGGAGAGCTTCAACATACTCCCTCAGTCGGGAAACGTTACATCATGCCGCCCATCGGGTCAGCAGCAGGCGCCGCAGCGGATGCGGGCTCAGGCTTGTTCGCCACCACAGCCTCGGTGGTCAGGAACAGACCGGCGATCGATGCTGCGTTCTGCAGAGCGGAACGGGTCACCTTCACGGGGTCGTTAATACCCGCAGCCATGAGATCTTCGTACTCGCCGGTTGCAGCGTTCAGACCGGTGCCCTCGGGCAGGGAACGAACCTTATCAACCACCACGCCGGGCTCAAGGCCAGCGTTCGTTGCGATCTGCTTCAGCGGCGCATCGATAGCCACGCGCACGATGTTCGCGCCGGTTGCCTCGTCACCCTTCAGGTCGAGCTTGTCGAAGACCTTCGCGCCCGCCTGAATCAGTGCCACGCCGCCGCCGGGGACGATACCCTCTTCAACGGCTGCCTTTGCGTTGCGCACAGCATCCTCAATGCGGTGCTTGCGTTCCTTCAGCTCAACCTCGGTTGCCGCGCCAGCCTTGAGCACAGCCACACCACCGGCGAGCTTTGCCAGGCGCTCCTGCAGCTTCTCGCGGTCGTAGTCGGAATCGGAGTTTGCGATCTCGGCGCGAATCTGTGCCACGCGACCCTCAAGTGCGGCGGCGTCGCCAGCGCCCTCAATAATAGTGGTCTCATCCTTGGTGACAACAACCTTGCGTGCCTTACCCAGCATCTCAAGGGTTGCGGTATCCAGGGACAGGCCGACCTCTTCGGTAATAACCTGGCCGCCGGTGAGGATCGCAATATCAGCCATCATAGCCTTGCGACGGTCACCAAAACCGGGTGCCTTCACGGCAACGGATTTGATGGAGCCGCGCATCTTGTTCAGCACGAGCAGCGCCAGAGCTTCGCCCTCAACATCCTCGGCGATAATCAGCAGCGGTTTGCCGGACTGCATGACCTTCTCAAGAACGGGAACCAGATCCTTCACGTTCGAGATCTTCTGGTTGACCACCAGGATGTAGGGGTCTTCCAGCACGGCTTCCTGACGCTCGGGGTCGGTCACGAAGTAGCCGGAGAGGAAGCCCTTATCGAAGCGCATACCCTCGGTGAGTTCCAGGTGCAGGCCGAAGGTGTTGGATTCCTCAACGGTAATCACGCCTTCCTTGCCGACCTTCTCCATTGCCTGAGCGATCAGCTTACCGATCTCTTTATCGCCCGCAGAGATGGATGCGGTTGCCGCGATCTCTTCCTCGGTCTCAACCTCTTTCGCGGAGTCGAGCAGGGTCTTGGTGACCTCCTCAACAGCCTTCTCAATACCGCGCTTGAGGCTCAGCGGGTCAGCACCGGCAGCCACGTTGCGCAGGCCCTCACGCACGAGCGCCTGAGCGAGCACAGTTGCGGTGGTGGTACCGTCACCTGCGATATCGTCGGTCTTCTTGGCTACCTCTTTGACGAGTTCGGCGCCAATCTTTTCATAGGGGTCTTCAAGCTCGATCTCTTTAGCGATGGAAACACCGTCGTTGGTGATCGTGGGTGCGCCCCACGACTTCTCAAGCACGACGTTGCGGCCACGGGGGCCAAGAGTTACCTTAACGGCATCGGCTAGAGTGTTCAGTCCGCGCTCTAGACCGCGGCGAGCTTCTTCATCAAAAGCAATAAGTTTTGCCATGTGGCGATATCCCTCCTGGACGTTTCGAATGGAGCGCTCAGGTTTTCCGGTCTGCCGAAGCAGATTTTGATACCGGTTTTAGCACCTGAAGGCGCCGAGTGCTAAAAACAATTTTGGCACTTGGTGCGCCCGAGGGCAAACATTTTGAGCACCGAATTTAGCTTAATCGCCCTCAGCGCATTCTTGAGACACACGGAAAGCCGCAATGGGGTGAACGGGTACGGCTTCAAGCGAATGCACAGAGCGGAAGAACCAGGTACGAGCGCCGGGCAATGTTATGTGCGAGCGCATAGGACTCACAGGACGTTCCCGAAACTAGCGGGGATGATAAACGGTACCGCACACCGCGGTATCAAGCCGGTTAATGCCGTTAGCTGTAGTCGGTGGCGAGCACCACCACAATATCGTTCTCGCCCAGAATCGAGGCGTCTGAGCTCTCCTGAACCGTCGTGATATTCAGGGTCTTCGCAATAGCTTCGGCCTGCGACTTCTTGGCCTCATCCTTGTAGTAGACCGTGCTGGATTCCGGCGGGGTGCCCGACCAGTTCGCGGTTTCGGTAATCGTGTAACCCTCAAGCGCGGCGCTTGCCTTGGCCGCAGACCCGCCGGGCGCGGATGCATTATAGACCGCCACGTTCGCATCCTTAGCCTGCTCGGATGCTGAGGCAGAGGGCGACGATGATTCCGAAGGCGAGGCGGGGGCACTGTAGCTCTTGGCGCGCGCGGCGGCCTCGGGCGAGCTGCTGCGCGGGTGGTTAATGTACATAGCGCCGCCGATCACGAGCGATAAAATACCGGCGACGACAACGGGAATAATGCCTTTGGGGCTCTTAGAAGGGTCGTCAATCACACCGCGGTATGTTCCACGTCGGGCGGTATTCTCGTCGATGTCGTCGAATTCATCGTGCGGGTATTGGCTCATGACTTCCCTAGTTTGAGTAATAGATGTACCGCTCTGCGCGGTGGAGCCCTGCCAAAGCTCTCTCTTACAGGGTACCGTATGGGGCTTTATCCGTCCTGTTCAGAACGGCGTGCGCTCATGCACACATCGGTGCGGCTGCCTCTAGCTGCGGTCGCGAACCTCGCGCAGGCGGTGCATCAGGATAGGTTCGGCGGCGATCACACGCTGGCTATCAATCATCGTGTTGAGCTTCTGGTAGTAGGCGATCGGGGTGAGCCCGAGCGCGGTAATCGCCTTCTCTTTGGTGCCCTGGTACTTCCAGTGCCGTTTTTCCAGGGCGATCATGGCACGCTCTAAATCGGTGAGGGCGGATTTTCGCGTGTTCTCAGTTTTTCCGCCGGTTTCGCGGGTCTCAGAAGTGCCGGGGACAGAAGACGCAGGCTGTGTTGTGGGGCTGGGTTCGGGGCTATCGGCGGGGACTGCCGCTGCGGGTTCGGCGGCATCGGAGCCGCCAGCAGGCGAAGGTTCGGGGGTTTCCGAAGAAGGTATCGGCATCTGGATTCCTGACGAACATAGGTGGTCTACATGAACACTTTAGAGTATGTTGGTTGAAGTCACCGTGTTATCAGAGTCAAATTTTCTCAGGGAGTATTTTCATGACGAACCCGCCGCTGACCGACATTATGAGCGAAGACTGGGCGCAGGCCCTCGCGCCCGTCGAAGATAAAATCCACGCCATGGGCGAGTTTTTACGCACCGAACACGCGGCGGGACACCGAACTTTTCCCACAGGTCAGAATATTTTCCGCGCATTCTCACGCCCCATGAACGAGGTCAAGGTGCTGATCGTGGGGCAAGACCCCTACCCCACCCCCGGGAACGCGATGGGGCTTTCGTTCTCGGTGCAGCGGGATATGCCCCTGCCGAAATCGCTCATCAATATTTACCGAGAATTGTCCGACGATTTGGGGATTGAGCCCGCGCAGCACGGCGATCTGAGCTCGTGGTCCGATGAGGGCATTATGCTTATGAACCGTGTGCTCAGCGTGCGTGAAGGGGCGCCGGGGTCGCATCGCAATAAGGGGTGGGAAGAGGTGACTGAGTGCGCTATTCGGGCGCTGGCAGCACGCAATAAGCCCCTGGTCGGGCTGCTGTGGGGTGCGGATGCGCGGCGCACCGCCCCGATGCTGGAACCGTACCCGTGTGTGGAGTCTGCGCATCCGTCGCCGCTATCGGCGCATCGCGGGTTCTTCGGTTCACGCCCGTTCTCGCGGGTGAATACGCTGCTGGTAGAGCAGGGTGCGGAACCGGTGGACTGGACGGTCAAGTAACGCGCATCCGCCCACTCATACCTACATAAAAAGGCTCTTTATTCCACAGAGGAATAAAGAGCCTTTGTAACATCCCGCATCAAGGGAATGTAAGAACCACGGATGCGCTACTCGGCGGCCTCCGCGGGCACATTGCGCGGAACCGCGAAACGCTGCAGCAGATACTGCATCAGGTAGTTGCCCAGCGTTACGCCCGCCGCCATCGCAATCACAATCGAAACCGCCGAAATCATGCTCTGGATGCCCCAAACCACGTTCGTCTCAACCGTCAGCAGGTACATGCCGCGGAAGAACGACAGACCAGGCAGCAGGAAGGTCAGCGCGGGAATCGAAAAAACTGCCTGCGGGGCATGCAGTCGGTACGCCACGTAGGTGCTCAGCATGCCAATTATGAGGGCTGCAAGCGCCGTATTCGCACGCCCAGAATCGACCCCCACCAGGTAGGTATACAGGTGATAGGTCACCAGGGCACTACAGGTAATGAGTACCAGCCACCCCAGCTTCACGAGCTTCGTGTGCAGGGTAATCGCAAACGTAACCGTCGCCGCCAGCATGAACACCGAGAACGTAAGCGGCGAAGGAAGATCAAACCGGGTCTGCTCAATATCCAGAATCGGGCCGCCAAACAGGCTAATCGCATTCACCGCCGAGGCGATGCCGATCACCAGACCCAAAAAGCTCATGCCCGTCGAAACGAATCTTCCCGCCGCGGTCACCGGGAAACCGTTAATCGCATCCTGAACCGCGCCCACCAGACGCGAGGTCGGCAGGAACATGATCAGCCCGGCGGCAACCACCAGAGGCGCCGAAATCGACTCCCCCGGACGGCGAATCATAGAATGATCCCCGCCCAGCCAAATTGCCAGGAAGGTCAGCAGACCCGCGCTCGCCGCCATACGGAAAAACGTAGGCATGCCAATCTTATTGAGCCACTGAATCAGCAGGTACACGGGAATGAACACGATCGCCGCAGCGGTTGCGGTAGACCAGCTCGCCCCCAGCGCCGCGGTCAGCGTGGTTGCGCAGCCAATATTCGCCAGCCAGGTAATCAGCGGCGGATACGGTTTAGGATGGTTCGTAATCTCGCTCAGGCGAAGGTCGGCGTCCTCCAAGGTCATGCCGCCCTCGGTAATATCGTGAATCAGCCCGTAGGTAGAAGCGAGCGCCTCATAATTCTCGGTAGAGGTGCGCACCACGCGCACGAGCGTATGGGTGAACCGGGAGTCGGCGCTCATGGTTCGCGAGCTGATCCGCGACTCCATGTAAATATCGGGGTCGGAGGTGTAGTTGATGGTCACCGACTGGTTGGTGATATTAACATCCACCGAATCGAGCCCATACGCCGAAGACACCGCGATAATCGCCGAGTCTACGTCCATCGCGTCCGCGCCATAGTAGAACATGGCCTCCGCCAGGCGCAGCGTGAAATTGAGGGTGTCGCGGGCGTATTCTTTCTCGCGGTACAGGGCCTCACGCCGGGCACGTTCTTCACGTTTGGCGCGCGGGGTGAACTGCCGCTGGGCGATGCGCGCCGCACCGCGCGGCGCCACGTGCGCCGCCGCCTGGCCGTCAGCACGCACGAAGGAACGCAGGGTGGTTCGCACGCCCCACCGCCCGCCCGTGCCACGCCCGGCGGGCATCGTCGTAGTGGGTACGGATACCGGGGGTGCGCTCGCCGTGGGCTCTACACCGCCGAACCGCTGTGCCGCATGCGAATTGGGCACCTGCGGAATCATGCCCGTCATGGGGACGGGCTGGGACTGGCGGTATTTAGCGACCTCCGTGACGATATTGCTGGAGGTCTGCGCGGGAGGCTCCTGCGGATGCGGTATCTCGGGCGGCACACTCTGCACCGCCTGGATTACGGGTTCTTCGGGGATTTCCTCGTAGGGGATCTCCGGTTCATAGGGCATCTGCGGTGCCTCGTCGAGAGGCATACCGGATTCGTCCACGGGAAGAAGCTGGGTATCGTCCGTATCGGTTTCCACGCCGTGCGCCGCTGCAACCTCATAAAGCGCCTCGCGCGCCTGCTCGGCCTGCTCGACCTCCTTGCCACTGTGGGCAAGCGCCTCACGCAGCTTGGAGTCGTGCACTTCGGAGAGAGGCACGGCGAAGAAATATCCCGGGCGGCGAATACTCCTCGCGTTCTCATCGGCTGGGTTGTAGCTGTGCTCCTCGGGGTTCTTCGCCATAGTATCCCTTGATCGTGTTGCGTGCTGGTGCGCTGTGTGTACCGGTGAGTGGCGTGACGGTGCGGCGTTTCCTAGTAGAAGGAATAGTGGTGTTTCTTCACCCACAGGCGAAGCATCAGCCGCTCCACACCGGCGTTCCAGAGCTTATATTTGAGCTCTGAAATAGGCTGATCGTAAACGCCCACGAAGTCGGTCACGTTCTTCGTGAACGAAGTTTTGAACAGACCCAGACCGTAGTAAGGATGTTCTTTATTCTTGAGTTCGGCGGCGGGCGGGGTGCCGCAGAAGTCATAGGTGCTGATCCCGTGCTCCTTCATGAGGTCGGTAATCGCAGTCCACTGTACCAGATGAGAGTCGCCGTACTGTTTACGGCGCGGCTTAGAACCGCCGTCTTTATAGGTGCCCTTCGTACCGTAGTTAATCACGTAGGCACCCACGGAAGGTTTGCCGTCTTCATAGGTGAAGTAGAGCCTGCCCTGCCCGGCATTCTCGAAGGCCCTCCAGAAGTCGCGGTAATACTCGTAGGGGCGCAGCAGAAGCGAAACTTTGCCCTGCCCCACGGTATCCATAAGGGCATACATGGCGCGCATATTTTCGTCGGTGAGCTCAACCCGTTTGACCTCGCAGCCCTCACGGGTGGCGCGGCGTACAGCGTTACGTCCGCGCGAAGACAACGACTTAAGCACCTCTTCCTCGGTACCCTCGGTGGAGAGGATGGCGGTGTAGTCATTCGGCTGAATATCGGCGGTACGAACCAGCTCGGTGCCCGCAATGACCTGCTGGGCATGCTCATCCGCCACGATTTCAGGTTCGATCTTGACGGCAAAAACACCCAATTTCTGCTCGGTAATCAGGCGGCGGTTCGCCTGCAGCAGGGCGGGCAGCTCATCTGCATCGTGCACCGCCGGGCCTTTGATGAAGTACCAGAGTTTGCCCAGCAACGGAATATTCTTCTCGAACGCCAGGCTGTAGCTGGCGAAAGGCTGCTTCTCGCCATCACGATCGACGGTACCTTCATACACGATATAGCGGGGTTTCCACCCGTAGTCGGCTTTGACTTTTGCGAATGATGCGGACTGCAGCAGATTTCCGCCGTCCGGGTTGGCGATCACGTGGGTATCCCACTCCTGAATTTCTGCTGGGGTTGCAAAACGTGCCGTAATTTCGTGCAAGGGTCTCTATCTCTCGTGGGGTGGTGGGTGTTCCGAACGTTTATCGCCCGCGAACCTTGTGCGGTCTTTTTGATGCGCTCGCGGCGCACGCACGCCTTAAGTCTAACAAGAGGCGCGGCGATTGGTGCATCGGCGGGGTTCGCCTCGTCTAAAAAGAGCCTTGATGTGAATAAAGAGTTAAAAACGCCGCTTCATTCGTACCAAGGATCTTTTTTATGCCCCTCCCGACCTAATCGGGCGGACCGGGGCAGAGGTAAGGAAACGGACCGGATGCGCGCCCGAGCCTTAAAGCAGGTATCCCGCCGCACGTGAAGCGACGGGATACCGGTAAGCTGGCGAGAGTCGCCGGAAGGATTACTCTGCGTCGTGGTCGGTTTCGAGAATCTTCTTCAGGGTCTCTAGAGCTTCGTCTGCGCCTTCACCTTCTGCTCGGAGCACCACACGATCACCGTGCTTAGCGCCCAAGGACATCAGGGATAGGATCGAAGCTGCATCCATAGCCTCGTCTGCGGGCTCGCCTTCGGCTGCAATGGTGACCTCAACGGGGAGGTCGCCAGCTGCCTCAGCAAAAATTGCTGCGGGACGTGCGTGCAGACCAACGCGGCTTGCAATGGTGGCAATAACCTCTGCCATGGTTTTTCTCCTTTGTGAAGGAATCGTCTGTTATCGACTCCATGTTTATCAAACGGGAGGATGCACCCCCTGTTTTCTTGCCTCAATTGTACAGTTTTACTCACCGCTTGGGGACCAATGCCTCACCCGATCTTGAAATAAACTTTCAACACCGGGTTAGCCTTTTCTCCACCGGGTTTGAGGCGTCTTCTAGAGGCCGAGCTCGTCCAGAATCGGCAGCTCAGCGCGAGCGGCAGCCTTCGCCTCGGCAGAGGAAATCTGTTCCAAAGCCTTGTTGGCAATATGGCGTGCCTGCTCCAGGGTCACCGACTTGAGCACCGCCGCAACCGCGGGGATAGCACCGGCATTCATCGAGAGGGTATCAACCCCCAGGCCGACCAGCACCACGGCCAGCGCCGGATCGGCGGCGGCCTCACCGCAGACGCTCACATACTTCTTCTCGCCAGCATTCACCGAAGCTCGCTTAGCGCCCTTGACGGTCAGCTTAATCATCTTCAGCACCGCAGGCTGCCACGGGTTGTTCAAGTGCGCCAGATCGCCCAGCAGGCGGTCTGCAGCCATCGTGTACTGGGTCAGGTCGTTGGTGCCGATCGACACGAAATCAACCTCACCCAAAATCGCTTCGGCGTTCACAGCGGCGGCGGGTGTCTCAACCATCACGCCGTGTACCGGCAGGCCGACCTCCTTGAGCATTTTCGCAAAGTTGCGAGCCTCGGAGGTGGTCGAAATCATCGGGGCCATCACCCAAATATCGGCGTCGGAATCCTCGGAGGCCTGCTTGATAGCCTCCAGCTGGCGGGTCAGCACGCCCGGTACAGTCCAGTCGGTACGGAAACCACGCACGCCCAGCGCCGGGTTTTCCTCGGGATTCACGTTCAGGAAGGGCAGGGGCTTGTCGGCGCCCGCATCCAAGGTACGAACCACGATGTGCTTGCCGGGGAAGGCGTCAAACACAGACTTGTAGGTGCTTGCCTGGGCCTCAATAGACGGCTCGGAATCGTGCCCCAAGAAGCCAAATTCGGTGCGCAGCAGACCCACGCCTTCAGCGTTCAGGCTAGCAGCCTTCTCGGCGGATTTGCCGTCGCCCACGTTCGCGTAGAGTGGCACGCGGGTGCCGTCGGCGAGCACGCCTTTACCGTCGAAGTCGGCGATAGGTTTGCGGTTAGCGTATTTTTCGGCGGCTTCGCGGTCTTCATCGGTCGGCTCGGTATTGACGATACCCGCGTTCGAGTCCACATAGACCTCGGTGCCGTCTGGAATATCGGTGACCCCCTTTGCCGCCACGATCGCGGGAAGACCCAGGCCGCGCGCCAAAATCGCGGTATGCGCCTGCGGACCGCCGTCTGAAGTGATCAGGGCGATCACGTTCTTCGGGTCAAGGGTCGCGGTATCTGCGGGGGCAAGATCAACTGCGGCGAGCACGAAAGGCTCCTCCGCGAAGGGGATGCCCGGCGCCTGCTGACCGGTTAGTTCCGCCACAATACGGGCGCGCACATCGTGAATATCGGTGACGCGCTCAGCCATGTAACCGCCAAGGGCAGCCATCTGGTCGGCGAACGAGGTTGCTGCCTCCCAAATCGCGCGCTCAGGTGCCATCTGCTGAGTCTCAACCAGCTTTACGGCGCTCTTAATCAGGGCGCGGTCGGTCGCCATCTGCGAGGTCGATTTGAGCACGGCCTTGCCGTCACGACCCGCGTTTTCGGCGCGTGCGAGCAGGTCCTCTTTCACGCGAACCGACGCATCTTGAATACGTTGACCGGCCTCTTCGGGGCTTTCACCGTCTAGGCGTAGACCGGCTTTAGGCTCTTGAATAGGCTCGGGCATCTGTAGCACGGGACCAATAACGCGTCCGGCATAAACACCGACGCCTTTATATGTAGTCATGAAGATATATCCTTCGTGTTGGGTTCTCTACAGTGTAACGCTTATGCGGCGGTCTTCGCTGGGGTCTCGGTCGCAGTCTGCCGCGACTTCGCGCCAATCGACTTCAGCAGCACATAGGTGATAGCGGATACGACGGTACCGGCGACAACGGCGAGCAGGAACATCGGAATATTGTTGCTCAAACCAATAATCCAGATACCGCCGTGCGGTGCCGGGGATGCCACATGCGCATTCATCGAAATAGCACCGGCAATCGCGCCACCTACGATGGAGGACGGGATCACGCGCGCCGGGTCTGCCGAAGCGAACGGAATAGCGCCCTCAGAGATGAAGGATGCGCCCAGCAGCCACGCGGCCTTGCCGTTCTCACGCTCGGGCTCGGTGAAGAGCTTGGGGCGCAGGGTGGTGGCAAGCGCCATAGCCAGCGGCGGAACCATGCCGGAGATAATAACGGCTGCCATGATTTCCTTGTTCACATCGGCACCCGAAGAAAGCCCGGCGGTTGCGAACAGGTAAGCCGCCTTGTTGATGGGACCACCCAGATCGGACGCCATCATGGCACCCAGAATCAGGCCGAGAACAAGAGCGGATGCGCCAGACATGGAGGTCAGCCAGTTCTGCAGGGATTCGAGAACCCACGCCAGCGGCGCGCCCAACAGCAAGTACATGATGCCGCCCGCAACGAGTGAGGTAATGAGCGGGGTAATGACCACGGGCATCATCGAGCCAAGCCAGCGCGGCAATTTGAGGGTGCCTAAACCGTAGGCGATCAGACCGGCGAGCAGACCGCCGACGATACCGCCGAGGAAGCCAGCCTTTACGGCAACCGCGACGGAACCGGCGATAAAGCCGGGCGCAATACCGGGGCGCTGCGCCAACCCGTAGGCGATAAAGGCGGCGAGCGCGGGAACCATCAGATCAAGACCGAACTTACCGATGGTCTGCAGAACCGCGCCCAGGTAGAGGGTCCAGTGGGTGTCTCCCAGGTTGTAGATTGTGGCGTTGGCGAGGATCTTTTCGGTATCGACATCGCCCAGGTTCGGCATGGTGATTGCTTCGAGAATGAAGCCCAGAGCCACGATAATGCCGCCGGCGGCGACGAACGGGATCATGTACGAAACACCGGTCATCACGGCTTTGTAGATGCGCGAACCCCACGAGCCTTCGGCAGCCGAGGAGGTGTCTTCTCCGCTGGATGCGGCGGCACTCACGCGCTTGCCGTTGGGGTTTTCGGCTTCGGCGAGGGCCTCCTCAATCATGGCCTGCGGTTCGTCGATGCCGCGCTTCACGGGGGATTCCACATAGGGCTTACCGGCGAAGCGGCTGCGGTCGCGCACGTTCACGGAGACCGCGAAGATAACGGCGTCGGCTTCATCAATATCAGCCTGGGTGAGGGTTTCGTTCCCCGAGGACCCCTGAGTCTCGACCTTGAAGTCGTAACCGAGGTCTTCTGCCGCGTATTTGAGAGCATCCGCCGCCATATAGGTGTGCGCGATGCCGGTGGGGCAGGCGGTGACCGCCACGATCTTCTTGGTGGCTGGTTTCTCGGATGCACTCGCTTCTGCGGAGTCGGTCTGTGCCGCTACAGCTTGAGCGGATGCGCCTGCACTCGCCTTTTGCGCATCGGATGCTGCCGAGTCGGCGGAGGCGGGAGCCTTCTTCGGGGCGCCGGTGCCGAGCGCATCGTTCACGAGGTCTACGATTTCTTCGGGGGTTTGTGCCTCACGCAGGGATGCAGTGAAGCTCTTCTTCATGAGCGAACGCGCCAGCGTGGAGAGCAGTTTCAGGTGTTCCTGGTCGGCACCATCGGGGGCGGCGATGAAGAAGATCAGATCGGCCGGACCGTCTTTCGCGCCGAAGCTCACACCGGGCTTAGGGCGTGCCATCGCGAGGGTAGGTTCGGTGACCGCTGCGCTTCGGCAGTGAGGGATGGCGATACCGCCGGGGATGCCGGTGTCGGTCTTGGACTCGCGGGCTTCAGCAGCGGCGTACAGCTGATCGTAGTCGGTGGCACGTGAGGCATCGACGACGGCGTGCGCGAGCTTGCTGATGACGTCGAATTTAGTCTCTCCCAGATTCTGGTCTAGGAGCACCAGCTCTGGGGTGATGAGCTCAGACATAATACCCTCCTCGGGCGTATGATGCGGTGCGCCATGATGCCTATATGGGCGTTTTCAGTACGCACTCAAGTGTCCGTAAATATGTTGTTTTTAGTGGCTGACCAGGCTATATGCTATATGCCTGATATGGAATATAAGCTAAACGGAAAGTTGCCTTAGGGTTACTTTCTCGGGGGTTGTCATGGCTGCCGAAGGCATTTGTGTTCCGGGTAAGGATGCTGCCGCCGAGCCATGCGCAACCGCCTGCACGAGGCATTGCTGCGGCGACTCTCCTCGCTCATAAGCATAGAGGAAACCGGAGAGCGACGAATCCCCGGCGCCCACCGTGCTGCGCACCTTCACGGGTTCATGCTGTGCATGCCAGGCACCTTCGGCGGTCACGAGAACCGCGCCGGACCCGCCAAGTGTTGCCAGCACATAGGGAATGCCGTCATTCACCAAGGTTCGCGCGGTACGTGCAGTCAGCTCGGGGCTCGACTCCAGCTCTTCCCAATTCTCGGCGCCGGTCAGCTGTGCCAACTCCTCAGAATTCGGCTTAATCAACGTAGGCTTTATCTGCCCCGCAACGGTAGCGATCAGCGGCGCCTCAGAGGTATCGACGGCGATCTTGCCTTCATATCCGCTGGCGCGCAGCTTCGCACACAGCTCGGCATAATACGTTGCATCCAGTCCGCCAGGCAGCGAACCGGCGAGTACCACCCAATCTGCGTTTTCTGATTGGGCGATCACGAGCGCATCCAGGGCGTCGCGCAGCTCAGGGGTAAACTCGGTGCCGGGGGCGTTAAGCTTAGTAGTCGTGCCGTCCGGATCAACCACGGTGATATTCGAGCGGATAGGCTCACCCGTGGGCAGATTCGCAAACTGCACGCCGCTCGCCGCAAGGGCGGTCAGCACGGGGTCGGTAGCCTCTCCCGGAACCACCGCAACAGTAGGCACCTGAGAAGTATGTAAGGCACGCGAAATATTGACCCCTTTACCGCCGGGGTCTTGAACCGCGCCTACGGCACGCTGAACGGCGCCATGTGCCAGAGGGGAACCCAGTTCAATCGTGCGATCCAAACTAGGGTTAGCGGTGAGAGTCAGAATCATGCGATGAGCACCTCCACATGAGCGGCTTCAAGAGCCTGAGCAAGCGCACCATCGGGGGCGCGGTCGGTGATCATGGTATCGATATTCTCGAAGTCGGCGAAGCGCACGAGTGATTCCTGCCCGAACTTTGCCGAATCGCACAGAAGCACCACGCGGCGCGCCGATTTGCAGATCGCGGTCTTCACGATGGCCTCATTCATGCCGGGGGTGGAAACACCAAATTCGGCATCTATGCCGTTGGCACCAAGAAACGCAATGTCGGGACGTACCGTAGCGAAGTATTCGGCGGCACGAGCACCAATTGCCGCCCAGGTCATCTTACGCAGCTGACCGCCCACAAGTTCGAGGGTGACCCCCTCTGCCTCAGCGAGTTTGACTGCAATGTGCAGGGCATGGGTAATAATGATGCGGTCGCTGCCGGTCTTGAGGCTAAAGTTTTCTGACCCAATATAGTCCGCCAAAATCTCAATGGTCGAGCCGGCGTCAAGAACAATCGAACCCACATCAGAGTCACGCAGATACTCATAAGCCTTCGCAGCGATGCGGCGCTTCTCGGGAGTATTCATGCCCTGACGTGAGGCAATAGAGGACTCTAGGGAGGTAGACTGCTCAACGGTAACGGCGCCGCCATGCACGCGGCGCAGCTTACCCGCTTCTTCGAGGGCGGCAAGGTCTCGTCGCACAGTCTCCATGGTGACGTCATAGCGTCGAGCGAGATCAGCACCGTTAACGCGGCGTGCAGAAGATACCAGCTTCGCAATTTCGGCACGACGTTCTTCAGCAAACATATGCGCACATCACTTTCAAGGTATGGGTGTGGAGCGAACGAACCGTTCCACGCGAATTCTTAGGTCTGTGTATCATGGCGGAACGGCGAATGCGTATCACCACTCAAGACAACAGTCTTGCCCTTGATTTTATGTGGGTTTATGTGGGTGCGTCAAGATAACCCACGGATAAATCATCGATTTTTTGTGAATTTACCCTCGAAACCACACTTAAGGTCAAATAATCCACAACAGACACACACTGTTCACCCCACAACGCATCTAAACCCACACCGGATGCGCGGCTTCTAAACGTTCGGGTGCGAGTAGTTTTGATCTGCCTTGAATCACAAAGGTTTTCTAGTGCGTGGCGCGTTCAGGATGCGCGGGCATCCTCTTTGTACCGCCGTGTTCCTACTGCCGCCAGCGCATCCAGAGACTATGCACACCCCAGGCGGTCAGGGAACCAATAAACGCACCCGTCCCGTTCATGAGCACGTCTAGAGGGTCGCCGGTGCGTTCGGGCATGGCCGTTTGAATGAGTTCGATTCCGGCACTGACCGCCACCGCGCCCAGGGTGATCGCCCCTACCCTGTGCCACGGGCGGGTACGGCAGAACAGCAAAAGCATGAGCATAAACCCGCCGGGGGCAAACATGATGACATTCGAGAGCTGTTCGATGCTCGCATAGGTGATAAACCCGGGCAGCCACCCCTGTGCGTGACCGGCATCGATAAGCGAGGTCAGGCGAGAACCAGCCTCGTTATCGTCCACATGCTGCGGGGCAAACACGATTGTTGCAACGGCGGCGCAATACAGCGCAAAAAGAGCCCATCCGATTACCTGGAACACTCTGCCAGATCTACCAGACAAGACGACCCCGTTCATCGAACACCGTGTTCTCATCAAAGGCGAAAAGCCCTTTAAGATCGACCTCTAAAGGCTCGGCGTTCGGCACAGTCTGCGTATGCTCGTACCCCTGCGCCGCCGAAATAGCGCGGCGAATCAGGCTCCCGTGGCTCACCGCAATGATGCGCTCCCCAGGATACTGGCGCACAATCTCACGCAGAACACGCACGGCACGCACATACACATCGCGTTCGGTCTCTACCTGCGGATAGTAGCGGTCGGGGGCGCGGCGCTCGGGAACGGGAATACTCACGCCCTCGGCGGCACCATAATCACGTTCCACCAAGTCAGGGTAGGTTTCGCTGACCGGCAGCCCGAAATCCTCGCCCACAAGCTGCGCGGTTTCATAGGCTCGCGAGAGGGGTGAAGAAATTACACGGTCATAGCTCAAACCCAGGCTGCGCAGCTTCGCCCCGGTTTCACGCGCCTGGGCGCGACCGGTGTCGTTCAGCGGAATATCGCTGATACCCTGCATGAGCTGGTTCTTATTCCACTCGGTCTGTCCGTGGCGAATCAGCGTGAGCGAACCGCCCGCCAGATTCTTAGGGAAAGGTTCGGCGTGCAGCTTAGGCTGGCGACTCACCAGCACGTGGGCATCAATCGCATCGTCAAGATAATCGGTGGGAAGCTCGGTGAGCGAAGCATTCGGAGGAATCGGGAACATGCCGTCAATCGTCTCGTAGCCCTCATGCTCGCGGCCTTCCAGAAGCACAGTCATCGTCACCGCAATCAGCATGCCGTGAGTAGCCACCACAATGTTCTTGCCCTCATGCTCGCGGCGCACCCGGTTCAGAGCGGTCAGGGCGCGGCTCACCAGGGCCTCGCGCTCCTCAACCCCGTATTTATGCCCATCCGTGCGGGATGCCGCCACCAGCTCAGGGGTTGCAGCCTCACCCTCCAAATCACCGAATGAGCGTTCTTCTAATCCCGCGTATGCGCCCAGATACGGCACCCCTAGTGCCCGGGCAACAATCTGCCCGCTCTCCGCCGCGCGCTCAAGCGGGGAGGAAACCACACCGTCAATCTGCACGCCGCGCTGAGCCATCTCATGCAGCTGCGGCACGGCACCCCGAATCTGTTCACGCCCCGTATCGTTCAGCGGAATATCGGTTCTGCCCTGAAACCGGTGATTTATATTCCAGTCGGTCTGCCCGTGCCGAAGCAGAAAAATCTTACCGGGCGTTTCAGCGTGTTCATGGTGGGTCTGTGCGTCAGTCATGGTCTTAAGTATGGCATCATCCGCACGATTTAGAGCCGTACCCCAGAACACGCCCCGCTCATCCTTAGGGATGAAAACCCGCACAAAACCCGGCATTATCGCCGCATTTTTTCATTCCGCAGACGGATAAAAACGCCCCGTATCCCTTGGAAAAATGGATGCTATGAATACTTCTTACACCTCATACGCACCCGTTATCTCGGTGCGCAACCTTACCAAATCCTACGGACAGCACACAGTACTGCGCGATATTTCGCTCGATATTTACCCCGGCGAATCCGTGGCCGTTATGGGGCCCTCCGGTTCCGGAAAAACCACGCTTCTGCACGCGCTCTCCGGCATTATTCGCATTGACTCGGGCACTATTCAGGTGCTCGGCGGCGGACCCGAGATACCGGGCGGGCGCGTTGAACTCGGCGCCCTGAGCGAAAACCAGCGCACGAGCCTGCGCGCAAATTCCTTCGGATTCATCTTTCAGCAGGGGCTTCTCATCCCCGAACTCACCGCAGAAGAAAACGTCTCGCTCGCCGCCATGATCTCCGGGATGTCGCGCGAGCAGGCACGCGGCGCATCCGCAAACCTGCTCGCCCGGCTAGGGCTAGGCGACATGTGCGAGAAACGCATCGGCGAACTTTCCGGCGGGCAGGCGCAGCGCGTGGCGATTGCGCGTTCACAGATTACCGGTGCGCCGATTACCTTTGCGGATGAACCCACCGGCGCGCTCGACAGCGTGACCGCCCAAGAGGTCATGGATCTTCTGCTCACACTCGTTCCGCAGCAGGGTAAAACCCTCGTGATCGTCACCCACGATCCGCAGGTTGCGGCGCAATGCTCCCGCACAATCCACCTGCACGACGGGCAGATTGTGCAGGATAACAGGCAGGATCCCACCGCGCCCGGTCAGCAGGTCGGGGATTCGGTACAGTATCGGGTTCCCGCACCGCCGAGCCAGCCGGTACCGCCTCAGGATGCAGCACCCGCTCCTTCCGCGCAGCCGGGCGTATTCCATCCGGGGAACCCCGCGGTAAACCCGCCCCAAACATACAACCGGGTTTCCGCACAAACCCAGCCACCTGCGAACGTTCGCTACTCCCCCGCCCATGCACCGGGCACGGCGCACACTGCGGTCTCACGCAACCATGCACCAGCGCCGTATAAACCCGCCCGGCGTCCCTTCTGGATGCGCGGCTTCCTGGGGAAAGGCGCCTAAGAATGCAGACCTTCAAACTTCTTGCGCGCCGCACCCTGCCCACCTCCCAGGCGGTTCTTCCGGTGCTTGCGTTTGCCGCATCCGCGGCGCTCTTTCTGCTGATCGCCGGAGGTATTCACGCCTTCTACCTGTGGCTGGGCGGGGACGCCAGCACGGCCACCTCGGTCGAGGCGGGATCCGGCACCAAAAACACGGCGCATACGTTGCAGCCGCTATACCTGATGCTCGCCTGGATCAGCGGGTTCCTGCTGCTCACCCCGCTCTTCACGCTCGGCGCATCCGCAGCACGGCTCAGCGCACGCCGCCGCGACGACCGCCTGGCAACCCTGCGGCTGCTGGGCGCCTCCACCCGGCGGCTTACCCTCTACACCATGCTCGATTCCGTGATCTACGCTGCGGTTGGGTTCGTGCTCGGGTTTATCGCGTACCTGATTCTGGTGCTGCCCTTCGGGATGCTGCGCTTCCAGAACATCCCGCTGGGCCCCGAAAATATGCTGCTGCCCCCACCCATCGTGCTGGTCTGCGGGTTTGTGAGCCTGATCATCGCCGCAACCAGTTCGCTCTTTGGGCTCTCGAAGGTGACCATCAGCCCGCTGGGGGTACGCACCCGTTCGGATAAGCCGTCCCTGGGTAAACGCGCCCTCATTCTGGGCTGTGTGCTTCTAGTGGTGGGCTTCATCGGGGCGATTGCCTCCCACATTATGAATCTCGCCGCTGATTCGATGGGCTCGAACGGGTTCGTGTTGGTACTAGTAACCACCATCATGTTTGGGCTGCCGATCCTGCTCACGATGCTCGCCGTAGACCTGATTGGCGGGTTCGTGGTGGGCCTGTACGCCCGCATTCGGGTTCGCACCGCCCGCACCCCCGCAACCCTGCTGGCATATCGCTCTATTATGGAATCGCCGCGCGCCGCCTGGCGGCAGGTCTCCGGGGTTGCCATGACCACGTTTATTGCCGCTTTCGTGGGGCCGATTCTGGGCATGGTCAATTCCGCGCCGGGTGTGGAAGAAGGCTCGGCGGAGTCATATCTTATTGGGGATATACTTCAGGGCCTAGTGCTGGTGCTGTTCCTCTCCTACCTGCTGGTGGCGCTTTCGGCGCTGCTGAACCAGTCCGCCGCCATCTATGAGCGCGGTTCATTGTATTCTTCTCTGCGGATGATGGGTACCGAAGCTGCGGTTTTGAAGCGTTCGAGGCGCATCGTGGTCTTTGGTCCGCTGCTGTTGGTGAGCTGTATGTCTGCGGTGGTGGCACTGCCGCTATTCGTGCTGCTGCTTGGTTCGGCACTCACCGAGACGGGGCTGCTGTACACCGCAGCACTGGTATTCGGCTCGATCGCGACGGGGCTGGGACTGGTATTTGCGGCACTGGCGGCAACCGGGCCGGTCATGGAGCAGGTCAGCCGCAAACCGGTCTCGGCGGTGTAGCGTTTTCTTTTCCCTTGTCCGCGAGCAGGTAGTTTTTGTCCCGAGCAGGTAGGAAAATCCTACCTTGTCGGCAAAATCCTACCTGCTCGCGGGGATAAACTTGTGGGGATCAAAGAGTCTTAGATTATACCTTTGCGCCGAAGCTTTCGTTCCACACGTGCCGGATGCAGCACATCCTCCCACGTGAACCTCACGAAATCCCACCCTTCCAGACGAATGGCGTCCTCACGAACTTTCTCATCCAGAACATCCTGCCCGCTTTGATATTTGAGCGCCCCATCGATCTCCAAAACAAGGCGCTCTTTCACGAGAGCCGCATCCACTCGATAAACCCCACGATGCGTTGGAATCTCGTACTGCTGCACCGGATTGAACCCCAAATCTAAAAACGCCAGACGCGCCAGGGTCTCGGCTGGCGATTCCGATAGAGGACTCATAATATCGGCGATGTACCGTGCTTTACGGGCGCCCCGTACCCGTTTGACCTCACTCAGCGCTTTATGAAGTCTGCTATAGCTCAGACGCGCCCCCAGCCTCTGAAAAGCACTTTCAACGATGACGAGCCCCTCACGAATCGGGGCGTCACGGGCGCATCCGATGAGGGCGGTAATAGGATCAACAACTGTCAGGGAATCCCGACCATATCTAAGTGTGATGGTCGAAGATATTACGCTTGAGTCATCTTGTCGATATACCACTCCCGCACGTTTGGCTCCTCCACATCCACGTACCTGAACATTGTGTGGAGCGCTCAAAAGGGCACACGATAACGCGACAGCCGCACTGTAATGCGTGAAAACAGGGTTGTGCAGGGTGCGTGAATAAGCAATAACTCGGGCAAGATGTTTCTGAACGGGAAATAGCTCATCCCATACTGACTTTTTGATATATTGCCCAGGCGCAAGCTTAATAATCTTTTCTTGCCGTTGCCAGCGTGTAATAGTGCGTTTTGAATATCCATTTTCTATAAGTTCATGAACGCTTTTGATATGGATACTGAGGTTTTCGTTGTCTGTCATGCTGCTATCCAAGCATATTTTGCTTCCCGACTACGCGTAGAAAAGCCCAATCTGTGGATAACTCGCAGCAATATGATGATTGCACGCGTTTTGGGACATATTTTCAGCGATGTGCATAGAAAATCATCACAATATGACGCGCCTGTCCCTCCCGCGAGCAGGTAGTTTTTGTCCCGAGCAGGTAGGAAAATCCTACCTTGTCGGCAAAATCCTACCTGCTCGCGGCATACACTAAGCGTTAAGACTAAAACTCGAACGGGTTGAGAATATCGAGGTCCATGCCCTGAAAATCTGCAACGTTACGAGTCACCAACATCAGGTGGTGTTCTCTGGCAGTGGCGCCGATCAGCGCATCGTATTCTGATTTCTTATGCGGCACGTGGAGTTCAGCGCAGGTGAGAGCAACCTCTAAAGAAACCGGCAGGATGCGCCCCGCAAACTCCGGCGCAAGCTCATGAGAAAACCACTGCTGCAGAATCTGAGCCTGAGCCGCATCTTTACGGGCACGCCGCAGGATTCCCGTGCGAATCTCCATCATGCTAATCACACTGATATACACGTCGTTCACGTCTACGTGTTCCACCCAACGGCGCACCAAAGGATGCATTCTGCCCGAGCGGTATTTACGCAGTTCGGAGATCACATTTGTATCGGCAAGGTACACGGATTAGTTCTCCTCGCTGCCGAAAAAGTCGCCGTCTTCTGCGAAGTCCACCTCACGGTGAGGATTTGGGATGCTCGGTTCGCGATCAATATCAAAATCAATCTCGCCCGCCTCTGCCGACATGGTGGAAAGCGCATCCGCCAAGGAACGCCGAGGTTGCGGTTGGGCCAGTCGTTGATAGTCTTCAATACTCAAAATAACGTTGGTCGGTGTGCCGCGTTTGGTAATAAAGACGGGTTCTTCCGCGGCAAGGCGCAGAGCGGCACTGGCATTCTGATTAAATTCGCGTGCTGATACTGTAGTCGTCATAGTTTTCTCTCCCCAAAGTCCAATTGTAGTAATGTTACTATATTTCAGAATACCGCGAGCAGGTAGTTTTTGTCCCGAGCAGGTAG
>NZ_KV820089.1:466742-519131 GCF_001815285.1 Rothia sp. HMSC065D02
CCTACCTTGTCGGCAAAATCCTACCTGCTCGCGGAATAGGAGTAATAGGAGGGCGGGTGTGAGAAGATGGAGACATGTTTGAACACACCGTGCCCGCATCCTGGTTCCCCCGCTGCGCAATCTTCGACTGCGACGGGGTTCTTCTCGATTCCGAGACCGCTTGGAACCGCGTGCAGCGCGAACTCTTCAACCGCTGGAACATCCCCTTCAGCGACGACCTCGAAGAGCAGTTAACCGGGCTTTCTGCGCATCAGGTTGCCGAAACGCTCGCGCGTCTCTCATATACCGGCGACCCTAACAGCACCCAGGAATACGCCCAGCATCAGCACAATACGCTCACTGAACTTGCGCGCATCGAAGCAGATATTATCAACGCCGGTGTGGACCTCGTACCCGGTGCCCAAGAATTCCTCAGCTACCTGGGCGAGCATATGCCCGTGGCCGTCGCATCCAACTCCACGGCAGGCATTCTCGACACCAAAATGCACACCTACGGGTACGCCCCGCTCGTGCGCACCTGGGTCAGCTGCGACGACGTTCCCCACGGCAAACCCGCACCCGATATCTACCGGGAGGCGGCACGTCGCCTAGGCTTCGCCGGGCCGGATGCGCTCACGATCGAAGACTCACCGGCGGGCGCGCAGGCGGCACGAGACGCCGGAACTAAGGTTCTTATTTACGTGCCCCACGGTGACTTTGCGACGGCACCGCGCGGGTTTGGGCACTTCGACACGTTTACCGACCCGCAGCTTTGGCGCACGGCGCGCGACTGGGTGGCACGGCTGGAGGATTCGGCGGTGAAAGCATCCACAACCCTGATGATGGAGAGCTAAAATGACACCTCAGAACTCGGGTAAAGATGCCCGCAACGAGCAGAATTTTGGCGACCGGCCCGAGAACTCGCCGGGGCAGAACTCGGAGCGAAACCGGGCTGAACAGGCTCGCCCGAATCAGCATGAACAAACCTCGCGCGGGCAGTATCAGAGTGGGCAGGGGCGCTACGGTTTGCGCTTTGAGAACATGAGCGCCGAAGAGCTCGAATACTACCGCCCGTTCTGGGAAGAAAAACCTGACCCGGATGCGGTTCCCCCCGAACTCATCGACCACCTGAAGGTGCGGGCGCGCCGCCGCCTGGTGAACGCCCTCAGCCTGATTGCCGTGGCGGTCGGGGTAACCCTCACGCTCTCGGGCATGCTCTCAGGTGCCCTGTACCTTTCACTCCCCGGTGCTCTCGCCTTCGGGGCAGGCATCTTCGGCTGGGTCGCGGTGCGCCGTCGTCTCTTCGCCTGGCTGCGCCTGCCCGGGGAGAGCGCGCTCAAACGCGGCGAACGAAGCCGCTGGTGGATACTGCCGCACGTGCTTGCGGCGGCGGGAACCGCATCCATTCTGGGGTGTTTCTCGGTGGTGCCGATTATTTACGCGCATGTGGACGATACGCTTAGGCGCAATCACATCGTCATGTGGGGCGAGATCGGCACGACCCTGCTGATTTTCGCGGCGCTCATATACGGCATGATGGCGCTCGGCGAATACACACAGCAGGACGACGACGAACGGGTGCTGCGCCCCACCGACTACGCCCAGCAGAAGGG
Organism: Rothia sp. HMSC065D02; assembly: GCF_001815285.1. NCBI lineage: Bacteria > Bacillati > Actinomycetota > Actinomycetes > Micrococcales > Micrococcaceae > Rothia > Rothia sp. HMSC065D02. The sequence continues at coordinate 468,335 of NZ_KV820089.1, forward strand.
TACAACCGGCGATGCACCGCAGATTCCGCGGTACCGCCCGGGGATGCTCAACCCGCGTCATAAAGACGATTCCTCGTCGTAGCGGATGCGGTTACGGATGTTGTGATGGGCACAGGCGGCTGGTTTCCCGCCTCAGCCAGTGAGCGACCGGATGCTCGCGTGATTGGACGCCCGCATCACCACCATGCTCCAGCTCAAACATTGCGCGTTCGCTGACGCTCACGACGCAAAACTCGCAACTCGCATGGGATGATGCGGGCTGCGCCAACAACATTCCACGGGCCGACAGTTCCCCGTTACCTCTGTGGCATTTTCGAGAAAAACCCGCTCACCCGGCACACGCGAGAAACACAAATAGGAAGGAACCAGGCTCGGGCTGCACTATACATTCATAAGCCCAAACATAACTCAAGGGGTTTCCCACGAAGAGCGATTGCTTCACGGGAAACCCCTTGAGTGTGCCTAATCCGGCGAGACTTAGCGGCGCAGAGCCTTCTTCGCCAGCATATTGCCGATGAGCTGCACGAGCTGCACCAGCACGATAATGACCGCAACCACAGCCCAGGTGATCTGGTCCTGGAACCTCTGGTAGCCGTCAACGATAGCGACCTTACCCAGGCCGCCGCCGCCCACATACCCGGCCATGGCTGACATATCGACCACGCCGATCACGATGAAGGTGTAGCCCAGGATCAGCGGTCCGAGCGATTCGGGGATCATCACGGTGAACAGAATCCGCAGCTTGGAGGCACCCATCGCGCGGGCAGCCTCAATCACGCCAGGGTCGATCGAGACCATGTTCTGCTCCACAATGCGCGCAATAGCGAAGGATGCGCCGAAGGTCATTGCGAAGATCGCCGCGTTTATGCCTAGACGGGTCTGTACTACCGCGCTGGTGAGCGGACCTAAAGCCGCAATCAGAATAATGAACGGGATAGGCCGCACGATATTCACCAGAACGTTCAGCACCGTGTAAGCAAACCGGTTCTGGAAGATATTTCCGGTGCGCGTGGTGTACAGCAAGGCACCCATAATCAGACCGAGAAGACCGGCAATCACCATCGTTACAGAGACCATATACAGGGTATCGAAGATGGCGGGAACCAACTTATCGGGAATGAAGGTATCCCAATTCACCGACCGGGTTGATGCCGCTAACGGCAGAGTAGTCACAAGTGCAGACATTAGCGCACCTCCTGTACGCGGGTTACGGTCTTCAGCTCGGCAACCGCGGCATCAATACTCGTCACATCGCCAAGAAGTTCGAGGGTGAGGGTTCCGTAGGCTTTCCCCTGCAAGGTCTCAATGCCACCATGCACAATATTGAAGCGCACGTTCCGCGAGCCCAGGTACGCCAGGATTTTGCCGAGTTCCTGGTTGCCTTCCACGATCTCGACATTCACCAGGTAGCCCTTGTGGTTCTTGCGCAGCGCGGCAGCCGCATCGCCGGTGGGGCTCTGCTTGACGGTGGTCGCCACGAATCGTTGCGCAACCTCGGTCTGCGGATTCGAGAAAACCTCGTACACGCTTCCGGTTTCGACCACGCGGCCTTCTTCCATGACCGCCACACGATCGGCGATCGAGGAAACAACATCCATTTCGTGGGTAATCACGATGACCGTAATCCCAAGCTCACGATTGACCTCTTTGAGCAGCTCAAGCACCTCATGCGTGGTTTCCGGGTCAAGGGCGCTGGTTGCCTCATCTGCCAACAGCAGGGAAGGTTTCGTAGCGAGCGCACGGGCAATACCCACACGCTGTTTCTGCCCGCCGGAAAGCTGGCTTGGATAGTATTTCGCGCGGTCTGCCAAGCCCACGAATTCGAGCATCTCCTGCACGCGTTTGGTGCGTTCTCCTTTGCTCCACCCGGCGACTTTGAGCGGGAACTCCACGTTTTGGGCTACGGTACGCGAGTTCATGAGGTTGAACTGCTGGAAGATCATGCCGATATTGGTACGGACTTTTTGCAGCTCAAGGTCACTTTTACCGGAAATCTCGAAGCCGTCCACGGTCAGGGTACCGCTGGTGGTGCTCTCCAGCCCGTTGATCAGGCGCACCAGGGTGGATTTGCCCGCACCCGAGTAGCCGATAATCGCGAAGATCTCGCCCTTCTTAACGGTGAGGGAAACGTTTTTGACGGCGGCAACTTCTTTTTTGCCCTTGCCGAAAATTTTGGAGACGTTATCGATCGTGACCATGGGCTCGGCGCCGGTGTCCGCTGCGCCGGGGCTGATGAGGGTGTTAGTACCCTTCGGTGTGGTGGCGCCGGGCTCTGGGTTCTTCGCCCACGGGGCTGCCTGTTCGCTCACTGTACGCTCTCTTTGCTCTCGTGTGTTTTAGGGCTGGGGCAAAATACGCCGGATGCGCTTGTGCTCGGCGGCGCGCATCCGCATGTATTCACCCCAGGGACGGCAAAGGCGGTAAGCCGGTTTTCGCCTGGTTTTCAGGGAAATTCCGGGTTACCGCATTTACCGTGTGCACTCATGCACGTGTGTGTTTTACTTGCGAAGCGCCGATTCTTCTTTCTGCAGCGCCTGCTTCAGTTCGTCCTGGGAGAGGTTCACCTCAACCGCAGTGTTCTTGGAGTCTTCCTTCACGGCGTCCTGCACGGGCTGGGTGTGGAAGATTTCGACGACCTTCTTGTAGGTTTCGTCGTCTACCTTATCCTTCTGCGCCACGAACAGGTTCACGTAGCGGCGGGCGTCGGGGGTGTTGGGGTCGTCCTGCGCGAGGGCGTCCGAGGGGTTCAGGCCCGCATCCGCCAAGAAGGTGTTATTGATGACGGAAGCGTCCACGGAGTCCAGGGAGACCACGGTCTGCGATGCGTCCACGGGGGTAACCTTGACCTTGGACTTCTCGGTGTCAATATCGTCGTGGGTGGGGCTGTGTACGTCAGACTTGAGGGTTACCAGGTTCTGAGCCTTCAGCAGCAGAATGGCGCGTGCCTCGTTCACGGGGTCGTTCGGGACGGCAATGGTACCGTCCTGGGGAATTTCGTCTACCTTCTTGTGCTTCTGTGAGAAGAGAGCCATGGGGTAAATATTGGTTGAACCGACGATCTGCAGGTCTTTACCCGAGTTCACGTTGTAGCTCGCCAGGTATGCGATGTGCTGGAAGCGGTTCAGGTCGGTATCGCCCGATTCCACGGAGGGGTTGGGCTGGTTGTAGTCGGTAAATTCCTGGTATTCGATGTCGATACCCTGCTTGGCGGCTTCTTCCTTGAGCACGTCGTTAGCTTTCTCGGTGCCGACCACGCCGATGGTGACCTTCTTGTTACCGTTACCGTTGTTCGAGGAGGAACCGCAGGCGGCGAGGCTGAAGACGAGAGGTACAACTGCCAGTGCAGCAACAAATTTTTTCACGGCTATGAAACTTTCTGTTGTTTGGGTTTACGATGCGCCACCACGTGCACGGTCTAACTCCTGTGCGGGTGGTTCCCGAGTTTCCGGGGGTGTTTACCCATTAGAGCATGCCCCCGGGTGTGGATGGTAGTTATTTGACCCCACTGTGACACACTCCGTCAACCTCGTCATATTTCTTAACATTTCGGAGCATGCAGGGTGTGAGTCAGGACTCGGGCGGGTTCTCAGGCTCGGGTTCCGCGCCCTTCCGGCTCCGCGAGCAGGTAGTTTTTACCCCGAGCAGGTAGGATTTTCCGACCTGTTCGGCCGTACCCTACCGGCTCGCGGGTAGGTTTGATACCGACAAGGAAGCGGCAGTCGCCACAAACCCGCCCCCAATAGCCCAACCGCCGGGCAGAACCGGAGCATCCGGCATAGTCGGGATGCGCGCCGTGAAGGTGCCGCGCGCATCCTCTCCCCTGCGCCCCGCCCCAGATTCGACGTCGCAGGCTACGGAAATATCACTCACGTCAAAACCGCGAAAACCCAGGGGGTACCAGGTTTTGAGCGCCGCCTCTTTTGCAGAAAACAGCACCTTCGAGTAGACCCCAAAGGCAAACCGCTTTTCTTCGTCGCGCACAATAAGCTCGTGCACGGCGGCAGAGAGCGGCACCGCGGGTTCAACATCGATCCCGACGCCCGCATAGCGGTGTGCCGAGGCAACCGCCGCCGCACGATACCCGGCGCAGTGGGTCATGCTCCCCACAACCCCGGCAGGCCAGGCGGGCGAACCATCGGCGCGCGGCACGAACACGGGCTCAGTCGGCGGTTCGGTGAGCTCAGGCTCCCGCAGGTACAACCGCTTGAGCGCTAGCCGGGCGCAGGAACGCGCCGTAGTCGCCTCGCGCACGCGCTTGGGGACGGCACTGGCGAAATACTCCCGTTCAGCATCACGAAGGTGCCCGAAATCGCCGGTGGTCTCTGCCACGCATATGTCCGGCGGGAGCAGGCTTCGCATCAGCGATTCGCCCGAGTTCTCGGCGGTGCTAATATGCTCAAACTCCCGCGAATTTTCGGTGCCGTCCGAGCTCTCGGCGCCCTTCATATCGTCAAACGCTGCATTCACGCGGTTCACCATAGCATCACCGCCGCGCCCGCTGAGGTATTGCGCCTAGTCAAAGGACGGAATTTCGTCCCGCTGCATGGCGTGCACCGCATTACGGAAATCCTCGGTAAGCACACCACGGGCGAAGAATTCGTGCTCGGCGTGCATATGTTCTTCAAGTTCCACAACATAGCGCGCGGCCAGCATAGACTTGGCGGCGCGCACCGTATGAGAGGCCGAACCGGCAACCTGCTCCGCAAGCTGTTCGGCGCATGCATTCAGCCCACCCGGCTCAGACACCCGATGCACCAGCGAAAGCTCCTGCGCACGCGCGGCACGCAGAACAGGCTGGGTGTATAACAGCTCGGTGGCGGCACTGAACCCGGCGTAGCGCGGTAAGAACCAGCTCATCCCGCCGTCCGTGGAGGCCCCGATCATGCCGTAGGCAATATTGAGTTTGGTGCGCGGTTCGGCAACACGCAGATCGCATGCGAGCGCTAAGGACATGCCCGCCCCCGCCGCCTGCCCGTTAATGGCGGCGATAAAGGGGATGGGCGCGGCAACGATACCCAGAATAATGTCTTCGAGCAGGCGCGCGAGTTCACGGCTGTACGCTAAGGATTCTTCTTTTTCGCGCGACATACCTTCGGCGAAGTCGTCATAGCTGCCGCCTAAGCTAAAGTCCTGCCCAGCTCCGGTGAGCACGGCGGCTTTGAGCGTATCGTCCTCGTGCAGCCGGTTGAGCACCTCGCGCAGCTCGGTCGCCAGGTGGCGGCTGAGGGTGTTGCGGTTTTCGGGCTGATTCAGGGTCACATACGCGATGCTGCCGCGGCGTTCGAGGAGTACGGCGGGGTTATCTGCGGTGTTGTTAGTCATGAAGTACCATCCGAACTGTGGCTGTTGTGGCGGGTTTGCTCTGGCCTTTAACATGAACGGCAACACGAATTTCGGCGAGGGTGGCATCCCCAAAATCTTCGGCGCTCACGATTGATGCGCTGCCGCATACCTGCGAGTCCACCGGCACGGCGCTGCGGAACCTGGCGGCACTCACCCCGGCGTTCACAAGCATAGAGGTACCCTCTGCGGGGAGCAGCTGCCCGGCGAAGGTGATGGCGAGGCTCAGCAGATACGCCCCGTGCACGATGGTGCCGCCGAAGGGGGTGTGCGCCGCGCGGTACGGGTCTGTGTGAATCCACTGGGTGTCGCCGGTGAGATCGCCGAAGCGGTTGATGTTCTGCTGGCTGATGCGCATCCAGGGGGTCTCGCCCAGGGGTTCGCCGATGCGCGCGCTCAGGTCGGCGGTGCGTTCCGCAGTCATGATGCGCCTCCGGCGGCGTGATCGGCGGCGGTTTGTACGTCTTCGGGGGTGATAGCGCCGCCTGCGCCGGTTCCGGTGACGGTTTTCAGATCGACTCCGAGGGAGCGGGCGAGCCTGCGCACGGCGGGCGAAACTTTGGCACCCGAACGGGCCTTACCGCCTTGAGTTTTGGCGGATTTTGGCGGCAGCGCGGTACCGGTGCCGCCGGGTTTGATGGGCATTTTGCCCCTGCCCACCAGGTGTTTGCTCTCTCCCGCGCCGGATTTGGCGGGGAGCTTATCGGCTGAATCCTTCGCGGGGGCTTCTGCACCAGCCATGGGCGCCTGGGTCTGCGGGGTGGGGGTGCGCAGCTCGATGAGGGGCGCATCCACGTCGACAACCTGACCGACCGGTTCGAGCAGACGCACCACGACGCCCGCGACCGGCGAGGGGATTTCGACCGTGGATTTGGCGGTTTCGACCACTACGAGCACCTGATCCAGCTCAACCTGCTGCCCTTCGCTGATGAGCCACTCGATAATCTCGCCCGAGCGAAGCCCCTCCCCCAAATCCGGCAGATAAAAGGTGAAGGGGTAGCCGGAAGCGTCGGAACCCTCGGGCGGTAAGGGCTCGGGGCTCGGGGCGGATGAAGCGTGCGGTGTATCAGTCATGGCGTGTTTCTCCTAGTCGTTCTCGGCGTAGAGGGTTGCGATAGCGCCCAGAATCTTCTCTTCGTTTGGCAAATACAGGTGTTCCAGCCCGGGTGGCGGATAGGGCACGTCCAGGCCGGTCACACGCTCTACGGGGCGTTCTAAGTAATCGAAACAGCGTGAGGTAATGCGCGCCACCACCTCGGCGCCGAATCCGCCGGTCTGCGGGGCCTCGTGTACCATGACGGCGCGGCCGGTGCGCATCACGCTTTCGCATACGGTGTGTTCGTCGAACGGGGTGAGGGTGCGCAGATCGATCACCTCAACGCTGTACCCGTATTCGGCGGCGGTTTCGGCGGCGGCAAGCGCCATCGGTACCGTCGGCCCGTAGCTGATAAGGGTTACGTCCTCGCCGGGGCGGCAAATTCGTGCCTGCCCAATCGGCAGAGGGTTCGCCGAGGTATCAAGGTCACCCTCTTCCCAGTACAGACGCTTGGGTTCGTAGAAAATCACCGGGTCGTCGCTGCGAATCGCCTGGCGCAGCATATGGTAGGCATCCGAAGGGTTGGAGGGGGTGTACACGTGCAGCCCGGGAGTATGCGCGGCGTACCCCTCCGAACTGTCGCTGTGATGCTCCACGGCACCCACCCCGCCGCCGTAGGGCATGCGCACCACCACGGGCATGGAGAGGTCGCCGCGCGTGCGGTTGCGCATTTTCGCCAGATTGCTCACCATCTGTTCAAAGGCGGGGTAGCCGAAAGCGTCAAACTGCATTTCGATCACGGGGCGGAACCCGTACATTGCCATGCCGATCGCAGCCCCCATAATTCCCGCCTCAGAAATAGGGGTGTCGAAGCAGCGTTCCTCACCGAACCGTTCGGTCAGCCCGTCGGTCACACGGAAAACACCGCCGAGGGTGCCTACGTCCACGCCGAACATCACCACGCGGTCGTTATGCTGCATTTCGTGGCCCAAGGCCAGGTTGAGGGCGCCCACCATTGAGGTTCGCTGCACCGCATCCGAGCGGGATTGGGTCGATTTCGGCGCCTGAGGTGCGGTGTCAGATGCGGTCTTCGCGTCGCGTACCTGAGTATCTGCTGCCTGCTGGCTCATGCGTTTTCTCCATTCTGCGCGGCGTGCTGTTGTGCGTACTCCTCGGCGACGGCGCTCAGGGTTGCCGGCGGGTTCACATACACGTGGGCGAAAAGATCCTGTGGGTCGGGCATCTGCAGCTGCATCATGCTGGTGCGAGCCTCGGAGGCGATCTTTTCTGCGGCTAAGATCGCGTTTTCGATATGGGTCTTCGCGTTCGGCAGGCGCTGGTACATCTGATGCTGAATGCGGGTGAGCGGGTCACGCCCGCGCCACTGCTCAACTTCTTCACGGCTGCGGTACCGATCGGGGTTGTCGGAGGTCGTATGCGGCCCCATGCGGTAGGTCATCGCCTCAATCAGGGTGGGGCCGCCACCGGCGCGGGCGCGCTCGACGGCTTCGTGCAGCCGGGGGTACACCTGCTCAAAATCGTTGCCGTCAACCCGGTATGCGGGCATGCCGTACCCTTCACCCTTCGCGGCGATACTTGCCGCGCGCATCTGCCGGGATACGGGGGTTGAGATAGCGTACCCGTTATTCTGCACGAGGAAGACGACGGGTGCCTCGAAGACGGCGGCGAGGTTAAGCGCCTCATGAAAGTCGCCTTCGCTTGTGGAACCGTCGCCGCACATCGCGAGGGCTACCGTGGAGTCACCGGCGAATTTTGCTGCCATTGCCAGACCGACCGCGTGGGCGGTATGCGTGGCGAGCGGGGTTGCCTCCGGGGCGGTATGCGTTTTCGTGGGGGCATACCCGCAGTGCGAAGACCCGTGGAAGGGCGAGAGAACTTCGGCGAGATCGATACCCCGGCTCATGACGGCGACCGAATCGCGGTAGGTAGGGAAAAGCCAGTCGGCGGGTTCTAAGGCGAGGGCGGCGGCAACCTGGCATGCCTCCTGCCCCAGGGATGAGGGGTACGCCCCCATATATCCCTGTTTGGCGAGGTTGCTCGCCTGCTGATTAAAGTGCCTGCCCGCGATTATGGCGGCGTGGGCGGTGATGAGCAGGTCATCGCTCACACCGTTCTGCACCTGCTGCGGCGGGGATTGTAGTGTTCTGTTGGGCATGTTAACGCCTATCTGTCGGTCCCCTCATAAAAGGCTCTTTTTATGAGGGGTGTGGGTTGCATAAGAGTGAAATGCGGTGGCGGATTCTAGCTGCGCGCAACCGGGATGCGCCCTGGCCGCCAGCGCTCAGGCGGTGGTTTTGAATCCGATTACGCCCGCGCCCCAGGTGAATCCCGCCCCGAAGGCGGTCAGCGCCAGCAAGTCTCCCGGTTTCACGTGCCCCTCCTGTTGCCCGACGGCTAGGGTAATCGGGATGGAGGCGGCAGAGGTGTTCCCGTACCGGTCGATATATGAGAGCACTTTGGAGGAATCCCAGCGCAGCCGCCGTGCGACCGCCGCCATAATCCTGCCGTTGGCCTGGTGGCAGACCAGCTGGTCGATCCTCTCCGGATCAATACCGCACGAGTCGAGTACATAGGTGATTTCCTCGGACATCGCATCCACCGCCGCCATATAGACCTCGGCGCCGTCCATCACCACCTGCTGCGTGGAGTCAGATATATACAGTGCCTGCGCCTGGCTGCCATCGGAACCGAACGAACACATATAGGGGTATTCGTCCTCGCTCACCTCGGGGGCCGCCTGTACGATAGCGGCACCGGCACCGTCGGCGAAGAGTACCGCCGTGCCCGCATCCTCGGGGTTGGTCAGGCGTGACATTGCATCGGCACCGATGACGAGCGCCCGGTCGATACTGCCCTGCTCGATTTTTGAGGCGGCGTAGTCGAGGGCGTACAGGAACCCGGAACATGCGGCGTTCAAATCAACCGCGCCCACCTGCGGGGCGCCTAAACCTGCGGCAACGACGGGCGCGAGCCCCGGCGAAACCTGGTCGGCGGTTGTGGTTGCGGCAAGCACAAAGTCGATTTCTTCGGCGCTTATACCGGCATCCGCAAGCGCCTTCTCGCTCGCTTCAAGCGCCAGCTCGGCGAGAGTCTGCTCCTGGCGCAGGTGGTGGCGCTGGCGCACTCCGGTGCGACTGGCAATCCATTCGTCGTCCACGCCGAGCGCGGCGAATTCGCTGTTTGGAATGGGGTCATTGGGCACGGCGGCGCCAACGCCCGAAATTGTCACACTCATGGTGCCTTTCTTGAATTTCTAGATAAAGGTGAATCGGCTGCGTGCCTTAACGGCACCGCCCTGATTCACGGTGATCTCTGTCTGATAGGTATCGCGGTGTTTCTCGCACCGCAGCAGGTTGAGGGTTGGAATCTCGGTGAGCTCCACGAACTCGAAAAATTCGTGGGATTCTTCTGCCACGCGCAAGTCTGCGGGGTCTGCCCCGGTACGATGCGCGAGCGCCGCTACCGCGAACTGCCGGGCTGCGCTTGCCATCATGAGCCCCGGATAGTGGTCCAGCGGGCGGTCGAAATGCCGTGGCGGGGCTGTGGGCACGATGCGGCATTGGGCTAGTGCGGGGGTTCCCTGCGGGTTCTGAGGGGACAGTTCCGAGGTTTTCTCCCGCGGCTCTTCCACCTGTTCCTGGGCGGTTTCGGTACCGTGAGCCGTATCGTTATGGTGCACGTCTCCGATCAAAACCTGGGATGCGTCGCTCACCCCGCACAGGCGCGCGGGGGCAGCCTGCACGTGCCCGTACGGCGTTCCCCACACACGCACAGCCTTCGGGAGTCCGGCGGATGCGCCACCGGCGGAAGCCGCATCCTGGATTTCTGCGGTGTTCCCGAGTTCACCGCGCAGTTCCTCGAAGGTATCGGCGGTGAGGAAGAGCGCCGCGCCGTCGCTTTTAGCCAGGCAGGTATCGCCCACCCAGAGGGTGATCGCCCCGCTGATCGCATAGCACGGCTGCCCGCGCCTGCGGCGGATGGTGCTCACGGGAACGTGCAGGCTCAGCTCGATCGGCTCGTCTGCGCCGGTTGTGTCGGGGCCGCGAACGTCGCCGCCCAGAACATGCGGGGTGAAGGTGAGCCCTGCGCCGCAAAGCACGAAATGGTCGGCGGATTTCACGCCGAGCGCTTCGCGCCCGAGCGCCTCGATCCCCTGGCGGTGCAGGTCTTGCAGGTATTCCACATCGGTCACGCTCAGCTTGAGTGGCCCGCTCACATCGGGGGCGATGCGCGTATCGTACCGCAGGAACACGCGGTATTCCCCGCCATTCGCCGGGTCTTCAGCGGAGGGTTTTTCCGCGTGCGTGAGGTCCGCATCGGGTGCTGTGCTGGGGGCAGGATGGTAGGCGCATCCGAGATACGCCGCATATCGCGGGTCTGCGGATGCACGTCCCGCCGCCAGTGGCGCATCCTCGGGAGGCTGCCGAGTACTCATGCGCGTATCGCCAGGGTCACGTTGTGCCCGCCGAAGCCCAGGGAGTTTGAGAGTCCCAGCCTTTTGGGTGTGCCGTCGGCCGCGCTGAACGTGCCGGGTGCTAAATCCTGCGGTTCGCCGCTGATGCGCACCCGCCCCAGTCGCTTATCCAGGTTTTTCAGCCCCAGGGTGGGCGGTGCCTGCCCGTGCCGAAGCGCCTGAAGCGTGGCGATGGTTTCGACGGCGCCCGCAGCCCCGAAGAGGTGCCCGATCGCCGATTTCGTGGAGGAAACCGGGATGTTCTCAAGAGCATCCCCGAGCGCCTGCCGCAGCACGTTCACTTCGGTCGTATCGTTCAGCTCGGTTCCGGTGCCGTGAGCGTTCACATACGACACCTGCTCGGGGGTTGCCCCCGCGGTTTCAAGCGCGCGGTTGAGCGCATAGGCCGCATACTTGCCGTCCGGGTTCGGCGCCGTAATGTGGTGGGCGTCTGAGGAGAGCCCGTACCCTGCGATTTCGCCCAGTACCTCGGCGCCCCGGGCGCGGGCGTTCTCGGCTGATTCGAGCACGAGAATACCGGCTCCCTCCCCCAGGTTGAAGCCGTTGCGCTCTTCATCGAAGGGGGTCGAGTTCCCGTCGGGCGAGATCGCCCCGGCGGCGTTGAAGATAGCGCGGGTGAACCGGGTGGTTCCCGCCTCTGCGCCGCCTACGACGGCCGCATCCGCCTCGCCCAGCAGAATACTGCGCACACCGGCGATGATCGCCTGCGCCCCCGAGGAGCACGCCGTGACGATTGCGGTTGTTTCGCCGTGCAGCCCGTGGCGCATCGAAATATGCGCGGGCGCGGCGTTCGCCATCATCATGGGCACGGTCAGCGGCGAGACTTCCTCGGCGCCCTCGGTGTGCATCACTAAATGCTGCGTTTCGAGGGTGTCCAGCCCGCCGATAGCGGTGCCGATATAGCAGGTGATGCGCCGCGCATCGCACGGCAGTCCGCCGCCCCAGCCCGCCTGCGCGATAGCCTCATCGGCCGCCGCCACGGCAAGCTGGGTGTATCGGTCCATGCGGCGCATCTCGCGGCGACTGAGCGGGTTCTTCACGTCAAAGTCGAGGCATCGCCCAACCTTGCCGCCCAGCCCGTTCTCGTTTTCGTCGTTCAGCCCGCTCAGGCCCGCCACGGCACGCTCATGCAGCGCCTCGGCGCCAACACCCAGCGGGGTGACGGCACCGATTCCCGTGATGACTACTCTCGTACTCACTTCTCCTGTGCCTTTTCACGAATAATATCTACGGCATCCTGCAGGGTGGCGGCGTTTTCAAAATCCTTGGGCTTGACGGGAATCATCAGCTGCTTCTTGACCGCCTGGGTGAGCTCAACAACGTCTAGGGAATCGAGCCCCATCGAATCGATTTTGGCGTCGAGTTTGACGGTGCTGGCGGGCACGCCCATGTCGATCACCTGCTGGGTCACGAACTCTTCCAGGGATGCGGTGTTGACGGGGGTCTCAGTCATGGTTCTCTCCTCATGGATTATCTGGTGTTTTCTGTGGTTGGTTATCTTGTGTTCACGGCGGGTACCCGTGAACTCATACGGCGAACGGCGGGCTTGCTCGGGGCGAGCGCGAACCTAGTTCAGCGAAAACGCCTGAGCGCTCAGCCCACCATCTACCGCAATGCTCTGCCCGGTAATGTAGTCGGCGCGGTCGCTGGCGAGGAACGCCACGCACTCGGCAATATCGCGTGCCTGCGCGGGTCGAGCCATCGGCACGGCGCGCTGCACCGACTGGGTGAAGGTTTCAACCTCTTCGGTCATGGAGGTTTCAACGAGTCCGGGGCATACCGCGTTCACGGTCACCCCGCGTCGCGCCACCTCGATAGCAATCGCGCGGGTTATTCCTAAAATTCCGCTTTTCGCAGCGGAATAGCTGCCGGTTCCGGCGATTGTCCTCCCGGCGAGAATCGAGGAAATATTGATGATTCGCCCAAAACGTGCGCGAATCATCGGTCCCAACGCCCGCCGAGAGGTACGAAAAACCGAGCTTAAGTTTGTCGAAATCGCCGCATCCCATTCGTCGTCGCTGAGCCCCGCAACCAGCCCGTCGGAACGAATTCCGGCGTTATTAACTAGCACGGTGACCTGCCCTAACGAGTCTTCGAGTGCATCAAAGGCGTCATCAACTGAGGTGGTGCTGGTGACGTCAATTTTGATGGGCATCGCTGACACGCCACACTCGCGGATGCGCCCGGCAACCTCTTCGGCGCGCTCGATTCCGGTGGCGTAGCCGACGGCTATATTCCATCCGTCCTGCGCCAGTCTGAGCGCGATTTGTGCGCCAATATCTCCCGACGCTCCGGTGACGAGGGCGCATCCTGGGCGCTTCTGGTGTGTCATCTGACTCCTTAGGTTTGGTTCTTATGCTGCGGCGGGTTTACGGCGTATCATATGCCGTGGTAGTTCGCCGCGCGGTGCTCAATAGCGTTACGTGGGATGCGTGAATGCGTGTTTCGCCCGTGTTTTAGGCGAAGGCGGCCTGCCCGGCGTCTGCGGGGGTGGGGTACTCGGAGTTGAGAACACCGATCTGGCGCAGCAGGCCGAGCTCATCGCGCCCGCCCCAGTGCTCGATTGCCTTGCCATCTTCAACACGGAATAGGTGCAGGTGGTGAATCTCGAAGGGCTTACCGGTGGCGGGAATACCCATGAACTCGCCGGTATGAACGCCGCTGAACTTGATCACCATGGTGTAGTGCTGACCGTCCGCGCTTGCCACGATCTTCTGGGGCTTCCACGAGGCATCGGAGAACGCCTGGTTCATGTATTTCGCGGTTGCCAGGTACCCTTCGGGGCCGCCGCCAACGCCTTCGCTCGCCTCATGATCGACGAAGTCGGGATGAATGTATTTGCGGGCGGTTTCGATATCCATGTTCGTGAAAATCTCAGCCACGCCGAGGGCAACGGTGCGCAGGTCTTCGGGCATCTGCGCCATCATGTCTTCGATAATATTTCCCCACTTGCCCATGGGTTTTCCTTTCGTTGGGTGACCTGCCGGTCACGGGGTTTAAACTGTTTCCTCTGCCGGTGAGAGCAGGGGGTGCAGCTGTTTCACGCACTCTTCGGTTGTGGTGAATTCGATGGCATCCCACCCGGCTGCACGGGCGCCTTCGCAGTTACGCGCAAGGTCGTCAATGAGGATGCACTGCGCCGGGTTCACCCCGGCAAGTTCTGCGGCGTAGTCGTAGATACCGCGCTGCGGTTTGCGGTATCCAACCTCGAAGGAGAGCACGATATCGTCGAAAAGGTCGGGTTCGTTGAGCATGGCGCGCCAGTGGCTATCCCAGGTGGGCACCATATTTGAGATCAGCCCTACCTTCACGCCGTGCGCCTTGATCTCGTGCAGGTACGCCACCCAGGATGCGTTGGGCTCGCGGTCGCGGAACCAGTCGTCGGCGAGGGTGTCGAGCTGGAATGCCCCGCCGACCTGTTCGGAAATCTCGTTCAGCCATTCTTTTTCGCTCATCAGGGGCGTATCGACGAGTTCTAGCGGGTCGGTGAGGTTGTGGTTGCGGGCGACCGCCTCAAATCCCGCGCGCAGCTGGGACTCGGTGAGCCCGTATTTCTGGCAGAAGACGCGCATCGTGTGGCTGACCGGCGGGGTGAGTACTCCGCCGAAGTCCGTCCACACATATTTCGTGGTGTTGTAGTCGGGCGACATAAAGGTCCTTGTCATCTAGCTTTTGAGCGCGAAATCCGCGATCTGCCGGTTATCTTGTTCAACCACGAATTCCCCGGGCGCGGTTGCACGGATCTGCACGGGTGAATCGAGTTCTGCGAATGCCAGGAAATTCCCGCGTATTGAGGAAATTTCGGGGGCGCGCTCGCTATCCGGGCGGGTTGCCAGGTAGAGCTGCCGTGCCGCCTCGGTCAAAATTTGCATGGTGATGTGGTCGTAGGCGTGGTCGAAAAGTGCCTTATTCGACACGTTCGGGGTCACCTGCGCCGTCGGGGTTCCGGTGGTGTTCAGCTGCGAGATCACCACGTTGAGGGGGTTGCGCCTGCCCACACGCTCGGGGGCGATGGGATCCTGCACGTCTGTGAAGGTCAGCTCGTGCAGGTTCGCGGTCGTGGGCGGCGGGGTGCCGCGGTATTCGCTGCGCAGCGCCTGCAATTGGTTTTTGGTGAGGATGCGCCCGCCGCTAAAGTGCTCGGCGATCACCCGGTTGCCCATGATGAGCTGCTGGTAGCACCGACCGGAACGCGGGGCGCCACGCCGAATGGAGGTCCAGTCGAAGTAGTTGCGAATCAGCAGGTTGGTATCTTCGGGGTTTAGCGCAGCGATTTCATGCGGATAAATCGTGAGCCCAAACTCGTTGGAGATCAGGGTGTTTCCGGCGTCTACACCGACTTCGTGGGCGCTGGCAATAGTCGCCTGCCGCGCAATTTCGAGCAGCAGGAGCGCATCGGGGGTTCCTTCGGCATCGTTGTAGATGCTGTCGTGAAAGAAGCTGTGCGATGAGGGCAGCTGCGCCGCCACGAGCACATGCTGCGCGCTCTGCCGGCGAATGTCCGTGAGGAAAACTTCGGAAACCGCTGCACGGTGTACCTTATGACGATCGACGGTACGGTCATAGTGCAGATCTTCTATATCCGGGTCTATCGTGATAGTTTCGTCGAGCTCTGGTACCGACTCGTATATGAGGGTCATATGCCCTCCTCCTTTGGCTGTGGTTGGTGTATGTTGCACGTGGTTACGGGATCCCGTGGGGCTTACTACGTGCGGGTGAGTAAGCTCCTTGGGTGTGCGTTATCGGTGTTGTTATGCCCTACCGCTGGATATGTAAATTATTCGATATAGATTCTCAGTGTCAAGAAAATATAAGTACAGTCACTGTACCGTGAAGGTGCGATGATCCCTTGATATTCCTGCGGATTCACGGTGGATATGGGCTGCGAAAGACCGAAAGCGTAGCGTTTGTCTATCCCGGCGTATACCTGGGGGTGCACCGCTGCCCGTGAGGTTGGGTCAGCGAGGCTCTGAGTGTCGGAAGGGTTCTATTGCTCAGGCAGCGCACCGCATCGTGCGTTATCTGGCGTCTGTTCTGGAATCCGGTGATTTCGTCGGTGTTCATAGCGTTCATTCCTTTTTCATCCCTACCGTGTGGGTAGGAGATACCATCGGAACGTTTCGGAAGTTTGAGTTAGGTTCTGATGGTTGTCTGTGGTTGGTTGAAAAATATGTGCAGCTGGTCTAGGGCAACTTAGCTGCGGGTTCTGGCGCGACCGCTCGTTCGACGGCGGGTTCGCCAGTTTTGGGAAGCACGGTGAAGACGGCAACAGCACCCAAAAGACCTACTGCCGCACCTACCCAGCACGCAGCGGCTACGCCTCGGGGCGATTGTGCCGTTGCGGTGGCGATTCCGATACTTCCCATCAGCGCGATACCCAGGGCGCCGCCGAGCTGCATAGCAACATCGGCAACCGCCGAGCCCGCGCCGGTTTGTTTCTTGGGGGTCGATTCAATGATCGAGTTCACGGAGGCCGGGGCGCCAAAACCCACACCCAGACCGAACGTGAAGAGCGCTACCACAACCTGCCCGCTCTTGGGCGAGGGACTGATAGCCAGAAGCACCATGCCGAGGGCGACCATGAGAGGGCCGGTGGCGGAGACGGGACCCAGCCCGAACTTTTCGACGAGTTTGGGCGAGATCGGTGCCACAAGAACCGCCGAACACATGGCGAGCATATGCAGACCGGACGTAAAAGGGTCAAGCCCTAGGACGAACTGCAAATGCTGAGTCATGATGAACAGCCCGCCGAAGACCCCGAAAAATACCGAAGAGATCGTCAGCAGCGGCCCACCGAACCGACGGTTACGGAAAACCTCATGGCTGAGCATGGGCGATGCGCTGCGGCGCTCCCACACGATGAAGATCAGGCTCAGCACCACACCCGCAATCAGCAGGGTCAGCGTCAAGCTTGAGGTCCAGCCTGCTTCCGGGGCGGCGATAATACCGTACACCAGCAGGGCGGGACCGAAAATCGAGAGGATCAGCCCGAAGAAGTCCAGGCGGGAAGAGTGCTTTTTTGAGGATTCCGGGGCGAGCATCAGGCATGCCAGGAATGCCACGGCAATAATAGGCACGTTGATCAGGAAAATTGATCCCCACGAAAAACTTTTAAGCAGCAGTCCGCCCACGATGGGACCGAGCGGAATACCCAACGAGGACATTCCTACCCAAATTCCGAGAGCTTTAGCACGTTCATGGTCTGGAAAAATATCACGAATAAGTGCTAGGGTCGAAGGCATAATAAATGCTGATCCGAGACCCATAATTACTCGTGAAAAAATAAGTACTTCTGCATTAATAGAGAAAGCCGCCAGTATTGAACCAAGCAGCAAAATAAACATACCGGCTAGAAAACTTAGTTTATGTCCGATTCTGTCGGCGAGGCCGCCAAAGAAAAGTAGCGGTGCGGCAAATGCAAGTGAATAGGCTGCAACAACCCATTGCAATTGTTCACCCGTTGCCTGTAGACCAGTCTCCATAGACGGTATAGCGACCGCGACAATGAGCGAGTCCAGCCCGGTCACAACCAGCGCTAGGCACATAAACCCGAGGATGGCCCAGCGCTTGGGGTGGGGTGTAGTCACGCTCATTTTTGGTCCTTGAAGTGGTTGGAAGACATAACTATATGTAACAGTGATGTCTCAAGTATACAGTTCAAATTAGGTCTGTCAATCGTTTATTTTCTCTATTTACAGGTCAATTATTCACATATATTTATTGCCACCCGAGAAACAAAATTAGTGTCGATGTAAATTATTGAAAGAATTGAGAGAGTGAAGGTTTAGTTTTTATGTTTTCCTTGTAAATACTTTCATCAAAATTCCCCGACGATTATCACATAAACCTCTCGCGCTGTGTTGAGCGTGTAGCATAATCCACCCCATTCACTACGATCCGTTCGCCGTCTGCAGCGAAGGCGAGCACACACTGAGAGCTTCTTGTGTGGGATGCGTTACGCCCCAAAATTTTCGGTGTGTCCGTCTGCTATGCACTACGAAGCGAGGGAGAAACAAACCGAAGTCTGTTCCTCCCTCGCTAGAATCTATGGGCTCATAGTGAGTGTTTCTGGAACCTCGTAGTCTTGTAGAGCGTATCCGTTAGACCAGATCACGCACTATTTATTCTGAGTAGCCAGTCAGGGTCTTCACCGATTCGGAAGCTTTAGAGCTTTTCCTGAAGAACCCGTCATGGTAGCTAACGCCCGACATCGTACCGCACTGAATCTTATGCTTGGGGAAGTGAAGAAAGATACATAGCCCGTTCCTCAGACCTGCGCTTATAAAGCCCCTCTATGAATTTTCCGCCAGCGTGCGAGTATTGCAGCAGAGCATCCGCGGCAGCCTGATAATTTCCCTGGTTCGTGAATTCGAGAACATCACTCGACTTAAAGGTACCCGCGCCCAGGTTGAAGGTGAATGACACGAGCGCATCGTATTGCTTCTGAGTAATTTCACGAGTAACAGCAGAATTCACAGCAGCTTCGGTAGGCTTCAAATCTGCGCGAAGGATCTTCTCCCCTTCTTCTTCAGTGATATGCTGCCCCTCATGGATGGGGTACTCCTCAATACTGGGCGCATAGATCGAATGCCCGTAACCGATCGTGAGAACGCCCGCCACATCGTAGTAGGCGTCACTCCTGAACCCTTCTTTCTCTTTCAAGAAGGCAATTCCTTCAGGTGATATCTGATGCATTGGTATCAACTCCTCTGAAGAATAATTACGATTTCATTAAGAGGTTCCGGTCCCCACCGTAACTAAGGATTCAGAGTCATACAAGAGGTATAACAGACAGCCTTCTGCCTTGACGCTCGAACTCGCAGTTGTGCCAGAGTGTGTTTTTAATCAAGCTCCCCGCTGGCAATTAACTGTTCACGTACCTTGCGGCGCAGAATCTTGCCGAGCATCGACCGGGGCAGATCGTCCACCGCCACAATCTTGCGCGGCACCTTATAGCGGGTCACGCGCGCATAGCAGTGCTCGCGCAGCGCATGTTCATCAACCGCGTGCCCTTCGGCGGGAATCACGGCGGCGACCACCGTCTCTCCCCCGCTGGCCTGCGGGATGCCCACGACCGCCGCATCCGCCACGGAATCGTGCTGTTTCAGGGCGGTTTCCACTTCGGTGGGTGAGACGTTGAAGCCGCCGGTAATGATGACTTCCTTAATACGATCCACGATCTGGATGAAGTAGTCTTCGTCCAAACGCACAATATCGCCGGTGCGCAGCCAGCCGTCAGCCGTGATGGTTTTCTGCGTGTCTTCCTCACGTTTCCAGTACCCGGCGAAACACTGCGGGCCGTGAACCCACAGTTCGCCCTCGTCGCCGAGCGGCACATCCTGAAGAGTTTCGGGGTCTACCACGCGAATATCGGTCGAGGGGAAGGGAATGCCGATTGACCCGGCGCGGCGCGTATCGTTGAGCGGATTGCATGAGACGAGCGGCGCGCACTCGGTCAGCCCGTACCCCTCAACCATGTACCCGCCGGATGCCTCCTCCCACTCAGCCACCAGCTCGGGCGGCAGGTTCATGGCTCCCGAAACCGCATAGCGAACGCCCTGCAGCGATATGCCCTGCTCTTTGGCGACATCCATCAGGCGGCGGTAGACCGGCGGTACTGCGGGCAGAATCGTGGGGCGGGTCTTCTTCATTGCCTTAGTAATCAGGCCCATATCGACGGTTGGGAAGAGCACCAGCCGGGCGCGGCACAGTGCCGCAATCGTTACACCCAGGGTCATGCCGTAGGCGTGGAAGAGCGGCAGCACCGAGTAGATGCATTCGTCGTCGCTGGGTTTAATCCAGGCTTCGCCCATGCGCCCGTTCGATTCGAGGTTGCGGTGGGTGAGCATCACGCCTTTGGGCAGTCCGGTGGTGCCGGAGGTGTACTGCAAGAGCGCTACGTCGTGAGCGGTGGGCCGTTTAAAGTCGGGGTCGATCGGCGGGGTCTTGAGCAGCTGCGCCCAGCTTGTGGTTCCGGGGGCGGCTCCTTCAAGTTTTTCGCGGGATTTGCGTGCCTTTTTGATCGGCAGTTTGAGCGCCGCACGGGTGAGGGCGGGCATCGCTTTAATAAGGTTCACGGCGTAAATATGCGCCGGTCTGATGTCTGCGGGCAGGCCCGTAATATGCCCGGAAATTTTATCCCACACGATGGCGGCCTTCGCGCCGTGATCCTCAAACATGTGCCGCAGTTCGGCCCCGGTGTAGAGGGGGTTGTGTTCCACGACGATCGCGCCCAGGCGCAGAATCGCGTAGAAGGCAATAATATGCTGCGGGCAGTTGGGCAGAATCAGGGCGACCCGATCCCCCGCCTGCACCCCGGCCAGGCGCAGCCCTTCGGCGGCGCGGTCGATCTGACTGCCGAGTTCGGCGTAGGTGGTGGTTGCGCCGAAGAATTCGAGGGCGACCTTGTGGGGAACCTCGCGGACGGCATCGTCAATCAGGTGGCTCAGCGAGGTTTCGGGCAGGTGAACGTCTACGGCGACGCCGGGTGAATAATTTTTGAGCCAGGGGCGATGCGCCAGCGGGTTCTGCCCGGAAGCGGTATCAGGCGTAGTTTGAACGGGTGCAGGTCTTTGAGATTCCTGCGCGGGGGCCTGGGCATCATGCGGATGCGAGTCGTGATATTGCGGGTCAGTCATGCTTCGATTGTGCCTGTTGAGACCTGTTTCGCTCAACCCGCGACGCGCTGTGTGCTCCCATTCGGCGAGCATTCCGCCCCATTCCGCGAGCAGTATTCGAGGTTTCTTCGACTATACACTCGCTCCCACTTGCGACGTCTCTATATACAACGACGTACACCCCGTGCATCAGCACGCATCGCAATGTTACGGTGGAAAATATGAGTGAGAAGTCTTTCGGCAATAATCCCACACAGCAGAATTCGAGCTCGCAGATCTTGGCAGCGGGCACCGCACGCCCGGCTCTTCCTCTCCGGAAACTCTACGGTATGCGTTTGGGATTAGCAGGTATAACGCTTGCGCTCATAGCTCAGACTTTTCTTGCCATCTTTTATCCGAGTTCTCTCAATATATACATCCTCACCTATCCTCGTTACTGTGCTCTACTGGGCTCTGCAGATCACCGCGACAGTATTTTATCTGCGGTCACGGTATTTAGGGTTTATCCTCGGAGCCAATATCGTGGGTGCGCTGCATCATGGGCTTGACCTCTTCATGCTTATCTTCCTGGGGCTTCTGTATCATCCGGACGGTATCGGTCATTATCTCGAAGGGGCAAACGCTGTATATATAATTGCTTACTGGCTCGGACAGGCTGTTACCCTCATCGACTTTACGCTCTGCATTGTCTTTATCATCGTGCTCATGCGTGTGTTTTCTCGCCGCAGCCAGAGCAATGTTCAGTTCTAGCGCCTAGCCAGTTCCCTGCGTTCAAGCCCTAGTTGAGGGCACTATGCAGCAAGCCTGCATCCGATGGGGCCTTTCTGAGATACTAGGTGTATGAGCAACAGGCATGACATTACCGACGAGCAGTTTAAAAAGCTGCTCCGAGAAATCTCGAAACGCTTCGCCATTCTGGGCGGCATCGTGATTCTCATCGGCTTAGCAATTATCCTCATCATGTACTTCTGGATGGGAGGGGCTCACTCATGAGCAAGCCCAACCGCCAGAACCTCAGCGAGGCTTTTGAACGTATGACGGCGGGCAAAGCCTACCGCTCTACCGAGGAGAATAAGCAGGTCGGCGATTCCATCTACCAAGCGGTCAAGTTTTTCGAGCAGTACTATGCGCGCGGCGAGCACGCCCACGGCATGCATGTGCTCCGCGACTACTTGGGCAGCCTGGGTGAGCATACCCAGATGCGCCCGCCGGTTGCCTTCGATTTTGGAGTCAATACCCATATCGGCAAGTATTGTTTCTTCAATTTCAACACCACGTTCCTAGACGTAGCCCCCATTACCATCGGCGACTACGTGTTCGTCGGCCCCGGCTGCCAGTTCCTCACCCCCACCCACCCGATTAATGTTCAGGATCGCATCAATTTTTGGGAGGGCGCCCTGCCGATCACGGTAGGCAATAACGTGTGGATAGGCGGCGGAGCCATTATTCTTGGAGGCGTCACAATCGGCGAAAACGCGGTGATCGGGGCGGGGTCTGTGGTCACGAAAGACGTTCCCGAGAACACGATCGTCGCCGGTAATCCGGCGCGCATTATCCGCACAATTGACCCGCAACAGCGACCGGCGCATCCGCACCAATACAGTGAACAGGAAATGACGCAGGCGCAGGAATTTTATGCGCGCCTTGAAGCTGATAACTTTTAATATCGCTCAACTTCCGACCCTTAAACTGAGCGCCACAAGCGCCACGGTTTTTATGAGCATATATAGATAAAAATTCTCAGATGCCAACCACCGATATGGAGGAGACCATGACATCTACCCCAAAGAATACCTCAGGTCCCCATCGCAATACCCCTGCTGAAGAAAATACCGCGCACGCGAAGGATAAAACGAACCAGAGTGAGCTTCGGGAGAGCTCTCATGACGCATGGGACGCCGCTTTTGAGAGCGACGACCCGACCGTTGTGCTCTCCCCCAAGGATGTACCGGTCGATGATATATCCGAAGAGAAAACCCGTCCTCTCTCTGCCGCCGACCAGCAGAAATATCTTGAGGAAAGCTCTTCATCCGCCAATGCGCAGGTGAAGACTGATGCGGGTACCGCCAAGGAACGTTCACGCGATGGCGATTCTTCCTTCGGCTGGTTAGAAGATTCCGACGAGTCTGCCAGCAGCGACTCCGTGGATCAGTTGCGCCCCGCCGTGCCCAGCAGCATGGTTACCTACAGTACGGAGGCGCTTCCCCCGCTCCCCGAACATCCCACAACGCCCAGGGAAGTCGGCGACAGCGATGCCATTGTGGCCGTGTCTGCTCCTTCCCCCGCGCAAAATTACCTTATAGAAGACGGTGAAGATACCGACGAGCACGCCCCCATTCTCACGGCGGCAACTGCGTTCGAGCTTCAGAAAGCACGCTACGGGCGACTTCAGGTTATTCCCGGGCTGATGGGCTGGTTCGCCGCAATGGGCGTTTTGCAGTTTTTGCTCTGGGTTACGGCAACCGTGGTCGAGGCTAATCACGGGTCCCCCTACGATTCCATGGCTCCTATTGTGCGTGGGCTATTCTCGGGGAACGATGCGCTCGCCCTCTGGCAGGGTATCGGAACCGGTGCCGCGTACCTGGTGGCGTACTGCATTGGCGGGTATGTGGCTGGCCGCATGGCGCGGTTCTCCAGCGCAAAGCAGGGCATTTCGGTGTGGCTGTGGCAGGTCATGATCATGTTTGCGGCAAGCCTGCTCACCTATTTCACGCCCCAGGTTTTCCAGGGAGGCTCCGCAAACCTTTCCGTGCAGTGGTATACGCAGCACGGTACGGCAAGCGCTATTCTTTCGGTTGCGTTGGTTCTCTGCATCACCTTCATCGCTGCGGTTCTGGGCGGCCTGATGGGCGGCATCTATCACCGTCGTGTGGAACGCTACGCACAAAACTATGTGGACCAGGAGTTATAACGTTTCAGGCATATAACCCATAGGGAATATAGTGATTGGGGCAGGGTTTCGTGACGACATGAGAACCCTGCCCCCATTTTTGTGTGCACGATATGGCTATATGCCAACTCGGGAATATTCCAGAAACAGAATATGTGTGGTTTCAAGACCCAAAAAATACACCAGGGCGCCGAAGGATTCGTGTCTCCTTCGGCGCCCTTGAGCGTTACTGTACTTGTAAGCGCTACATATCCAGAAGCATGGCGGGTTCTTCGAGAATTGCGGCAACATCCGCCATGAAACGCGCCGAGAGGTCGCCGTCTACCACGCGATGATCGAAAGAACCGCCCAGTGTGGTGACCCAGCGCGGAATAACCTCACCATCAACCACCCAGGGCTTTTGCTTAATCGTGCCGAAGGCAACGATCGCCACCTCGCCGGGGTTGATAATCGGGGTGCCTGTATCGATACCAAGCGAACCGATATTCGTAATCGTCAGGGTTCCGTTTGCCATCTCGGCGGGCTGGGTCTTCCCCTCACGAGCACGAGTCGTCAGGTTATTCAAAGCGATCGCCAGCTCGCGCAGAGAGAGCTCCTGCGCGTCCTTGATATTCGGCACCATCAGCCCGCGCGGGGTCGCCGCCGCAATGCCCAAGTTCATGAAACGCTTGATCTGAATCTCGCTGTCCGTCCACGTAGCGTTCACCTGGGGGTTCCGTTCAGCCGCCCAAATTACGGCGGCGGCAAGCACCAGCAGCGGAGTTACCTTCACACCCTCGAAGTGGCGGGACTTCTTCAAACGCTTGATAAATTCCATGGTGCGCGAGGCATCGACGTCCACGAAAATTGACACGTGCGGGGCGCTAAACGCCGAAGAAACCATAGCCTTCGCGGTTGCCTTGCGCACCCCGCGCACCGGAATGTGCTGCATGCGGTCGCCCTGTGCGGACGGAGACTGCCAGAAACGCTGGCTCGTGGACTCCTGCACGTCGTTAAGATGCGCCACATAGTTCAACAGGTCTTGTTTCGTCACCTGTCCGCGCGAGCCGGTCGCGGTCACATTCGCCAGATCGACGCCCAGCTCTTTTGCCGCCAAACGCACGGGTGGCGCCGCCAGCGACGGACGATGCGGCACCGGCTCCTGCGTCGGCTGTGCGGTTACGACGGGTACCTCAGCCCCGCCCTGGAAACGCTGCACAACCGTATTGAACGGGCTGTTCTCTACGAATTTGGAGGCGCGTTCGGCAAGCTCGCTGAAAAGCCCCTGATTGCGTGGCTCGGGTGACGAGGGGGTATGCGCCACCGGCATCTCCTGAGCGGGCGATGCCGGGGTCTGCGGCGCGGCGTTCTGGGCCCTTGCGGATGCGGGGCGCTTGCGGGCGCGGCGCTTCACCGAATCGGCCTTGGGTCCCGAACCTACGAGTGCCTGGTTACCGCTCTCGCCCTCATCGGCGGATGCGGCGGGCGCATCCTGCGGTTCGTATGCGGTGGATGCGGCACTGCCGGAGATCGCGATAATGGGTGTCCCAACTTCGATCGTCTCGCCCTCGCTCACCAGAATCTTCTCCACGGTGCCGGTGTAGGGCGAGGGCAGTTCCACAACGGATTTGGCGGTCTCGATTTCGACGAGAACATCGTTGATGCTGACCTCGCTGCCAACGCTGACTTTCCAGGTGAGGATCTCAGCCTCGGTAAGACCCTCACCCACATCGGGGAGATTAAAAATCTGGGACATTTTATGCCTTTCGCTAGGGAATATAGCCTATCGGGAATATTCTTCGCGGGTTATATAAGGAATATGGAATATACGGTTTAGTATTCAAATGAGCGATCAACGGCTTCAAGAATACGGTCAATATCGGGCACGTATTCGTCCTCCGTGCGCGGTACCGGGTACGGCATATAGTAGCCGCCCACGCGCAGCACCGGGGCCTGCAGACTGTAGAAGCAACGCTCGGTGATCGCGGCGGCAAGTTCGCCGCCCATACCCCCGAAGGTCGGCGCTTCGTGAGCAACAATCAGGCGCCCGGTCTTCACCACGGATGCGGCGACGGTGGGTACATCCATCGGAGAGATCGACCGCAGATCAATGACTTCGATCGAGCGCCCATCTTCGACGGCAGCCTCTGCGGCGGCGAGCGCTACCGGCACCAGCGGACCGTATGCCACGATGGTCGCGTCTGTGCCTTCGCGCACCACCTGCGCCTGGAACGGATCAAAATCGGTATCCGCAAAATTCACCTCGCCCTTGAGCCAGTAGCGGCGTTTGGGCTCGAAAATAATCACTGGGTCGTCGCATTCAATGGATTTACGGGTCATCCAATAGGCATCATGCGGTGAGGACGGTGTTACGATGCGCAGCCCGGCGGTGTGCGCGAACAGTGCCTCGGGCGATTCCGAGTGATGCTCGACCGCCCCGATTACGCCGCCGTAGGGAATACGGATCGTAACCGGAACAATGTATTTTTTGTCGCTGCGGTTGTGGATTTTGGCGAGCTGTGTAGTGATCTGGTTGTAGGCAGGGAAGACGAACCCGTCGAACTGAATCTCGGCTACGGGCCGATAGCCGCGCATCGCCATGCCGATAGAGGTGCCCACGATACCGGCCTCTCCGAGGGGAGAATCCATCACGCGCTTCTGCCCGTGCTTCGCCAGAAGCCCTTCGGTTACGCGGTATACGCCGCCGAGTTTGCCGATATCTTCGCCGATCAGCACGACTTTGCGGTTATCTGCCATTGCGTCGTCGAGGCCGCGAGTGATCGCTTTCGCCAGGGTCAGGCGCTCAACCTGTGCATTCTGCTCGCTCATTCTTAGTCCTCCTCGAAACCTGCGACGTAGTTGCGGTAGAACTCGCGTTCTTCTTCTACCTGAAGGTGTTCTTCGGCGTAGGCGCGGTCGAAGAATCGGTCGAATTCATAGGGTTCGGAGGCAATCGCCGCCTCGCGCACCCCGTTGGCAAGCTCTTGTGCTTCTTCGGCGAGTTTTTCGAAGAAGGCATCATCTGCGTGCCCGTTCTCGCGCAGATATTTTTCCAGGCGAATCAGCGGGTCTGCGTTCAGACGCTGCTGGAGTTCTTCGTCGTCACGGTATTTGGTGGGGTCATCGGCGGTGGTATGCGGGCCCAGGCGGTATGTTTCCGCCTCGATCAGTACGGGTCCTTCGCCGCGGCGGATTTTATCGAGCGCGTAGCGGGTGGCGGCGAGGGTTCCGAGCACATCGTTGCCGTCAACGCGCAGTCCTTCAAAGCCGTAGCCTTGGGCGCGGGTTGAGATGGGCACGCGCGACTGCACGTCGAAGGGTACCGAAATAGCCCAGCGGTTGTTTTGCACGAAGAAGAGTACGGGGGCATCGTAGGATGCGGCGAAGGCCATGGCCTCGTGGGCTTCGCCTTCGGTGGAGGAACCGTCGCCGAAGTAGACGCCAACGGCGGGTTTCACGGTGTCGTTATCGGGGTTGGTAGCCTGCCCTTGGCCTGTCTGCAGCTGCCCGGTTTCCGCCGCAATATCGGCATCAAAGTTCAGACCCATAGCGTAGCCGACTGCGTGCGGAATCTGTGCGGCAAGCACTTTGGTGTAGACGTGGAAGTTATGTTTTTTAGGGTCCCACCCGTGGGTTTGTGAACCGCGGAAAATCGTGATGAGTTCGCGGAAATCTACGCCGCGGGCAAAGGCGACCGCGTGTTCACGGTAGGAGGGAAAAATATAGTCGTTGGGGGCGAATGCCAGTGCGGAGCCGACCTGTGCCGCTTCTTGCCCGCGGCTGGGCACCCACAGAGCCATTTGCCCTTGCCTCTGAAGTGCCGTTCCTTCGTCGTCAATGCGGCGGGTGATGTACATCAGGCGGTAGGCCTCGCGAAGCTGTTCTGCGTCTACGTCCTGCACATAAGAGCTGAAGGTGGGGTTCTCGTGTACCTTGCCGTTCTCATCCATCAGCTGGATGCGTTCGGGTACTCCCGGATATTTTTCGTTCTCGTGCATCAATCCTCCACGCAGATACGAGCTGTCCTTCACGCCGAGCGCACGCAGAGAGTTTCGGCACGCGGGGCGGAAGGCTTGGGCATATTTCCTCTTATTTTACTCGCTTAAGAACGAAGTGAAGGTTTATTGTGCGGTTTTCTATGCTTTCCTTCTGGCGTAATGCACCGTTTCTGTGTGCATGTTGGTTCGCGGAATACTTACGTGGGCGGGGAGCATTCTAAGTGTTGTCGCCGAGAACCCACACGGTCTCTTCCCGAGCCCTCGGCGACATAGCTCAACCCCGCGAGTTGAGGGAGTTTAGACTCTGTGCGGGAACTGCTCGCAGATGCTGATGAAGCGGTCATTTGCCTCGTCTTCACCGATGCTCACCCGCACGCCCTCAGAGTCGAAAGCACGCACCGCTAGGGCGTTAGCGCGCGCCAGTTCGGTAAATTCTGCGGTGTGTTCTCCCAGGGGGAGCCACACGAAGTTGGCATAGGTTTGCGGTATGTTGTACCCCAGCTCGTGCAGCCGGGCAACCACGCGCTCACGCTCGGACACCAGGTGTTGCACCCGTTCCATCACCTGATCTTCATGTTCTATGGAGGCGACAGCGGCGGCCTCTGCCACGGCGGTGACGGCGAAGGTTGTGGCACTCACCCGCAAATACTGGGTCAGCTGCGGATGCGATACCGAGTACCCCACGCGAAGCCCCGCAAGTCCCTGTGCTTTCGAGAAGGTTCTGAGCACGATCACGTTCGGGTATTCGCGGTACAGGCGCAGACCGTCCAGCGGCGCATCTTCCCCGTCGGGTACGGGTGATACCGTGCAGAACTCGAAATATGCTTCGTCGAGCACCACCACAATATGAGGCGGCACCTGCGCTAAGAACTCGCGGATTTGTTTTTCGGTGACGGCGGGCCCGGTGGGGTTGTTAGGGGTGCACACCAGGATCACGCGAGTGCGGTCGGTGATCGCATTAAGCATTCCCTGCAGGTCGTGGGCACCGTTGGGCAGGTTCGGAATCTGCACGCTTTTTGCGCCCAGCAGCCCCACCAGAATGGGGTATGCCTCAAAGGAACGCCAGGCGTATATGACTTCGTCCTGCACGCCGTCGGCATCGACTCCGGCAAACGCTTTGAGAATCTGGTTGAGTGCGCCCAAGCTTCCGGCGCCGGTCACGATATTCTCGGCATCCAAATCGAACCGCTTGGCGAGCGCTTCACGCAGCTTCGTTGAGAGCGGGTCTGGGTAGCGGTGTACCGCATCGAAGGTACTGAGAATTTCGGCGACCTTGGGTACGGGCCCGAGAGGGTTCTCGTTGGAAGATAGTTTGTACTGGGTTAGTCCTGCAACCTGCGGCGCGGGTTTTCCTGCTACATAGGCCGGAAGGTTCGCAAAAATATGGCGCGGGGGAATCGGTGATGTCTGCGGTTGGTGTGATTCACTCATATCCACAGTATAGTGCTCGCCAACCTCCCCGCCCCGGATTTTCGCGCTAGGTCACGCGGGTTTCTGCCGATCGGGCGCGCATGTGTTTATGCCGGTGCGCCCAGGAGCCTGGGGTCGTGTGAGGTGCGCATCTCGGGGTCTGGGGTATTGGTGGGCATACGGCTGCCGGTATCGGCAGGGGTTACGGTCTCACCATCAGGCTGCAGCTGATTCTGCGGTATGTGCAGGTGCGGTGCCTCGGTGGGGTTGCCCAGCAGGTGCTCCCCCAGCGGCGGCAGGTATCCTTCCTGTGTTTTCAGGTCAAGGTTCGGCAACAGGTTTTCACCTCCGCCCGTGCCGTGGGGTACGCCGAGCTTGGGCAGATGCAGGTCATCCAGCAGCCGCGGCGCATAATACGGTTCGGCGTGGGAACCTGCCCCGGAGGGTATGATCCCTTCCCCTTGATGGCTGTACGGCATGGGTTTCGGCCCCGATATGTTCTCCAGCGACTCGGGCGCATGCCATGCTGCGGGTGAGTGTTGGGTATCTGTGGTGCCGGGGTTCTGCACCGGTGCGGGCAGTCCCGAAATCTTCGGGTCCGTGTAATCGACGGGCTTTCGTGGATCAAGCGCATCCATACTGGGTTTCAAAAAATCGGGTGTCCATGACCGTGCCTTATCTTGGGCCAAGTCAACCCCTATATTTCCAAGTACTTGAGGGTTTACACCACGCTCATTTGATAATGTTGCGGCTCCGCTCTCCCATAACGAAGGCCCTCCCTCAGAGGTAGCGTTATAGACATTTCCGCCTTCGTAGGTGTAGTTACCTTGAGGGACAGCCGCCATAGGTTTCTGCGCGTTAGCATCCCGTTCTAATGATTCACGATAAAACCTCATATCGTGAGTCATTTCATGTGGTTTAGGATCGCCGCCCTGGCGAAAACTTCTACGGTCAGTAATCACGGTCGAGTCACCTGGGCGTTCCTTCCACGTCTGGCCGCTAATGATTGCGGGAATAGGATCGCCCTTATCTTTGGTTTGATGCACGCGGAAGGTCTTATTTCCTCGGTCTGGTAAAGCTTGTACGGGGCCGCCAAAAGTGTACACATCGCTCACGTGGTAGCGTGAGGCAAATTCGTTGTTATTGGCGGCGTTATAGGCGATAGCTGCGCCTTGGGAATGTCCCACAAGAATCACATCATCGGCTGAGGTTACGCCTTGATCTCTTAGCGCACGGTCTAGGGCACGCATCATGATATGGCTGTCTTGTATAGAAGCGTTCGGTGTATCAGCGCCTATTTGCAGGGTGCCTTGGATACCGTCGGGTTCGCCAGGTTTATTGGAAAAGTCCGTCCCTGGGATATAGGCGTATACGATTTTGCGTCCGGTTTGGGGGTCTCGGTATACCTGTACCTCAATCCCCGAGTAACCCTTCCCGTCTTTATCTTCGCCTTCGTATTTTTTCGAGAGGTCTCCCTTGCTCACGCGCTCCATATTCTGGGCGATCTCGGCGCGGGTGCGAGGCATTTTATCTGTCGGTTCTGCCTTATCACGATGCCAGTTCTTGAGTTCACCGCGGTTCTTGTTGTCCTGTTCTTTCTTCCCGAGCCACGGCATTTTCCCGTTCACAATTCGTTCGGCTATCTCACGGGGAATACCCATTTTTTCGAGTTTTCGAGCTATACGTCTGCGCGCCATCTCTGGGTTAGCGCGCATATCCTGGTAGGCGGTCGCCCCGAAGAGGGTAATCGCCGTCAGTGCGGAAAAGCCCATAATATAGGGGTTGCCGCTGCGCATACCCCACCCGAAAATGCTCTCTGCGGCGCTATATCCAAGCTCGTACTTTTCCCAGGACCACATGTCGTTGAAGGCGCCTTGCGGATGCATGAGCGCGTTGCGCATCCACTCTTCCTGCGACATGCCGTTAGGCATCTTCCCGTCCTGAGTGAGCCCGATGCGGTTGAACAGTCCCTTCGCGGCTTCTTCTGCCTGATGGTAGCCTTTCGAGCAGGCGTCTATTGCACTGGCGGTTGCCTCCAGCTTAACGGCCCGCTCCCCCAACGTCGCTGCGGCAGAGGTGGTCATGACCGAGGCTTGCCGCCCATGTTCGTTGGTGCCGAGAAAAAGCATGAGCTGCGCCGCGATACCGCTCATCGGCAGGGGTAATGACCCGCAATCGCCGCCTAGCTGGTGTACATTCTGTGCGAGCTGCGGCAGCTCTTCCAGCAGAACGCTAATGGTTTTATCGTCCCCACCGGCTGCTATCTGTTGTCCCGGAGTGTTCATCGTGAGTCCTTCCCTGTTGTCTAGCGATTAGTGAATGCCCGAGCTCTGTAAGAGCCCGGTGGGAACCTGCGAATAATTGAGTAACTGATCTAAGGCATGCTGAGCGTTCAGTGCGCCGGAGGATTTGATGATGTCTGCGGGGTTCAGGTTTTCGAGGGTATCGGCGGTGGTGTTCAGCAGGCCTTTGAGCATTCCGTCTAATCCGGCGGCGGTACCCAAAATAGTGTTTGCTTGGGATTCCAAGGCTGCGGCAACTTCTTCGCCAGCGCGGCGCGCATCCTCGGCTGCGTGCTGTACTTGCTGGTGAGTTTCGGTCAGGCTTTTTTCGTGCTGTTCTAATGCGTTTCGATAGGCTC
Organism: Rothia sp. HMSC065D02; assembly: GCF_001815285.1. Lineage (NCBI taxonomy): Bacteria > Bacillati > Actinomycetota > Actinomycetes > Micrococcales > Micrococcaceae > Rothia > Rothia sp. HMSC065D02. The sequence continues at coordinate 499,741 of NZ_KV820089.1, forward strand.
TCCCTGCCGAGGATTTCCAGTGTTCGGCACGCATACCGTGGGCTTTGTGAAGCATCGTCTGAATGCTCGCGGCATGTTGTTCTAAGCTGGCGGCGAGTTCCTGACCCTTACTGCGCGCCTGCCCCGCTAACCCTTGCAAAGACGCCGCAAAACTGGTTGCAGCGCTGGTACCGATCCCCATGTCACCGGCGGCACGCAGAATATCTGCGGACGTGGGCGGATGCGCTCCCGGGGGAATATCGCCGGTATGCGGCTGGGGCGTTGGTGCGGGTGCGATGGCTGTCATGTCTTCCTCGTTAGCTCTTTGTGTACGGCGGGCGGCTCCCGGTGTGCGGCCGCACGGGTACGCCTGAGTACCCGTGCGCGTGACCGATGCTGTACCTGTTTACCTTCACCCTAGAAGGCTCGGCACAGGTTAATACCCGCTCTCTCGTTGCCCTGTGGATAACCTGCCGTAGTGGGACACTTTCGCTGATTATCCACAGGCTGTTTCTTTCGATTTCGTTGGATGCGCGCACTCGCATGACCGAATATGACATGGGCCCGCACAAGCGTGGCAGACCGCGCATCCCATAAATAACGCCTTAGCGGAACAAAGAAAATAACATCCAGAATCCGCAATACGCCGCACCAAGACAGACACGGCGCCCCAGCCGCCATAGAAGACACCCAATCTGACCTTTTACGCCAAAACATGCGAAGATAGAGGTATGTCTCACCCTGAAAACACGCTCCTGCCCTCGGGAAGAATCGACCTGGGCACCAGTAATCTTGCACTCGGTCCTCTCGATGGGCGTTACGCCCCTGTGACCGCGCCTTTAACGAACTATCTCTCCGAAGCCGCGCTGAACCGCGACCGCATCCATGTGGAAGTCGAATGGTTCATATACCTGTGCGAGCATGCCGTTCTTCCCGGGCTCACGCCGCTCACCGATGAGCAGAAGTCCGGTTTACGCGCTATCGTGACCGAGTTCAACGCCGATTCCGTCACCGAACTCGCCGAGATTGAGGCGGTCACTGTTCACGATGTGAAGGCCGTCGAGTACTATATCGGTCGCCGCCTCGAAGCGCTGGGGCTGGAGCATCTGGTGCCGCTCGTGCATTTTGGGTGCACCTCCGAAGATATTAATAACCTCTCCTATGCCCTGGGTATTAAGGACGCGGTCGAGAATGTATGGCTTCCCGCCGCCCGCGATCTGGTGCAGATTTTACTGGATCTCGCAGAAACCGGCAGGGATGTTCCGATGCTCTCTCGCACGCACGGCCAGCCCGCGACCCCCACCACGCTGGGCAAGGAAATGGCTGTGCTGGCATACCGTCTAAAACGCCAGATTTCCCATGTTGCCGCCACCGAATTTTTGGGCAAGATTAACGGCGCGACGGGCACCTATGCGGCGCATTACGCCTCGGTTCCGGGGGCTGACTGGCAGGCTATTTCGCGGGGTTTCGTGGAGCATCTGGGGCTTAGCTGGAACCCGCTGACCACGCAGATCGAATCGCATGACTGGCAGGCGGAACTGTACTCTGATGTGGCGCATTTCAACCGTGTGCTGCATAATCTGTGCACCGATGTGTGGAGCTATATTTCGATTGGCTTCTTCCGCCAGATTCCGGTGGCTGGTGCAACGGGCTCTTCGACGATGCCGCATAAGGTAAACCCGATCCGCTTCGAGAATGCGGAGGCTAATCTTGAACTCTCAAACGCGGTCTTCGATTCGCTGGCGTCCACGCTGGTGACTTCGCGTTGGCAGCGTGATTTGACCGATTCTTCGGCGCAGCGCAATATTGGCGTGGCGTTTGGGCATTCGGTGCTGGCGATTTCCAATGTGATTAAGGGTCTGCAGCGCCTCGATATTGCCGCCGACGTTATTGCCACCGATCTGGAGTCCAATTGGGAGGTTCTGGCAGAGGCCATTCAGATGGTTATGCGCGCAGAGGCAATCGCGGGCACCCCCGGCATGGAGAACCCCTATGAGCGTCTGAAGGAGCTTACGCGCGGTCATCGGGTAGATGCGGTGCGCCTCAAGGAATTTGTGGGCACCCTGGGTCTGTCGTCCGAGGCACAGGAGCGGCTGTCGAACTTGACCCCGCATACGTACAACGGCATCGCCGCGCAGCTGGTGGATCACGCGAAGGATGCGCAGGGCTAAATTCCTTCGACTCCTTTCGCCCGCTCTCTACGTTCTAAAAAGGCTCTTTATTCACATAAAGCGGTTTTCCAATGCTTTATGTGAATAAAGAGCCTTTTTACGGTTCCGGCAGGAGCTATAGAACACCCATTTGTTCGCCAGTTTTCCTTCCCAACACAAAAAGTTGTTAGATTAAGGAGGCTCTAATCTAACAACTTTTCGCATTTTGACGGAAAACTGTTAGATTAGCATCCCGATAATCTAACATCAACTACTCCACCTACAGAAATTCAGCAGATTACCGCCCCTGATAAACCATAACGTACCTTGTGGAACGGCCCTGTCCTTCCTGCCTTAGAGTACCTTCATCGACTAGAGCATCTAAAGCTCTTTTGGCAGTACCGCGGGCTATATGCGTCAGCTCCATCAAATCTCCCGTTGTGATTGCACCGGTGAGGTCGCACCACGCCCGAATCACATCGTGCATAGTCTGCGAGGATCGTGACAGATAGGGCAGCACATAGTGGTCGTTCTCACCCCGAGCATTCTGAGCAAGGTTAAGCGCGCCCTCGCCCAGAACCCACACCTGTTGCTCTTTAAGACGGGCTACCAGCGGAACACCCTCAATAACGGTCTGTTCGGCAGCCCGCAGCGTGAGCGCCGCTGATTCTTCAGAAGATTGCAGACGTTCGGCCAAAGTTTTCAATGTGATAAAAGGGTGCTGCATCAAATAGCTGAGAATAATAGCGATTCCCACGTCTTTCTGACGTGCGGTGGGAACAATCGCAGAGGCGACTTCCAGTACAGGCAGTACTGGTGTTCCTCCCACGAGCGTACATTCAATATGCGGACCCGCCACCTCCTCGAAGATAGGGGGCAGATGCCCAAGAACCATCATGGACTGGTACATCCGATCAACCCCCACTCCCTGTTTCTCAACAAGGGTCAGGGCACGGAACAAATCGGCGAGCGCGGGGTATCGTGCAGAACGATTGCTGAGCACATTATCCGCAGTAACTCCACCGTAAAATCCGCCTGGGCTTCGCACCACGAGGGTAGTATCGAGTGTGATCCAGCGGATATCGGTAGGTTCAGAGCTGTTCCAGTCGCGGTGAATAATGCCGTTGAGAACAGCCTCACGCACAGCATTTTCGGGAACCTGCCGGACTGTGCGGTGCGCAAACCCGGTGGGAAGCGTAATTTGTGTATTCACGTTTTGCAGAGCCTGCTCGATCTGCCGTATTTGTTCCAGTAGAGACAGGTCGGCGTCGGGCCGCACAGTATTGAGGATCGACCCGGCGGGAACGTCGAAGATAGTGAGTTCAAGCAGGGTTCGGGATGCGGGGCACAGGGTGAGCGCGGCGGCTTGCGAGAGCTTTCCATCGGAACGCAGTGCGCCCAAACGCTGCAAGACCTCGCGGTCCGTGAGGGCTGCATCGGCTCCGAGCAGGGCGCGCACATAGTTCATGGTGGAGCGTGGAATATCTTCAGGCGCGTAGCGGGTGCTTTGAGCCATTTCGTCGTATTCCCGCATATTTTCACGGTGTTCCCACCAAAGGGAACGGTCAATAGGCTTGCAGTGATCCCCAACGCGCCACCGCAGCTTATTACCGGTATCATACACAGGCTCTTTGGCCTGGGGTACGTAGAGAACCAGCACGCGCAGACCCTGGGCTCCACCAAGGTGGTGTTCCACAATATCGGGGGCGACCTGTACCGCCTCATCAATACGCTGGCGCAGCCATTCAGTATCGAGCTCGGTACCGAGTACCGTTCCATGGCTGTCTTCAACGCCTAGGATCAGGGCGCCTCCGCCGGGTGTATTGGCAAAGCACGCGACTTCATCTGCAAGTTTTGATGCTGCTTCAGCGTTGCGTGTTTCGCCGGGCAGAAGAATACCGCCAGCGCCTCGGCGTCCTGCTTCCTCTTTGAAATCTATGGATGCGCTCTCCCGATTCGCGTGAAGCTGCCCGTCTCGATACGAAGCAAGGATTTCGGCGACCTGTTTTTCAAGGTCTCGCCTGCGTTCTGAAAGTATCATGCCGTCTCCACAACAGTAGGTTTCAGGGTGGTTAAAGTGTTCTTCTTGACCAACGTCACCATCAAGTCTACCTAAAAACACGAAAAGTTGTTAGATTAAGGAGGCTCTAATCTAACAACTTTTCGCACTTTGACGGAAAACTGTTAGATTAGCAGGCTGATAATCTAACAATCTCCCGTGTATGTCTCGTGAAAACTGCGGCAAAACGGGCACTATTACCCGCGAAATACCGGCGGGCAGGGGCAAGGGGCTAGTTTCTTCTAGTTCCCCATCGTCTTGCGATGCTGCGCGCCAGGATTTTGCAGCCCGTGAGCGTGCGCATCGTGGTTCTTCGTATCGGCCTTGGTGCGCTTGAACTTACTGGTCAGTGCTCGCGTAACCTTGGGTCCGTGAGAGTTTTTCTGCTCGTCAGACGTGAACTTGGGGGCGCGCGGGGTAAGCATCAGCTCAGCCGGGAAAAACGCGGGAGCATCACCAAACGCATTACGGGCGCTCTTAACCACGTCACGCCCCAGCGCCAAGTTTGCGCCGCCGCCGACCACCGCACCCACGCCGAACGGCAGGGCACGCCCCAGCAGGGCTCCGCTCTGGCGGGTCAAGAAACGCTTGATAAACATATTGCGAATCGTGCGTTCCACACTAAAAGTCTTGCCCGCCGACTTACCGCCCAGCAGCGTTCCCCACCGATTGGAAACACCGCTCGCCTTCCCGGTCTGCAGCAGCACGGTGTTCATCAGCTGCGAGCCTTCTTCGCCGAGCATAATCGCCATCACCATCGAACGTGCAACCTCGGGGTTCTCCACGTGCACGCCGTGCAGCTCAGCCACCGCCTGGGCGAACAGCGCGGTCCTTTCCAGGTACCCGCCGACCGCGAGCGCCGAAAGGCTCATCGAGGTCACGGTTCCGATTCCGGGTACGAAGGCGGATGCGCCCGTCACCCCGCCGATCGCGGTCACGTCACGCAGATAGTTGCGTTCAAGGCGCCGCAGAATCTTTTCGGGGGTTTCATCCGGATGCGCCGCCCGCAAACTTTTCACCATCGACAGCGCTAGGGGGCGCTGAACGCGCAGAACGGTATCAAGCGTTTTGGTGAGTGCCGGGCGGGGATTGCCGTTATCGTCAAAAAGTGACTTTTTCGGGTCTAGCATAATGCCAGTAAAGCACGTTCTGACTCAAAGTAGGTACCGCATCCTGCAGAAACGGTGCTTATTCCGCCCAGCGAGTATTCCGTCGCGTTCATGACACGCCCCCGGCCTGGAATTTTAGTGCGTCAAGAACTACTTTTCCCGGCTCTACCTGTGCACACTACACATGACATAAATCTTGCCCGCTAACCCATCGGTACGGTATATACGCCCAAGCCCAGACCTGGTATCTCAAAGCGGCATAGCTCTTTCCGCCGTTTACCTTCGGCAGGTTTTATGATGGAGTAAATTTCACGGTATGACGTTTTAGTTCAGCTTTTCGCCCCGAGGGCTTAGAATTGAGCTAGGTTACACAACACACTCGTTCACTCAGGCGCTCCGACGCGTCTTCTGCGGTGTTCAGCAATGGCACTAACACCGGCCTTCACACAGTAAGGAACCTATATGTCTGCTCCTGCTTCGGCGCGCTCGCCACTGGCGACTCAGGGCCTCGGTATGGCGTATGCTATCGGCGCCATCATTTCGGCACAGTTCGGTTCTGCGCTCGCAAAGACAATGATGGGCGATCTGGGCGCGTGGGGCGTGGTGGCTCTGCGCATGATCACCTCATCGCTTCTGCTGTATCTCTTTTTCCGCCCGCAAGTTCGTCAATGGACGCGCCCGCAGTGGCTTGCCGTGATCGTCTTGGGGGTTGCGCTTTTCGGCGCGAACGCTTTCTTCTATGTGGCAATTCAGCAGGTTCCGCTGGCGATCGCGGTGGCTATAGAGTTTATGGGTCCGCTCGTGTTGGCAACGGTTCTTTCACGAAGAAAACTCGACCTGATCTGGATTCTCCTTTCCTTTACTGGTATGGCTATTTTGACGGCAGAGTCGCAGTCAAAACCCGAAGATTTCGCACTGATAGGTATATTTTTCGCTATTCTCACCGCCGTTTCTCGTGCCGCCTATATCTTGGCTACAGAGCGTGTGGGCGCCACAATTCCGGGGATGGGCGGTATGGTGATGGGCAATCTTGTCTCCACACTCTTGGTTATCCCTTTCCCTTTCTTCATCACGGGCAATAATTTAGGGAAAGTTATCACCGATCCCGCCTTACTGGCGCTTGGTTTTGCGATGGGTCTTCTGGCCTCTGCGCTTCCCGCACTGGGCGAGATTTCGGCGCTTCGCATGCTCCCCTCGAATGTATACAGCGTGGTACTTTCGCTGGAACCTGCGGCGGCGGCACTGGTGGGCGTTATTATTCTGCAAGAACCCACCGATGCGGTGCGCTGGGTTGCAATTGCCCTGCTGATTACGGCGAGTATCGGGATTACGATATCGCACGCTCGGGTGGAACGCCGAGCCCTTGAGGAAGGTACGGCAGAGACAATTACGCATTTCCTGCCTGGCGCGGTTGACAGCATCGGTGCCGACCTTGTGCAGAAGACCGGGGTGATTACCCTGCCCACCACCGAGCAGATCAAGCTCGACCGGCAGGCTAAGGAAACCCGGCCAGAAGGTTCCTCCCAAACGTAGAATATCCTTCACATTTGGGGTATGCCCTGGGTTACAACAGTACGCAGGCTACGTTACCATTATTCTCACGTGGTACCGCCGCCTGTTGTCGTTGTGATCTAGGAGGTTTCTTGACCAGCCTCAGCCATCATAGTCACCGCAAGCGCCCCACCGTCGGCATCATTTTTGTGGTCATCTCATGCCTTTCTCTGCAATTCGGTGCGGCTTTCGCGGTGCACCTTTTTCCGCTTTTTGGTCCGTGGCTCGTCACAGTTCTGCGCCTGCTTCTCGCCGCGATCACGGTGGGTGCGGCGGTCTGGATTGCCGGGCGCTGGCGGGCGCATCGGGCAGGTGCACAAACCGCATATATGGCAGTACCCGCGAAGACATCCGACGGGTTCTTAGGCTGGTCTTCCCGCCAGTGGCGTGCCATGCTTATTTTTGGTGTCACGCTTGGGCTCATGAACGGCTTCTTCTACAATGCGCTGGCTCGCATCCCGCTCGGGCTAGCGGTGGCTATCGAGTTTACCGGTCCACTCGTACTGGCCTCTATCCTCACGCGGCGTAAACGCGACCTAGTGTGGGTATTCTGCGCGGCGGCAGGCATGGCGGTACTCGGCTTCGAGGCAGTACACGGGCAGGAAACAGACCTGCTGGGCGTACTATACGCCCTGATCGCAGGCGCATTCTGGGCGCTCTACATTCGCTCAAGCGCCTCGGTCGGCGAACTCGTGCCCGGCGCAAGCGGACTCGCCGTAGCAATGACCGTGGGAGCCACCTGCGTGGCCCCCGGGGCCCTGCTTTTCCCCGGCCCCGTGGCGCTCTGGAGCGTTACGCACGACACCCAACTGGTGCTCTTCATCATCGGAACCTCCCTGCTGGCATCGGTCGTACCGTACAGCAGCGAGTTGGCAGCCCTGCGGCACCTTCCCGAACAGGTCTTCAGTGTGCTTCTCAGCCTGGAACCGGCGATTGCGGCGCTCGCGGGATGGGCGCTGTTGGGCCAGGAAACCGGTCTGATGCGCTGGGTTGCGATTATCCTGCTGATCACGGCAAGTATTGGAATTACCCAGACAACCGGGGGTTCGGCGCCTGCGGACGAAACTTCTGATTCTTACCAGAGGAACGAACCTCCCGAGCAAACCTCTCCCCTGCCGCTGCCGGAATAGACTGCGGGATACTACACTGCGTGCCGGGTCGGTTCTGCGGCGAGCAGCGTGGGCGGCTATTGCCCGGCCAGGTACCCCAGAAAATCCCGCAGTTCTTCGGTACCCAGCACCTCCGCCGGATGCGGTCCCCGCGCGAACAGCGCATCGGCGGTGTCCTCGTCGAGTTCACGTGCGGTTGCGATCAGCACCAGGTTCCCCTCGTGTTCACCGCTCAGCATGGAAGAATCACACAGGCACCACACATGCTCGAACGTGTCTAATAGGGCGCGCGCCTGCCCCTGGAAGAAGGGCAGCCCGGCATCATCGCCCACGTTCACGGCGAGTACCCCGCGGGCGCTCAGAAGCTCACGCAGCTCGGCGTAGTAGTCGGCGTTGGCAAGGTGGGCGGGCGCATCCATACCCGTAAAAATATCAAGAATAATAGCGTCGATCCCGCGAAAAACGCCGCCGTCGGATGCGGCATGAGCGCCGAAAAGCGCGGGAATCTCGGGGAGCACGGCGCGCGCATCCGAAACCACGAACTCGCACCGGGTACCTGCGGGCAACGGCAGCACCTCGGTCACAAACCCCATCAGCTGTGGCTCATAATCGACGGCCACTTGCGAAGACCCCGGGCGCGTGGCCTGCACATAGCGGGCGAGCGTGAGCGCCCCGGCCCCCAGGTGAAGAGCCGTCACGGGTTCGCGCGGCGGTGCGAGTACATCCAGCACATTGGCGATGCGTCGCAGATACTCGTAAAACACGACGGTCGCATCAGCAGCATCAACATGGGATTGTTCGGCACCACCGATGTCAAGCACATAGCCGTGCTCGCTGAATCCGTCCTCAAGAATGCGGGCGCGCTGACCGCTCACACTCAGGTGAACGCCCAGCGCGGCACGCTCTCGCTGTCTTTCATCCATCACGAAAGACTAGTTCAGCCCTGCGGCTTTCTTGAATTCTTTGGCCATATCCTCAGCGGAGGTCGAAGAATCCACATTCTCAAGAGGCTTATCGTTCACCACAAATTGGGGGGTGCCCTTCACGCCGATCTTTTGGCCGTACTCAAAATCGCCCTTGATCAAGTCAATGGTTTTTGGATCGACCAGGTCAGTCTTGAATTTCTCCTCATCCAACCCGAGTTCCTGAGCATAGCTGAGGAGAACTCCCGCAAACTCGGTCTGCTCGGTAATATCCTTCCAGCTGTCCTGAGTTTCAAAAAGCTTATTCGCCATCTCCAGGTGCTTATCCTGAAGTTCTGCCGCCTGCACGGCCTGCGCGGCGGCAATAGCATTCTTGTGAATTTGGGACAGCGGCATATTGCGCACGGTCACATTCATGGTGCCCTCAAGGTCCTTGGCAACCTTCTCATAGGTGGGTTCGGCCTTGGCGCAGTAGGGGCACTGGTAGTCGGTGTACAGGGTCACGGTGGGCGCACCCTGCTTGGGGGTGTTGAGGTGGTATCCAACCTCGTCACGCTCACCAACTTTGGTGGCGGTCATTTTGGCGGAGTCACCCGAGGCCGAAGCCGAACCGGATGCGCTTGTCTCTCCCCCGGCGCTAGCGCTGCCGGAAGCATCGCTCGAGGAAGCACTGCTTGCTGAGCCGCTTGGGCTGGCGTTAGAGCTTGAACTACCGCTTGCGGATGCACTCGACCCGGAATTTGAGGTGGTGTTAGCGCATGCGGAGAATACGACTGCGAGAGCGGGTACCCCGAGCGAAAGCGCGGTACGGCGATTGAGCATAGATGTCATGAGGGTTCCTTTACCGTAAAGATAATAGATCTTCTTTTCATCCTCCCATATATTGCGGGGGAACGCACCCCTTTCGAGTTATGGGTCATATTCGCTCTGCCCTGTAATCTCTGCTAATATTGGCGATGGTATACGCGCCATATAGGTCGTATATCGTGTGCCTCCTTAGCTCAGGGGTAGAGCATTTCCCTCGTAAAGAAAAGGTCGTGGGTTCGAATCCCACAGGGGGCTCAGCGTAACCCGTCGTCTTCTGCCAGCGGGCAGAGTGCGGCGGGTTTTGTGTTTCCCATCTACGGATTACCCTTGAAAACCCGTACAATAAGGAAAAGAGTTTTACCGTTTTGTTTGCAGTTCGAGAGGGGCATCATGCGTCATAAAAAACAGACCCAGCGTTTTGGGTTGGTATTCGTGCTTCTGCTGATACCGTGTTGTGCGCTGTGGTTCTTTTATCGATGGATTTTCGGTGAAGATACCATTATTGCCGTCCCCATCGTGCTGGGGGTTGTGACCTCCTATATTTGCGCCTATGCCTTTACCGGCGGCAGGACTCCGTACAACTAGCCGCCCGCAGCGAAGCTGTACCGCACAGAGAACACGTGAGCCGCGCATCCTAACCAGAGGCAGGATGCGCGGCTCACGTTCTTGTACCAAGACTTTAGACGTTGGCGCGCTGGGCGTCACTTTCGGTCTTTCCCCACAGCCCGTAGACTTTGGCGAGTTCTTTGACCTTCTTGGCGCGCAGGTAACGCGGCAGATATGAGCCGTCGTGCGGCCCGTCAATGGGCACGTCAAGCATTTTGTGCGCCTCGGCGATTTCGTGGTCACTCGGTGAGAATGCCTGGTTGATGGTGTCTGCCTGATCGGAATCGAGGGTGAGTTTGCCGGTCATGCCGTGGGCCGTGGCGTAGGTGCAGGCTTCAGTGAGAGCCGCCTTGTACTTTCCCACGGATGGACCGTCGATAGGACCGGGGATACCACCCAGAGTTGAAGCGATCACGAGCTGCGAGCGCACATAGGCGAGCGCCATGGGGGTGTCGCTGGAACCGGTATCGCGGCGGTAATCGCCTGCTCCGAAGGCGATGCGGAAGGTTCCGATAGCGCTGGCGATTTCGACGGCGTTGTGCACCCCGAGAGCCGATTCGATAAGCGCGATGATGGGTGTTCCGGCGGGCAGTTCGGAGGCGGTACGGTCGATATCGGTCGCGTGCTCTGCGGTGGCGAGCATAACGCCGCGCAGACCTTTGGTGTTTTTGAGGGCTTTAACGTCTTTCCACCAGTGCTCGGTGGTGATAGCGTTGATGCGCACCCACGCGACCACGCCGGAGTTGAGCATTTTGACGACTCGACTGCGGGCTTCGTCTTTTTCGTCTTCGGGGCACCCGTCTTCGAGGTCTAGAATAATGGAGTCTGCTTCACTGGCGAATGCTTCTTCAAAGTCTTTTTCGGCTGAATTAGGGCGTACAAGAAGCCAGGAGCGAGAGAGACTGGGGCGTAGCTGGCGTGCACGTTCATTGCGATGGAATTCGAGCATTGGTTGGTCTTTTCCCTGATGTGCTGGTGTCCGAGCTTTTAGTGTAGGTGTCTGATCCATGATGGTTATACTAAGCTCAACCTTAGTTAAGGTTCTAGTTACCTTATATCGTGTGGGTTTTTACGCGGATTTATATGGTTTTATGTTGGATAATTCGCGGCATGAAACCCTCAAAAGACACTAAACCCCCGAAATTACCGGGGAAATTATACGGAGCCCGCGACTACACAACTATTCGCACATCGCCGCTAGTTTCACGTTTATGACGTTAAACCGAGGTTGTCTGCAGAGACAGGTTTTCGTTGCGCGCCTGTGCAGCTTTTTCATCACGCGCGCGGGCGATCAGGCGTTCCGCATTTTCGACATGCTCAACCACACTCTGCACGCGGCGCTCTACCGTAATCTTGCGGTGGCACTGCACACTGCACTCGCCAAAGCACCGCGCCATCGCCAGCGCCTCAGCGCAGAGGGCTACCGCATTACCAGCTTTTGAGAGCGCCCGATGCAGATCCGAGAACGTGCCTTCAGGGGAGGCAGGAATATCCATGCCATCACTGGGGGCAATACGCTGCGCCTCCATCGCGACGGTACGAACCCGCGGAATAAGATCGGCAAGAGTATTCGCATCCGGCACGATAAGTTCGATCATCTCGGTATCGGCAAGGCGTTCAAGAACCTGATGGAAACGATCAATACCGCGAATAAACCGGTCATGCGCACGGCGCCAGAGACCACGCCCAAGTTCCGCATCATCACGCCGTGATTGCAGGAAATCTTTGAGTCCCATAGCCTCTCCTCATACTCAGCAGGTCGTGCGTCTAGAAAGCTCTATATACTTAGGGTACCCTAAACCTCGTTTTGGTGACAGGATGTCGTACAAAAAATGTTGATATGGGATTAAGCTCTCGAAAAATTCACGCATTTAGTCCAGTTAAACCGGCACAATACGACTTACATCACGCGCAAAACAACCTTGCCGCGATGCTGACCCGCATCAAAATACTCATGAGCCTGCGGCGCCTGCCACCACGGAAATTCACGATCAAGATTCGCCGAAAGAACGCCACGCTCAAGCAACGGTAACACGTTCTCATGTACCCCCGCCATAATTTTTGCCTTCTCATCCGCAGACCGTGACCGCAAAGACGTACCGTGCACCGACAGGCGCTTTGTTAGCATAAGACCCAGATCAAGTTCCGCGCGGCGGCCGCCCTGCACGGCAATCGTCGCCAGATGCCCGCCATCGGCCAAAGACCGCAGATTATCTTCCAGGTATTTCGCGCCCACCACATCAAGAATATAATTCACGCCGTGACCGGCACTCTCACGCTGAATCACCTGACGAAAAGACTCCGTGCGGTAATTAATCGGATGCGCCCCCAACGCCCGCACCACCTGAGCCTTCTCGTCATCACCGACCGTCGCAAAAACCCGCACACCGGCGGCGCGCGCCAGCTGAATAGCATGCATACCCACGCCCCCAGTACCGCCATGCACCAGGAGCGAAGTCTGCTCATCTTCCGCCGGTTTATTCTGCGCGGGATCAAGGCTCATTCCGCACAGAAGCACCAGATTCGAGTACACCGTCGCGGCGACCTCCGGGATGCACGCCGCCTCAACCATGCTCATACCCTTAGGAACGGGCAGGGTATGGCGCACATCTACCGCCGCATACTCGGCGTAACCGCCGCCAGCAAGAAGCGCCATGACGCGCTCGCCCACCAGAGTGGGATCAACACCCTCGCCCACAGCCTCTACCACACCCGCGATCTCAAGACCGTATACGGAGCTTGCCCCCGCGGGAGGCGGATAATGCCCGCGCCGCTGCAGGGAATCCGCCCGGTTCAGCCCGGCGGCCTGCACCCGCACCAAGACCTGCCCGGGTGCAGGGGCAGGAATCGGAACCTCAGAGAGCGTTAGAACCTCTGGATCTCCATGTTCTTTCTCGACAATGGCGCGCATAGTAGCCTCAACAACCTTCTTATCTGTATCTTCCTGCACCGAGATTAGCATGTGTTCTCGGGGCATACCGCAATGTTCAGATTTACAGAAAAGCATAGAACATGAGATAATCGGCGGGTACCTTTTCCGCTCAAGGGCGGAAAATACCGGGATGGTTGTCCGAGCGGCCGAAGGAGCTGGTCTTGAAAACCAGTAGGCGGTAACCCCGTCTCAAGGGTTCAAATCCCTTACCATCCGCACACTAAAACCCCGCGATGTGCCTGAATTTTCAGGTATATCGCGGGGTTTTTCGGCGTAGAATCTGCAGGTTACGAGACCAACCTCGAGAGGAACCACAGCACAATATCAAAGGCACCGAGGATACCCCCGATAAGCGCCATAGCAGTATAGCCAGCATTCTTTCCCTTATTAGCAATAAGACCCCTAATACAGGAAACTACGGCAACAATGCCAAAACCGATGGTAAAAATCCCAATACCGAGAGCACCTAGAACAAGGGAAGTAATGGAATAGATTTTTGCGTTTTTCTCTGCCTTGATTGCTTCAGGATCAATTGTCGGCGGGTACGGCTGCTGGTAACCCTGCTGAGGGTATCCGCCCTGCGGGTTCTGCTGAGGCTGAAAGTTATAGTTTTCGGACATTACTATCCTTCGAGGTAGAGGATCCTATCGTTGCACATAAGATCAGTTTTATTATCGGCTTTATTTACTGTACAGGGTTAAAGATAAGTACACGCTTTCCAACATGCCGTGTTAACAAATCCGTACCAACACGGCATACACGTTAAAGCGCCCAGATCATGCACAATAAAGCCCCGCTGTCCTCCCGACATCGGGATATTCCGCGGGGCTGCATCTTGTAAGCCCACAGCTGCTACCGAGTGCTGGCTATAGCGGCTATCACGAACGCCACCATCGGAATAAAGAAGAACAGAGTCTCAATCGCCCCCAGCGACAGGGCAATCCAGCTAGTAGCCAGACCGCCTCCGGCGGGAACTCCAACGCGCGAAGCCTGAGCACCTTTAACCGCGCCCCAGATCCCCAAACCCAGTGGAATCACACTCGTAACCCAGAAGAGGGCGAGCACCAAACCAGCAATGCCCAGGGCTAAAGAGGTCTGTGCCGCCTGCTCACCGGCAATCTGCTGCGGGGTTTTGGGGACAACAGTCATCATGGGCACGGGCTGCACATATACCGGCTGCTGATAGTAGTGTTGAGGAGCAGGCTGTTGGTAATACTGTTGAGGGGCGGACTGGTGATAGTACTGCTGAGGAACAGTTTGTTGATAGTCCTGCTGTCTAGGAGCGGGCTGCTGCTGGTTCTGATAAAGCTTAGTGTATTCGGGCAGAGAGTCAGAGAGAGGGCGAGTTTTCTCGTAGGCATCCTCACCCTGATGGGGGTTTTGCGACTGAGACGGTTGCTCTCCCGCGTGATGCTCAGACATAGCTATTCCTTTCGGTGACAAGAAGCGACAACTAGACCTGCCCACTGTCTACCTGCTGTAGGAAATATCTGGGGAACCGTTTTCAGCCTGCGTGAATGGGCGTGGCAATAACTCTAACTATAGCGCGTTGTTTTTCGCTCATGGGGGAAGTTTGGTCGGCAATTCCGAATTGACCAGCCTGCTTACTCCCGATATTCTTATAGGGATGCACTCGTTTCGTGCACCGTGGAGACGTGCCAGAGCGGCCGAATGGACTTCACTGCTAATGAAGGGTCGGGGTTGAACTCGACCGGGGGTTCAAATCCCCCCGTCTCCGCCAAAGAACGAACCCCCACACTGTAAAAGGTGCGGGGGTTCGCTGCGTCCTAGGGGCGTAGGGCATCAGATTTTTACAGTCTGTCTTATGATGCAGCTTTGTTTCCGCCTGGCTAACCTTGCCCTCCCAGTCGAAAAAGCTGCGGTTCAGCGGAAGAAAGAACGGGGGCGCAGTGTGCCGACTGCGGGTAGGAATTTAGAAGCTCATAAAGTCGATGAGACGCGCATCCGCACCGTCAAGAAGCGCCCACTCCCCCGGCACCTCAAAGACTGCTACGGACGAAGGCGAGAAGCCATAGGAAGCGTCCATCAGGGAATTGTAGTCAGAGTCGGGGCTCGCAAGCTGTAAGGTCACATCTTGCACCGCAGGCAGATGCGACACCACCATAAGCGTGCGCACGCTCTCAGAAACCCCGTTAATGCGCGCCAGTACCCGGGATGCAGGAACCTCGTACAGCCCCTCGTCCAGGTGCGGAGTAGGTGCCTGCTCACCGAGCGCATCAGATATCCAAGTGGTGGTCTGCCGGGTGCGCAGCGCCGCCGAGGACATCAGCTGCTCGGGAATATAGCCCTTCTGTTTGAGCCAGGAGCCCGCATCCGCAGCCTGACGATGCCCGCGTTTAGTCAGTGGGCGATCGAAATCATCCATACCCCAGTCGGCTTCGGCATGACGCATGATAATCAGGCGCTTAACGTCTCGGAGTGAGTTCTCAACCATACCTTCATAGTACAACGTAGGCGCCCCGATACGCCGGGTTGCCGCGTGATAGCGCGCCACAAAATCGGCATGCGAAAACCCCGTGCTCTTAAGAAAGAACGCGGGGTTTCGAGCGTAAAAAGACTAGATGGAGTATTCGGGGGCTGCCCACACCACAACTTCGGGATGCTCAAAGAACCGGTACCCCTGACCGCGCACGGTACGCACGGTTCCCGAAAGACGCCCCAACTTCGAGCGCAGACGCCGAATATGCACGTCAATGGTGCGTTCGTGGGGATGCTCGTCCCCGGCGCTCCAGAGCGACTCCAAAAGCTCGTCGCGCCCCACGGTGCGGGTGGAGTTCTCAACCAGATGCGCCAGAAGCTCAAACTCTTTGAAGGTGAGCATCAGCTGTTCCCCATCAAGGAACACCTCACGACGTGCCAAATCGATCAGAACGCCATTGGAACTAGGAGTTGCGGGCTGCTCGGCTTCCCGCGCCTGCTTGTGCAGCTCCGCCTGGTAGAACACGGCAGTCGGATCGCCAAGCGCATTGCGCACAACCTCAAGATCGCTGCCCTCCGCATGGACGGGAGCCAAAGCAACGGCGGCATAGGATTCGGCCTCAGGTGCCAGATGGTGTGCATAGGTTCGCAAATCCTGCACAATACGCACCAGCGATGTGCCGTTGGCTGCGGCAAGTTCTTCATTGAGCCCCACATACAGCACAAACCCGCGCGCCTCGTTCTCCTGAGCTCCTGCCTTCTGGGTGCCCTGCTGATCCCCGGAGGAGAAGGTCATCGGGCGCAAAGTAGCTGCGGACCCTTGTGTGCGGTTCTGCTGCGGCACTTGACGCTTTGCAGCACGACCACGCTGGGAGATGTGGACGTATCCAGGTACTGCACCTGACATTGTTCAACCTTCTCTCAAGATTTGTTGCGTACGGGTCCCTTGATTCTGCATGATGCGGAATGCTCAAACACCGCACGATACAGGCGGCGTTTCCTTTGCTATCAATATTTCTATTATTTGACTCATAAATCAAGCAACTTGGGGTATCTGCGACGTTCTGCTCGCAGCTTCACACCCTCGTGAACTTTGATTCAGTGCCGGGAAACGACGCTGACAAGCACCGTTTCTCCCTCATATTATACATGGAGATTCGGAACCGATACCCCAAAAAGCCGCGCGCTCAGAGCCCCTGACCGCATACGAACCGGGCGCAATTTCCACGTTCTGGAGCGGAGGCTCCCAAGGGTACCGTTAGCTCGTGCACTACTAGTGTTTTTCGCCGCATTCGCAGATGCATGTGGTGAAGGGGGCACACCGCAGTATGAAGGTGACAAGGAACCGACGCTCCGCGTGCAATCTCAAGAATCAAGCCTCCAAAGCACATGTTTGCGGCACCCGACGTCTAAGACCGCCCACGCGCAATCGTCAGACCCTTAAGGATGCGCTACTGCGCCAGCCCGTAGAGACGGTCGCCCGCATCGCCCAAACCGGGCACAATATACGCCCTTTCGTTCAGGCGCTCATCTTTGGCGGCAAGGAACAGGTCGACATTCTGCAGACCCTCAACACCCTTTTCGAGGGCCGCAATACCTTCGGGGGCGGCAATCAGGCAGACACAGGTGATGGATTCGGCGCCACGTTCGCGCAGGAATTTAATAGCCTCAATCAAGGTGCCACCGGTAGCGAGCATAGGATCGAGCAGGTACACCTGACGACCGGTCAGGTCTTCGGGCAGACGCTCGGCGTAGGTGACAATATCGAGGGTTTCTTCGTTACGGGCCATACCTAAAAACCCGACTTCAGCGGTGGGCACTAGACGAGTCATGCCTTCGAGCATGCCCAGTCCGGCGCGCAGAATCGGCACGACCAGAGGCTTCGGGTTAGCGATAACGGTTCCCATCGTGCGCGCCACCGGGGTTTCGATAGGGCGCTGCTCAACCCGAATCTCACGGGTAGCCTCATAGGCGAGCAGGGTAACGAGTTCATCGACGAGCTGGCGGAACGTGGGTGAGGGAGTGTTTTTATCGCGGAGCACACTAATCTTGTGCGCCACCAGCGGGTGATCAAGAATCTTAATACGCATACTCTCAGTTTACTCTGCCTACTGTAGCGAGTGCTGTTTGCCGGTTACTACAGTTTGTCGTGCGGGTGGTCGAGAAGATACTGTACTCCACTATTGGTTTCGATAGATTCCTCAAGTTTTCGCCGGTCATCGGTGCTATGCGGTTGAGCCCAGCGCCCTTCAGTCATGCGGAAAGCCAAGTGGAAAAGGGATAACTGCGTAGAGGTTTTTAAGGGGCGGATAAGAGTTTTTCTGCCCCGAAAGTCTTTAATGATGAGCTTATCGCTGTGTGGTTTAAAGATGTACTCAGAAATATCTGTATAGGGTACATTCTTCATGCGCCCATAGAATTTTCTCGTGGTTATACCTTGGGAATCTATGCGCACATACACATCACTGAAAGATTTGTGAATATACATGAAAAGAATAGAGAAAATAGCTATGATAACCCAAAACATGGGAGCAACAAGCACTCTAGGACCTGATGTTATCGATCCCCATATCAAGAATACAGCGACCAATAAACAAGTAATATCAATGACCACTACAGAAATTTTGTATATCCAATGGAGCCGAAATATCACCTCTTTCTTTAGCTCAAAAACAGGAGGTTTTGTGCTAATAAATCGAGTTATTACTGAAGCTGCCAATGATATGATGACAACAGGAAGAACCGGTATAAGGGCTCGTATTAAATCTGTCAATTCCATAGCTATACCTATATCACCGTTCTATAACACAAGGGGAACAACTCATAAGAAGTTCACGAGCCTTCTCAGGCTTATCAATAAAGTTCTGAAGCAGTTGTTGGTCTTCTGGATCTGCATTTTTTGCCCAATAACCATTCTCAACCCGAAATGCCAGTTGTGGAATCAACAGACCAGCACCTGTTAGTAAAGGGTCAAAACGCAAGGTTTTTCCATGATTAGTTTTCACTACAAGCCACGTAAGGTCTGTATCAAAGTCTCCTCGTGGATCATAGGAGAATTTTAAAATATCCTTATAAGATGCCTGATGAGAAACTGCTAAGAAGTTTGCCCATATCATACCCTCTGGTGTTGTCTGCAAATAAAAATTCTTACAGTCCAAATATATAAACAAACATAAATACCAGCCCAAAAACCCTAGAGGCAACATAACAAATGCACCACCAAATTCTGGGTCAAATAATACTGAAAGAACCGTTATAGACGTCAAAATAAAGCAACACATCAGCCCAAATTTTGCAAAGCTTTCAATGGTGTATGCCCTTCTTCCACAACGAGGAAATCTATAAGTAGTGTAATTTTTATTTTTTATACTCTTATATATCAAGACACAGGATAAAAGCTGAAGAGCAAGAAGAGTAACTCCAAAAATCTGATCCACTTCTAAAATCCTTTAGCATGCTTTGCTACATCCTCATATACACTTTTATAGCCTATAATCTATCCCTGTGTACGGATAGGCTAAGAGAGTCTATTTTAGTGTAGGGCACTTTTCAAAAATCCCATAAATCCGTACACCCTAGATAATCTTCTTACGTTAAAACGAAGTTTTTGGCCCACGTGAAATCCCCTGACGCGCTCTGCCTACTCCGGAACTCCGGCCCGAAATCAGGCCCACCAGCAGGCCTATACCCTTCCCCGTACCCCTCGTGGGCTAACCCCGAAACCACA
>NZ_KV820090.1:0-205 GCF_001815285.1 Rothia sp. HMSC065D02
GTTGTTGAAGATGTGGATGCGGGTGTCGGGGTTTTTCTTGTGGTAGTCGGTGATGATGTCGGCGGAGTCATCGGGGGATCCGTCGATCATGATGAGCAGTTCAAAGTTGGGGTCTGTTTGGTTTCGGACGGATTGTATGGCGTTGATGACGGTGTTGGCGGTGTTGTAGACCGGCATGATGATGCTGGTACGAGGGGTACGCATA
>NZ_KV820091.1:0-56641 GCF_001815285.1 Rothia sp. HMSC065D02
CTAAAGGGTGGAGTCTTCTCAGAAAACTAGATAATACCCATCGCATACAGGCACCTACAATACCTAGACGCACCAGATATATCGATGCATATTTTCTGATTTCGGAGTTATCAGGACCCGTCGACTGTACATCGGAATTATTGCCAGATACGTTTTCTACCGGCTCGTGAGCCACATTTTACCTTTCACACCAAGAGCACTCGAATGGGGCACGGTGTGGCACCCCGCAGTGGTTATACACCGGGTTTCGTGAAGTAGTCCTTATGGTTCATCCACGAGGCATGCCGGACGAAAATAATCGAGAAAATAAGCTCTGCCACGGGTACTGCCCCAGCCACGAGGAATATGATAAAAATGGCGAGTAATCCCGAGGATCCAAACGCCGTTATCATGGCTATACCGCCCAAGAGCATTAAACCAGCAAGCACAATCCCCAGAGACGAAAGCACAATGCCAATAATGTTAATGACAAGCACCCTCACGTGGTGCTGATTTTTCCTAACGGCAAGCAGCCCAAAAATATGACATATCGGGTACGCGATAAAAATGACAAGGAAAATCGACGACCCCGTGATTGCTGAGGTGTTATCTTCACGGCATATCCGCTGCGAGTATTCACTCCACGAGTAGCTGCCGGTTCCGCAGTCGCTAAGTTCGATGATCGCACCGATAAGGTTGAAAGTCGTTACAACAATACCGATCGCGATAAGAGCACCCACAATGCACAGGCGCAGCAGGTACATCAGCGAACGTTTGCGGACAATCTCGTCGTGCGGGTTTGCCGGATATGCAGTGTACGGGTATGCGGCGGGATTCGGCACTGCATATCCCGAATATCCGGGTACGACATGCGGATTCGCATAGGGATTTGGAGGCGTCGATGGACTCGGCGCAGGGTATCCCGGTTGTAACCCAACATACCCTGGCGCTGACGGAGCAGTCTGCTGGTTCTGGGCGTTGCCGGAGTTGTTGGGGTTTTGTTTATCCTCGGGTGAGGGATCCGACTTTGAGGTACGCCCGCTGTGTTCGTGCTGCGATGCGCCGCCGGTTCCGGCGGTTTTATGTGCGGTGCTGTCCCCCGAATGCTCGTCTACAGGCGACGTCGCCGAAGATTCCTGCGGCGTAGTTCTAGGTTCCTCAGGCTGACGGGAAGAATCATCGTTTTTCATGGGGTCTGTGCTCATATGTACATCCTCGTTACCGGTAATTTTTGTGTAGCCCGGCGCGCGGGTGCCTCGCTACACCAACGTTGGGTTATGTCATACACTACCACGCTTGCAGGGAGTAACGGCTGCAATCATGGCACGTTGGGGAGCGGATGAGCTCAGGAACTCATTACGGTATATCAGAGTCTGAGCGGTGTGTACTCTGTGCTTCGGCCTTAGTCAGCGTATGGTCGTTGACTGCCTGGTCTTCAGACAGGGAAGACTCTTCTGACAGTTCGCGAGTCTCTTGGGCTTCACGTTCGGCACGGGAGGGGAACCTGCGGAAGATCAGGAAGACGAATATAAGGGAGCATAAAATCTCGATCACGAAGGACGCCATAATCCAAATGGTCAGAATGGGGTACGAGCCTCCCAAGAGTTTCCATAGTGTTCTTGGCCCGTGAATAAACACCAAAATATAGGCGAAAAATCCGGTGATAACGGATGCCGCCAGGGCGCTGAACAGGTTTCCCACCATAACAAGCCCCATAGATTTATTCCGCGCATACGCGACCGCAAACCAGCCGTGCAGAGACAGGTACATGAGGGGAACCGCGCCGATAGGGTCAAGCCCGATAGCCTCGAAAAAATACACCAGCGTCAGTGCAGGCACCACGAGGAAAAGCATGCGGACAAGGTACAGGCGCCGCACGGGTGGCGGCGTGGAACAAGCCTGATCCCAAAAACCCGGGTTATATTTTTCGCTCATAGGTACCCTGTCTGCCGCTGGCGTTGTGAAGCACTGCCGGAGGCGCCATCGAGAAAGCACTCAATACTACGGTACGAGATGAAACTGAGATAACGCTGAAACTTACGCCCTATTTACTGAAGCGTCACCAAGAGCTTGCAGAACGCAGCAAAAATTTCAGAGTTTATCCCTCGAAAATCCCGCGGGCACGATCCTTACGCACGGTGTGCGCCGGGAAAATTCGGCCGCTCATGCTGATGTAAACGCCCGGTTCCAGCAGGTTAAGTGCGGAAATCGCAGCCCCCAGGTTGAACCCCGCATCCGAATGCGCCATGACCGCCGGCTGCATGGCACCGGTCAGCACCACAACCTTTGACCCCAGATCGGCGTGCTTGGCGATGTATCGGGCGGATTCGCTCATTGTGTCGGTCCCGTGGGTGATGAGAACCTGGTCGTGTTCAATCGCGTTGAGGGCGGCAACGAGTTCGGCGCGGTCTTCGTCGGTCATATCCAGGCTGTCTTTGCCGATGAGCGCGCGAATATCAAAACGAATGTCGGTGAGCACTCTCGACAGCACATCGTGCGCGGCAGGCTTGCCAATATCGAGGGTGCCCGCCACCGAGTAGAACTTATCGATAGTTCCGCCGGTTGCCAGGATAGTGATAACGTCCGGGTTTTTGATGGTGCTCATGGGCGCGGGCTCCTTAGGGGCTGAAACATCGCCGGGGTATATCTTTGCCCCGGTACCGCATATATTCTAGGGCATTGGAGCGATTTTCTTTACGTTCTGTGGCAAGAATTAGACAGCTACGCTTCACCCACTATCCGTCTAATTCTCTGTCTACACCGAGGGTAAAGAAGAAGAACTGGCTCAGGCGATGAATACTCGGGGGCAGTTAGTGTTTATTGATGACCCGGTTTCTCTGAAGGTGGCGGATTTTAAGACTAAATCTATTTCTATTACCCCTGAATTTATGTTTACTCGATCGATGTTTGAAACTCCTGATATGGGGTATCAGGGGGGGAGCTCTTGCAAGAGGTAGCTTCGATGCTTGATAATGGCGACCTTCAGGGAACAGCCCAAGAATATCTATCTGGTTTGTCGGTAGAGACTTTTCGGAAGGGGCATCGGGTGAGTGAAACCTCACGAACTGTGGGGAAGATTGTTATTTCTTACTAAATGCGCTGGCAACTGGTGAGCGGAGCTTCAGAAGCAAGGAGTGAGTGATAGTAGTTTATAAAACGGATACGCAGGTAGAGGATAATTCGGCTAGCTGGACCGGATTAGTCCTCTCCCTGCGTATCGTGTCAGGAGGGCGAATATCTACCTAAGAGGGATTAGCTCAATTTGGCGATAATTGCCTTATTAAATGCCTCAAGGTCGCCAGGGTTGCGGCTAGTGATGAGGTTGCCGTCTTCGACGACTTCTTCATCTACCCATTCGGCGCCAGCGTTTTGAAGATCCAGCTTTACCGAAGTATAGGAGGTCATTTTCTTACCTGCTACCTTGTTGGAGTCGATAAGCAACCAGGGTGCGTGGCAGATTGCCGCAACAGGCTTCTCTGCTTCAAAGAACTGAACGGTGATGGAGCGAGCCTCAGAGTTGATGCGCATTGCATCAGCGTTGAGGGTACCGCCGGTGAGCACGAGTGCGTCGAATTCTTCAACGCTAACGTCTGCTAGTGCAAGATCGGGAGTGAAGGTATCTGCTTTCTCCCAGTCGCCATTCATAGCCTGGAACTCTTTACCATCGGCAGCAGCAACTACAACCTGAGCGCCAGCGTCCTTGAGTGCATCACGCGGTGAGGTGAGCTCAACCTGCTCTACACCCTGTCCAGCTAGAATCAGTACTTTCTTGCTGTTAATCTCAGCCATGATTACTCCTTATATCTAGTGATATTTAAGAAAATTTACTATTTTAACGATAGTAGATAGAGGAAGATGTACAAAGTTTTTTCGCAATCACCGAACCGGGCTAAACGTCATAAAAAGATGTTAACTACCTCTGCTCTAATACCACTAGATGAACCTGGGAGGGCAAAGCGGCCAATAAAGTTCGATGCGGTACTGATGATTTAGAAGGCTTATAAATAAGTCTTCTAAATCATCAGTGCATTCTTACTTCAAGGCCGCCGCTAAAAAGGGAGCCGACGCACTTTCCGTTGAAGTAGCAACCTCCGCCGGTATACCAACCGCCACGATCTGACCGCCTCCCTCTCCCGCGCCAGGGCCCATATCAATCACATAATCAGCCGTTGCGATAATTCGCATATCCAACTCGACCATCACTACCGTATTACCAGCATCAACCAAAGTCTGAAGATGCGATATCAAACGGTCAGCATCTGAACAGTGCAGACCGGTAGTGGGTTCATCAAGTACATACAGAGTGTCGCCGCGTTGTGCCCGTTGCAACTCCGTGGCTAGTTTGACGCGCTGTGCCTCACCACCAGATAACTCAGTCGCAGGCTGCCCCAAACGCAGGTAACCCAAGCCAACATCTCTCAACGCAGCCAGTGAACGCGTAATCTCCACTTCGCCGTCGAAAAACCCCAGAGCTTCCTCCACACTCATTTCTAAAATTTGGGACACATTCTTACCACGCCAGAGTATTTCTAAGGTGCTTGACTGGTAGCGGGTACCTTGGCAGTCCGGGCACTTTGTGTACACCGAGGGTAAGAAGAGTAGCTCTACCATCACCGACCCCTCACCTTCGCAGGTGGGACAGCGCCCGCCCGCTACGTTAAAGGAGAATCTGCCTGGTTTGTATCCCCGGCGTTTGGCTTCTGTTGTATCGGCAAAACGACGGCGCACATGGTCAAAGAGCCCTGTATAGGTGGCAATATTGGAACGAGGTGTTCGCCCAATAGGTTTCTGATCGATGGCAACCACGCGGCGTATACCGCTGAAATCACCTTCAACAGTTCCCCTCGTTTCAGGGGCCTGTTCGGCCCTTAAAATTTCATCTCCCTCTACGGGTGTTTCATCTACTTGCACCGTTTTACCTAGTCGATGACCTATCAGTTGAGGTAGGCACTGGCTGACTAAGCTAGATTTCCCCGAACCTGAAACACCTGTGACGGCAGTGAGAACCCCTAGTGGGATTTGTACATCCACGTTATGGAGATTATTTCGGCTAACTCCAGAAAGTTTTATCCACTGCTCGGGTTTCCGGGGAGTATGCGGTGGGAGCCCACTGTCTCCAAAGAGATAACCGCGTGTAAGAGATTCCTGGACGTGGGCTAAACCATCAACTTCACCGCTGTAAAGGACTCGACCACCATGTTCTCCAGCTCCCGGCCCTACATCCACAATCCAGTCAGCATGTTGCATTACTTCAAGAGAATGTTCCACCACAAACAGACTATTTCCCCGTGCTTTGAGTCCGTCAAGAACGTCAAGAAGCGCACGGGTGTCTTGAGGATGTAGACCAGCAGAAGGTTCATCTAATACATAGACCACACCAAAAAGTTCAGACGTCAGCTGAGTAGCTAAGCGTAAACGTTGCAGTTCACCACCGGAAAGGGTAGGAGTCATTCGATCAAGAGAAAGATAGCCTAAGCCGAGGTCGATAATGGGGCGAAGACGCTCAATGAGGCCAGCGGCCAGCCGAGAGGTAGCGGCAAGTTTTTCAACAGGCTGAGGGGGATTTTTATGAGCTTCCGGTTCTGTCTCAGCAACAAGTTCACTTGTGTGACTGCCTGACTCTGTAGCTTCTTCTCCCCTTTTTTGGTCCAAGCTCTGCCCGAACGTTTCTTTCTCATCTGCCTTAATAGTGATTGTGTGGGAAGCATCTTCAACAGCTTTTTCAAGAAGATTGGTTAGCTCATAGAGAGGGAGCTGGGAGAAATCAGCAATATCTAACCCTGCAAAAGTTACTGAGAGAGCCTCTGGTTTGATGCGTTTGCCGTGGCAGGATGGGCAAGGGATGGATGTGAGAAACTGCGCTACCTTGCGTTTCATGGAGGCACTTTTAGTATTAGCAAAGGTATCCAGTACATAGCGTTTTGCACCCACGTAGGTGCCGCTATAAGAAGGTTCAACATGTGCTTGTTTAGCCGCTTGAGCCTCAGCAAGTGTCATACGCGAGTAGACCGGTACATGTGGTGTTTCGTCCGTATAAAGAATCCAGTCTCGATCTTTTTTGGGAAGATCTTTCCAGGGGATATCCACATCGTAGCCAAGTGCCACCAATACATCTCGAAGCTGATGACCGTGCCAGGCGGTAGGCCAAGAAGCTATGGCTCGTTCACGGATGGTTTTGGTGGGATCGGGAACCATGTGATCTTCGGGTACTTCATAGACTCTGCCAATTCCATAGCATTGAGGGCATGCCCCCTGCGGGGTGTTGGCAGAGAAATCCTCGGCATAGAGCATGCTCTGGTGCTCTGGATATTGGCCGGCGCGTGAATACAACATACGAACCAGGCTTGAGATGGTCGTGATGCTACCAACGGTCGACCGGGAGTTTTGTCCACCTCGCTGTTGTTGCAGGGCTACAGCGGGGGGCATCCCTGTAATGGAATCGACGTCGGGCACTCCCGCTTGATCGATAAGACGGCGGGCATAGGGTGCCACCGACTCTAGATAACGGCGCTGCGATTCTGCATAGAGGGTTCCGAACGCGAGGGAAGATTTACCTGATCCTGACATGCCGGTAAAGACCACGAGAGCATCACGGGGCACAGAAAGATCAACATTGCGCAGGTTATTTTGACGTGCGCCCAATACTTGAACATTTGGCTGGATGTGAGTTTCTTTATTTGTGGTGGATTCGGGTAAATCGCTCATAGATGAATTTGACCAATCGCTTCTGTGTGAGGCACCGGTAGCCTCAAAATCGTTGTGATCTTTTGTCGTTTGCCATTTTACTCCCTATCCCGGCGATTCGTAGACAACGATTTTTTATTCTCTTTCACATGGGGGGTGAAGATCTTGTTCTACCACCTCTATGCTATGGTAAGTTTGCTGAGGAACTAAACGCCCCTTGAGGTTGATAAAACACTCGCTCTCCTGTGAAGTATGTTATTGATCCGCACGGTAGCATTCCTGCCGCTAAGTAATTAATTCTTGAAAAAAAGGAATAGGTAGAGGGGATTAAGATTTCGCTTAATTCCCTCTATTTTTTAAGTCTTACCAATACGAGGTATTAGTTTGAGTGGCTTCAATAAATTTGGCATCAGCCCACACTTCAGACTTGATCTGAGCCACATCACGCATCCGTAAAAGTCTCCTCCGGCCGGTGCATCGCCGAACAATTCCGAAATAATCCCGTCTGAGGGTCAAACAAAGCCTTCGCGTGAGCGTCCCAATGAGTCACCCACCTACCGCCGGAACACAGAACGCACCCATACCCCAAGACGTACCCCAACCTTCTCCGGACCAGGCAAAACCGTCCGCATAAAAGCCTCCACGAACCTCTTCGCCCAGGACATACCCACCTCACACACAACACTGGCAATAGGAAGGAGTAGTTTCCAGAAAACAGCAACCGCAAAAAGCAACCAGCACACAACAGGATGCTCACATAAAACTTCAAAACCTTTCATGAGTCTCTAAATCCTCCCCGCCACCATCGACATCAAAAAAATTTTCTCGAACACAACAACGCACGCCCAGACCACGACGACATGAATAACTTTCATAAGTAAGTCGGGGATGAACAGGAAAAACGCAACAAGTAGAGTGAAGAACTTTCCCGACCTCAACCCGTAGAGTATCTACTGATACATCCCTTGAACCGTCTACGCTCCACACCCCACAGGTTAGGGTGCTTGTGAGTACTGTGTTCGTGGGGTGCTACAACGGCAATGGAGAACAAAAACCCTTCTCTGACCCCAAAAAATTCTCGAACAACGGCACCCACCACGAAACGAGGGACTCAATAATGTATTACGCATGTGGCAAGTAAAAACGCGGCACCGCCTGACAAAAAACTTGCAACATCACACCAGCAAGCGGTTCCAAGACACAAAAAAGGTAGTCACCCCAGGGAAACCGTAGGAGCAACCGCCTCAAAGCTCATATCATATTGAACCCATATGATATGACATGGAAAGGAACAAAATTACTTATGCTTCAAAATTCGTAAACCTTATGAAACATTATTTCCTCTCCTTCTGAACCTTAAACCATGCGATTTCGCGGTAGAACGGGTTCTGCGGAGTCACATCCATGAAGGAATCCTGAGCCGATGCCGCATCGTCGTTCATATTGGCGGCACGGTAACGAGTATAAATATAGATAACAGGTTTCCCCTCACTGTTTCCCTGCGCATAACCAACATTTCCAATAATGCTTCCGCCTGTGCGACCTTCAAAGCTGCCAGTTTGTACTTTATTCTTTAGATAACTAAAGTGAAAGAATATCAATAGTTCGAGTTGTTTTCTGTTTCGCTTGTCTAGTATGAGGTCATTCACTGGAAAGATCGTTCCAAACATTCCAAAGCTCAAAAACAACTACAAAGACAATGAATAATACAATGAGGATGATAAAAATACCGAAAATCTTTTCACCAGTGTTTAGCTTTTCATCATCCCGCAAATTACTTTTAGTGGTCATGGTTATTTTTCTTTCTTCCGATATTTTTAATATCAAGAAAATATTGACAAGACTAGGCCGAAGAAAATGACCAGAATTTCAAAAGTCGTTCCAATAAAATAATCTAACGTGACTTATGTTTCCCCTTAAGCAGTAGTGATAGTCCCGGTCTCTACCACAGACAGAACAATCGACAGCATCCGCGTAATCAGCTCTATCAGCAATCGTAACCAACAAAAACTTTGGGCTAGGCGGTAAATCCTGTTCGTATGCCCAATTAACCATCCGAAAAGACATTGAATCTATATATCCTCTAAAGGTCTTCTAAAACCGATGTTTCTAAGCCGCTGCTAGAGCTGTCCACGGAGCCGCGTGTGTCAGCTCATCCGGTGCGATCTGTAATCCCCAATCCTGCAAAAGGATTACATACCGATACATGCGTGCTTGCAAAATCTGCTCGGGTTCTCCTACACAGGCAGGCGTGTCAGACCGGCTTCGAGGAAAACAAAACTTCAGCTTGGATGAGTTATTTACACTTGCTGGTGCGCTTGATCTAACTGTTGGTGATCTCCTTGGAAACAGCATTGTCTCTGCACGGGTTCCTGAGCCTTCATATATTGAGGGACAGGGGAGAAATAAACGAAAAGTCGCCCCGAACGGCTTTGTACCGAACGGAGCGACGTACCAGATTCTTTCTGGTGAAGAGTGCGCCCTGTGGGGCTCGAACCCACGACCTGCGGATTAAAAGTCCGTAGCTCTACCAACTGAGCTAAAGGCGCGCCGTCCCGCGTGAACGCGAAGACATCATCTACTATACACTACAAATCCGTCACGAGTCGCCTTCGCAGATATGATTTTCGTCCGGCTGAATCCTTCGAAAAACTCGTGCCCTGCCCGTTACAC
The DNA here is from genome assembly GCF_001815285.1 of Rothia sp. HMSC065D02. Lineage (NCBI taxonomy): Bacteria > Bacillati > Actinomycetota > Actinomycetes > Micrococcales > Micrococcaceae > Rothia > Rothia sp. HMSC065D02. Next base: position 9,337 of record NZ_KV820091.1, read on the forward strand.
TAAACACCTATGGCTCATCGTGCACATCATCGCCCAGTATCTCAGCCCAGCGAAAAGTTTGAACGCCGCGTTGGCGGTGAAGATCCCGCCGCCCGTGATGAGGCGGCGCATACGTCTGCTCGCATTCTGCTGGAGCGCGGACGCCAAAATTCTGACCCGGAGGTTGCCGCCCGACTCATAGACTTCACTGACGAATACGGTATTGAGGCGCTTGCGCAGCTCTGGTCTCATTCACCCGCGCGTTCCCTCCCCGGGGCGCTATGGCGCATGTATTCCCTGCGCGACATGGTACGACGCTACCCAAAGGCCACCGCACAAGCGTTCTCTACCGGTATGGGTGCCGATTACCGTTCGCATCTGCTGGCGGGGGTGCCAGACCCACCGGGCGCCTCCGAGGTCGTCAAAACGGCGGACAAAATTCTGGCCGGGCTCTACAGCGGCGATATTGATATAGCCCTCGAACGTTTTGCGGCGTTCGCGCGTGTGGTGGCACTGGGGCTGCGTCTCAACTATGAGCGTGCAGATATTAGTCGACTGTCCGGTAACCCGCAGGGAGTGCATCCGCCCAGTCATGAGGTTCGCCGCGAAGGCATTGAACGCATGTTCCGCGTGCCCGAACAATACCGAAAACTCGTGAAAATCGCCGAGGATTTGGAGGCGACCGCCGCGCACTGGCGGGCAAGCGGCGGACTCGAAGCATTGTAGCCCCGCACAGTACTCGCGCGCTATCAAATCCCGGGAAAATACAGGATTCGGAACTGATGCCGGGTGTTCTGCTTAGAGCTCATGTACCTTGACGGAGGCTCGGCGCGGGCGGATAATTTAAGACAAGATGTCGGGTTGCTAATAGGTAGCCCCGGGCTCCAAATCATTTGCCGCTTCGAGCGGCCTTCCGCCGAGAGGCGCTCCCAGCCCGACATCGCTAACGTTCACAGCGGGAGGGCTATCATGTAGCCTTCCCGCTGTTGTATTCTCAACCCGCCGCGCAGGAAGTATCAGACCCGCGCACCCTAAGCACACCCGCGTTAGACTGTAACTATGTTGCACCGCATCTTTCCACAAGCCAACAGCTCACTCACCTCGCTTGCACAAATCTCGGTGCAGGTGGCGGAGGCGGCGGCGCTCCTCTCCGAAATGGTTGGCTCATCTACCTCCGAATACCCCGAGCTCTTCGACCGCATGCTGGTGCACGAGGCGAACTCGACCGACCTATTCTTCATGACCCTCACCACCGTGCGAAGCTCATTTGCCACCCCGGTACCCCGCGAAGACCTCTACACGCTGGCCCGCAAACTCACGAACGCGGTCGAAAAGCTCACGAGTGCCGCGCACATCCTTTATCTGCACAAAATTGACGGTTTTGCCCCGCATACCACCGCGATACTCGACATTATCCAGCGGCAGGCGGTGCTGACCGAGGCAGTAATTCCCAAGCTCGCCGATATTAAGGGCCTGGATAACTATTGGATGGATATGCTGCGTATCTCGCGCCAAGCCGTTCGTACCGCCGAAGAATACGATGCAGAACTCGCCGAACGCTTCCCGATGGAACGCTACCGCCGGTACACCAAGTTCATTGCCCAACTGGTCGAAGCGGCGAATGCGATGCGCGGCGTGTCCTCTGAGATCGGGCGTATTATCGTGCAGGAGTCCTAGTGGTTCTGCTCAGTATTCTGTGTGTGGGCGCGTTTCTTTCCGCGATTTTTGTGACCGGCATGCACGATGCCTCCAACGCGATCGCGGTGCCGGTACGCACCCGCACGATGGGCGATACCGCGGCTTTGATTACCGCCGCGCTGTTCAACGGGATCGGCGTGTTTGCGGCGTATCTGCTGATTACCGATATGAGTGTGCCCTGGATTGCCGTTCCCAGCGGGCATTTGGGCCTTCCGGGGCTGACCGCCGCGCTTATCACCGCCGCCTTATGGGGTGTGGCGACCTGGGCCTTACGCATGCCAGCTTCCTCAACGCACGCCCTCATCGGCGCCCTTGCCGGGGTGGCGTGGTATGCCCGGGTTGATGGCGAAGGCTCACGGTTTATCCCCGCGATTTTCGATGCCACCCTGCTGCCGCTTCTTTACCTGCCGCCCCTGATTTTCCTCCTCTCCTGGCTTTTAGTACTCCCGTTTTATCGCTTAGCGATTCGCTCTTCGCCCAGCAGCGTGAACCGGCATTCGCGTGAGGTGCTGGCAGTGTCGGCATCCGCAATTTCGCTTCTGCACGGTATGCAGACCGGGTACCTGTACCTGTTGGTGCTGCACGTGCTGGGTGCGGTTTTTCCGCTTCCCACGCGGGATCTTCTCCCCTGGCATGTGCTCACTATTGCGCTGGCTCTGGCGGCGGGCACGCTCACGGGTGGGCGGCGCATCGGCTACACCTTCGCCTACCGTATGGTGCGCTTAGATCCAATGCGCGGCGCGGTAGCTCAAGGAACCACGGCTCTTATGCAGGCGCTCGGGTACTTCCTGCTGCAGCTGCCGTTCTCGTCTTCGCACCTGGCGACCGCATCCGCCCTGGGGGCTGGGGTGAATCAGCGGTTTAACTCGGTGAAGCCGAAGATCGTTGCGAACATTATGCTGACCTGGTTTGTCACGCTTCCGGCATGTTTTTTGTGTGCGATCGCCCTCATGATGGCTCTTGATGGCATATTTGGGTAGAATTTTTACCCCTAATGTGGGCTGGAATGCTCGCTTATTCCCGCGCAACTCCGTAGAATTCTAGACAACCCTATATATTTCCGCCCTAGGTGCCTTATGCACAGGCCTTATATATTCTTTGGAGAGCTTTGTTTTCCTCTGTCGCCGTCATTGTACGCACGAAAGATCGCCCAGTCTTTCTCGCACGTGCCCTGCAGAACATCGCCGAGCAACGGTATACGCAATACACCGTGTACGTGGTCGATGACGGCGGAAATCAGGAAGAATCTCAGCAGATTATTGACCGCAGCCCGGTTGCGGCACAGACCGTTCTTCTTCATGCTGCGGGCGGCAATATGGAAGCGGCCTCTAACCTGGGTGTGCGCTCCAGCGAGTCTACCTATATCGCCATTCACGACGACGATGACCTGTGGGATCCCCAATTCCTGGAACGTACCGTCGCAACCCTTGATGAGACCGGCGCCGATATGTGCGTGGTACGAATTATCGAGCGTTTTGAGCAGCAAACCGAGGACGGTTTTATTGTTCTGAACGAACGCACCTTCCACGAAGATCTGCCCGCCATGGGGCTGCAGTTCCTATTCCGCACCAACCGCGCGGTTCCTATCGGCGTGCTGTACCGCCGCACCCTGCACGAGAAGGTGGGGTATTTTGATGAGGAACTTCCCGTGGTGGGCGACTGGGAATTCAATATGCGCGCCGCCATGGCCAGTGAAGTTCAGCTTCTAGACGAGCCCCTGGCGTACTGGTGTAAACGCCCCGATGCGACGGGTTCTGCCGCCAACAGCGTGAGCCACGAGCAGCAGCATCGTATTTTTGATGCGCAGGTGCGCGCCAACGCGATCCGTGAAGACCTTGCCGCCGGGGCGCATATCGGGCCCTACCTTTACCAGGCGCACCTGACGAACGAACTTGACGGCCGTCTATTGGAAACTCTGGAGGCGCTTCAAGACGTTCAGGAACGTTTGGAACGTCTCGAAAATATGCAGCAGGAACAGTGTGAGCGGCTGCACCGCATGGAGCGGGCGATGTCGTGGAGAGGCAAACTTTCGCGTTTGCGTGCCGTTTTTTCACCTAAAGATTCATCAAGCAAATAGGTACGCATATGACTCGTGTTCTTGTTGTCGGCGATATTGGCCAGCCCGTCTACCATGTGGGGGACGAGGCCATGACGATCAGCACCGCCGAATACTTGGCGGATGCAGGAATGCAGGTTATCTTGGCAACCCGTGACGCCGATCAGAGCAGGCGTTATCTGGGGGCTCGGGGTTCGTCTGCATACGACTACATGCCGTTTTTACTGTTCCCGTGGGCGCCTGCCGAGCGCGAGATCACGTTGGAACGCCTCGAAGAGTTTCTTGTGAGCGGCGTTATGCCGAATCTGCCCGATTTTTGCCCGTCGGCGCAGCAGATCCGCGATTTTGTGACGAGCATTCAATCGATGGATGCGGTCGTCATCTCCGGAGGCGGCAACCTGAATTCGCGCTACGGCTGGCTGCTGTATGAGCGCGCCGCTATCGCACTGGTGGCACAGTATGCGAAGATTCCGGTCTTTGTGTCCGGGCAGTCGATTGGTCCCGTGCTTTCCCCGCGCGATGAGAAAGTTCTGCTGCGTATGCTGCGTTCGGCAACCTCGGTTGCGGTGCGCGAGCGCAGCTCCTACGAGTGGTGCCGCGAGCACGATCTTAAGGCACTTGCGGGTGTGGATGATGCCAGCGACTACCGGGCGCATATCCCCGAGATGACACTCGACTATGCGGATGCGCGGGTTGAGGTTCCTGAGCTTCCCGAGCGTTATGTGTGCGTGACGGTGCACGAGGTTTCGGGGAGCAAAGTACATGAACTAGCCGCTTTATTAGACAAGATTTACTCCGAGTATGGGCTGGCGGCGGTCTTCCTGGGGCATATGGGCGACCCGGCTTCGGAGGGCGGGCGCACCGGTGACTATAAGGCGCATGAACTGGTTGCCGCATCCATGACATTCCCTGCGACGGTGATACCGATTCTGCACGCGGATGCGACGGTGCGCATCCATCAGGGTGCCGCGTTGAATATTACCGACCGGTACCATCCCGCGGTCTTTAGCCTTAGCGCCGGTATTCCTGCGGTTGCGCTGGTGCCCGATGCTTTTACTGAGATGCGGATTTGCGGGGTCATGGGGCATTACGGGATGCAGAATTTTATGACTCCGCTTCATATGCTCGGCACCGACATTCCCGAGAAGCTCATTGCGTCTGCGCTCTCGCTCAGCAGGGGGCAACGCCAAGAGCTGCGGGCGCGGCATGAGGCAGTGACTGCGCTGCTTCACGCGTGGCGTGAGTATCTTGCGGCCTCTGTGCGCGGGGAGAAGCAGGCGCATATGCCGGAGAGTATTTCTGCGGCTGCGGCGGTTCCCGCACTGGAACCGTCCCTAGAGGCGATTAACAATGCGGTGCGCGAGCTTTTGCTGAAGACTTCGCTGGCCGAGGGCACCGAGTGGGCGCTTTCGGATCGCATGCACTCGTGGGAGGCGCATATGCGGGGCAAGTTTGAGCGTGCCGAGGATGAGCTGCAGGCGTTGAAGCGTTCGCGGATGGTGCGGGCGGCGCACCGTACCAGTCGGCAGGTGCAGGCGATGAGGCATATCGGGAGCCGGTTCCGGTAGCCTGCCGCCCCTAACCTCTTTTAAAAAAGAGCCTTGCCAAACATCAGAGATCCCGCTTTGTTTCGAATGAGGAGCCTTTGATGCATATCATCCAAGGGCGCAAAAGACCTGCGGCGGCACAATTTCAGGGCGGGTAGACTAGACACTATGGCACACGCATCCATGAAGGAACAATTCTTAAACTATGTCCGCGCCGGGGCTCACCGCGTTCGGGCGGGATTTTTTCAGTCTATTCAGATCACGATCGCCTCAATGGGGGCGTATCTTTTTGCGGAGCGTGTGCTGGGGCATGAGGAACCTATTTTCGCGGCGGTCGCGGCACTAGTCTCGCTCGGGTACGTGAGTGGCTCTACCCATTCGCGGCGCATTCTGGAGGTTTCGTTCGGTGTGAGCCTGGGCATTCTGATTGGCGATCTGTTTTTGCAGATGCTCGGGCGCGGCATCTGGCAGGCCACGCTTGCCCTGTTTATTTCGGTACTTCTGGCCAGGTTCTTGGATAACGGCATTATTTTTACGATTCAGCTCAGTTTTCAGGCCTGCCTGGTGATTCTGCTGCCGCCAACCTCGGATCTGCCGTTTACCCGCAGCCTCGACGGCGTGATCGGTGGTGTTGCGGCGTTCCTTATGATGTTTTTGATGCCCAAAGACCCGCGAAATGGGTCACGTCAGCGTGCCGAGGCTCTTATGAGCGCTTTCTCGGATGTCTTCTTTCTGGCTGCGAAGGCAATCCGCCGGTACAACTACGATCAGGCGTATCAGAGCCTGCAGGATTCGCGTAAACTTCAGCCGCTGTATGAGGCGAGTAAGAACGATTTGGTGACGGCGCGCGGTATGGCGCAGCTTTCGTGGGCGGGAAAGAAGACCCGAATCGAGCTTGATCGACTGGCGCAGACTCTCGGGGCTATCGATTTGGCGATTCGCAACACCCGCGTGTTTAACAGGCGCATGGCATCCACGATTGCACATGTGCAGCTGCGCCCGAAGGCTCTTGAAAAGCTTTCGGCGGCGCTCGAAGAACTGGCGCTTGCCACCCAGAGCACGGGGCTGGGTATGTATTCCAGTACCGAGCATGAGCGTGAACACTATATGGAGGTTGCCCGCGAGCGCCTGATTTCTCTCGCCGAGACTCTGGAACCGAAGCATCTGGGGGTAGAGACCTTCGAGGGCGAGTCGTTGGTGCTTATGCTGAGGCTTATAACCGTGGATATGTTAGAGGCTACCGGTATGGATCATGAGGATGCAGTCGCCACGCTGGTACCGCTGGGCGAGGCCGTGACGGAGCATGCGCCGCGTACCTCCGAGATTCCGATTGTGCAGGCTGATGTTGCGGGCGCTCAGGAGGAAGATTTGCGCACCCGCACCGTTAATATCATGCTACGCGATGAAGACCTTGAAGAGGGGCTGGGGTAGGTCTTTCCTGTTCGTATCGTGTGACTGATGGTGTGCACCTAATCCCCATGAGATCCGTCTATAAAACCCGACCATGAGACCCGCGCGCAGATAGTATTTTGGCGAGCAGATAGCAATCCGTTATCTGCTCGCCGAAATACTATCTGCTCGCGGTCACGTTACGATGTGCGGCAGTTATTTATCCTGCGGGAAGAGCAGGTTCAGCGCCTCGCCTAAGGTGGCGACCTCGCGCACGGTCACACCATCGGGCATCTGCCCCACGCCCGTTGGGGATGCGGGCACCAGCACATGCGTGAACCCCAGCCTGCCGACCTCGGCGATACGCTGGCGAATACCCGGCACGGCACGCACCTCCCCCGCCAGGCCGACCTCGCCAAACACCGCGAGTTTACGCGGCAGCGGCTTATTCTGCGCTGCCGATGCCAGCGCCATCACGCACGCCAAATCGGCAGCAGGCTCAGAGATTTTGGCGCCTCCCACCGTGGAAACATAGCAGTCGAGTTTGCCCACGTTCAGCCCGGCACGGCGCTGCAAAACCGCCAAAAGCATCTGGATGCGCGCCGAATCCAACCCCGCCACCGTGCGCCTGGGCGCGGGTGCCACCGCCTGATCCAAGAGCGCCTGGACTTCGGCCAAAAGCGGGCGGCGCCCCTCCATCGTCACGGTCACGCAGGTTCCCGCCACCGGATGCGGCGTGCGCGAAACGAACATGCCGGACGGGTCGAGCACGGGCGCGATCCCGTCCTCGTGCATATCGAAACAGCCGACCTCGTCGGTGGGTCCGTATCGGTTTTTGATGGCGCGCAGCATGCGAATATTGGAGTGTTTATCGCCCTCGAACTGGCACACCACATCGACCAGGTGTTCCAGCAGGCGCGGCCCGGCGATCGTGCCTTCCTTGGTCACATGCCCCACCAGCAGGGTGCACATATTGCGTGCTTTCGCGGCCGCTATCAGCGATGCGGCAACCTCCCTCACCTGCGTAACACCCCCGGCGCTGCCCTCAACATCTGCGGACGCAAGGGTCTGCACCGAGTCGATCACCAGCATCGCCGGGTCTACCTGCTCAATATGCGCCAGCGCGGTCCCCAGGTCGGTTTCGCTCGTCAAGTACAGGGTATCGGCGACGGCGTGAATGCGGTCCGCACGCAGCTTAACCTGCGCGGCGGATTCTTCACCGGTCACATACAGCACGTCGCGGGTTTTCGCTCGGGCACGCTCAGCGGCGGGAGTTCGCGGGGTGTATCCGCGCGCGAAGGTGGCGGCAACATCCAGCAGCAGGGTAGATTTGCCCACGCCGGGTTCGCCAGCCATCAGAATCACGGCGCCGGGCACCAGGCCCCCGCCGAGCACCCGGTCGAATTCGGGGTTGCCGGTGCTCATATAGGCAGCGACGGTCGAGTCTACCTCGCCAATCACCTGCGCCGGTTTCTGCACGCTGGATGCGGTACGGGTGCGCGCCACGGTACCCCCGGCGGCTTCCTCGACAGAGCCCCAGGTTTGGCATTCACCGCATCGGCCCACCCATTTGGCGGTGGTCCAGCCGCATTCGGTACAGCGGTAGGCGGGGGTTCCTTTAGTGGTTTTTGTGCGTGCAGCCATGGTTTTTATTGTACGGGCGGCCCTAACGTTTTAAACACCTAGATCGTCAAAAGCCGAAGAAGAGAATATCGGGGCTGGGTACGCACAAAGGCGGTGACACAGGCTAAAACGATACAATATATTCCGTGCAGACAGATTACAGTGACCTCCTCCTGAAGACCATTGCGCAGATCGCCCCCGGCACCGAGCTGCGTGAAGGGTTAGAACGCATCCTCCGCGGGCGCACAGGCGCACTCATCGTGCTCGGTTCAGACCGCACCGTCACGGGGCTCTCCTCCGGTGGGTTCACCATCGACACCGAATTTTCTGCCACCCGCCTGCGTGAGCTCGCCAAGATGGATGGCGCGATCATCTGTGATCGCGACGCCACCCGCCTACTCATGGCGGCAGTACAGCTCATGCCGGATGCAACCATTGACACCAACGAATCCGGAACCCGGCACCGCACCGCCGAACGCATGGCAATCCAGACGGGTTTCCCGGTGATCTCGGTTAGCGCCTCTATGTCCGTCATTTCGGTGTATGTGGACGGCACCCGGTACACGGTTGAAGACACCCAATACTTGATGGCGCGCGCCAACCAGGCAATCCAGACCCTTGAAAGCTATAAGAAGCGCCTCAACAAGGTGCTTTCCACGCTGTCCGCGCTCGAAATCGAATCACACGTTACGCTCAGCGATGTCGCTATCACCCTGCAGCGCATGGAGATGGTGCGGCGCATTATCTCCGAAGTCAGTCACTATGTGCTTGAACTCGGTGTGAACGGTCGCCTGGTGGCGCTTCAGCTTGAAGAGCTTCGCAGCCCCGATATGGCGGGTATCGACGTTATTCTGCACGACTACCTGCCGCGGCCCACCGCGCAAAGTATCTCCATCGCAATTCGGACTCTGCGCGCCCTTACCGACATGGATATTGTGGATCTCACTATGATCGCCCAGGCTGCAGGGTTCGGCGATTACGAGCTCGACACTCCCCTGCAGCCACGCGGCTACCGCCTGCTTGACGGCATCGCCACTATTCCGAACACAATTGCCGAACGCCTCGTTGAACGGTTCGGCACTTTGCAGGCGCTCATGGCCGCATCCTTAGAAGATCTGCGTGATGTTGATGGCATAGGTGAGCATCGTGCCCGCACCGTGCGCGAATCGCTCTCCCGCATGGCCGAAAGCAGCCTCGAAAAATACCTCTAACATTAGCCGGGTACGGTCCGAAGAACACCAGCCGCCCGATAGAAAGAGCCTTTATTTCAATAAAGCATTAAAACCCTCTTTATTGAAATAAAGGCTCTTTCTATACGTCTTTTATATATTCCCGCAGGGAAATACCGTGGGCGCTATTTCAACAGGAAGTTCACTCGCTGCGAGGTCACCCCGTTCACGGTAGCCGTCACCCAATATGTGCCCTTCGCCGTATTCTTCAGCGCATTACACCCGGAGGTATTGAGCTTACGATCCCACGCAATATCGCTGGCGGCTTCCTTGCCCGCAGGAATCTCGGTCTTCTTCGTGGGAGTGGGCGTGCACTTCGCAGACGAATACACCTGGGTATCGCCCGATGTAATGTTGATCTCCACACCCTCAGCAACCTTCTCGCCGCCAATAAAGCAGGGATTACCCGCAGAATTCGTGTACACCACATGGAATGACGGCATTTCACCGGGCGCATACTGCTTCTTTGAAGGCTCGACCGTCACCTTTAGATCCTTGGCATTGCACAGAGCCACGGCTGGCGTTGCGGATGCGCTCGCCAACCCAGACGGAGTTGCACTGCCGGATACCGCGGGAGTCCCAGAAACAGACGGGGTTGCCGATGCATTCGGGCTGCCGGATGCTGAACCGCTCACCGACCCCGAAGGCGCAACCGTAGAAGGTGTGGGGCGAGCGCTGAAATTCTGGAAAGGTTCGCCGGTGGCTGTCGCCTCTGCGGCGGCGTCGTCTTGAGGCCCCTTATTAATCTGGTTCACTAGGGTGGTAATACCAACAATGCCAACCAGCAAGACAAGAATAAGCACTACCACGGCAACGATACGACGGCGGCGGTATACTTCGGGGGGTAATTCGGGACCAAGTTCAGACATACCGTTAAGAATAACGGTTTTTTGGGTGTCGTGCATGCAAAACCATATATATAAACTACATGGAATAGATAAAAATACGTTGCCTGTATATTGTGGGTCAATTGGCACCCGACGCCCAATATAACCTACCCTAGAAACAGTAATACATTACAACGCAAGCAATTATTGCCATGTTCAATTTACAAAACTCACACGAACTACACCACCGCATAAATACCTGGTACCAGCATCATGCCCGCGACCTGCCGTGGCGCCGCGCCGACTGCACGGCCTGGGGCGTGATGGTGAGCGAATTCATGCTGCAGCAGACCCCCGTGAACCGCGTGCTTCCCGTTTGGGAAGAGTGGATGCGCCGCTGGCCCACGCCCGCATCCCTCGCAGCCGAGGACAGCGCGGAGGCGGTGCGCGCCTGGGGTCGTCTGGGCTACCCGCGCCGCGCCCAACGACTGCACGGCGCGGCGGTCGCTATTACGAAGCATCATGACGGCGAGGTTCCGGCGGATTATGACGAACTTCTTGAGCTTCCCGGTGTGGGGGCATACACCGCGGCGGCGATTACGGTCTTCGCCTTCGGCAGACGTGCCACCGTTATCGACACTAATATCCGCCGGGTGCACGCCCGCGCCGTCATGGGCAAGGCGCTGCCCCACAAGTATTTGAACACCGCCGAAACAACCCTTGCCGAAGAGCTGATGCCGCAGAATACCGCCGTATCCTGCGTGTGGAACGCTTCCGTTATGGAGCTGGGCGCACTCGTATGCGTCGCCAAGAATCCCCGCTGCGAACAGTGCCCTCTTGAGGATATCTGCGCGTGGGTGAAGGCGGGAAAACCGCAGGCCGAGTATACGCCTACGGGACAGAGCTGGCACGGCACCGACCGGCAGCTGCGCGGTGCCATGATGGCGGTTCTGCGCGCCGCGCACGCACCGGTGCCGCGGGAACTTCTAACGGACTTCTCCACCGATATTACGGTTCCCGATGCCCTGAAGGTTCCGGTGCAGGATTTACGCAAACTCGACTCGTCCCAAGAACAAATCGATCGATGCTACAGCGGGCTTCTGAAAGATAAACTCGCGAAAGAGCGTAAGGACAGAGTTTCGCTTTAGATTTTGACCTTTTATTCACTATTCCCCAACTCACGATAAACCCCGAAAAAATATTGTTTTCACCTGAAATCTTTGGAAAAATGGAGAAAACATTCTGGAAAGCTCATTTCTTCGTGAAGGAGGACTCCATGAAAATAGCGGTCATAGGGGCGACCGGCACCATCGGCTCGAAAATTGCCGCCGAACTGGAAAAACGCGGTCACGAGGTAGTTCCGATCAGCCGCTCACACGGGGTAGACGTTTCATCGCTCGCGGATTTAAGCGCGGCGCTGACCGGAGTGGATGTTGTGATCGACGCGATTAACAACATGATCATGAGCAGCAAAAAAGCGCAGACCGCCTTTATCAGCACCTCCAGCAATATCGCGCAAGCGGCGGCTGATAACGATGTGAAGCGCATCGTCTGCGTCTCGATCGCCGGAGTAGAAAACCCGGCGGTTAGCCGTGGATACGGCTACTATGCGGGCAAGGCGGCGCAGGAGAAAACCTATCAGGATTCCGCCGTAGACACCGTTATTATTCGTTCGACGCAGTGGTTTGAGCTTCTTGACCCCATTGTTCAGCAGGTTACGGTGGGGCCCGTCTCGGTGCTGCCGACCATGAAAATGGCGCCTATTCCCGCGGATGCTGCAGCACAGCTGGTATGCGATGTTGCCGACGGTTCCGAGAAGGTATCGGGTACGGGCATCGTCTCGATTCGCGGCGAAGAAGAAGGAACAACGGCGGAGTTCGTGAAGCGTCTTCTCACGGCACGCGGCGAGGTCGGCGGCAAAACGCCGAAGGTGGTGCGGCAGCTGCCGTATTTCGGTTCCGCTATTGCCAAGGGCGGGTTGATTCCCGATCCCGCAAATCACACCGTCTCCACCACGCTTGAGGAGTGGCTGGCAAGCCTGTAGCGGTTTCGATACTGCGCGAACCGATGCGGTCTTCGTATGCACGAAGACCGCATCATCGCGTTAAGCGCTCGTATGCCTATGCGCCCTTATGCTCAAGAAACCCGATAAGCCGGTCAAGCAGGTCTTGCAGCTGTTCACGCTCCTGTGAGGTGAATTCAGCGCTCATGGCACGCTCGACGGCGCGAACCTTCTCGTCAGCCTGAACAACCAGTTCTTCGCCCGCATCGGTGAGGGTCACGATATTCACGCGGCTATGAATTTCGGAGGGCACACGGGTAATCAGGCTTTTCGCATCCAGACGGGCAAGAATGGTGGCCATCGTCTGCGGGGTTACCGCTGCGGCACGCGCCAATTGCGCCGCAGACTGCCCGGGCACATAGTAGAGCGAAGTCATGGCGGCATACTGTGCGACGCTCAGATCGTACTCGCGCAGAACCTTAGATTTGACCGCCATCATCGCCTGCTCGGCGCGTTTAATCGACGACCCTATGCGCGACCGGGTTTCGGCGAGATAGGCTTCTTGCCCCTGTCCCGGCTGCGGAGGGTATTTTACAGACTGCTGTGATTTTTCCGATGATGCGGGCATGTACTAAGCATACTATCCCCCAGCGCCGTCTCGCTTTATTATTCACCGACATACACACTTATCAGAAGCGCAGCGATATTGGGAGGGGTACAGCAATAATTATCAGAAGCACGGCAAAAACACCCTGCACAACTAAGGCTTGTCCCCGAACCCTCACGCGAAGGATTCGGGGACAAGCCTTAGTTAGTAACTCCCGCAGGATTGCCTACAGGGGAAAGCCGCTAGTCAGAGGCCCCTCCGGTAATCTGCTCGGCTTCTTCCACGGCAGATTCCGCCATCTTATTGACGGTCTCCAGGGGTAAATCCCGCATCTGCTGCGAGGAGAAGACGAACTTCGCATCGTCGCCTTCACCCTCGACACCCACGGTAATCTTCTCGCCAGGCTTGATTTCGCCGAAGAGGATCTTCTCGGAGAGAGCATCCTCAATATTACGCTGCATTTCGCGGCGCAGCGGGCGGGCACCCATCGCCGGGTCGTAACCCTTCGAGGCCATGAGAACCTTTGCGGCATCCGTAAGCTCGATCGACATTTCCTGATCTGCCAGGCGCTTTGCCAATCGGCCCACAAAGAGATCCACAATCTGCAGAATCTCGTTCTCGGAGAGCTGCGGGAACACGATAATATCGTCCACACGGTTCAGGAACTCGGGGCGGAAGTGTTCCTTGAGGTTCTCCATCACGCGGGCCTGCATGCGCTCGTAATCGGCGTCGCCGTGATCCATCGCCTGGAAGCCCACGGGAACGCGACGGTTCACATCGCGTGAGCCGAGGTTCGTGGTCATAATGATCACGGTGTTCTTGAAGTCCACCACACGACCCTGTGAGTCGGTCAGGCGACCGTCTTCAAGAATCTGCAGCAGCGAGTTGAAGAGATCGGTGTGAGCCTTCTCGACCTCATCGAAGAGCACCACCGAGAACGGCTTGCGGCGCACCTTCTCGGTCAGCTGACCGCCCTCGTCGTAACCTACGTATCCGGGAGGCGCACCGAAGAGTCGAGACACGGTGTGCTTCTCCTGGTATTCGGACATATCCAGGGTAATTAGGGCGTCTTCATCGCCGAAGAGGAATTCTGCCAAAGCTTTCGCAAGCTCGGTCTTACCAACACCGGTTGGACCAGCGAAGATAAACGAACCACCGGGGCGGCGCGGATCCTTCAGACCGGCACGGGTGCGGCGAATCGCACGGGAGAGAGCCTTGATAGCGTTATCCTGGCCGATCACGCGCTTGTGCAGCTCGTCCTCCATCTTGATCAGACGCGAGGACTCTTCCTCGGTGATCTTGTACACCGGAACGCCGGTTGAGGATGCGAGCACCTCAGAGATAACCTCGGGGGTCACCTCGCCGAAAGCATCGCCGTTTTCGCGCCAAGCCTTCTCAGCCTCAGCCTTCTCGGCGAGTACCTTTTGCTCCTGATCGCGCAGCGCGGCGGCCTTCTCGTAATCCTGGCCCTTGATAGCGTCTTCCTTCTGCGTGCGCAGCTTAGACGCCTTCTCGTCAAGAATCTTAATCTCGGGCGGGGCGGTCATACGCTTGATGCGCAAGCGAGCGCCCGCCTCATCAATCAGGTCAACGGCCTTATCCGGCAAGAAGCGGTCGGAAATATAGCGTGCCGCCAAGTTCACGGCAGCCTCGATCGACTCGTCGGTAATGGTTACGCGGTGGTGAGCCTCGTACTTATCGCGCACGCCCTTGAGAATCTGCACGGCGAGCTCTTGGGAAGGCTCGTCCACCTGAATTGGCTGGAAGCGGCGTTCCAAGGCGGCATCCTTCTCAATGTGCTTGCGGTACTCGTCCAAGGTAGTGGCGCCAATGGTCTGCAGCTCACCGCGAGCCAGCATCGGCTTCAGGATGGAGGCAGCGTCGATAGCGCCCTCTGCGGCACCGGCACCGACGAGAGTGTGAATCTCGTCAATGAACAGGATAATGTCGCCGCGGGTGCGAATCTCCTTGAGCACCTTCTTGAGGCGTTCCTCAAAGTCACCGCGGTACCGGGAGCCCGCAACCAGGGAACCCAAATCCAGGGTGTACAGGTGCTTATCTTTGAGAGTTTCGGGAACATCGCCATGTACGATGGCCTGCGCCAAGCCCTCAACAACGGCGGTTTTACCAACACCGGGTTCACCAATAAGCACGGGGTTGTTCTTGGTACGGCGTGAGAGAACCTGCATCACGCGTTCCATCTCGTGGTGACGACCAATCACCGGGTCAAGCTGACCCTCGCGTGCGGCGGCGGTGAGGTTACGCCCGAACTGATCGAGAATCGTCGAACCCGCCGGGGTGCCCTCACGGGAGTTGCCTGCGCCCACACCGGCGGTTTCCTTATTCTCGTTGTTGCCGGGGTATCCGGAAATAAGATCCATGACGGCCTGGCGAACCTCGGCACCCTGCACGCCTACTTTGGAGAGAACCTGGTTTGCCACGCCCTCGGAGGCGCGCACCATACCCAGCAGGATATGTTCGGTGCCAATATAACCGTGGTTAAGCTGAATGGCCTCACGCATGGAAAGTTCGAGGACCTTCTTGGCGCGCGGGGTGAAGGGAATGTGACCGCTTGGCGCCTGGGGGCTGGGACCCACAATGCTCTGCACCTGTTCGCGCACGGCATTCAGGGTAACCCCGAGGGACTCAAGAGCACGGGCACCGATGCCCTCGCCCTCGTGAATCAGCCCGAGCAGCAGATGCTCGGTGCCGATGTAATTGTGGTTGAGCATGCGTGCTTCTTCTTGGGCAAGCACCACAACGCGCCGAGCTCGGTCGGTAAAGCGTTCAAACATTGCGCACTCCTTGGAAATTTTGCTTGATACTAGATTACGTGGAAAAGCGCGGCTACGGTGCACTGTTCGCCATCAAGAGAACGTCTGTGTCGCTATTTTTCGGGGAGCCTTTTACCGAGCCAAAACCGGGATGCGCATCGGGCGTTTCTCGACGGTCATAAACATTTTCATGAAACTTTTATCGGGCTCCATCAGAAGACCTAATATTGCTTTAGCTTATAGCAATACTAATGTACCTCCGCGCCCTTTACTAAAACGTTATAATTCTGCTTCGGTATTTAGATTCTTAGGAGACATTCTTGAGGATTGCTCTCATAAGATAACGGGGATTCCATAAACACCAAGAAAAGACCCGGGGCGATACCCGCCACGTGATTACCTAAATACATATCACGGGGCTAATAAAAAAGCCGGAAGATGATAGCTCTTCTCATGAAGGGCTTTTTCTAAAACCTCGTTATACAGAAGGCGGGATAACACTTGATGTGTCATCCCGCCTTCGGCAGATGAAATACCATCACAGAATTAGCGATGGTATCAATACTATTTACTTACCTTCTGCCTTCATAGCTGCGTAGTAAGCATCCTGAATTTCCTGGTGGATGCGACCGCGGTCAGAAACTTCGTGACCGTTTTCGCGTGCCCACTTACGAATTGCAGCGGTTTCAGGGTTACGCTTCACCGGAGCTGAAGAGCCACGACCACCGCGGGAACCGCGCTGGGAGGCGCCTACCTGAACGCGACGACCCTTAGATGCGAACGGACGAATTGCATCACGAAGACGAGCGGCATTAGCACTGGATAGGTCAATCTCGTAATGAGCTCCGTCGAGGCCGAATCGTACAGTCTCTTCTGCGGGACCACCATCAAGGTCGTCCTCAAGAATAATGCGCACCTTCTGTGCCATAGGGGTTTTCTCCTTAGTTTGGTTTATTGCTCCAACTATGAGTTTTACACTGCACGTTGTCACACTCTCTAATTTATCTCCTTCATAATAACAGAAATAAATGACTAATGACTACCAACATAGAGAATTCTAAGGAATGACACAGAATAGTGTTGTCATTTAACGGTTATATTTATTGACGCTCCGTTTTATTACCCGTTTTATCAGTACCAAAAGGATTTACCGTTCCTTGTGAACCCTTTACCTTCTCGTACCACTGTTGAGCGTCTTTTTCGACATCACGCTGTGCTGAACGTTCTGCGCGATCCGCCCGGTTAATCCAACGCAAAATGAAATATAACGCAATCCCGGCAAAAATAGGAGGCAGCAACGCAATCAAAATCTCCATGAAAATCCCTCACAACCTTTCGTGCTGATGACAGCATACCCGATAGCGCAAAATGCCGCCCGATAACGCATACACGTTACGAACGGCATCTACGGTTTAACGCGGTTTACAGACCTTTACGAAAGAAAAGCCTTGATCAAGCCCGAAATTACGACTCCGGTTTCATCAGCGGGAACAAAATAGTTTCACGAATACCCGGCTGACGCACCACGGTTCCAGGGCGTTCAGGATCCTGCTCACCCGCCAAAAGCATAATCAGACGGTCAACACCCAGCCCGAGACCGCCCATCGGCGGTGCACCGTGCTCCAGAGCGCGCAAGAAGTCCTCATCAAGTTCCATCGCCTCGTCATCGCCCGCAGCGGCCTTATGGGACTGCTCAGTCAAACGCTCGCGCTGAATCACAGGGTCGATCAGCTCAGAGAACGCGGTACCGCGCTCCATACCGCCAATAATCAGATCCCACGCCTCAATCGTGCGGGAACCATCGCGGTTTGGCCGCGCCAGAGGCTGGGCGCTTGGCGGGTAGTTATACACAAAGGTCGGGTTCAGCAGAGTCGGCTCCACAATTTCACCGAAAAGCTCAATCACAAGTTTCTCAGCATCCCAGGCGGGATCAACCTCAACCTCATGCTTGGCGGCGATCTCGCGCAGCGTCTCAGCGGGGGTGTCCGGGGTTATTTCAACGCCCACGGCCTCAGACAGTCCGGGGTAGACGCTCAGCCACGCCCACTCACCGCCCAGGTCGATCGTGCCGTCCTCAGTCTCAATCGCGGTAACCCCGAGCTCCTGTGCGCACGCAACAATAATCTCCTGCATGCGCTCAGCCATTACGTACTGATCGGCGTAGGCTTCGTAGCATTCCAGGGTTGTAAATTCGGGGCTGTGCGTCGAATCCACGCCCTCGTTGCGGAATACGCGACCAATTTCGTAGACTCGCTCAATACCGCCCACCACGGCACGCTTGAGCGGAAGTTCGGTGGCGATGCGCATCGTCATAGGCTGGTCGAAGGCATTCAGGTGGGTGCGGAACGGGCGAGCCGTCGCGCCGCCGTGCACCAGCTGCAGCACCGGGGTTTCCAGCTCAATATAGCCATGATCTTCCAACACGCGGCGCACAGTGCGGGTAATCAGAGCGCGCTTTTTCACCAGGTCACGTGCCTCAGGGCGAACCATCAAGTCCAGGTAGCGACGGCGCACCCGAGTTTCCTCGTTCAAATCCTTGTGCAGCACGGGCATGGGGCGAATCGACTTCGCGGCCATCCTCCACTCACGCACCATAATCGACAGTTCGCCGCGGCGAGAGACCACCACGCGGCCGGTCACATACACGTGATCGCCCAAATCCACCAGGGATTTCCAGTCGGCAAGCGACTGTTCACCAACCTCATTGAGCGAGAGCATCGCCTGAATGCGGTCGCCATTCGTACCCGCCTGCAGGGATGCAAAGCAGAGTTTACCGGTATTGCGCACGAACACAACACGACCCGGCACGTGCACCACATGGTCGGTTTCATCCCCGGCGGTGAGCTCGCCGGACTCTAATTTCGGGTCGTATTGAGCGCGAATATCGGCGATATGATCCGGTTCGATGCGCTTGCCTTCGGCATCCAGAAGCCCAACGGGATACGCTTCACCCGCGGTCTCCAGGAACTTAGCGCGCTTCTCCAAGCGAATCTTCATTTGCTCGGACATATCTGCAATGGCCGGTGTGGCGCTCTGCTCGTTGCTCAAAAGGTACCTATCTCGTGTTTTAGGAGGTCAAATGTGACGGTTTGCTACAGCAAATCCATGTTGTCGATCAAGCGTGTGGAACCCACATATGCCGCAACTAGTGCGAGCACCCGCTCGGAATCAGCGGTCGGCGGCTGGAAATTGCTCGGATCCACAAGCTCCAGGTAGTCCAGGCGCACACCCTCGGTTGAGTTAATACGTGCCCGTGCACTCTCTAGATCAATGCTCTCAAACCCGCGGTTCAGCGAGTTTTCGCGCATCAACGCAAGGGTTCGGGAAATCACCAGCGCAGCTTCGCGTTCCTGCTCGCTGAGGAATTCATTCCGTGAGGAAAGAGCCAAGCCGTCGTCGTCACGCACAATAGCGACAGGACGCAGGGTAATGTCGTGGTTGAAGTCGTGAATCATGCGCTGCACGAGCAAAACCTGCTGGGCATCCTTCTGCCCGAAGTAAGCGTTAACCTCGTGCGAACCCGCGGCGGGGCGCACAATATTGAAGAGCTTATTCACAACGGTGAGCACGCCGTCGAAGTGTCCGGGGCGGGTGATTCCCTCAAATTTGTTGCCCAGTTCGCCGCTGGAAATGCGAATAAGCGGCTCGCCTTCGGGATACATTTCATCCACGGAGGGCGCGAAGATAATATTGACGCCCGCATCGGCGGCGACCTGCGCATCCGTTTCCAGGGCGCGCGGGTATTTGTCATAGTCTTCGTTGGGGCCGAATTGAAGCGGGTTAACAAAGATCGACGCCACCACAACATCGTTCTGTTCACTCGCGCGGCGCAAAAGCGTGGCGTGCCCTGCATGCAGAGCACCCATCGTAGGTACATACCCGAGCGTAGCGCTGCGGTACTGCACCTCGCCTTCCTGTTCGGCGGCTTCGGCACGGGCGCGCTCATTCAGCCGTTCCTGGGCGGCAGCAAGCGCCTCCGCAATAGCGGAGCGAAGCTCGGTAATAGTCGTGACGATGCGGGGCATCGAGGTCTCAGTCATGACGAGAACTCCTTATCGTCAGGCATCGCACCGGATTGACGCGTGCCCGTGGTGTGGGTTCGCAGGGTAGATTCAATCCGAGCCTTCTGGTCGTCGTTTAATAAGTTTCTATTATGCGCCCTAGATGCGGTTGCGCGCACCATGGCGGCATATGAGTCAGCGATATCCTGTGTATTTTCGTGGTCGGTGTACTCTACCAGCGCATTAAGATGCGCATCCAGGGTACCTGCATCGCCGCGTGCCACGGGACCGGTTAGCGCGCCTTCGCCACTCGCAAGCGCGTTATCGACGGTCGCACGAACCAGCGGACCGAGGTAACGCGCCGGGTCTTCAATACCGATACTAGCAAGCATCTGCTGGGACTGTCCCAAAAGTGTGACGAGATGGTTCGAGGCATGCGCCAGTGCGGCGTGATAAAGCGCACGATCGGCTTCGGCAACGTGGACGGGTTCACCGCCCATTTCAACGACGAGCGCCTGAGCTATAGGGATAAAAGGCGCAGGCCCGGTCACGGCAAAGCTCGTACCGGTGAGTCGTTGTAAATCCAGGGACAAACCGGTGAAAGTCATGGCGGGGTGAATCGCCAAGCCGATAGCGCCCAATGTGGTTGCGGGAGCGAAAATATCGGTGCCGTGCCGCCCGGAGGTGTGCACAAGCAACTGCCCACTGGTTAAGGACCCGGAAGATGCCAAATACTCGATCAGACCAGCCAATTCATCGTCGGGGACAGCCAACAGCAGCAGCTCGCTGCGTTCGGCAATCTGTTCCACCTCAAGGAGCGGTACGCCGGGTAAGAGCACATCCGCCCGTTCTTGAGAAGCTTCAGAAACCGCATGCACACCCACCAGGGAATGCCCGGCAGCGCGCAGGGCGGCACCGAGCACAGCGCCAACTTTACCGGCGCTGATAACGCCGATTCCGAGGCGTGCGGGTTTCAGATGATTCGTGGTCACACTCTTAATTATATGAGGTACAGCAAAATCGGCGTGTTTTTCAGCGTTCACCAGGTGCGTCGAAGATCATGGCGGATCGTTACAGGGAATTATGCCGAAGGCGATGTGTAATAGGCCCGGGTGCCGTCAGTACGGGCGATGATCTCGGCGGCAATGCGTTCGGCATCGTGCGCCTCTAGGTTCTGGACGGTGGGTTTAACCGGTCCCGGAACGCTGCCTAAACTTATGCATGCGGTTTTGAGGATGCGATTGAGCGGCCCCTGCGACCACTGCACCACGAGCACCTGCCGCTCGGGGACTACCGAGAGGAACCGCAGCAGGCAGCCGCCACGCAGCAAGAGAAGATCCCGGGTGGGGGCGTGTCCCGGGGTTTGCAGCTCACGGTTCTGCTGATCATCGACACCCGCTTGTTCGGTATTCACCCGCGCGAAGCCGTCACGCCGGAAGGTGAGCGGGTTAAGCCAGCGTGTCCGGCGCGGTGCTGTCACCACGCCTAACTCGCGGCTGTCGGCGGGGTTGTACCTTGATGATTCCATGACCGCCTGCACGGTTTCGAGGCTGTGCGGTGAAACATTCGGCAGCAGCAGGTGAAGAAGCCGCTGCATTTCGCGGGCGGTGCCCACGGGCAGGGCGGTGTTGCGGGTAAATAAGTCGTCGGATGAACCCTCCGTATTTACCGCCACGCCCGCAATATTGACCACCACCCGGTACCACCCGAAGGGCTTCCACAGCAGGGGCTGTTCGATCTTGAGGGCTTGAATACGCTGCGGGAACAGGGTTTGCGTATGCGTTCCCGTGAATCCGTAGGTGATACGCAGGCTGTCGCCGCGCGCATCCGAAGTGTTCTGGCGGATGCGCTCCACCGTGAAATTTGCGCCCTGATCGAAGCTGCTCCACAGCTGCCAGAGAAAACCGAGAATTGGAATCAGGGACGGAAAAATAAACTGCGATATCTGTCCCAACTCCTTTTGGGGGTTCATCAGCCACCCCATGATCGTAACGCTCACCCAGATAATCGCTACCGGAAGTGCCCACAGGAGCGAACTGAGCACAATCGCGGCAAGAACCCGCAGATTGGGGACTTTGAGGAGCAACCGTTCCGGCTTGTAGCCTGCTTCTGCCTGCTGCTCCCCTGCAAGGTCCGCCTCCTGAGCCTTCTCAGCCGGAGCATTCACAGCATCGGCGAACTCTGACCTATTGGCGGCACGCAGGGTACTCACCCTGCGCAGCAGGCGTTCCTGCAAATTCTGCGCTTTCGCATGCGAGAGGTATTTGATATGCAGGGCTTCTTCGGCACCGTCCGCAGCCTCAAGCCGAAGCTCGGACAGCCCCAAAATACGGGCGACAAGTGAGCGTGAAATATCGACGCTTTGCACGCTTTCCAGGCGAATCTGCCGCTGTTTCTTGAAAAATATTCCGTTGTGGCGGTATACCGAATGCGCGCTCACACTGTAGCGGGTAAACGCCCACGAAAGAATACTTCCGCCAAAAATAAGGACCGCCGCAGCACCGTAGCCATACAGCATTACCGGGTTATGTCCAACGTGGTTCAGCAGATATTCGGGCAGCTGCCGCAGAATATTCCAGTAATCATTCTCGGCATTATTTTTGAAGGAATTCTTAATATAATCCCACGCGAGATAAATAATAAACGCGACGAAAACCCATATGTTCATGATGAACGTGCGCGCATCGGTACGCCACCACGTGAGAGTCTCCGCAGCTTCATCCGGGGCTATCTGGTGTTCAGAAGTGTTAGAAGACTCGACAGAACGCACGTCCTGGTTATTCGAGTTTCGGGGTTCCTGTGTCATTACAGCGCCGCCATGCGTTCATCGGCGCGGCGTATCAAAAGCTCGCGCAGCTGCTGCCCACGTTCAGTGGGAATACCGTACAGCGTCACCTTAGAAGCGGTCACCCCAGCGGTGCGGATCGTCAGACGCACCAGGTGATGAGCACGCTCCAAGGGACCGGAATCTACATCTACATACTGGATGCGCCCATACGGAATGGACGTCACATGCCGAAACAGCAACCCCTGGCGCGCCATCAGATGGTTGGGGCGCAGACTATAACCCAGCGCTCGGGTGCGGCGCGGTAGCAGCGCCGCCCACCAGATGCCCCACACCACCAGGACAGCGGCGATCGCCCCAGTAAGAGCGGGCAGCCACGTGGTTTTGGGCAGAACGCCGGAGGAACGCATCATCTCAAACATCACGGTCAGCGCCGCAAAAACGCCTACCAGCGTGATAAAAAACCCTACGACGCGTATTAGCTGAATCTTGGTATATGAAGGATGCGCGCGCACCCACTCATCCTCAGTCGTGGTCACCGAGCTCTCACCCTCGTGCGAGAAAGAAGCATCCTCAGCATGTGAAAGTTGTGACATACATACCCTCTATCGTCGATCGCTCGTACGGGAGTATCCGTCAGCGGCAAGCTTACCCGAATTCGAACCGCCCGAAGACGAATTACCGTCCGGATCATCCGGCGGAATACGGCACAGATACTGCGCCCACAACCCGCCCGCCAGCAGCAGCACAGCACCAACCAGATTCACCACAGTAGACCAGAAAAACCCGGGAATACCGCGAGCGCTCGCCAGCGCTACATCGTAGACAATAAGCCCGAGCATCCAGCCCGCCAGCAGCGCCCCGGTCAAAATCGCGCCCTGCGCACACGCCAAAGTACGCGCAGCCATGAGAGAGTTCATGGATTTCGCTTTGCGCCGGGTCTCAACATTGCGAAAACGCGCCACCTGAAACGCAAACCAGAGCGTAATACCCGCTATTACCACGCAAATCAGTGCCACCACAGGCGACATCGCGAGCTCACCGCCGCCAGCGTTCACCACCAGATTATTCAGGATCGTTGCAGCAACAAGCCCCAGCGCCACGGCACACGCAATAACGGATATTCGGATGGGCTTCATACGCCCTCGCTTTCAGCACCACTATCAAATAGGTTCTTGGGCAAATTCATGTCTCGCATAAATCGTACCGCGTTAACCCCCGCCCGTTCATCGGCTGCGCGTACCCTGCGAGCTAAATCAGCAACGAGATGCCGGGTCTGTTCGCCCGTAGCGGCATCACGAGAGGGTATTACCGCCTGCGGGTTTGCCTGTTCCCACGGAACCAGCACGAAAGCGCGCTCATGCGCACGCGGATGCGGCAGCGTCAGAACCGGGTCATCGCTGACAAGGTCGTCATAGCTAATAACGTCAATATCGAGAGTGCGCGGGCCCCATCGCACAAGCCGCACCCGGTGGTGATGCGCCTCCACCTGCTGGCACAGCACTAACAGCGCGTAGGGGTCAAGGCTTGTGTGTACTTCAAGGACGGCGTTGATATAGTCCGGTTGGTCGGCGGGGCCGCCCACCGGTTCCGTCACATACAGCCCAGAGGCACGCACTAGCCGCACTGCACCCCCGCTAAGATGCACGAGATCGGCGGCGGCCTGCTCTAACGTGGTTTCGCTCTCGCCCAGGTTTGATCCCAGAGCCAGCACCGCCGTATGCGCTAACGCGTCCATGCCGGGCGCAGGGTGCGATTGGTTCGCGTTCGGTACATTACCCACGCGCGCAGGCACCCTTTCCGCCCTGAATCTGCGTGCCTTCACGCTCCCGGAATACGGTCACTGCCACGTTCCCGAAGGTCACCTCAATCGGGGCCTTCGGTTTATTGACGGTCACCTCAAGGGCATGCACATACGCGCATTCGTCCAGAATGTTCTGGGCGATACGCACGGCAAGAGTCTCAATCAGATCGAGGGACTCCCCCACAATATGCGTGCGGATAATCTCGGCAACTTCCGCATAGTTCGTGGTTTGGGCGAGGTCGTCGGTTGCAGCAGCCTGCGTGAAGTCGGTGTACAAAACCGTATCTACCACGAAGGGCTGACCTTCACGTTTCTCAAAATCAAGCGCTCCGTGAAAACCCACGGCGGCAACACCGGTCAGGGTAATGCGGTCGCAGGAGGCATAGGCGTGCGCTGGGTTCGGCATGGTGTTCCTTAGCTGATGTGAATACTGGTACATAATTTTAGGTATGTTTGGTGCGGGAAATAGTGCGTAAAGTATTCGCCACGGTCACGGCATCCACCGTGGGGGGCACATTGTGCACGCGAACCCCCCACACTCCCTGGGCCGCCACGAGTGCAGAGAGAGCGGCGGATGCGGCATCACGGTCTTCGGGGGCGCGTGCGGGCGGCATTTGGTCGGGCACGGTGTTCGCGCTCGCGGCCAGATTCTGGGTTTTGGTGCGCGCCGCATCCGCAGCGTTCAGTGTATTCGCCAGAAAACGCTTACGCGAACCGGCGATTAGTACCCGGTGCCCCAGCGTGTGCAGCTGCCCAAGGGCGGCGAGCAGCTCCCAATCCTGCATGCCGCCCTTCGCAAATCCCAGCCCGGGGTCAAGGATAATGTTCTCGGCATGAACACCTGCGGTAACCAGGCGATCACGCAGGGTGGCGAGCTCGTCCAGCACCTCGGCGACGGTGCCGCGCGGGTAGGCGGCGAGCGCATCCATTGTGGTTGAGGTGCCGCGCGCGTGCATCAGAATATAGGGTACGCCCAGCTCGGCGACGGTCTGTATCATCTCATCGCTCACGCTCATGCCTGAAACGTCGTTGATGATGTGCGCCCCGGCGGCTACGGCGGCGCGGGCGGTCGCTGCGTTCATGGTGTCTACGCTGATGGTGATACCGGTTTCGGCAAGCCCCTCGATCACGGGCAGAATACGCCGAAGTTCCTCCTCAACACTGATGCGCACCGCACCGGGCCGGGTGGATTCGCCGCCTACATCAATAATGTCTGCGCCCTGCGCGATCATGTGCCGTGCGTGGGTGAGAGCGTCGTTCGCGGTGTAGTGTTCGCCGCCGTCACTGAAGGAATCGGGGGTGACGTTCAGGATTCCCATCACCAGGGTTCGCTCTGCGGCTGCGGCGTCACAGGGCAGGTGTGCGGGGGGCTGCGGGCTCATCATTGCGTGCATGATTTAATCCTAACGGATGCGCACCTGTCCCCCTTCGCGTCGCGAGCAGGTGGTTTCTGGTACAAGCAGGTCGGAAAATCCTACCTTGTCGTCGAAAAACAACCTTCTCGCGACCGGATTTAATATTGCATAATCTATGCGCATTTTTTCATGCAGGGCGTAGCGGGGGTATGCTGGATTTATGACTATAGAGTTCTGTACGGCTACGGTGCCGGACGGAACGTAACGACGCATCGTAGAGACTGACGGTTTTGGAGGTTCAGATGAATCTGAAAGTTGGCGCCTGGATTCTTGGCTTTATCGCTCTTGCGGCGTTTATCACGGTTGTTCTGGCGAATGGACTTACCGCCGTGCGCTGGGTCGCGTTCGGTGTCGCAACCTGCGCAGGGTTCCTCTCCCTGGGTATGGTCGTAACCCTAGTCCTCGGCTGGGATGACCCCACGGGAACGAAAACCGACTCCCACTAGTTTTATCTCGTGCAGAGGCGTTCCGCTAGGATTAAGCCATGCCGGATGCCCTCATGATTCGACCCGCCACCCCCTACGATGCGCAGTCAATAGCGCGCATCCGTGTTCAGGGGTGGCGGTTTGCATATCAGGGCTTAATATCTCAGGATTACCTTGATTCGCTCAGCGTCGCCGAAGACACCGAGCGGATGCGCGGGTACCTCAGCCAGTTTCCCCAGAATTCGCCGCCCAGCAGGTCAGAGTCCGTGCAGGGTTCGGGCGACGGTGAAAAACAGTCGTTTATGCTCGCTGCACGCGGCGATGCGGTGCTGGGGTTCTGCAGTTTCAGCGCGGCACCGAACAATGCTGACCGCGCCGAAAGGGCTACTCCGGGCGGGACAATGGTCGGGAGACTCCACTCACTCTACATAGACCCGGATGCCCTCGGCCAGGGTGTCGGCCACGCCCTTATGAGCCATGCACTCAGCACCTTTGCCGCATGGGGATGTGAGCACGCGACTCTCTGGGTGTTGGAGGGAAATTCCCGCGCCATCAGCTTCTACGAACGGCAGGGCTGGCGGTGTACGGGCGCTACAAAGGTGGACCAGTCCTTTGGGCCGTGTCTGGTTGAGCACGAAATGGCGGTGCAGCTTTAACGCGAAACCGCCCGGACGATCGTGCGACTTGTTGAGGCAGGTTCACGATTCATCGAGGCGGTCGCTAAGTTAGTCGACGCTATTAGCCGCTGGCTAGTATAACGTCCTCACAGGGTGGTCACTCAGAGTTTTAGCGGACCTGGGTGCTCACCCGATTGCTGCTACCTTACCCTATATCGCGCGCATGCTCCACCCTCTGCAATTATCTACACTTCCAGATACGCATATAGAAGCAAACAAAACTGCTTTGTAAGAAATTGGAGGCAGAATAAAATGTCTATTCCTCGGGAAGAACTATACACATACCGCGTCGAATGGTCTGAAGAAGACCAAGAATTTGTGGGAACCGGAACCACCCATGCACACGCGGGGCAGACCCGCGAGGTTGACGGCCAGAGTTGATTTGCTGGGAACCACCCATGCACACGCGGGGCAGACAGAGTTAGTAAAAGAACTGCATGACATCATCCGGAACCACCCATGCACACGCGGGGCAGACTAGGGTCAAAAGTTAGAGCCACGATGTATGTGGGAACCACCCATGCACACGCGGGGCAGACCTTTGCGTACCGCTCAGGATTCTTAGCGGTAAGTGAACCACCCATGCACACGCGGGGCAGACACGCTGTTCATAGCTTCGTAGACGGCATCCAAGGAACCACCCATGCACACGCGGGGCAGACCCCATTCGGCATTTGCTGAGTTGAACTCAGATGGAACCACCCATGCACACGCGGGGCAGACGGCTGAATTTCTGTTGCGGTTCTTCAGCGGCGGGAACCACCCATGCACACGCGGGGCAGACGACATTACCGCTCGTAACTCGGGTAGAGAGTGGGAACCACCCATGCACACGCGGGGCAGACGGACTTGACTTTTAAGGACACTAGCGGGTCTGAGAACCACCCATGCACACGCGGGGCAGACTTAATACTTGGGCGGATACTACGGCTGCGCGTGGAACCACCCATGCACACGCGGGGCAGACACACTTGCTGACTAGGTATAACGCCCACATGTCTGCAAAACTCTATTCAGTTGCGTGCATAATGCAATAGATGGGCAGATGATTACTCATCTACGGTGACCCTCTACGATGACTCGCAGGTGGTCTTGACGCTTCCACAGTCTCAGCACCCCGAAGAGCGCCTCGACTTCCACGTCCGTTTAGACTCTCCCTATCTTCTGAGGCGAGTTTTTCGTCAAAAAGCCTCTGCGCCTCACGGCAAATATTGACGGCCGCGTTAAGATCACGATCCATCATATTCCCACAGTACGCACAGTCGAAGACACGGTCGCGCAGAGTCAGCTTGGTTTTCGCTTTCCTCCCACACTCCGAACACGTCTGCGACGAAGCAAAATAACGGTCAACCTTCTCAAACGCAGAACCATACCAGACAGCCTTATACTCCAGCTGGTTACGGAACACGCCGAATGCCGCATCCAAAACTACCCGGTTCAACCCAGACTTTTGGGCAACATTCTTCCCCGGATTCTCAACCGTCCCCTTCGCAGAGGCGGTCATACCGGAAACATTCAAATCTTCAAATCCTACCAGGGTATACTCGGTAGCAAGTTTTTTCGTCAGCTGATGCAGATTCGACTCACGACGCAACGCCGTCATATGGTGCAACCGAGCTATCTGCTTCACTAAACGAGAACGTCGATTCGACCCTTTCTGAGAACGTGCTAGAGCACGCTGTAACTTATGCAGCCGTCGCGAGCTTGCCTCACTCCAGCGCGGGTTCTCAAGGCTAGGCAGCCCTTCGACAAATTTTAGATTCGGGAAGCGTTGTGGAGCCTCGGAATCTGAAAGTGACGCCAGGTACTTAACTCCTAAATCAACACCTACAGAACCAGCAGCACGAGCACGCTTTGTTGCAGAACGACGTATAGGCTCCGAAAACTTCACTAAGAAAGATACATACCAGCGGTCAGCATTCCGAGAGACCGTATATCTACGAATCTTAGCGCCAGCTGCAACCGCTTTCACTAGTGGCTTGGTCGAGTTAAAGGTGCGTATAGTACCTAGATAAGATAACCGCACATGACGATAGTCTGTAATCTTACGTCGCCCCTGCTTGTAGGCAGGTTCCCCTCGCAGATACGCGGTGCCGTAAGCGCCCATCTTTTCCGGTGCCGGAACCGTAAAAGAGTCCCGCGAAACACCTTTCTTCTTGAAACGCGGTGTACCCACCAGACGCCCAGCACGTTTACCCGTACGGGAAGCCCAGAAATTGTCCCAAGCATCACTCGCATTTTGCAGACCACTCACCAGCACTCGCTGATTTGCGGTATGAAGCCACGGATTAGCCGACCGCTCCGTCTCTTGGTTCCACACAACTGACGGATCTTCGCCATTT
Organism: Rothia sp. HMSC065D02; assembly: GCF_001815285.1. Lineage (NCBI taxonomy): Bacteria > Bacillati > Actinomycetota > Actinomycetes > Micrococcales > Micrococcaceae > Rothia > Rothia sp. HMSC065D02. The sequence continues at coordinate 38,517 of NZ_KV820091.1, forward strand.
TCAATATGGTGTTCGGCTTGTTCATGACGTTTTTTCTCAGGAGTCAAATATTGGGTTCCAAATGCTCCGTAATTTAACTGCTTATAGCGTTTATCTTCTTTGGCAAGCGCATTAAGTTCTTTTTTAATATCTGCGTCGGAGATACCCTCATCATGGCGTCTCTTCCAATAATCATCACGAAGTCTATTAACTTCCAAGTTATATGCGGTGAGCATATTGTATGTATACCGAGCCGCACCGACTGCCTGATAGAGAGCGGTAGTCTGAGCTTGATTTGGGTCAAGACGGAACTTATACGCTCGAAGGTTTTCTTCATCCTTCTTATCAGTAGTAGCCATAAGTTCCTCCCTTCTCAGACCATATTATAGAATTCACTTCCTAATAGTAAAGGGTTTCTAATGTACACGCACTCTATGTCGTCATTTGCATCAGCGGATTATCATAATCTCACCCAAGCATGGTTTACAGGTTGTCTACTGCACTCTTAGGCCATTAATTGTTTCTTCCATAACCCGCAATTTTTCGGGATCAGTCTCACCAAAGGGCTTGTTTGGCGTGGTGAATTTATTTCGCAGCACCCTAGTGCCGGGAATATAGTAATCATCCCAGGTGTGAAAGGTAGCGTCGTCTCTCACGATGCCCTTTGCACATGGCGGCGGATCTCTGCGATAGCCTCATCGGCAGTGATGTCATGATGAGCTGCCCGAGCCACAATATCTTTCAGCACAGGGTCAGTGACATGATGACCAGCTAATGCCAAAGCCGCATCTGCAAAAACCTGATTCTCCTTAGCCTCGAGTGCGGTAATGCAGGTACCAGACCGTATATGAGTCATAACTCCCTCCTACAGCCTTTATCGTACGTGAGAATGGTTCAAAGCCAAGGGACTCTTCTGTCTTTAACGCGAGCAGGTGGTTTTTGGTCGAAAAGGTAGGATTTTCCTACCTGCTCGAGCCAAAAACCACCTGCTCGCGAAATAAGAAGCTAGTGCTTCGAGAAAATCAGGCTCATCGCCTCGGCACGAGTTGCCGCGTTCTTGAGCTGCCCGCGCACCGCACTCGTAACGGTTTTCGCGCCGGGTTTGCGCACGCCGCGCATCGACATGCACATATGCTCAGCCTCAATCACAACGATCGCACCGCGCGGGTTTAGGTGCTCCTCCAGCGCCTCCACCACCTGCGTAGTCAGCCGCTCCTGCACCTGGGGGCGGCGCGCATACACCTCAAGCACCCGCGCCAGCTTGCTCAGCCCCGTCACCTTGCCGTCAGCCCCGGGAATGTACCCAACATGCGCCACCCCGTGGAAAGGTACCAGGTGATGCTCGCACGTGGAATAGAACGGGATATCCTTCACCAGCACCATCTCGGAATGGGCAATATCGAAGGTCGTGCCCAACACATCGGCGGGGTCGGCGTGCAGACCCGAGAAAAACTCCTCGTAGGCGCGAGCTACTCTCGCCGGGGTGTTCTGTAAACCATCACGGTCAGGGTCTTCACCGATTGCCAGCAGGATTTCCCGCACCGCCGCCTCAATGCGCGGCTTATCTACCCCCGAGCCGTTATCCTCGCTCATCCGACCCTCCATAGGGGTTCTGGTTCGGGTTGTTATACGGGTACGGGTTCTGCTGCTGCTCATTCTGCTGACCCGGATACTGCTGCTCAGGATACTGACCGGGGAACTGCCGCTGCTCAGGGTATTGCTGTGGAGGCATCGCCACGGTCGGGTCGGTATCCTCAATATCCTGCGTGCCCGGATGCGGCATCTGCTGAGGCTGACCACCCTGACCGGGCAGGTTCTGGCCCGGCACCGTGTGCTCGGGCGCAGTCGGCATAGATGCAGTCGTAGGAGCCTTCATCGCCACGGTCGGATCGGAATCGCCCTCCAGACCGTTCTTCTCTGCGGCAAGTTCGCTCGGGGCCTTCACCGGCGGAATGTCGGTGCGTTCGCGGCCTTCCTTGGAGTACCAGTGCTTGCGTTCGGGGCGCTTACGCACATCCTTGAAAATCTCCGCGATCTCGTTCTCCAGCAGAGTCTCTTTCTCCAGCAGGGCGAACGCCAAGCGGTCAAGCACATCGCGGTTCTCCACGAGAATCTGGAAAGCCTCATCATGAGCTTCTTCCAGAAGTTTACGCACCTCGATATCGATCTTGTAGGCGGTCTTGTCAGAGTAGTTACGCGCCGCCGAAGGATCGCCGCCCATGAACGGTTCGGTGTCGTCGCTGCCAAGCTTTACCGAACCCAGCAGGGCGCTCATACCGTAGTCGGCTACCATTTTGCGCGCGGTATCGCTCGCCTTCTGAATATCGTTCGCAGCACCCGTAGAGGGATCGTGGAATACGATTTCCTCAGCCGCGCGGCCACCCATCGCATAGGCCATCTGGTCCAGCAGCTCGTGGCGCGTGGTCGAGTACTTATCGTCCTGCGGCATTACCATCGTGTAACCCAGTGCACGACCACGCGGCAGAATCGTAATCTTGGTAACCGGCGCGGAGTTGCGCAGGGCGGCAGCCACGAGCGCGTGACCGCCCTCATGGTACGCGGTCACCTTACGCTCGTGCTCACTCATGATGCGCGAAGTACGCTGCGGACCCGCCATCACGCGGTCGATAGCCTCATCGATAGCACGGTCATCAATCACGTTGCCGTTATCGCGGGCGGTCAGCAGGGCTGCCTCGTTCATCACGTTCGCCAGGTCTGCACCCGTGAAACCGGGGGTACGCTTAGCGACCTGCCCCAAATCGACGCGACGGTCGATCGGCTTACCGGCGGCGTGCACCTCCAGGATGCGCTGGCGGCCCTTCATATCGGGCGCATCCACACCGATCTGGCGGTCGAAACGACCCGGGCGCAGCAGGGCGGGATCGAGCACATCCGGGCGGTTGGTCGCGGCAATCACGATCACGTTGGAGTTGCCGTCGAAACCGTCCATTTCGACAAGCAGCTGGTTAAGGGTCTGCTCACGCTCGTCGTTACCGCCGCCCATGCCGACGCCGCGGCGGCGACCGACCGCATCGATCTCGTCCACGAAGACGATCGCGGCGGGGTTAGACTTCGCTTCCTTGAACAGATCGCGCACGCGGGATGCACCCACACCCACGAACATCTCAACAAAGTCGGAACCGGAAATCGAGTAGAAAGGCGCGCCAGCCTCGCCCGCAACAGCTTTCGCGAGCAGGGTCTTACCGGTACCGGGAGGGCCGTACAGCAGCACGCCCTTAGGAATCTTAGCGCCTAGTCGGGTGAACTTTTCGGGCTCCGCAAGGAACTCGCGCACCTCTTCAAGCTCAGCCAGCGCCTCATCAACACCGGCGACATCGGAGAAACGCACGGTCGGGTTATCTTTGTTGAACTTCTTCGCGCGCGACTTCGCGAAGCTCATGACCGAGGAGTTACCGCCCATGCGACCCATGAGCAGCCAGAAAATTGCACCAAAAAGAAGCACCGGCAGCAACAGAGAGATCAGGGATCCCAAGAAGCTGTTTTCCACCGGCTGATCGGTGTAGCTCTCCAGCTGGGCACCGTTCATGGCCCGCACGACTTCTTCGGCACGCGGCTGCACATAGTAGAACTTCACAGAGGAACCGTAGTTGTTGCTGCCCTGCTTATAGTCTTCCTTCAGCTGCAGCTCAACACGCTGGTCGCCATCATAGATTTTCGCGCTCTTCACCTGGTGGTCGTTGAGCAGCTGCAAACCAACGTTGGTATCTACCTGGCGTGCGCCCTGCGCAAAAAGCGAGCTCAGCGAGAACGCCACGACAACAATTGCAATAACGATAGCCCACAGCCAGCGACCATTGATCAGCCTGCCTAAAAAGTTATCGGGGCCGTTCGGCGAGTTATTGGATTTTTGCGCCAATGCTTAATTCCTTACGTTTACGACGGCTACACGCCGGGTACGCGCCGCAGCGTGCCGTAGCACTCCGTGACGATAGAAAGATGCAACTTTAAATGTACCCTAACCCCGCCAGATTACGCCCACATCGGCGGCATTTCACCTCAAGGCTAAAAGGAGTCAGTGCGGGCGTACAGAAGCATGTCTAAGCGATCGATCCCCAACTCTGTTCTCTGCATACCTCCAAAAAGGTTTGCAGGCTTGCTGTGCCTTCCCGGTGCAAATCGGCAACGTTATCTGCATAAAAATCTGCGCCACCATTCAAACCAATAAATTCACCACGCAGCACGTCTGTTTCCAGATCGTATTGAATGACAGCCTTATGACCATCAAATCATCACATTATTCATAGATTTCGCTCTACAGCTCGTCAAGGGAAACCTTTACCCCTGACCACGGATTAGCTAGGCGGTAGCGCACGGTTTCGAGAAGCTCTGCGCGCAGGCATAAGCGTGCCCGCGCATCCAGAATTTTCATCAGGATGCGCGGGCACCAAAATCTTGTACGCACGCTGCGCACGACCGAGTTTTAGGAGTATACGTGCGGATGTAGCGTCGCCACGCAGTCGAGGTTGCGGTACTTCTCAGCGAAATCGAGCCCGTAACCAACCACGAACTCAGGTTCGATATCCCAGCCCACGTATTTGACCTGAACGTCAGTCTTGACGACCTTCGGCTTACGCAGCAGGGTGCAGATTTCCACAGATTCCGCGCCGCGCGATTTGAGGTTCTGCTGCAGCCACGCAAGAGTCAGCCCGGAATCAATAATGTCTTCAACAATCAACACATTACGATCGGTCAGGTCGGTATCAAGGTCTTTGAGAATACGAACCACACCCGAGGATTTCGTGCCGGATCCGTACGAAGAAACCGCCATCCAGTCCATCGTGTAATGCCCCTTGAGCGCGCGGGACAGGTCTGCCATCACCATAATGGCGCCCTTGAGAACCCCCACGAGGAGCACGTCTTTGCCTTCGTAATCTTCGTCGATGCGCGCCGCCAGCTCGGCAACTTTCGCATTAATCTCTTCCTTGGTAAAGAGTACGTTCTTCAGATCGTCCTGCACGTCTTGAGCCTGCACGGATTCTTCTTTCTTGCCGGGGCGTCTTCACGCCGAACCCGCCCAAACGTTCCGCCGGGTCGAGTATATTTTCTTGGTCCGCTTTAAGTATGACTTAAATTCTGATGCGCGGCTTACGTTTCACGGGTGTCTGCTGGGGTGCTTTGGAAGAATGCTCCCGAAAACACGGATAAACCGCTACCGCGCCGCCTTCGCCGTCTGCTCAACCAGGTAGGTTGCGGTTTTCAGATCAAGATTCAGCTCTGTGCGGCGCAACTCGCGAATCAGCTGAACCTCATCCTTCGCGGGGTCAAGACCCGCCTTGTCCGCTACGGAACGAGCCCAATCGATGGCGGCTTCCATCGGTTCGTCTGCCTTCGCGAAGAGAACGGCAAGTTCCGCCCTCGGGTTCTTATCGCTGCCAAAAAGTCCCATACTTTTTCCTTCCGCGTGCCGCTGAATCCTTGTGATATATCGAGATTTAAGGGTTTTCAGTACCCTGCTATTTTAACACTGCACTGTAGTCGCTTTGAGAGCTGCAACACAATAACTGAATTATGAAGTCGAAGGTTTTCTCTTACCGCTGGGAAATAAGTACCAGTGCATCCACGCGTGTATCGGTGCGGGGATCGTGCACCCTGCGGCGGCGGTAGACGCTCACATGCCCGGGCAGCTGCACCGGCCCGGCAGTGGCGTGCTCGGCGACGAACTCGTCAAGCGCCTGCAGCCGCTCAAACCCGGGGTTCTCCCCCTGCACGGCGCGGGTCGCCAGGGCGAGCACGCGCATCCGGAGGGCAGGATGCAGTGCCGCCGTTTCCGCGCGGTTCAGGGTAATAACTGTGGGAGTAGGTTTCTCAGAGGCGGCCTCCGTGGAGTGGTCGCCGGACACCGTATCAGCCCCGGGAATGTCCGGCAGATGAACTCCAGCGGGCAGCTTCAGGCGGGTGTACTCGGTGGCAGCGAGCGCATCCAAATATTCGGCGTCAGGCCCGGCGACTGCGGCGGTTCGCGCCAGAGAGAGTGCCACATCCCCACCAAGATGCTCTTGCAGGAACGGCAGGATTGTGTGCCGAATGCGAGCGCGCATGAGCGTCTGATCGGTGTTAGTGGGGTCGTTCCAGGGGGTGGCACCTTCGGCTTCGCAAATATTCAGCATATCGGCGCGGCGCAGAGTAAGGAAGGGGCGCAGGTAGGTGACTCCATTTTCGATGCGCGCGGGCGGCATTCCGGCGAGGGAACGTGTGCCCGAGCCGCGCCCAAGCCCCAGGAGCACGGTTTCCGCCTGGTCGTCAAGGGTGTGACCCAGCAGAACAGCCCGTGCGCCGGTATCTTGCACTGCGCGTTCAAAGGCGCCGTAGCGGGCGGTGCGCGCCGCCATTTCGGGACCCATGCTGCCCTGCGGAACCTGCACGCGCTCCGTGAGCACGGGATATAGCCCCAGGTTCGTGAGGGTTTCTACGGTGGCTGCGGCAACCTCGGCGGAGTCGGCTTGCAGTCCGTGATCGACCACGACGGCGCCCACACGCACATCGGAACGACGCGCAAAGTGCGCGGCAATACAGGCAAGCGCGAGCGAATCTGGCCCGCCGCTGCACGCAACCAGCACGAGGGGCTTCTCGGTTTCTGCGCCCTGCTGCGATACGGTCGAGCCTCGCCGCGCACGCCCGGTCCCCTTGATGGCGCCTTCACCCAGCAGGTTCGTCAGCGCGCGAGCCAGTTCCCGGCGAGCCTTCCCCACCGCCGGATGCAGCCGCCCCTGCCGTCCATGTTGCATGTGTTGTCCTTCTCTGTTGTATATGCCGTCTACAGACAATTCCGCAAGAATCCCCCCTCCTGGGGCGATTCACGGTAGTTATGGTGTGATGAGACGATACACCGTATTCCGCGGTCCCGCCGATGCGTCCATTTCCACGTATCCTTCACGCATAAGTGCGTGAAGGACGTAGCGTACCTGTCGCGCCGTTAACCCGGTGAACCGCGAAATTTCGGTGACGGATCGGTCTTGCCCTTCAAAAGCATCCATGACCACCTGGGCGTTCTTCAGCGATTTTAGTGTTGGATAAACAGCGCTAGGTTCTGGTTCGTGGGGTCGGGGAAGGTCTGTTACCGTTTGAGGGGCACTATACGAGCGCCGAGATACTTCAGGTATCACATGGCTGACCGATGTTTTAGGAAAGAAAATAATAACCTTGAATTTGACACCCGTATTGATGAATTGCGGCTTGGGAAGCTGGTAGGTGTGCGCGAGTTCAAGAACCTCACGGATTCCACCGCCTTCGCCCTCGATAACTTGAGCTCCGTCGGGTGTGCGCAGATGACGCACAATGTTGTAGAGACGCTGATTCACTGCAACCTGCGCATGCTCCGAGCTTTCCAGTTGACGGACAGACAATCCAATAACGCCTCCAGGGCTTTCGACCACGAGGCGATCCGGCAGGATTCGCACATGAACGCTTTTGCCCAGTCCCAAGGTGTAGGGTCCCAAGTTCCGGTGTACAAGCGCATTAGCGATAATCTCTCGGGCGATAGCAAGTGGAATGATGGGAACGTTCCTGAGGTTGCCGTCGTCCCCGTAGTAGGCGGTGGTAGGTAGGTTCCCTTCCGTCCAGCGGAGCATATCGCTGAGCATTTCGGGGAGGGGGCCATCAAATGTTTGCAGGTTTTGGTGCCGCCCGGGAGCATCTGCCGGAAGGATGACGGCTGCGGTTGCCTCGAGTGCCGGGCGTGGACCCTGCGGGTAACTCGCGAGCGCATAAAGTCCAGCAAGGGTAAGTTCACCGGATGCAGTTGTCACGCTTGTCTGGCGCAGTATGTCAGTATCGCTTTTCTCACGCAGACGGCGGCTTGTTTGGCGGATGGCTCCCACATATTCCTGGGTGAGCGATTGGTCGAGATTCTGCGCGCTGGTGCCGGGTACGGGGGCTTCATCATAAGAAACCTGCTCGTCAGCGTGAAATTTGGCGACTTCTAGCATCCGCAGTTCGGCATCGTTCATAGGGTAATCTCCATCAGCCTGCCGCAAATATGCTTTGCCTTTGTAGCGGGCTGGTTTATCGCCGATGGGTAATCCTTGTACCTCGGCGACGAGAACAGTTTTGCCGTTAAGAACCGGGGTAGAAAACTCTATGTACGGTGATGGGGAGATATTATTGCGAGCCAGCGATACGATACTTGCCTGAAGTTGTGCCGGTTTTTCAATTTCCGTAATGGCGAAATTGTCTTTTTCATCGACTCCGAGAATGAGGGTTCCGCCGTCAGGCATATTTGCGAAAGCGCACAGAGTTGGACCTAAGTTTTGAGGCATGCCGCCGCTGGCTTTTTTGAGTTCGAGGTAGGGGCTGTCACCACCGTGAGAGCGAAGAGCATTAAGGGCCGTCGTAATATGTTCTGCAGTCCACTCCATAGTTCTGGTGTTCCCCTAGTGTTGACAGGATTTTGTTACGTGACATGTTATACGACAAATTTTGTCATATAACAGGGCATTTTGTCACATAAAGTGTCACGTAAAAGGGTTTTACATGACAAAATGTCATGTAAATCTAGAGTTTTGTCACGTAATTTTGTCACATAAACATAAGACTCACAGCGATTAGTCCCGCTTTATACCGGGGATTTACGGGTATATATACCATATAAACACCCCCGTGTTTCGTGACATTTTATGTGACAAAAATTGTCACGAAACACGCGGTTTTGTCATATAACCCGTTCTGGGATTACGCGGTATTCTCTTCATCCCTACCACCAGCCACAGCCGCCTTAGCATCCTCGTCCAGCACACGCTTGATCCAGGCGTCCGGGTTGTGAATCTCCCGCTCGGTCGGCAAGTTCTCGGGCCGCTCCCACACGACATTGAAGCGTTCCATGCCAACCGCATCCACAATATGCTGCACGAACTTCTGCCCATCGCGGTACTGCGCCATCTTTTTGTTCATGCCCAGCAGACGGTAAATGAGCTTCGTGAGGAACTTCTGGGTTGAGCTGCGGCGGTTGAACCTACGGCGAATCGTCTTGACGGTCGGCACAATCTGGGCGTCCACGGCATCCATCACCACGTTTGCGTGCCCCTCAAGCAGACTCATAATAGCTGTCAGCTCGCTCGCAATTTTGCGTGCATTTGCGGTAGCTTCTTTCACAGGATGCGCCCGCCCCTCCCCGGGTTCTTCAGCGCGGGCCTGGGCTGCGGCACGGAAAGCATCTTTGAGGTCGAAAGTGCTGGCGGCGCTATCACCCAGCTCCGTAATCTTGGCAAGAAAATAGTCGCGCAGCCACGGCGCGGCGGCAAACTGCACCCGATGCGTCTGCTCGTGCAGGCACACCCACAGGCGAAAATCCTCGGGTTCAACGTTGAGTTCACGCTCGACGGAGACCACGTTAGGCGCGAGCAGCATCAGACGACCGCCCGGCTGCCCGTACCCGGCCAGCGCCGCATAGGGTTCATATTGCCCAAGCACTTTGGTGGAGAGGAACGAGAGCACGGCACCGACCTCGAAGGCCAACCCTTCTTGGAGTTTATTCAGGTCAGCATGCGGTTTTTTATGCTGGATCTTCTCGAATGCAGGCTTGACGAAGGGTACGAGCATGATCGAAAACGCCTGCGCGTTCGCCTTCGCCCAGGTACTTCGATCGACCACCAAAACCTCGGAGTCGCGCAGGTCTTGTGCCGCATCAAGTCCGGTAATACGGTGCACATGGTCAACGGATTCTTCCGCCGCTTTGCGCAAGGATGCGACCACGCCAGCCATCTCCTGGGGCTTCATGCGCGGCCCGGCGGGCGCCAGGCTGCCCACGATTTTGGCGATGCGCTCAACATTTAGCAGGTTCTGTGTGTTGTTCTCGCTCATATGCACAGTGTATCGAACTGTGCTGTGTGAGCCGCGCGGCTAGATGTCCCGCTTTATAGATGTCTGCCCTGAGGAATCCTGGATTAGGCATGATCTGCACCTTCTACAACGAGGTATATACCCAGCACTTCAGCGGTTTTGAGCACAGACCCAAAAGATGGTCCCGGCTTACCACGTTCAATATCACGAATCGTTTTATCGCTTACACCCACCATATAGGAAAGTTCCAGCTGGGTAAGCCGTTCTTCCTTACGGATGCGCCGCACTCGCTGCCCGAAGTTCTGAGCAAACTCTTCTGCATGAAAAGCCATCGTGTGTGCGGCATGATGGCCGCATCCCCCTTAAAAATACGAATAATAGTTCGGTTTTCAAGAATTTTACACCGCAGGGAGACTAAAAATACAGTAAATACGAATTATTATTCGGAAAAATTTTGAAATTCTCTAGATGAGAAGACACACATACACAAGCGGGAGCGGTTTCTTCATTTGGGAGCACTTTAAGTGCTCCCAAATGAAGAAACCGCTCCCGGAACACGCAGACACTTACAGGTGCAGCACAAGAAAGAAGCGAGCTAGGGACGCCTCTCGTCATGATCGAGAGGTGTCCGATAACGATTACCCGGCAGGAACAGATCCTTGACCGCAGGGGCATCAACCTCAGCATTCTTCTGCATCGTCTCAGCACGCTCCTGCGCAATTTCACCAAACATCTCACGAGTCATCTGCTTGGTCTGCTCAATCTTGCTGCGTACCTCTGTCCGAGTGAAACCAGGCTTCCAGGGCTTAAACCGTGCCACGTAGGCCAGATAGAAAACTAAGGCACAGGCCCCCACCATTACTGCCTTACCTATATCTTGAGTTACTACCAGTGCCACAACCAAGTACACCGGTGGAGGCACTAAGATTTCGTATGCAGCAAACAGCCTCCCTCCTGGAGAGGGGTGCTGTGCACGCACCACCAACGGACGCTGCACCAATGCGCGTACTAGCGGAAAGATGAGGTAAGAAATCAGTACGGTCTTAGTCGCCTGATACAAAGAGAGGGACAGGGCAGAAAGCCCCAAGGCTGAGACAACAGCCCCAGCACCAAGAATCAACAGAAATACGCAAAATCCTTCGAGCAAACCCCCTATAAAACTACCCATCAACGCAGCGCTCAGCGGTACATACTCAGGGTGATCCGGCGTATACTGGCTGCTCTCCATATGTATCCCTTCCCGCATTCTCTACGTGTTGGAGTGTTTTCACCGCTTACGCGGAAGTGCTCCTCGTTTTTCATAATCGAGGGGTATACGGTAGCGATTAGTCGGCAGAAATAGGTTCTTAATAGCTGGGTCATCAACATCAGCGTACTTCTGCATAACCTCAGCACGCTCCTGCATCATCCCGGCGTACTCCTGAGCGATATCGATCACCAGTTCACGGGTCATCCGTTTAGTCTCTTGAATTTTGTGACGCACTTGGGTACGGGTTAAACCAGGCTTCCAGGGCTTAAGCCATGCCGCGTAAATCAGATAGAAAACTAAGGCACAGGAACCTACTGTTGCCGCCTTGCCTACCTCCTGAAACATCCCTAGTGTTACCACCAGATACACCAGCGGCGGCACTAAGATATCGCATACAGCGAATAGCAGTCCTCCCGGAGAGCCATGCTGCGCACGCACCACCAACAGACGCTGCGCCAATACGAGTACTAGCGGAAAGATGAGGTAGGAAATCCATACGATACCAGCTATCTGCAGCCGCGGAAGAGACAGCGCAGAAAGCTTTGAAGCTGGTACAACAGCCCGAGCACCGAGAATCATAAGAAAGACACAGACCGCTTCGAAAAAACCACTGAAGTAACCACCCTTCAGTGCACTCGTCAGCGCTACATACTCTGGATGATCCGGCGTATACTGACGCTCCTTCGTGCGCCCTCCACGCAACATAGACACGCTGCCCCAAACGAGTGATACCACATAAAGTTGCGAAGATAGCCTCTGGAAGGCAGGCTGAGGTAACCCCCTCAAGATTGAGTACTGCTTCCCAGGGATTTGCGGCGCATTCACCGACCTCATTGACAAGGTCCTTTGATGGATAGCGTTCTCTATATCAGACGCACTATTCCAAAGCCGCTTCATTTTTCGGCTCCGCCCAATGGCCTTAATGTATTCCGTTATTGCCCCGGCTAGGGCTGAAGCGCGCGTTCGCAGGGCGACAACGGGCTTAGTTTTGCCGGTAGTGCCATGCGACGCATCATTTACATTTTCAGTACCAAGAACCTTGCGCATTACGTTCGGGGCAGTAGTCCGCGCAGCAGTATCAGCGCCCGCAAAAATCGCAGAAACCCCTGCTGTGGCAGTTAAACGAATGGCATTTCGACATTCACATATCAAGCCTTTCATTTATACTCCTCACCACGGCATATCTATTCAAGGACGTCATATGCTGCAAATTTCCTGGTGCACAACAAACTCTTAATTAAGAAATACGTAATGCTATATCGCGTACAGATACCCAGATTATGGGCTAATTATCCGTCTCTGTATGTATAGAAGATTTAATGAACAGCGTATTATTTCCCACACTATACGTTCACGTAGCGCAGTGCAACGACAATAAAATTAATTTTTAATAAAGCTCCTCGGGAAAACTGCGGCTCCATAATAGCAACCGCAAGAACCGCTCTTGCCCCCCCCTAATACAAAAGGGAGCGGTTTCTTCATGCGGGAGCAAATAAGGTGCTCCCGCATGAAGAAACCGCTCCCGTTATTAACAGGAACGCGAGTAAGACCTAGTGGCCTTCAGCGGCGAAGCGGTCGATTGCCTCCTGAACCATCTTCTCTGCCGCGGCGATGTCGTCCCAGCCTTCACCCTTCACCCATTTGCCGGGTTCCAGATCCTTGTAGCGCTCGAAGAAGTGCTGAATCTCGGCCTTGAGCTGCTCGGGCACGTCCGCCAGCGACTTGATGTGATCGTAGCGCTTATCGGTGGGCACGCACAGTACCTTCGCATCGCCACCAGCCTCGTCGGTCATGTTAAAGACGGCAACCGGGCGAGCCTCCACGATCACACCGGGAACAATATCAACGTCTAGAACCAGCATGGCATCCAGCGGATCGCCGTCCTCGCCGAGTGTGTTCTCAAAGTAGCCGTATGCGGTGGGATACTGCATTGAGGTAAACAGCACGCGATCTAGATGCAAACGACCGGTTTCGTGGTCTATCTCGTACTTCACCCGGGAGCCGCGGGGGATTTCAATCGTGACGTCGAGTTCCATGGGAACCTCTTTCTATGAATGTAAGCCTCTGCACCGCGCATCAAGGCGGCGAACAACTCCCCCATTGTACCCCCTGAACGCATGCACAACACCCATTCAATGCCACAAAAATCGTGCTTTCGATACGTTGCCGCGAATATCATCCACGCTATCCTGGCGAGCCGGTAGCCTGTAGTCCTCGCGATGCGTGTAACCGGCTCGGTATTTCGCAGCGGAATTCGTTATGCTCTTAAGATGCGTTCACCCCAACCGATAAACACCCCGTTCACTCGCCGCGCCCTGCTCGGTGCAGCACCCGCGCTATTCCTTGCCGCATGCTCAAACCCCAGCGGCGGACAGTCGCAGGGCGGTACCGCATCCATAACCCCGTCGGTCACACCCACGCCGACCCCCACTCCGGTACTGGATGCCCAGCAGCTTCAAGACCTGAAAGCCCGGATTGATAAGCTCTTTCAGGAGCGCCCCTACCCCGCCCATTCCATGCTCGTGACCGCCCTTGACGGCACACGTGAGCTCTATGCGGATGCCCCGGATACCCCGCGCCTGCCTGCCTCAAATATGAAGATTCTGACCTATTTTGCGCTCGCACAGACCGCGCCGGAACGCACTTTCACAACCTCGGTGGCGCAGGGTAAAAATGGGCTGTTTCTGGTGGCAGGCGGCGATACTCTGCTCGTGGAAGGAGCCACGGAACCGGCCACTGCGGGTTCGCCGACGATGCGCGCCGGGCTGAGCACGCTCGCTGCGGATACCGTGCAGCAGATGAACGAACGCAAGGTCGCGCACGGCACCTTCCCCGTCTACCTAGACACCACTATTTACACGGGTTCCGCGACTAACCCCGGTTGGGAGCCCGGCGACCTCGAATCCGGGCAAATCACCCCGATTAACCCGATCGCGCTGGCCTCGCACACCGTACCCGAGCAGTCCACCCCCGATAAACCGGCGCGCCCGCAAGACGCCGGAATCGCCGCCCTAGAGGCGTTCGTGAAGGTGCTCAATAAGGCGAGTGAAGAGCATGCAGAGGTCAAAGCAGGGTACGTATTTACGGTTGCCGACCGCCGCCCCCGTGAGGCCGATGCCGAGCAGATCGCTCAGATTCAGTCGGCGTCCGCGCTCGATCAGGCCTTTGTGATGATGTTAGAGTCCGATAATGTGCTCGCCGAGGTGCTGGGGCGCAATATGGCGATTGCCGCCGGTCGTGAGGGCAGCGCATCCGAGGCGCAGAAACTTGTGCGCGAGAAACTGCAGGAGGCGAAGATTTCGGTTACCGGGTTGGTGCAGGCGGATGTGAGCGGTATGTCCCTGCAGAACCGGGTGACGGCACGCACCCTGGCGCAGACCTTGGGGGCGTTGGCGGCGCATCCGAAGCATGACGAGCTTGAGCGCAGATTCCCGGTTGCGGGTGTTTCGGGTACGCTCAAGGATCGTTTTAGCGGGGAAGCGAATAAGTATGCGCGGGGGCATGTGGCGGCAAAGACCGGCACGCTGTTCACCGCCATTTCGTTATCGGGGTATGCGACCCGCCCAGACGGCACACGCCTGATTTTCGTGAGTATGCTCAACGACGTCGGCGGTGCGGAGGCTCTGCCCGGGGCGAAGGATACGGTTGATAGCGCCGCAGCGATCGTAGCGGCGCGTACTGAACCTCCCGCGGCTCCCACGGGAAATCCCGCACCTTCGGGCTCGCAGGTACCGGGTTCGTCCTCGGTACCCGATGCGACAGGTTCGGGTTCTGCCCCGAATTCCTCGCAGTCCCCGGATGGTTCGCCTTCCACTTCGCCCGCCGGCGGCAGCGTGCCGCAGGAGGATGCACCTTCCCAGGAGGCGGAACAAAACCCTGCCGAAGTTCCCAGCTCGCAGTAGAGCACAAATATGCAGAATACTGTATATTTATCTGACTGCCGAGTGTATCCGAGGGCATACGGCAACCGCGCATCGCAAGCGCCCCTGCGGCTATCCATGCATATTCACTCACCCCGTTCCGAAGGATAGTTTCGTGTCTTTACCCTCTGCCGCATCCGCGCCCGACGATCTGCCGAGAGTCGCCGTCGCGGAGCTTTTGCGTGTTCACCACTGCGAGACGGCGCTCTACGCCGATTTTTCGCGGTATACGGCAGGCACCCGGGAGAACGAACACGACACTACCGCGAGCGGTCCCTCTTATGTCGTGCGTAGTGATAGCGGCGCGCCCCAGCTCGACCCCGAAGTTGTGACACTTTTGCAGGCGGCACAGGCTTCATGCGGCGCGGGTACGGGGAATTCGGCGGCTGACGAGGTGGAAATACGCACCGCGCAGGGCACGGAACGCTACCCGCTCGCGCGGCTGATCCCGGTGCTGGAAACCCTCACGGAACGCTACGAATTTTTGCGCGCATCATGGCGGGAGGGTATAGCGCTCACCGATATTCCCGATCTGCTGAGCTGCGGTGACTGCCCGGCGTGCGCGGCACGTGTGGAGGCCGAAGCTGGCGCATCCGAAACGCTTGACGAGCCAGAGCTCGTCCCTCATAGCAGCGATGATTCAGACGAAGAATCCTGGGCGGATTCCGGTGACTCCGCGGCGGAATCGACGTTTGAGGGCATTCCCGCGAAGGCACAGCATCCGTACCGGGTGCGTCCTGCCGTCCCTGCCGACGATGATGAAGAGTACGCTCAGCTTGAGCGCCTGCGGGAACGCCTTGCCGAGCTCGAAAAGCAGAATCAGAAGAATCGGGGGCTATCTACCGAAAATTCCCGGTTGGCGATGCTCCTCTCCGGTGTCGATTTCTATCGCCGCGAAAAGGCGCCGTTTTGGCGGGATCATCTGCGCCGCCTGCACGAGCCCTACGAGAATTGGGCGAATACGCGCAATTGCGTGATTTTCGAGAGTGTTGAGACCGCAACCGATTGGGAGCGCGTGCGCGGGGCGAAAATGCGTACTCTGCGCGCGGTCGCTACCCTGGCGGATTCGCACACTCTCAAGGCCGACGATACCGGGCATTATCTGCTTTATAGTGCCGACGATGCGCCTGCGAAGGCATACGAAAGCATCGATTCCCAGGTGGAGGCGTTTCGCGCGACTAACCCGCAGGTCCGCGTGCCAGATACACTGCATAGACTCGGGTTTTTCGGGGCAAAAATTATGTCTCTCGAACCGTATGAGGAACCGGGCGAACCTGCAGAGGACGCTACTTTGGCGACAGGCGGCGGGCAGCGTGTTGTGATGGTAGTTGCCGAGCGCATCCGTGTGAACGATGAAGAACATGCGGCCTTCCCGCTGGGGCTCACCCCGGGCGCACCCGTGACAACGAAACAGTTAGAGGCGTCGCTTGTGCGCGTAGCGGTCGAGGCTGAAGGCTCGTTCCCCAACGTTGCCGCGACCGGGACGCTTGACCTTATCGAACGCCGCCCGCCGCGGCTCAAAACCCGCGTGAGCCTGCCCCAAGAGACGGAGTTTTCTCACGCCGAGCTGCCCACTGTTGAGGCGGTGCTCGCGGCGGTTCGTGACCTTGACCGTTCCTATGTGGCGGTTCAAGGCCCGCCCGGGTCTGGCAAGACCTTCTTGGGGTCGCAGGTGATCGCCAGGTTGGTTGCGGCGGGCGCGAAAGTGGGTGTGGTGGCGCAGTCTCACGCCGTCGTGGAGAATATGCTGACCGCGTGCCTGGAACGTAACCTGTTTCCCGCCGAGCGGGTGATGCGCGCCAAGGGCAAGTCTCAGCTCCCCGATTACCCTTGGGTTGAGGTCAGTGATAAAGATCTGACCGCTTTATTAGATAAATCCGGTGGGCTCGGCGGCGAAAAATCCGGTGCCGGAGCTTCGCCCGGCGTTCTTTTTGGCGGGACCGCCTGGGATTTTGCGAATCCGAACCGTATTCCTGAGGGCTCGCTAGACCTACTCGTTATCGACGAAGCCGGGCAGTTCTCGCTCGCTAACACCCTGGCGGTTGGAAGGGCCACACGGAATCTGCTTCTGCTGGGTGATCCGCAGCAGCTGCCGCAGGTTGCGGTGGGTGAGCATCCGTACCCGCTGGATACCTCGGCGCTGGGCTGGTTGTCTGGCGGGCAGTCGGTACTTCCCGCTGCATTCGGTTATTTTCTGCAGGTCACCTGGCGTATGCACCCGCAGCTGTGCGCGCCGGTTTCTGCACTGTCCTACGGTGGGAAGCTGCACTCGGCAGCGGCGGCGAGCGAGCGCATCCTCAAGGTTCCCGCACTGGAAGAACCTGTTATCCCTGCCGATCCCGGGCTGTATATGTACGGCGTTCACCACGAGCACTGCACCGTACGTTCCGAAGTAGAGGCGGCAGCCGTCACGCGCTTAGCGGGCGAGTTCGTGGGTGCTTTATGGACTCCCGGGGCGAATCAGCCCGCACGCGAGCTCACCGGCGAAGATATTGTGGTGGTCGCCGCCTATAACGCGCAGGTCGATACCATTGCGGAGCATCTGCGCCGCGCCGGGCTTCTGGATGCGGACGGTCACGGCGTGCGCGTGGGAACCGTTGATAAGTTTCAGGGTCAGCAGGCGCCGGTGACGATCGTGTCAATGGCCTCCTCAAATGCCGGAGTGTCGGGGCGAGGCGCAGAATTTCTGCTCTCCCCTAACCGCCTGAACGTGGCACTCTCACGCGGGCAGTGGTGTTCCGTGCTGGTCGCATCCGACAGCCTGCACCGGTTCGTGCCGCAGAGCATCACCGAACTCTTGGCGCTGGGCGGATACCTGGGTTTGATACGCTCCGCCGCCTCCTGGGAATCACCCGCAATCGAGGGCTGACAAGGCATATTAGACAGTTTTATACGGTACGCCCGGTCATCGGACCAAACCCGGCACGATTGTGAGAAACGGCATCGCCCGGGTGTGCTTGCCCCTGCCAACCCGTACCGCGAAACCCTATCAAAACCCGAGGCGCTCAGGCATAATGGAGGGGTGTTCGTGTTAACCTTCATTCAACGTTCCCCACAGGTTTCATTGCCTGCGCTCCTCGACAAGCTCTCCAAGCTCAACCCCCGAGTTGAATTCACACAAACCTATCCGGACGAAATTCAGGGTGCCTTCGAGAGTTCCGCAGACGCCCTGCAGGCGGCCC
>NZ_KV820091.1:56741-111580 GCF_001815285.1 Rothia sp. HMSC065D02
GGGGCACTGGGAACGGTCAGCACGAACGACTGCACCGGCGACGCCCTCGAATTCTCACGGCTCGCCGTGGAGGCGGCACGCACCGGCGCCCCCGCCCGCGGTATTGCGGTATCGGCACACAATCGCGCAATCGCAGACATGGCTTCAGGACTCACACGCCTGCTGTATCGGGTATGCGCCGACCGTACCGAGGCCGAATGGCGCGTGGTCGATCTGCTGGTTCCCGGGGTCCGCGGGCAGCAGCGGGCAGTTGCACAGGCGCTCGGCATTACCACCCAAGCAGTCAGCCGCACGCTCATGCGCTCGCTCTGGCACGAAGAACAGGCGGCACGCCCGGCGGTACTCGACCTGCTCAACCGGCTGGATTCTGCCAGCCCGACAAAATAAAACGATGAGGTCATCCAGATAATCTGGATGACCTCACTACGTTATGCAGGTATAAACCTCAATATTGATAATCTACCGATTAAAAATATTACGAATCGGATTCACCACCGTTGTCCACCAAGGCTGTGGAGAATCTTGAAACTTGCTTTGCTGACGTTCTTTGACCTGCTGAGAAATGCTTCGCCGTAGCTCACCAACTTCGGTATCTACGACCTTCTTATAATCAGAACGTAAACGTGCAGGTTTTCCATTGCGCATGACGGAGTTATATAGTCCTTCAGCAGTGTGAGTACTCATAGCACGTTCCCTTCCCCCACCATTAGTTATCTCAGTTTACCGTGTTCGGCTCACTGTTGGAAGTAGCCTCATCGTTCTCATCAGATACCTCATCTGGACCGTATGGAGTCGCAGCTGAATTATTTCCGTGCGTCGAATCCGGGTGAGCGTGTGCCCGCTGAGTTGGCGGCGACGGGTTTCTTTGGCATGCGCGTGCTGGCGGTGGCGCAGGGCGGTTTCCGTGCCGGATCTGAGGATTCTGCGGACCCCGAAGAGACTGCCGCAGAGGCTGTCGAAGAGTCGACCGGCGAGTTCCTAGAGGTGCTTCTGCAGGAGCGCATCCGCGTGAAGGATGAGCCGCACGGTGCCCTGCCTTCGGGTATTGGTCCTGGCGATCCGGTGTCTATGGCGACGATTAAGGCGGCCCTGCAGGCTGATGTGCACGGGCTGCTTTTCGACGGTACTCTCATGCCTAGCGCGCTGATGCCTGACCTCCCCGCATCCGGTGAAGATTCTGATCCTTCCGAGGCTCCCGCCTCCCCCAGCACCCTGCCGAGCGTGCTCGATGCGGCGGCTTCGCTGACGGGGGTGGAGAGCGCATCCGCGGATTTGCTGTTCCGCCGTGTGCCGCGCCTGAAGAAGAACGCCTTGAACGCCAAAAATGCAGAAAATCTACCCCGTGAGGTTGATTTTCCCACCTCTGACCTGCCCACGGTGGATGCCGTGCACGCGGCGGTTCGCGCTCTCGACCATTCCTATGTGGCGGTTCAGGGCCCTCCCGGTGCGGGTAAGACCTTCCTCGCCTCACACGTGATTGCGCGCCTGGTGGCGGAGGGCGCGAAGGTGGGCGTGGTGGCTCAGTCGCATGCGGTGATTGAGAATCTTATGTTGGCGTGCTGTGCCCGTGATGGTTTTGATGTTTCGCGTGCGGTGCGTCTGCGCGGTAAGTCGGTGACCCCCGCCCCGTGGTCTGAGGTGTCTGATTCTGAGCTGGTGGAGCTGATTTCTGGTGCGGGCG
Organism: Rothia sp. HMSC065D02; assembly: GCF_001815285.1. NCBI lineage: Bacteria > Bacillati > Actinomycetota > Actinomycetes > Micrococcales > Micrococcaceae > Rothia > Rothia sp. HMSC065D02. Next base: position 58,423 of record NZ_KV820091.1, read on the forward strand.
GTTTGCTGTTTGGCGGCACGGCGTGGGATTACGTGAGTGAGCGTCGTGTGCCTGCCGGGTCGTTGGATGTGCTGGTGGTTGATGAGGCTGGCCAGTTCTCTCTGACAAATACGGTGGCGGCAGCTCGTGCGGCGCGTTCGGTGCTGCTGCTGGGCGATCCGCAGCAGTTGCCGCAGGTGTCGACGGGTGTTCATCCGTACCCGGTGGATGTTTCGGCGCTGGGTTGGTTGTCTGATGGGGCGGCGGCGCTGGATCCTCGTTGTGGCTATTTCTTGGGTGAGTCGTGGCGTATGGATTCGGCGCTGTGCGAGCGGGTTTCGTGGCTGTCCTATGATGGCGCGCTGGCGAGCGCGGCGGCGACGGCTGGTCGCGCCCTGCAGGGTGTTGCGCCGGGTGTGGTGTCGTATCCGGTGGAGCATGTGGGCTGTTCGGTGCGTTCTGTGCAGGAGGCGCAGGCGGTGGTGGATTGCGTGCGCGAGTTGTTGGGCCGTGAGTGGGTTCCGGCAGCTGGTGCTGCGCCGCGCCCGTTGGCGGCGGAGGATTGCATTGTGGTGGCGGCGTATAACGCGCAGGTTGATTGTGTGCGTGAGGCGCTGATTGCCGCTGGTCTGGCTGATTCTTCGGGTGCTGGCGTGCGTGTGGGTACGGTGGATAAGTTCCAGGGTCAGGAGGCTGCGGTGGTGTTGGTGTCGTTGGCGTCGTCGCGGGTTGATTCTGGGCGCGGTGCCGGGTTTGTGCTCTCGCCGAATCGTTTGAATGTGGCGGTGTCGCGCGGTCAGTGGCGGGCGGTGTTGGTGCATTCGCCGTGGGTGGCGCGTTCGGTGCCGCAGGATGTTGAGGAGGTGCTGGCTCTGTCGGGCTTCGCGGGCCTGGTGGAGTAGTGCTCTTCTGTGCTCCCCCGCCCCTGCCCGCTGCGTTGCGGGGCTGACCGGTGGCGGGCGTCTTTGGCGTGCCCGGAATCGGGTTCAGCCGGGTTCATTCAGGGTTCGGTTGGGTGGAAGCACCAAGAATGAATTATAGTCAACCTAACCCTAATGTCAATACTCAAAATGAGGAAAGTTTTTCAACATGAGTTCATGCATATGACTCATATCTCCACTATGATTTAAGACACCAACAGATGTTGGGGGTTGAGCTGAATCGCTCAGCCAAGATTCGATAGCCATAGATGACTATCTGTCGAAAGGAACACCAATGGAACTCGATATTCAGGATTTGATTACCTCATCCGAAGATGAGCTCAAGAGGGCTCATGGTGGTCTCCGTCCTCCGGCACATCGTGTAGGCGGACAGTAAATAACCACCTCCAGAAAGGCATATCAAACACAATTCATGACCCCTCGGGAAATTTTAAGAACCTAAATGAGATCTTAACAGGAGAATACACGATAGATGAGGTAGTTATAAAGACATCAAAAATTTTAGGATTAACTCCTAAAAATTCAAGGAAGATTATAGAATCACTCATAACGATGGGTCACATAGAAGATGGATTCTTCCTTAAATCATCTACAAAATCTAATAGGTACTCAAGAAGTCGTGAATTCTTTTCTTGGATTGACACTTCAGGAAGTAGCGACCCTTTTCGGGTGCAAAATATTCTGTCCTCCTCGAAAATTGTAATTGTAGGTCTTGGCGGAATTGGCGGATCCGTGGCCATGAACTTAGCATCTTCAGGAGTATCTCAAATACACATAGTTGATTTTGACAATGTTGAAGAGTCGAATCTCAATAGGCAAATTCTATACACAGAAAAAGACCTTGGGCTCAAAAAATCAACGGCTGCCATGAAAAATCTCCAAAAAATAAATTCAAAAATTCTTATTACATCCGAGGATAAGAAAATTACTTCCTCTGATGACCTCATTAAATATTTTAACGAATATGACCTAGTGTATCGCTGCGCTGACAGTCCAGACGATATACCATTTTGGTTCTCTGATGCTTCATTAAAATCTGGTAAACCATGGATTGATGCAAGCTACAATGGCCCAATAATTAATTGTTGCATCTACGACCCAAAGGTTACAGGATGCTATAGATGCATCCGTGAAAGTAATCTACGAAATATGACTCGTCTAGGTTACGAGGAAGCTCATACAGATAAAGTTCCAGAGATAAATGCTGCAATATCTCCTATAGTCCTTATATCTGGATCACTTGCCGCATATGAAGGAATTAGGTATCTTGCCAAACTTAAGCCGCAAAGTTTAGGTAAAGCAATACATCAAAATATGTTCGATTACAGTAATTCATACACAGTGGAGATCCCCCATGAGTGTCAACACCGAGCTACTCAAGAATAGAGATTTTCGAAATACTCTCTTCGCCATTGGGGCCAACCAGCTCTCAGACTCGATGAGCTATATCACCACGCCCATCATTATTTTGGCGCTAACCGGCTCCCCCGAAGCTGCGAGTATCACCCTCTTCGTCGCGGGTGTTCTCGCCACCTGCGCCGGAGCTGTATCTGGAACGTGGGTCGATAGAATCGGCCCCTCAAAGTGCCTGGCACTGTCCTGTATCGGCCAGTCGCTGTCCTGGATAGCGATTCTTCTCTACCTCGTTTTCAACGTCACCAACATTTACGTTTTGGTGATCACGATCTCTCTCGCCGCCATCATTTCCACCTTCGACTACCCGAGTGAACAGTCCATCATCACCCGCGTAGTCCCCAAGGAACACCTGGGGTACGCCTCCGGTATGGGCGAGACGCGCGAGTCCACCGCCAACCTGCTGGGCGGCCCGGTCGCCGGCATCATTATCGGCTTCTCGACCGTGCTCATGACCGCAGTTCACGCGGTCGTCAACCTGCTGGCGTTCATCGTCGCACCCAAGAGCTACGGCGCTAGTCGGCAGCCCGCGGAAGAGGAGGAGGGCGAGAAAACCAGCTTCTGGCAGGACTCAAAAGCCGGTTTCGAGTACATCCTGAAAAACAAGGTGCTGGTGTCCATTGCGTTCGTTTCAACGCTTGCAAACTTTGGAACGGTCGGCATTCCGCTCACCTTCATCTACTACTACACCCTGGAGGGCGCACACCCGCTCTTCATCGGCATCTTTGCGAGCGCCTTCGGTGTGGGCGTGTTGCTCGGTTCGTTCCTGGTCGGCCCGCTGACCGAGAAGTTTGCGCTCGGCCCGCTCGGTATCACCTCCCTGGCCATCATGTCGGCCTGCTACCTGTTGCTGCCGGTGGTTCATTCGATGCTGTGGGCGGTGTGCCTGCTGATTGTGTTGGCGGGTATTGTGCTTCCCTCCTTCAATTCGAGCATCATTGCGTACATTAACGCATCCACCCCGGAGCACATGATCGGTCGCGTGCACTCGGTGCAGGGCATCCCGAACATGGCGCTGACCCCGCTGGCTGTTCTGCTGGCAGGCTTCCTCATTGTTGATTGGGGCATTACGTACACGGCGCTGTTCTACGCGGTGTTCATTTTCCTGTCGCTGGTGGTGATGGTATTCCAGAAGCCGCTACGTCAGCTGCCCCATATCTCGCAGGTAACGAACGCACAGTAGTTCCACGATAGCCCCGTCTATCAACTCCGCTCAACGCCCCCGAAAGCGAATAATTCAACGTGCACTTGCATGAAAATTATTTTCCTTTCGGGGGTGTTCTACGTCCTTTTGAGGATTTCTGCACACAGTGCATGCTCGCGATAATTCGCCTTATCAATGCGTATTTTTGGGGTTTTAAATGTTGCCGGTATTACGGCGAACCTTACGCAGCTTGTTGAAGGTTTTACGGCATAATAGGAAGGTGTTCGTTCTAACCTTTATTCAACGTTCCGCACAGCACTCACTCACTGCGCTGTCGGACGAACTCACAAAGCTCAACCCCCGAGTTGAATTCGCACAAACCTATCCGGACGAAATTCAGGGTGCTTTCGAGAGTTCCGCAGACGCCCTGCAGGCGGCCCTGTATGCTTCGCGTGAGCAGGGATTCTGGGTTGGCATCGGAGTTGGCGAGCTACGCATTCCCCGATTCGCCGGGGCACTGGGAACGGTCAGCACGAACGACTGCATTGGCGACGCCCTCGAATTCTCGCGGCTTGCCGTGGAGGCGGCACGCACCGGCGCCCCCGCCCGCGGTATTGCGGTATCGGCGCACAATCGCGCGGTCGCAGACATGGCTTCGGGGCTCACACGCCTGCTGTATCGGGTATGTTCCGACCGTACCGAGGCCGAATGGCGGGTCGTCGATCTGCTGGTTCCCGGGGTCCGCGGGCAGCAGCGGGCAGTTGCACAGGCGCTCGGCATTACCACCCAAGCAGTCAGCCGCACGCTCATGCGCTCGCTCTGGCACGAAGAACAGGCGGCACGCCCGGCGGTACTCGACCTGCTCAACCGGCTGGATACACCATCGCCTCCGGCCATATAAAAGTACTTCTCAAATGCTGACTACAGGAATACTCCGCGAAATATTCGCGTTTTAGGCCGGTTTTACCGCGCACGAAGAGGTGCACCCCAAGCGAGAGGTAAAGCGAGAAATCTGTGCCCGATGCCCCGCCACCAAACGGTACGCTCGGTGCGCGACGGGCCGCATCGGCGGGTTCAACAGGAGAACCCCGGCGGCACGCAGGAACTTGCCACGCAGCGTCGCATCCGAGAACGTGCGCAGGGTCAGAGCGATCGCATCCGAACCGTAGATGATCTGCCCAGCATCGTTAATGAACGGCAAGGCGTGGGCGAAACGGCGCGCATCCACGCGGTACTGCACAAGATTTTTAGGCGTTCCAGGCAAAATACGCGCCCTCGGTTCGAGGCGACGCAGCAGATTCGCGCTCGCGGTGCAGAAACCACAGTCGGGGTCGTACAGAAGAACGCTCATGACCCCATCCTAACCGAGTACCCATCCACCCGCGAGCAGATAGCAATTCGTTATCTTTTCGTCGAAATACTATCTGCTCGCGGTAAGAAAAGGCACACCCGAACCCGAACTTCGGTAAACTTATCCTTATGCCCTTGTCAGAACTATCTGTGAGCACCCAGAACTACCTCAAAACCATCTGGTCACTTGAAGAGTGGACGGAAGCTCCTGCGACCGCATCCGCCCTAGCTGAACGCATGGGGCTGCGGGTTTCTTCGGTCTCAGACGGGCTTAAACGACTTGCGGCGGCCGATCTGATCGATCATCAGCGCTACGGCGCCATCGAGCTCACCCCGCTGGGGCGCACCTATGCGGTCGCCATGATTCGCCGCCATCGTCTGATCGAAACTTTCCTGGTGGAAACTCTGGGTTACACCTGGGACCGCGTGCATGACGAAGCCGAAGTTCTCGAACATGCGGTCTCTGATTTCATGATTGAGCGTATAGACGCGATTCTGAACCATCCTACGCGCGACCCGCACGGCGACCCTATTCCGGATGCGTCCGGGCGTATCTCATTCCCACAGACCGTTCCGCTCACCCAGTGCGAGCCCGGCGAGCGCGTGGTTTTGGAGCGGATCACCGATTCCGACCCGAAGCTGCTGCGCTATCTGCAGGATCACGGTTTTGTTCCCGGGGCGCGTTTACTTCTTGAAGAGGGCGCCCCCTTTTCGGAGGCGGTTAATGTGCGGGTTCTCGCGCACGCCAATCATTCCGCGCCTGCCGCTCAAAACCCGAATTCGAGCGCTATACCCTTAGGAACCGCCGCAGCGGCTGGGCTTTTCGTCTCTCGCTCGTCATAGCTTTGCCTCGGTAATTTTGCCTTGGGGCTCGGGTGTCGGATTCAGTGGGCGGCGGCTTGCGCCCGGTGAGAGCCTTGGCCACCGAGTGCACTCATGCTCCCGCGCGAACCTGCCGCAAACCTAGACTTCAGCCTGTTCTGCCGGGCGGCGTGCCGCGCGCATCCGTCCCAGAATTCCGTAGCGCGGGGCGAATATATACACGGTCAAGAAAATAATGCCCTGGGTAACGACTACGGCACCGCCGGGTGAAATATCCAGGTGGTAGCTACTATAAAGCCCCACGAGTGTACCCAGCACCGACACCCCGACCGAGACCGCGAGCATTGGCGTGAAACGGTCAGTGAGCAGACGCGCGGTCGATCCGGGAATCACAAGCATGGCGACTACGAGCACGACTCCTACGATCTGCAGCGCCACCACGCTCGTGAGCGCCAGCATCACCAGAAGCAGCGCGCCAAGAACCCTGGGGCGCAGCCCGATAGCGTGCGCGAACCCGCGGTCGAAGGCGTACAGAATAAAATCGCGGCGTTTAATCAGCAGGACACCCGCCACGATGACGGCGAGAATAGCTACCTGCCAGACATCCGGCCAGGATACGCCCAGCACGTTCCCGAAAAGAATATGGTTCAGGTCGGTGCTTGAGGGTGTCACTGAAACCAGTACGAGCCCGAGCGCAAAAAGAGTTGTGAAGACAATACCGATAGCGGCGTCCTCACGCACGCGCCCGCTGCGCTGTACCGCGCCGATCAGGGTGACGGCCACGAGTGCGGCGATCACCGCCCCCACGGCAAAGGGGATGCCCGCAATATAGGCGAGCACCACGCCGGGCAGTACCGCGTGCGAGATCGCATCGCCCATGAGCGACCAGCCGAGCATCACGAGCCAGCAGGAAAGCAGCGCACAGACCACGGCGGCAATCACGGTAACGACCATGGCGCGCGTCATGAAGGGAAGGGTGAACGGTTCCACCAGGTAATCCAGAATGCTCATGCTATTCTCCCTTCTCACGCCGGGTCTGCTCGTCGGATGCGCCGCTATCGGCGCCCGCCTGAACCTGCATACCGAACGCCTGCACCAAATTTTCGGGTGCTAACACCGCCTGCGGGGTGTCGTGCATCAAAATCGTTTGACGCAGCAGCAGAGCATCGTCGGCAAAGGCTCGTAGAGACGCCAAATCATGGGTTGAAACCAGCACGGTGGCACCCTCGCTGCGCATCTGCTTCAACACCTGAATGAGCATGGATTCTGACCTTTTATCCACTCCTGCGAAGGGCTCATCAAGTAACAGAAGCCGCGCGCCTTGCGCTATCGCCCGCGCCACGAATGCCCGCTTGCGCTGTCCGCCCGAGAGTGCCCCGATTTGACGATGCGCAAGCTCGGTCAGCTCCACGCGCTCTAGGGCTTGCTCGACCGCCTGCTTATCGGTGGCACGCAGCCGACGGGTGATGCCCAGCCCGCGGTACCGCCCCATCGCCACGACCTCACGCACCGAGACGGGAAAGCTCCAGTCTATTTCCTCGCTCTGCGGCACATAGCTAACAATGCCATTTTTACGCGCAAGGTATGGTTCTTTGCCCGCGATCTCCACGGTTCCGGTATGCGCGGGAATAACACCCATAATGGCTTTGAAGAGGGTCGATTTTCCCGAACCGTTCATGCCGATCAGCCCGCAGATACTCCCGGTACCAAGCTCGAAAGTAGTCTCGTACAGGGCGCGCACGGTTCCATAATGGACGCCCAAATTTTCGACTTTCAGCAGTGTTTCCATAGGTTTTGTATCCGACAAAATTTCGTTCCCGTACTTCTTCTAAGCCCCGCTCGTCATCCGTGACGGTGGGATGCGCCCCTCACCACGAACCGGCGGGGGGCGCAGTATGCGGCGGCCTACTCTCCCGCCGCCGACCGGCTAAGATTGCTTGCCCGTCAGCCCCGCAACAATGGTGCGCGCATCGTGACGAATCATATCAAGATAGGTAGGAACCGGGCCATTCGCCTCAGAGAGGGAATCGACATAAAGCACGCCGCCGAATTTGGCACCGGTCGCATCCACGACCTGGCGCATGGGATCATCCGAAACGGTAGACTCACAGAACACGGCGGGCACCTGGTTCTCGCGCACAAAATCAATGGTCGAGCTCAGCTGCGAGGGGGTTGCCTGCTGTTCAGAGTTCACCGCCCAAATGTATTTTTCCTTGAGACCGGCATCCGCCGCCAAGTAAGAGAAAGCACCTTCGCAGGTTACGAGCGCCCGCTGATTCTCAGGCAGAACGCTAACATCGCGCACCAGCTCATCCTGAACCTGCTGCAGCTGTTTCTTATAGTTTTCCCCATTGGTGCGGTAATCATCGGCATGGGCGGGGTCAAGCTTACTGAATTCGCGCACCATATTATCCACGTAAATCTGCACGTTCTTGGGGCTCATCCACGAATGCGGGTTGGGTTTGCCTGCATAAGCGTCCTCGGCAATATTGATCGGCTGCACCCCCTCGCTCACGGTGGCGTGCGGGGCGTTAGAATCCTGCACGAACTTGGTAAACCAGCTTTCCAAATTCAGCCCGTTGTCGAGCACCAAATCAGCATCATGCGCCTTCTTAATATCGCTGGGAGTAGGTTCATACTCGTGAATCTCGGTGCCGGGCTTGGTCAGCGATTCGACATTCAGGTGATCACCCGCAACGTTTTTAGCGATGTCCGCCAGCACGGTGAAGGTGGTGAGCACGGTCTTCTTTTCGTCTTGCTTCCCCGCCGAAGTGCAGGCGCTGAGCAGAAGCACAAGGATACTGGCCAGAGCTATCCCCAGCATGAGAAAACGGCGCGGATGTGCGGTACTTACAGTGTTAGCGTTCGCACCGTGACGGTGCGCAGTGAATACGGTTGTCATGATTTCGCTTTCTTATGCTGCGGATGCATTACCCTGCTGACCTGTAGGAATCGCCTCCGACTCATTGAGGCTTCGTACCTAGGTGTCGATCATCCTCGATAAACCGGTGCGAAACAGGATAATTTAACAATAGTTCGTCTAGCCGAACTTTTCAACTGAGATTACACGTGTTTAATCACACGCCCCGGCGAACCTTAGCTGAAGTATGGGGATTCAGGCTATGATTTAGCGAGCCAAGATGCGAGGTTACTGCCTGAATCTAGTGTATAAAAATACCCGCACGATGCGCCCTTGAGCGGGCAATCGTGCGGGTCTACGTGTTCGGGATTCCGCTAAATATGGAATTTCTGGTAGAACCAGCGGCGTATTGGGTTCATCGCCTGAATGCGCTCTAACTCGACAATACGAGCCTTCATACCTGCAATGGCTTCTTTGGCTTCATTAATCGTGTGCTGCTTCTTATCCAGGTAATCCTGGTGCTCCTCGGGAGTAAACGACTTAACGTCGCGGCGCTCACCACGATAAAAAACGGTCGTCAATTTTCTCCCTCAGTACTTTCAGTTTATGAAGAAGAACGCAGACCTAAACGCCCAAGCAAACTATTCCAGAGACCCTTCTTGGGCTCAGCTTTAAGACGTTCGCGTTCCTTCACCTGACGTTCAATATCTCGATAATTTTGTGCGATATAACCACGAAGAATCTCGTCTTGGTTTTCGACAGGACGTATGACGTTCCCGCCGTCAGCCGCTTTACGAATACTTATGGCTGTCATAAGTAACTCCTTACATCCACTGCCCAGTAATATGCTACCTAGCATAAGGGTGTTCTAGCTATTATACTCTTGATCTGATTCATGCACTTCATCTGATGCAGGTGTATTTGGTGAAGTATCGTTGTATGCACGTGCTGGGATTACAATGCTGTCTTCCGGAACCTCTAGGGTCTTCTGAACCGCCTCTTGCAGGTCAGTGGCTATACCCCGATCGACTGAAGGAAGCCATTTAGGCGGCTGCTCTCCATATCGGTTAATAAGCAACATCGCAAAAAGTTGCTCATACGGTCTTTCTGCATTACCAACATGTTCTGCCGCCCACTGCATCTGGTCTCGAAAATCCGCACTCGCTGCTTCACGCATTCGGGCACGGTTAGTCCAGACTAAAATACCAGCAGTTACCAATGCGCCTATAAGAGTCAGAAAACCAGCACTGTCACGAATAGTTTCTCGAAAGCTTTTCCACCAAGGATCATCTGAAGCCAGGGCAACCAACAAGACGATCACGAGAAAAATACTGAGTAGTACCCCAAGTACCACAAAAATAGTTCTATACCTGAATGCTTGGTTCCTATCGAGCTGATTCATGTACCACTCCCTCACTAACAGTAACTTCACCATAGCAAGGAGCAGTCGATGCATGTCGGCCTCTTCGTCACGGCCTCACAGGAGCATACGGTTCGCCCGTCAAAAAGTTTCGGTGCAGAATCCGGGGGGGGGGAGACGGGTTACCCAGCCAGTTCTTCCCGCAGGGCGTTCGCCACAAATTCGGGCTTATCCAGCTGGCTGAATGCGTAGCTTTCCGGCACGGGAACCACGTGCGCATCCGGCATGCGGGTGGCTAAACGGCGCGCATTCTCGATCGGGAACAGCTTCGTGGTATCGGCCCACAAAAACAGGGTCGGGTGCTCAAACCGCTCCAAATCCCGCGCGGACTGCACCGTATATTTCGTAGAAATACCCTTCAGCACTTTCGCCAAATCACGGCGAACTCCGGCATCTTTCAGCGGCGCAATAATGCTATTCCACTCGGCGGCGTCAAGCTCGCGTTTCACTAGCCACCCAAAGGCAATCGGCAGGCGGCGCACCCACCCCAGATGCAGGGCTGCTCGGAGCGCCTGCATGGTTCCCGGAATGTACGCCACATACTGCAGGTAGCGTAACGGCAGGGGCAAGAAATTCTTCTCGGTATCGCACGAGAGCAGCACCAAGCGCTTGAGCCCTGCGGGTTCCCGCACCGCCGCCAGCTGAGAAACCACCCCGCCGGTATCGCTGCCAATGAGGGTAAACCCGTGCGGGCATAGCTGTTCTGCCGCTTCATTCACGGCCTGCGCCAGCTCGGCAACGGTAAGGGAAGCATCTTCTCGGGCGGGAATAGTGTGACTCCCCAAGGGAATATCGAGGGTTATACACCGAAAATCTTGTGAGAGGTTCTGCACCACTTCGCCCCAGACATCCGAATTTGTCAGCAGCCCGTGCACAAACAGCAGGGTCCTCTCGCCTGCGGCTTCACGGGAACCACCGTATTCACGCCAGCGAAGCTGACCGATTCGGGTTTCTACGATGCCCGTCACCACCGGTTCAGGGGTAAGGTTCCGGCTCATACTGTCTCCTCACATCACATGTTTAGCCTCTAGTCAGCAAGCTCAATCACCACGGGGGTGTGGTCGCTCGCGCCGTCCCCCTCGCGCTCTTCCCTATCGATCCAGGCGTTTTCCACACGGGCGGCGAGCGCCGGAGAGCACAGCTGAAAGTCGATGCGCATCCCCTCATTCTTCGAGAACCGCCCGGCTTTGTAGTCCCAGTAGGTGTACTCGCCCTGGGTGTAGGGGCGTACCGGATCGATGAGCCCTTCATCATTGAGCAGGGCATAGAAAGCCTCGCGTTCGGGGGCGGAAACGTGGGTGAGGTCGTTCTCACGGAAAAAGTCGATATCCCACACGTCGTTATCTTCGGGCGCCACATTCCAGTCGCCGACGAGCGCGAACTGTGCGGCGGGGTCGGCGCGCAGCCAGCCGTTGACGTTGGTGCGCAGCTGGCGCATCCACTCCATTTTGTACTCCATGTGCGGGTCGGTGAGCCCGCGCCCGTTCGGCACGTATAGACTCCAGATACGCACGCCGTTGCAGGTGGCGCCGATGGCCCGTGCCTCAATTTCGGCGGGGTCTCCGGGTTTTCCGAAGGCGGGTTGGTTCGGGAAGGTTCGTTCGACGTTGTCGAGCCCCACGCGGGATGCGATTGCTACCCCATTCCACTGGTTCAGCCCGTAATGCGCCACCTCGTACCCCAGGAATTCAAAGAGCTCGAAGGGGAAGGTTTCGTCCTTGGTTTTGGTTTCCTGTAGGGCGAGTACATCGACTTCGGTTTTATCGAGCCAGTCCTCGATGCGGTCGGCACGGGCGCGAATGGAGTTCACGTTCCAGGTAGCAATCTTCATGTACACCAGCTTACCGTGTGCGCCCTGCCAGGCAACGGTGAAAGTGTCGCCGGTAAATGACTCGGATCTGACGAGCCGCGCACCGCCCTTCCGAAGCGGGAGCGGAGAGCACTCTTTACACAGCATATTGGAAAAAACGGCCATTTCTTCCAATATGCCCCTGTGCAAAGGCCTGTAAATGGAAAAATCCGCTATTTTTTCCATTTACCTCAAATACGCATGACCTAAGGAACGCAGCTTCTTAAAGCATCGACTCTTTCCCCGAGCGAGTAACCGGGGGCAGTTTCTTATGGCTGTTCTACGCTCGCCCGACCCACCACATCCAAGGCGGCGTAGCGGGCGGAGAGCCACGTGCACATCATGAGCTGCACCTGGTGGAATACCATGAGCGGCAGCATCAGCAGCCCGAGCGAGCCCGACCCGAAAATAATGATCGCCATGGGAAGACCCGCCGCCAGCGATTTTTTCGACCCGCAGAACTGAATTGTGATGCGGTCCGCCCTGTTGAACTTCAGCCGCGCCGCCAGCCAGTCGGTCAGCCACAGCATCAGGGCCACCATCAGAATTGTCACTACAATCAGCAGCACGATCTGCCACCAGGCAACGCGAGTCCAAATCCCCTGCACCACGGATGCCGAAAACGCCGAGTACACAATCATCATGACCGAGAACTTATCGAGCCATTTTGTGGTGGGTTTCTTCGCAAACTCGCCCACCCAACGGCGCGTGAGCTGCCCCAGCACGAACGGTAAAAACAGCTGAATCGCAATGTCGAGAAAGACGCTGCCCGAAATTTCGATGTGGTCGCTGTGCATTAGGAGCATCGCTAACAGCGGGGTAGCCACTACCCCCACAATGCTTGACAGCGATGCGCTCACAATAGCGCCCGCCACGTTGCCGCCCGCGATAGAGGTAAACGCAATGGACGCCTGCACGGTAGAGGGTACGAGCGTGAGGAAAAGAATCCCCAGGTACAGCCCGTCGCCGAGCACAAACCGCAGGGGAAAAAGCGCCATCCCAAAGAGCGGAAAAATCACGAAAGTACAGACCAGGATGAGGGCGTGCAGCCGCCAGTGTTTAAGCCCTGCGATCGCTTCGGATGTGGAAAGGCGCGCACCGTAGAGGTAAAACAGAAGCGCAACCGCGAACTTGGTACCGGTACTGAACCAATCTGCGAAGGTACCGCGGGCCGGGATGAGAATCGCAAGAATGACCGCGCAGATGAGCATGACAATCAGCGCGTCGGGGCGTTTTTTCGTGAGTTTGGAGAGCACGTTCTTAATTAAAACGCGAGAAGCGGATTTTTGCCGAGAAGGTGAGAAAATCCAGCCTTTTCGGTAAAAATCCGCTTCTCGCTGGTGAAGGTCAGGAGCTAGTCAGAGGTATCATTCCCCTGCTGATCCTGCTGTTCAGACCGTTTTTGCTCGGGATGCTCGTCATCAGCAGGTTTTATCGGCTGATTCAGCGCCACGCCAGGTTCCGTTACGTCCTTAGGAGGCTCGGTGTACCCCTGCTGCTCAGGCTGCGGAGGTTGAGGCTGTCCCTGATTCGCTTGATCAGGCGCGGGCTGGTCAGCATCAAATTGCCCCGAACCGGACTGCCATGGCGCCTGCTGGTTCGGCATCGGCTGCCCGTATCCAGGCTGACCGGGCGCTGGCTGCATCGGGTACCCGTACCCCGGCGCATATCCTGGCATGCCCTGGCTGGCGGCATACTGTTCCCAGCGGGCGGCGTAGGCGGCACGGGCCGCGCGAGCCTGCGCATCCTCCCATCCTGCGAAGAGCGTTCCCTGAATCTTGGGGGCACCCTGCGGGGTCGGATATGTCTTGACGGTGTTAAGGTTGTAATCCTCCCACGCCGGCTTCTGCTCGTCCATGAACCCGGTTGCCTGAATCGGGTCAGGCCACTGGGCTGGCGGTTCTTGCGAAGGTATCAGGGAAGGAGGCGCACTCGGCGGATTAAACTGCGGCCGCCAGAACAGACGCCCCGGCTCGTGTCGGTTGCGCAGCGCATGGGCGCGCCAGGTCAGTACCGGGTGGGTTGAGATAAGGTTGACAAGCCAAATCGCGAAGCCCTGGTCGTTCACGGCACGGTCGGCAAATTCATCGAAATTCACCTGCTGATTCAGGTATTTACCGGCTGTGAGAACCTTGATCGCGCCGGGTCCGCCTTCGGGGCAGTATCGGTACCCAAAGTTATCGGCGGTGTATTCCTGTGCGCGTGAAAGGGCCTGCCCCACCACGGGAATCCGCATGAAGGTTTGCGTGAAGAGAAGGCGGAAGTACCCCACGTGACCGGCAGCGATATGCCCGACCTCATGCCCAATAATAAAGCGAAGCGCCTGGGGGTCACGGCTCTGACCGCCGACCTCAAAAAGGTCAGAGTTGATGGCAATAAACCGGCGGAAACCATGCCCGGATGCGAAGGCGTTCAGCACACCATTACCGCTCACCACATAGGCATCGGGAACACGGCGCAAACCCGCCGCATAGGCGGCCTCGGCAACCATGGCGTAAGCCTCAGGAAACTGCGTCGGCGAAATACGAATGCCGCGCACGCGCTGCTGTGCGTAGAAGAGGGCACGGGCGATCAGGATAACCAGGGGTGCCAGAATCAGTAGCGTAATCGCTTGTTCCGCATAGTCGTTAAAGACGCGCTCCGCGTAGCTCATCGTCGAGTATCGAGACGATGACGTCCATTCCAGGTTGTTGTATCGGTCGCGGCTTACGATCGTCTCAATAAAGAAAATGAGCAGCCCTAAGTACACGGCAAGGGTCACCGCATAGGCCGCCACCAGCCAGGGAATCTCGCCGGGGTGGCGCAGGGCGTTGAGCATCTTATGGGGTATTAACGATTGGTATCCCCAAAATTTCGGTTGGGGAAGCGGGCTCTGCGGGGTCTGCCGCTTATCCTCGGGCAGCCACCCCTGGCTCACGTCATTCGGCAGTGGAGGTTCAGCACCGGGCGTATGCTGACTCATGCAGTCTCCAAATCTCTCTAAGTACGTACTAGTTCAACTCTACCGCGTATGCCCTTTGATGCGGTGAATACACGCGTACCACCCGGGAGCTTTAGGATGCGAGACTCGCCCCGTAATTCACCGTGCGCCTGGGCGGTTTGCTGTGTATTCCCATGATGAGCGCACAGCATAATGCGTGTGGGCGGGCCTCGAAATTTTTCGGTTGGAGAAAGACGACATGCCTGAAATCCGCGGCGAACTATGTTCAGGGTGTGTCTGGTGGTGGGTTTGCAGCCGTCGAGAGAGATTGTTCTGAGCGCGAGGCATCACAGAACATTCCGAAGCGGGGAGGTTACGTTCAGAGGAACACGCTCCAGCGGCAAATCTTTACTCCCGGATTCCTCTATTGTGTTTCTCACGAGTAATCCTGGCAAATATCTCATGGATACCCCGCCCTAGAATTCCTGCTTTGCATTCCTTGTATAAAATATTGGCACTATTTTCGACATAAATAATTTACACACCGCAGGCAAAGAAAATATAAATATTACTACACCTAGCAAGTATTTACCTTTCCACTATTTTTATCATAAAGAAAAAAAGGATGCCGCCATGAAAAATCATGACGGCATCCAAACTATACACATAAAACACCCTATACACATGTGTACAGTTCTAGCACGGATTTAGAAGGTACCAATCCCTATAAGATACCTTCGTGTGCAACGAGTCCCTTCAGAGAGTGAAGGCTTACAGAAGGCTCAAACCCCTGTTATTCCGCGGAATTATACTCATGAAACATACAAGGTTTCATGGGAGGAACATACCGCGAGGGTTTTTCACACCGGAGGCCGCGAACATACATGCCCAAAGTCCTGCGACCCCAATTTTTCTGCACCTCGTTGTATATGTCATCTAAGTGAGTGATAGATGTGATATACCTGTGCCAGTTTTGATACAAAGAATGCCAGCATTTCCCCACACAACCACGAATAGAGAATGCACACCATTCTTTGTATCTATTAGTTCATCTGCACAAAGCATTCTGAACCGAAACAACTATAGCAAATTTTATGCCGTTAAGTAATTTAAATAATGACTAAAATAATGTGTCAAATATTATTTAGATATAAAGTTCAACATTCCCTCGCCTTACGCTTATTCTTGATGCCCTGCCCCTAGAGTTTTTATCGCCCAAAGCCGCGTCTGCACCTTCGTGCCAGCCTTTTGCGCCCGGGACGCCGGACGCCCTCCCGCACATGCTAAAAAGGCTCTTGAGCGTGAATAAAGCACGGAAAATCTCGCTTATTCACGGTCAAGGGCCTTTAGCATCCCCGAGGGGAAGAAGTAGAAGATACTGCTACGCGACGAGCTCCTCGGTAGCCTCGGCGATCGCCTTCTCCTCGTTGGTGGGGATGACGAACACGGCGATGCTCGAATCCTCGGTCGAGATCAGGCGCGGTTCGGGGGAACGCTTCATATTCTCTTCCTCGTTGTAGCGAATACCCAACGGCGCCAGGCGATCCAGCACCAGCTTGCGGAAGTCGCCGGAGTTCTCGCCAATACCTGCGGTGAAAATAAGCGCCTGCGCACCGCCAACCACCAGGTTGTAGCCGCCGATGTACTTCATCAGGCGGTATGCGGTCATATCCAGAGCCAACTGTGCACGCTCATCGCCCGACTGCGCAGACTCCACCACCTTACGCATATCGTTGGAACCCGCCAGCGCCAGCAGGCCGGACTCCTTGTTGAGAATGGTATCCAGGCGTTCCGCGTCGATCTCGGGGTCGCGGGTGAGAATCGTGGTCAGCGCAGAGGGGTCAATATCGCCCGAACGGGTACCCATCACTAGACCAGCCAGAGGAGTGTAGCCCATCGACGTATCCACGGACTTTCCGCCCTTCACGGCAGTCACGGATGCGCCATTACCCAAGTGCGCCACCACACCGTTGAACTCGTCGCGGGCAATACCGAGCATATCTGCGGCAACATGAGAGACATATTCATGGCTGGTGCCGTGGAAGCCGTAGCGGCGAATACTGTACTTATCAGCCAGGTCATAAGGAATAGCGTAGCGCCAGGCGTGCTCGGGCATGGTCGAGTGGAATGCGGTATCGAACACAGCAACCTGCGGCAAATCTGGCCACGTGTGGAAGGCAGCACGCATACCCTTCACGTGCGCGGGGTTGTGCAGAGGCGCAAGCGGTGAGAGCGCATCGATCTCGTCGATCACCTGCTCGTTGAGCAGCACGGGGTGGGTAAACTTCTCGGCACCCTGCACCACGCGGTGACCGATAGCCTGCAGCTGACGACCGTGCAGCACGCCTTCGAGTTTCTCAGCCATCATGTGCAGAGCGACTTCGTGGTCGGGAACGTCAGTGCCGATATTTTCGATAAGCCCTGAGGTAATCATTTG
Organism: Rothia sp. HMSC065D02; assembly: GCF_001815285.1. Classification (NCBI taxonomy): domain Bacteria; kingdom Bacillati; phylum Actinomycetota; class Actinomycetes; order Micrococcales; family Micrococcaceae; genus Rothia; species Rothia sp. HMSC065D02. The sequence continues at coordinate 75,558 of NZ_KV820091.1, forward strand.
CTCGGCTTCAGGCGCAGAGGTGTCGCGCACCTGGTATTTGAGGGATGAGGAACCCGCGTTCACAACGAGGATAAGCATGAACTTCTCTTCTTTCTTGAAACAAACTTTCATCTCATTTTCGCACTAAAAAGGTGTTTAAAGCGAGATAACCGGTGAAGACACCACATCAAAGAAGGTTAAGCCACATAAACACAGGCGCTCGGGCGGGTCGAGGTTCTAGGTTGTGAGCGCATCCGGGTGCACATTCACGCTGAGAGCGCTCGGCACGATGCGCGCCTGCAGCCTGATCGCCGAGGGTGCTAAATCGCCGTCGACTTCAATAGGCTGGGCACCCGAAAGCATGTCCAGTGAGACCTGATGTCCCACATAATGGCGCATGACCGGCAGAGAGGTGCGCGATGAACCGGGCAGGGCGCGGCGAACCACTTTTGCGGTCAGAAGACCCCATTCCAGGATGGTGCGCGGCGATACGATGATCACTTCGAGGTTGCCGTCATTAACCTCGGTAATATCGGTCAGCTGCAGTCCGCCCTGCAGCCGCCCGCAATTGGCGATGAGCACCGAACGCGCACGTGCTTCGAAAGGTTCATCGTCGTCGAGCTGTATTCTGACCTTGTGGGAGTGCCCGAAGATATGGTTCAGCCCGCTGTGCACATAGGCTAACCAGCCGATACGCGCTTTAAGGTCTTCGTTGGCGTCGTTCATGACGAGCGCATCAAACCCGGCGCCGCTCATCACGTAGAACATGTGGTTAGTAACGTCGCCTTCCGCCGATTCGGCGCTCATGTCGATAGCATCGACCATCTGGTGCGTTCCGTTGAGCGCAATGTTAATGCAGGCGGCTATATCGGTGATAGGCAGACGCAGGTTGCGTGCCAGCAGGTTGCCTGTCCCCAGCGGAATAATACCGAGCGTGACGTCTTTGCCCCGACTCCTGGCTTCTTGAATGGCGGCGGCGACCGCGCGCACGGTTCCGTCCCCGCCGACCGCGAGCAGGGTATCGACGCCCCGATCGATCAGATCGCGAGCAGCCTGGGTGCCGGGTTCGTCGATACGAGTGGTACTCGCGAGAGCGGGTTTCCAGCCGTTGGCAACCACGGTACGTTCCAGAATATTAACTACCGCGTGGGTGCTCGACTTGCTGGGGTTATACACAATACCGACGTGCCGCTCTTGAGCGACGGGCAGGGTACTCCAGATTCCGAGGGGCGTAACGATGCGCTGCGCGTGCTTGCGAACACGCCGAGCAACCGCCGTGAGAGTCGCTGCCGCGGCGGATGCACCAACAAGGTTCCGAAAAAGGGACATATCTTTAGAGTACCGGGTGCAGCGATATTGAGTTTGCCAACACTGACGAAAAGCGCAGGTTTTAGAGAATCACCCAAATATTTGTCGGGTAAAGTTATTATTGCCCTCTTCGCAGGGTGGGTCCGCAGCACGCAATAGTAGATACATCCCTGCGTTGACTCCCGGGGCGGAGAGGGGGTGGGAAGGATGTCTTTCTATGAATTCATAGAAGCGACCCAAGCAATCCTGGTAAGTCTTATCCTTACCAATGGATCAGCTCAGGTCGTTTTCATCATCCATAACACTATCAAGCATATCCGTAATATCTTGAGTTAGTGTTACCCGCCAGGAAGGGGCTGGCAGGTCAGAGAGCCAGCTCCTTCCGCTTGATGCGGAAAGCAATAGTAGATATCCCCCATGTTAACACACTGATACTCGCAAGCGATGGCACCCGACTGCTCATCCTCTATCTCGCACCAAATCCACCACATACTTTTTAGGTAAAGGTAATACTGCCCTCTTCCCGGGGTGCGCCGCAGTACATCCATTTCAGTAAATCCCTGCGCGTTGATTCTTGGGGCAGAGGGGAGGTGAGTAGAGCCATGACGTTCTTCGAACTCATGGAAACAGCCCAAGCAATCCTGGTAAGTCTCATCCTTACCGATGGATCAGCTCAGGCTGTTTTGCATGCTCTTGATGCTCTCAAGGTTGTTATCCGCAACCTGAAGTAGTATCAACTCACAAGGAGGGGTTCGGTCGTTGCAATCCACCGAGCCTCTCCGCTACATACATAAAATTATGTAGCTTTCCATTTCAGTAATATCTTCATGCTAGCACACCGTACTTCCGCCGTTGGCGGGTTCCCCCGCACGATTGAGGGGGCAGAAACTAGACCCTGTGCGTATCCTTACTCAAGCACCAAGCCGCACCCGCCACAAAAATCACCAGCCACGCCACCAGGTTCACCAAAGCCCAAGGATCCCACTCCACCCCCACAGGCAAACGAGCCAAAACACCTAACCCGTACGACGGCAACCAATGCACAATATCCTGAAGCGCCTGAGGAAAAAAGGACAGCGGAAGAAACAACCCGCCAAACATAGAGAACACAGAGATAATAAGATTAATAAGCGTTTGCGCACTATCAGCAGACATAAAATAGCCCACAAAAATACCAAACGCAGCAAAAGCAGAACTGCCAGCAATAATAATGAGTGACGACTGCGCCGCCTGCCACGCATCCAAAGGCATACCCGTCACAAACCCCAGAACCATCATCACCACAACAGCGATAGCCCCCAGCAACATAGACGAGAGCACCTTCGTCATAACGTACCCCAAAGGCCGGAACGGCGTCAGCGCAAGAGCACGCGACCACCCCTGGACACGCTCAATCGGAATAGCAGCACCGACAGCCGAACTAGAAACAATAGCAGCATAGGCACTGAACCCGATCATATAGTAAGTCCCGCTATTCACCGACCCTTCCAGCCTGTCCCGCTGCGGGTAGGCGATCATAAAGAAGAACATAACAGGAAGCAAAATAGCCAGGAGAAAGATCCGCAAGTTACGGAACTTCCTGCGCAACTCTAACAGAACAACAGTGCTATTAATCCACACAGGACGCACTTGAGGAAGACTCGCCGCCTGGGCACTAGTGTTATTTGGCATTCTTGCGCTCTCCTTCGGAATCGGTCTCGGTCAGTAACACAAACGCATCATCTAAGGAAGACGATGTGATCTCCAGGTTCTTAGCGAACCCACCAGCAAGCATATGCGAAGCAACAACATCGGCATCAGCAGCAGAGATTTCCAAGCGAATACCGTGCAACGATACTGCACTCACACCATCAAGAGCACGAAGCTCCGCAAGACGCTCCTCAACCTGCTCAGACGTCCACGCATCATTGACCGTCGCACGCAAAGTAGAACCCCGCGCATACGACCTGATCTCGGCAGGAGTCCCATCAGCTACCACATGCCCCTGATTAATAACCACCACACGATCAGCAAACTCATCAACCTCAGCCAAATAATGAGTCGCAAACAAAACAGCACGCTGATGATCCCCCGACTGAGTCACCGACGCCCAAAAATCACGGCGACCCTGCACATCCATACCAGCCGTGGGCTCATCAAGAATCAAAAAATCCGGATCAGTCAACAACGCAATAGCAAAACGAAGACGCTGCTTCTGCCCACCAGAACATTTCTGCACAAGCGTCTTAGCATTACCCTCAAGCCCGGCCTGAGCCAGAACAGCAGAAACATTCTTAAGCTTGCCATACAAAGACGCCATATACTGCACGGTCTCTTTAACCGTCAAATCAGGAAGCAAACCACCATCCTGCTGCACAGCAGCAACACGCCCCGCCTTAACAGCACGCTGCGGAGTCGCCCCAAAAACCTCAACCGACCCAGCATACGGTTTAGCCAGACCCAAAATAATATCGACCGCAGTACTTTTCCCCGCACCATTCGGCCCTAAAAGAGCAACAATCTCACCAGGATTAACCGTCAGATCAAGACCATGCAAAACAGTAGTACTACCAAACTTCTGAACAACATCACGCATCACCACCGGAGACGAAGAATCCACCATCAACAGTTCCTTTCAAGAGCGATAAAGGCTGAATACATCTGTGTTATCACATATGAATACACACAAATGTAGTTACACCCATAAAAGAATTATTACTTTTACTGCTGAAGAGGTGAATGAATAGAAATAGAAATAATGTGTAGAAGTCTCAGGTGCGTACTTAAACACATACCAACAATACACCCAATATCATTCTATATGAACCCTGTTAAGTGAATGTGTAGACCGTATTTTCGAGCTTCCGCTTATATTTGTTAGGTAAAGTTAATACTGCCCTCTTCCCGGGGTACGCACGCGCCACGCATATCAAAGTGAAATCCCTGCGCGTTGATTCTTGGGGCAGAGAGGTGGTGTGGTTAGGATGTCTTTCTATGAATTCATAGAAACGACCCAGGCAATCCTCGTGAGCTTCATCCTCACGGACGGATCATCCTGGGTCGTGTCAGCCATCTATGATTACGTCAAGAACCTACTGGAAATCTTGAAGTAGTCCCCACCTGGGGCTCGGAAGTTCCCGCTTCTGAGCCCCTTCTTCGTGTGCGAAAAGATGACTTTGCATATCAAAGTAATATCATCATGCTATCACACCGCCATAGCTGTTTTATCAGCCTCTAGCGACTCGGCGAAGTACCCGTTTTTACACCACAGGAATAACCTCAGCATCACCCATATACGGGCGCAGTGCTTCAGGGATACGCACCGAACCGCCCGGATGCTGAGGGGACGGTGGGCCGCACCTTCCGAGCGCGCGAGGGAATCAAGGTGCGCCCGGAGTGGAGACCCACTCCAGCACCCCTCAAACTATCTCAAATCTACGACACGACCGGAATAACCTCAGCACCGCCCATATACGGGCGCAGTGCTTCGGGGATACGCACCGAACCGTCGGGCTGCTGGTGTGTCTCCAGAATCGCCACAATCCAACGGGTAGTCGCCAAGGTGCCGTTGAGGGTTGCGACCGCGCGGGTACGCCCCTTACGCACATTGCCCGCATCGTCTACGGTGTCTGCGGTGCGTTCGCGTATGTTCAGGCGGCGTGCCTGGTAGGTGGTGCAGTTCGAGGTCGAGGTCAGCTCGCGGTAGGTGCCCTGGGTGGGAACCCACGCCTCACAGTCGAATTTGCGTGCGGCAGAGGTGCCCAGATCCCCTGCGGCGGTATCAATCACGCGATACGCAAGGCCGCATTTTTGCAGCATTTCCTCTTCGAGGGCGCGCATCTGCTCGTGTATTTCTTCCGCCTGCTCCACCTGGCAGTAGACGAACATTTCGGCCTTGTTGAACTGGTGCACGCGAATGATACCGCGGGTGTCTTTACCTGCGGCACCGGCTTCGCGGCGATAGCAGGATGACCAGCCCAAGTATTTTTTGGGTCCGTCGCCAAGGTCGAGTATTTCATCCATATGGTAGCCCGCAAGCGCCACCTCCGAGGTGCCGACCAGGTACAGGTCGTCACGTTCGAGGCGGTATATTTCGTCGTCGTGCTTGACATTGAACCCGGTTCCGTTCATGATTTCGGGGCGCACGAGGGTGGGGGTTGTCATCATGGTGAAGCCGTTGGCTGTTGCCAGATCGAGTGCCATCCACATGAGCGCCTGCTCCAGGCGGGCAACCTGCCCTTTGAGGAAGTAGAAGCGCGAACCGGAGACCTTGGCGCCGCGCGCCATATCGATGCCGCCGATGAGTTCGCCTATTTCCAGGTGGTCGCGCGGTTCAAAACCTTCTGCGGCGAAATCGCGGGGGGTGCCGACTTCTTTGAGCACCACGAAGTCGTCTTCGCCGCCGGTGGGTACGCCGTCGATAATCAGGTTTTCGATGGAGCTTAGCAGCTCTTCATATTCGGCGGTTTTCGCCTCAGATGCCGCTTTCGCATTTGCCACGTGGGCGGCGAGTTCTTTCGCCTGCGCTACGAGAGCGGGTTTCTCTTCCTTGGGTGCCTTCGCCACCTGTTTACCGAAGGCGTTCTGTTCGGCACGCAGGTTCTCGTAGGTGCCGATCGAGGCGCGGCGTGCGGCATCCGCCTCAAGAATACGGTCTACGTGGGCTTCGTCTTTGCCGCGTGCTCGCTGGGAGGCGCGGAAAATCTCGGGGTTTTCGCGGAGGAGGTTAATATCAATCACATATCAATAGTACCCAGTCGCCCCCAGCCGTAAAAAGAGCCTTGATATAAATAAAGTGTTGAAAACCCTCTGTATTCACATCACGAGCGTTCTTATACGATCGCAGGGGGTTTAGCGTTTCAGATGCGCCGGTCGCCCACCCGGGAAGAGCGATTCCACCCAGGCGTGGGCCGCATCGAACGAATTCTCGGAGTGGATGCGCGGCGCAACGGTGGGCTGCCGGTCGGCACGCGGATATGATCCCAGGTATTTAATGCCGGGTGCTATGCGGTGCAGGCCGCGCAGGGCATCGCGCATTCGAGCCTCATAAATATGCCCGTCTGCATCCACGCTGAACATATAGGATCCCATCTGCCTGCCGGTGGGGCGCGATTCGATGCGTGAGAGGTTAACGCCGCGCGAAGCAAACTGTTCGAGCAGTTCCAGGAGCGCACCCGAACGGTTTTCGGGAGTTCCCTCTCGATTTTCGGGCAGAGGGATCGTGAGCGTCGTCTTATCGGCACCGGTAGGCTCTGGAATATCCGCGGTGCTGCTGATAAGCACAAACCGGGTGACGGCGTTTTTGTTATCGCCAATGTCCTCGGCGAGCACATGCAGGTCGGGGTGAGTTGCCAAAAGCGCGGGGGAACAAATCGCGGCATCATATGCGCAGGAAGGGTCAAGCAGACCCACGGCTGCTGCCGCAGTAGAGGAACCGGGTAGATACTCAGCGGTGGGGATAGTCTCATCTGCCCATTGCCGCACCTGGGCCCAGGCGTGCGAGTGGGTTGAAACGGTTTTAATATCTTCCAAAGCGAGCGGACGCGCCGCGACCAGCACGAACCTGATGGGCACCAGAACCTCGCGGATAATGCGCATTCCCTCGGAAACCGCGATCGCATCAAGAGTAGCGCTCACCCCGCCTTCGACCGAATTCTCAATGGGCACCATGGCGGCATCCACATCGCCACTGCGAAGACGTTCGAGCGCATTAGGCACGCTGGTGGCGGGAATGCGTTCGGCACCGACCACGCCGGGCACGGAAAGCAGGGCGGATTCGGTGAAGGTGCCTGAGGGTCCAAGGTAGGTGTATCGCATGGGTTCAATCTTAGCGCGAGGTGGGTTCGGCACCGCCACAAGCTCGCAGGATGAGACGTTATTTAACACAAGGTTGAGCTCTATGACGCATATCGTCTTCGTGCACTGAGTGGTGTTCATGTCGTGCCATACTTGAGGATATGTCACCCAACTTCACGCTTCTTGATCAGCTTTATACCCAGGAAAGGCTGCTTAATTCCGGGTATACCCGCACCACAATGCGGCGTAAACTACGCACAAAAGAGCTGGTCAGCGTGCTTCAAGGGGTGTATATTGCCGCATCGGTCTGGGATTCTTTTACTCCTTCCCTTCAAGTTTTAGCGCGCCACACCGCGCTGGCGCTGCGTGATTCTACATGTGTGTTTTGCCTGTCTTCGGCGGCGTTTCTATACGGTCTGCCGCTTCTGCATATGCCGCAGAATTTGCATGTGCTCGCCGGATATTCGGTGCGAGGGGCGGCGTCGGACGGCATTCTGGAGCATACAAACAATGAAGCCCCGGCGCAGGTGACGGTCTTACGCCCGAATTTTCGGGTTACCGAGCTCTCGCAGACCCTCCTGGATTGTGCCCGCACACTTCCCGTTCTTGAAGGATGCGCCCTTGTCGATGCCGCACTGCACCGTCGAATGCTTGGCCCCGAAGAGATTTTGCCGCGTTTGCAGGCTAGTCAAAATTCGGCGGCCACCCATATTGCCACGCATGCGGATGCCCGCAGCGGCTCGCTCTTAGAAAGTGTGGCGCGTCTGCAGTTGGTTGAGATGGGTCTTCCCGCGCCCGTGCATCGGCTGGATTTTGAAGCATATCTGCTGGGGACTTCGGATGCGCATACCTCGAACCGTGCCTCGGACTATGCGGGTGTGTACCGCATGTTACGCACCCAGCAAGCGAGTTTCGTGTGGCTCGAACAGCGGGTGGGTCTTGCAATGGTGGCTTCCGATGCCGCGCTTCCTCACGCGGATGCACCGACCCCCGAAGGTTGGCATATGGTTCAGGTTCGGTGGGAAGATTTTTATCCTTCTTCGCGGGTGCTTCGCGAGAAACTGCATCCTTATTTTCCGCAGCTTGGGTAAGTGCTTTTTGGGTACATAAAATATATTCCGATATAGGAATATAAGTGTTTGACTAGTATAAATATAAATTTATGCCGATATATGCCATATTCCCGATCAGGCATATAGCAGGTATCAGGGTTAGACAAATGCGATTTATGCACCCTTCCGGGCGAAGGCCCGAACCTTCTCAGTATCCCAATACTGGGCAGGTACTCCCCCACCCATGAGGACACGAGAAATAGATGCCGCCTCGGCACTTCCAAGCTGCGGAAGCGGAACATGCGAACCCACCAGAATAATATTTCCTCGCCGCCTTCCTTTGAGCATTGCAGAATCGGCCACAATACTCACGTATTCAAACACCTCAAGCAAGGCGGCGGCTTCGGCACGGGCGGCATTAAGCGTGCGGTCATCGCCGCAGTTGAGAATATACAGCCCACCGGGCACCAGGGAGTGATCAACCGTCCGCACGAAATCCACACTCGTAAGTTCCACCGGAGTTTTATCTACCGCGAACACATCGCGAATAACTACATCGCGCGATTCTGGCGCAAACGAGCGAGTGACGGTGCCTGCATCACCCACCCGAATTTTTACGCGCGGCGACTTAGGAATATCAAACCAGTCACGCACATGTTCGGCCAGCTTGGCATCAAGCTCCACAACGGTATTGCGTGAATTTGGGTATACGTCCGCGCAATAGCGCGCTAGAGAACACGCCCCGCCGCCCAGATGGGTGATACGCAGTTTTTCGGGATTAAGATGAGTCTGAATATGCGAGTCGAGAACCGCAACAATCCAGCGCATGTACTCAAAATCGAGCATGCGCGGCTGCCCCACTATTACATGCGAAGACTGCACACCGTTGATGAGCAGAAGCCAACCATCAGAATGGTAACCATCGGGCACAAGCTCAGCCTCACCGGTCGAAATGGGGTACACACCGGCAACCGCACCTGTTTTGTGCGGATGCTCGGCGCGGCGTGAGGCAGCGCTGCGGTTTTTCTTTTTCGCCATGCACATAAGCCTACGCTAGGTTCGGGCAGCAGGCAGGAATTCGAGTCCTAAACCGCGAACCTGCCTGTCGCTGCCCGAGCTACCGGGTCAGCCGTATATGCCGCATCTGGAATACAGTTGAGTGTTCCTGCGGCACACGTATTTCAACGGCTAGGAGTACCTTTACAAGGACTGTAAGCACCGCCCGTTACGCACGCATAGAGCATCGCCATGATAGCCGTTAATTCTATATGCCGCATACAACATATAGCCTTGTCAAGCCAGTATTCCGAGCTTATTTACCAGATTCCATCTGATCTATAGCCGCATTGAGACGCTGCACCTTACCCTCAATTTCGCCATGATCGTGACCGGGGCGAATATCGGCCTTGACCACCAGTGAGACGCGCGGGGCACGTTTCGTCACCGCCTCGGTAGCGCGTTTAATAACATCCATGCACTCGTCCCAGTCGCCCTCAATCGTGGTGAACATAGACCCGGTTTGATGCGGCAGACCGGAAGAACGAACGATAGATACGGCCTCGGCAACCGCATCGTGAACAGAACCGTCGGCGGAACCCCCGCCCGTGGGAGCTACAGAAAATGCAAACAACATATTTCAATCGTAGGTTCTCACACGAAAAATCTACAGAGGGCCGCTACACACACCCTGAGGACTTTCGCTGAAAGTACAAGAATTTTGCATAATCCTGCGTGAAAGCGACGTTTGATAGGGCGAGATATTTGATTGTGTGTTTAGTGCATGAAAACATGCTTTTCGCCACAAAAAGTTTCTCAAACCCCACCTAAAACCATATTAACTGCGAAAATAAGCACCAAAAACACACCATGATGCAGTCTTCAATCCCTCTCGCACCGCGACAAAAGGTTTGCCCGACTCTCAACCCCGATAAGATAGAAAGGACAAGACAAACTCGACGAGAGTCGCCGCATCCGGCGCATCCAACGTACGTACCGGATTGTTAGCGCGCCCCCGCCGAACGTTCAACGCCAAAGGAGCACTATGACCACCGGCATTTATCTCTCGGCGATGACCCAGGACTCAGGCAAATCCCTGATCGCCCTGGGCCTCGCAGATTCCCTTGTGAAGCGCGCCGATCGAGTAGGCTTTTTCCGACCCATTTTCAAGGGCGAAACTGCCAGCGATGACCCCATGATTCGCCTGATGAAAGAGCACTTTAACCTCTCTGACGAGCAGGTGGGCGGCGCAGTATCGCTCACCGAGGCACTAGAGTTCATTGCGGAGGGCAACACCGAAGAAATTTCAGCCCGCGCGGTTTCCGCCTATGAAGAAATTGCCGCCCACAGCGATGTTGTGATCGTGGACGGCATATACCTGACCGCCCAGAACGCACTCGCCGTCGAGTTCGATCTCAACGCCCAGGTATCCCGCGATTTAGGTCTGCCCGTGATCGCTATCGTGGGTGCGAACGAGGCATCCCTCGAAGAAGCAACCAACGCCGTAGAGGTTGCACGTTCCGAACTTAAGGCAGCCAAGGTTGATCTGTTCTCCATTATTGTCAACCGTGCCGACCCCGAGCTGCGTGAGAGCATTGAGAAGAACGTCAAGCTGGGCGAGCACAAGTTCCCCGTCTACGTTCTGCCCGAAATCGCAGACTTGGGTAAGCCTACCATCGCGGAGGTCGTCTCCGCCCTCAAACTCGACGGTTCGCACCTGTCGCAGGAAGATCTCGGCCGTGACATTAACGAGATCAAGATTGCCGCAATGACCGTCTCAAACTTCCTCAACCAGTTTGCCGACGGCGACTTTGTGATCGTTCCCGGCGACCGCGCCGATGTTGTGGCTGCGACCCTCGCATCCGCGCTTTCGCCCACGTTCCCGGCGCCTTCGGGCATGCTGCTCACCGGCGGACTCAACAACCTGCCCGGCAATAACACCGCTGTGGGCAGCCTGCTTGAAAGCGCGCCTTTCCCAGTACTATCGACCGACCGCGACACCTTTAAGTCGGCGCGCGCTGTTTCCCGCGTGCACGGCAGCGTGATTAACGGCCAGGCCCGCAAGCTTGCGAGCGCATTCGGTGGCTGGGATGAATACGTGAACCAGGAAGAGCTGCTTTCACGCCTTGAGCTTGAGCGCCCGGCTTCAATGACTCCGCTGCGATTCCTGCACAACCTAATTGAGACCGCCCGCGCGAACCGCCGTTCCGTGGTTCTGCCTGAGGGTTATGATGTGCGTATTCTGCGTGCCGCCGAGATGATTGCACGCCGCGATTTCTGTGACCTGATTCTGCTGGGCAACCCGGATAAGATCTCGGAAATCTGCCAGGCTGAGGGTATTAACTTGCCTGCCTCGATTCGTATTATCGACATTGCGAATAACGAATACAGTGAGGATTTTGCGGCGACTTATGCTGAGCTGCGTGCGCACAAGGGCATGACTATTGAGGGTGCGCGTGAACGCATGAGCGATCCCTCATATTTCGGTACGATGCTGGTTTACAAGGGTCTTGCGGATGGCATGGTCTCGGGCGCTATCAATACGACCGCGAACACGATTCGCCCCTCGCTGGAGTTCATTAAGACCCGCCCGGGCACTAAGATTGTGTCTTCAGTGTTCCTGATGCTCATGGAAGACCGCGTGCTGGTGTACGGCGACTGTGCCGTGAACCCGAACCCGAATGCCGAGCAGCTGGCGGATATTGCGAAGGCTTCCGCCGAGACTGCGCGCCAGTTCGGGGTTGATCCGAAGGTGGCTATGCTCTCGTACTCGACCGGTACTTCTGGTTCTGGTGCAGATGTGGATGTGGTGCGTGAGGCAACCGAGATTGTGCGCGCCTCTAACCCGGATTTCGCGGTGGAGGGCCCGATTCAGTACGATGCGGCCTCGAACATGTCGATTGCTTCGACCAAGATGCCCGACAGCCAGGTGGCGGGTCAGGCGACCGTGTTCATTTTCCCCGACCTGAACACCGGCAACAACACCTACAAGGCTGTGCAGCAGTCTTCGGGTGCACCCGCCGTTGGCCCCGTGCTGCAGGGTCTGCGCAAGCCCGTGAACGACCTTTCACGCGGTACCACCGTTGAGGACATCATCAACACGGTGGCGATCACCGCCATCCAGGCGCAGGGGATGTAAGCCGCGGTTAAACACCACGAACGCTTCAGCAAAAACCAGATAAAACCCCGGAGTGCAGCAGTGTTTCTGCGCCCCGGGGTTTTTCTGTTTCAGTCTACGACGGGTTACAGGTCGGGAAGAGATGATGCCTGCAAGGTCTTCAACTCTTGCATCACACCTGATAGGTGCTGTGAAGCTATGCGCCACACAATATCGAGGTCGATATCGCCGTAACCGTGAGAGATAACATTACGTAATCCGATCAGGCGGTGCCAGCTCTCACTATGGTGAGCCTGGTAATAATCAGGAAACTGTTGACGAATTTTGGATAGATTCTCGCCCATTTCCTGCAGCCGCATACAAATAGCATCTTGTATAAGCTCTGACTCAAAAAATGCTTCTGCAGACTCTGGGGTGTAACGCTGCACGCGTCTGCCTGCATCAAGCGCCATGATGATGTAAGGGTCTGGAACTTTCACAACGGCAGCTCCGTCAAGTCGGGTTCGATATAGGGGCGAAAAACAGGCTTAATAGAGGTCAGCACATCGACCGGGTACCCTGTAATCTGCTCAAGCTCCTCAGATAACCGCAACAATACGCCGTAATCTGGGGAGTCTTTCATCTCTATCAAAAAATCAAGATCACTGGCGGGGGTAAGCTCGCCGCGTGCCGCGCTGCCGAATAGGTGCGCTTTAACCACCCCATACTTCCGCAGGGTATTGAGCACCGTTTGCTCGTGCGGAAGCGTATAGACCGGTTGAGGGTGTGGTGCACGCATAAAGCCAATATATCAAATCACCTTCACCGCCCCTTGAGATATACCCCCCTAGGGTATATACTAGACCTATGACAGAGCATGATTCCTCAGCACAGCCACACGGGTATACCCCAAACAAGGAGGCACATTTGAAGCGCCTGCGCCGCATTGAGGGGCAAGTGCGCGGTATCGCCCGCATGGTTGAGGAAGACAAGTACTGTATTGATGTGCTTACTCAGGTCGCGGCGGTTTCCAAAGCGCTTCACGCGGTCTCTCTCAACCTGCTCGAAGAACATATGGGGCATTGCGTCACCAACGCCGCGATTGAATCCGAACGTACAGGTGATGCGACGATCGTTGATGAGAAAATCAAAGAGGCAACCGCCGCCATATCCCGCATGATGCGCAGCTGACACGCGGGCAGCGCATCCACAAGTTTTGTAATTCCAAATTTTCTGGAAGGAACCATCATGGCAATCACCACCGTCAAAGCAACCGGCCTTACCTGCAACCACTGCGCCATGAGCGTGAGTGAAGAAGTCGGCGAAGTTCCGGGCGTCACCGGCGTGAACGTAGACGTGGTCAAAGACGGCGTTTCAACCGTCACCATCGAGCACGAAGGCACCCTCAATACGCAAGCCGTAGCGGATGCCATCGTTGAAGCTGGCTTCACTCCCGCCGTCTAATCATGGCGTATTCTCCGCAGTACCAGGCAATGGCGGTCGGGGCAGTGCGCGCACTCGTAGGCACCGAGAACATTCACCTGACCGAGGCGATTTCCCGCGTGGCACGGCAGATGGGACTCGACTCCGATCTGCTGGATGCGTGGGTGCGCGACTCCACCCCCTACACGGCGCGCGAGGATCAGCGCGGGCTGAAGCGGCGGGGCGCATCGCGTATACATTCCTCACAGGATCATGCGGCGAATACCCCCGCAGACGGCACCGGCGATAATCTGCATCCCGGTGTGCACGGCACCGCATACGACGCCCTCGCTCAACGCCGCACATTCAGGCGTGCCGCCGTCACGCGGGTTCGCGGGGTGAACGATCGAGGCTCGAAACTAACCGGGCAGCGACCGCGCAGCAACCGTGCCGATGGACTGCCAGACGAAGGCGAAGTATAGATCAGGGCGGACTGCGGCAGGCAAAGCCCGAAGACAGCACAGCATCGTGAGCATTAAGAACAGAGGCGAAGAACATGGGTAACTCAACTCAAACAGCATCCACCACAACTGAGAACGAGCGCTCTCTTTTCGATTCCTCGGCTAATGGCGGGCAGACGCGCATTATCCACCTGGATGTTCAGGGCATGACGTGCGCATCCTGCGTGGGCCGCGTGGAACGCAAACTCCGCAAAATCCCGGGGGTTGATCCCGCCGTGAACCTGCCGCTGGAGTCTGCGCGCGTGATCGTTCCCGCCGATATTACCGATGAACAGATCATTGAAACGGTCAATAACGCCGGGTATACGGCATCGCTCAAAACCGAGGTTCGCGATGCAGAGTCCGAAGAGACGACCAACGCGCGCAGTGGGGGCTTGGGGTGGCGCATCGTTGTGGCGTTATTGCTGGGTGTGCCGATTTTCTTGATTTCGATGTTCCCCACGTTCCAGTTCCCGCACTGGGGCTGGGTGCTTGCGCTTATCACGCTGCCGGTTGCGGTCTATAGCGCCGAGCCGTTTCACCGCGCCGCTCTCACGAACGCACGCCACTTCAGCAGCACGATGGACACGCTGGTTTCTCTCGGGGTGATTGTCGCCTACCTGTATTCACTCGCACAGCTGTTCATGAACCCCGGGCTGACCGAGCATGTTCACCCCATGCAGGGGGGCATTCTCGGCATGTTCTTGAGCGGTAACCATGCGCCACTGTATTTTGATTCGGCGTCGATGGTGACTTTATTCCTGCTGATCGGGCGGGCAGTTGAGCACCGCACACGAACCCGCTCTTCCGAGGCTCTGCGCACCCTGCTGAGCTTGGGAGCACGCACCGCGACCCTGCTTCGCACCGACAAGCGGGGAACCACGCGCGAGGTGCAGATTCCGGTCGAGGATCTCCTTCCGGGAGACGAATTTCTGGTGCGCCCGGGTGAAAAAATCGCCACCGACGGCACGGTTATTGCAGGGTCTTCCGCCGTGGACGCCTCCCTGCTGACCGGCGAATCGGTGCCTGTCGAGGTTTCGGCGGGCGATGCGGTCACCGGCGCAACCCTGAACACCTCCGGGTCGCTGACGGTGCGCGCAACCCGCGTGGGCTCTGAGACGACGCTCGCGAAAATGGGCGAGCTGGTTGCCGCCGCTCAGGAAACGAAGGCACCCATCGCGCGCCTTGCCGACCGTGTTTCTGCGATTTTCGTGCCAATAATTCTGGTGATTTCGCTCCTGACCCTTATCGGGTGGCTGGTTGTATCGCACGATGTGCCGCGTGCGTTCAATGCGGCGGTTTCGGTGCTGGTGATCGCCTGTCCGTGCGCACTCGGTCTGGCGACCCCCACGGCGCTGCTGGCGGGCACCGGGCGCGGCTCGCAGCTGGGCATACTGATTCGCAACGCGCAGGTGCTGGAAACTACGCATACAGTGAACCGCATCGTGCTGGATAAAACCGGGACCGTCACCGAAGGCACAATGCGCGTGGCACGCTTTGGGACCTTCGACGATTTCACCGAAGTCACGGCCGAAAACGCCTCTTTAAAGAGCGAACGTTCTGTATCTATTCTGAGCGATGCCGCAGCCGTGGAGGCGCTGAGCGAGCATCCAATAGCCCGCGCTATTGCGCGTTTTGCGACAGAAAATTATGGAGCATTTCTCGGTACCGTCGAAAATTTTGAGGGTGTGCCCGGAGGTGTGCGCGGTGAGCTTGTGCCCGCCGATACCGACGGGGAGTCCCGCCGCCTGGTGCTGGTGGGCACCCCCGAATACCTGCTGCAGGCGGGCGTTGCACTCACCGAGAAGCAGCATCAGATGCTCGCGCAGGCGCGCTCGGAAGGGCTGACCACTGTGGCTGTGGCTCGCGCAATCGGCACGAAAGATCCCTTGCCTGTCGGGCTCATCGCGCTGGCGGACTCCCCCAAGCCCGAGTCGGCGCAGGCTATCGCTGAGCTTCACGAACTGGGCTTAGAGCCTGTACTGCTGACCGGCGACGCCCCCGAGGTTGCCCAGGCTATCGCATCCAGCGTGGGGATTAAGCCGGAGAACGTCTTCGCGGGGGTCACGCCCGAACGTAAATCCGAAGTTATCGCGCAGCTTCAGGATGAAGGCTACCGGGTGGCGATGGTTGGCGACGGCGTGAACGATGCACCCGCCCTGGCCCGCGCAGACCTGGGCATGGCAATGGGCTCAGGTACGGATGTTGCGGTGCAGGCGGCGGATATTGTGCTGATGCGCTCGGATATGCGCGCTATCCCCACGTCGCTGCGGCTTTCGCGGGCGACTTTGCGCACTATCAAGTCGAATCTGTTCTGGGCGTTCGCATACAACACTATCGCGGTGCCGGTCGCAGCGGCAGGGTTGCTGAACCCGATGATTGCGGGCGCGGCCATGGCGTTCAGTTCGGTGTTTGTGGTACTCAATTCGATGCGCCTCACCCGATTTGAGCGGTAGCTAGGTCGAGGCGGCGAGTTTCGGCTTTTGTGCGTCTTCGCGCAAATCCCTTGTACTCCCCCTGCTGACGCTGGCATGATAAGAAGAATCACATGACCGCACTATTTTCAGGGGTATACCTCTGAATTTTGTGGTGCAGGTAATACGCGCCGAAGCATCCGGGAGATTCACATGCCCAAATTAACCCCGCAAATGTTCACATTCCTCAACGACCCACCGGTCGAAAACACACTCTATGACCTCTACGACGCCACGCTCAAGCAGGGCAAGCGCATGTTCATGCATTTTCTGCCGAAAATCCACCAGATTTTAGGCAGGGGGATTGATTGGGAGACCGAGAACGAAGATTTTTATACCGATAAATACATCCCCATAACCCCGCAGCAGGGCGAGTTTCTGTATATGCAGGCGCTGGCGAGCGGCGCGCGGAATATCGTTGAGTTTGGTACGTCCTACGGCATCTCGACGCTGTATCTTGCCGCCGCCGCAAAACGCAATGGCGGCCGCGTGATCACCTGCGAATACGTGCCTCATAAGGCTGAGGCCGCGCGGAAAAATTTTGAGCGGGCGGGGCTTGCGGACTATATCGAGCTACGCGAAGGCGATGCGCTGAAGACCCTGCAAGACTTGGATTTCAGCCCCGATTTTGTGCTTCTCGACGGGTGGCCTGACCTGGTGCTTCCCGTCTTTCAGCTATTGGAGCCGCATCTTGCCGACCGCGCCGTGATTGCCGTAGACGATGTTGAGGGATTTGGCCCGTCTATGGAGGATTACCTCGACTATGTGCGCACCCCCGCCAACGGATACGTCTCAGTAACCATGTACCCGAGCAAAGCCCTGGAATACACCGTAAAAGTGGCGTAAACACTGGCGTGCCCACGCCCCATCTCATCACAACCGAATAGATTATAGTTTCAAAAGGAAAGGTAGTCACTGATGAAAACTCTACCTATTATCTGGCAGCACCTTGTCAATACCGAAAAACAAACCTGCTCACGGTGCGGTACAACAGGTGAGGAGCTGCGCAAGGCTTTACAGGTATTGAAAGCTGAGCTCTTGCCTCAGGGTATTCAGCCTCATCTGGAAATCCGTACAATGAGTGAAGAAGAATTCTTGACTCATCCTGAGGAATCCAATCGTATCTGGATTATGGGTGTACCCCTGGAAGATCTAGTGGGTGGGATACAGGGAAGCAGCACCTGCGACGATGTGTGCCACGGTGAACAGTGCCGAACCGTCGAGTCCCAGGGGAAAACATATGATGCAGTTCCAGCCTCTCTAATTGTGCAGGCCGCTCACCGGGCTCTTTCACCCGAAAAACCAGCTGAAGATCGGCGGCGGTTTGTCCAAACGATATGTTGTTAGCCGTAGGAGCACATCTAAAGCACGCTTTGGGCAACTCAGTCAATCACGCTGTGCGAAAAACCGGCGGGAGGCGCATCCCTGCTCGATATACTAAATTCCGTCATAAAACCCCAGCACAGAAAAGGAAAACCATGATTCTCACCCGTGAACAAGCAATTGAAATTTTCAAGCGTCGCGTTTCTACCCGCTCCTACGACCCCGCCCGTACAATCAGCGACGAAGACTTTAACACAATCCTTGAGTTTGGGCGCCTCTCCCCCAGCTCGGTTGGTTCCGAGCCGTGGAAATTCCTTGTGATACAGAATAAAGAGCTGCGCGAAAAGCTCAAGCCTATCGCCTGGGGTATGGCAAACACGCTCGATGATGCCAGCCACGTGGTGATTATTGTGGCGAAGAAGAACGCCCGCTATGATTCCGATTTCCTGCTGCAGGCGCTCGCGAAGCGTAATCTTCCCGAAGACCAGATGCAGATGGCGCTGGACAGGTACAAAAAGTTCCAGGTACACGATATGAAGATCGCCGACGACGAGCGTTCCCTTTTCGAGTGGACTAGGAAGAACACTTATATTGCGCTGGCGAATATGCTTACGGGCGCAGCGATGCTCGGCATCGATTCCTGCCCCGTTGAAGGCATAGACTACGATGCGGTCACCCAGCTCCTTATCGAGGAAGGGCTTCTCGACCCTGAGGATTACGGCGTATCCGTTGCCGCGACCTTCGGCTACCGCTCGCGCGAGATCGACCCGAAGCCGCGCAAGCCGCTCGATGAGCTCGTTGTGTGGGCCAAGTAGTCTGCTCTCTTTGAGTTCCCGCCCGATCTCTTCGTACCGGCCAGCTATTCTTCGCGGTGCTCCCGGTATTTATCATGTGCCGTGCGACCAAGTTTCTTTCCGGTTTTTGTGGCGATTTTGCGTTCCGCCTTATGGGCGGCGCGCTGGGAGGTATCGCCCGAATCCCGCATAATACCCTTGAGAATAACGGCACCGATAGCCACGAACGCAATAACAACAACTGCAAGCACAACGGGGAATATCCAGCCGGGCGCATCAGCCTGTTCGTTGAGGGTATCGTGGGCAAGAATGTTCAGAAGTATCACAGAGCCTCCTCGTTCTTATACTGCGCCTGCTTCTTTCCACTATAAAACCTATGCTCACAAGGGGCTTTATACGGCATCGCGTTCACTTAAATATCCAAAATTATGCGTGAATTTCGCGCCCGCGAACGCTAGCCTTAAAGGTGAAGGCAAGTTTTATATGCCTTCGGAACGCCGCCGTGGAAAGGAGTCGCATAATGTCCCTGCTAGACTTGCTGAACCGCCGCCGTTCGGTGCGCCACTACGACGAGAACCAGCCCATTGATGCCAATGTTGTCAAAGAGTGTTTGCAGGCGGCTCAGCTGGCGCCCACAAGTTCAAATATGCAGCTGTACGAGCTCTACCACGTGACTGATCCCGCCACCCTGAATAAACTCGCCGCTGCGTGCATGCACCAACAGGCCGCCAAGACCGCGCAGCAGATGGTGGTGTTCGTAACACGCCAGGATTTGTACCGCCGCCGGGCGAAAGCAGCGCTGGAGTTTGAGCGCGGCAACGTTGAGCGTAACAGCCCGCCTGAGAAGCAGAAAGACCGCATCAAGAATTGGGAAATGTACTACACCAAGGCTATGCCACTTCTATACGCGCGCTGCTTTGGTCTGCTGGGCGCATCCCGCGCAGCAATGGCGAATTGTGCGGGCCTATTCGTTCCGATGATGCGTGAGGTTTCGGAGCACGATTATCGCGTGGTTGTGCACAAGAGCTGCGGCCTGGTGGCGCAGACGTTTATGCTCGCGATGACCGAGGCGGGGTACGATACCTGCCCGATGGAGGGCTTCGACAGTCATCGCGTGAAGAAACTCCTCGGCCTGCCGCGCAATGTCGAGATTAACATGGTGGTTGCCTGCGGTATTCGCAAACCCGGCCACGGCATCTGGGGCGAGCGCTTCCGCCTGCCCTTCGACGAGGTTTACCGTAGGGTTTAGAGTCTGGCGGGCCGAAGTGAAGGATCCCAACCCACCTTTATATGTCTTCTAAAAAAGGAGAACTTATGACCTATAAGCATGAGTCCAGCTCTGACGACTGGTCTTGGCTTGATGAGTTGGGGGAGCTGGACCAGAAGTTTTATTGAGGCGATCCAGCAGCTACATGCCGCTCCGATCTACTAACAGAGCCCAGAACGAGCACACGGTGATATATAGCGGTTCCGATTATTTTGCACGCCTTCATTCAGTAAATAATGCGCCTTTGGGTATATTACGTATGTTTCGAGGGTACTTTATAAGGATTTTCATGGCCCCTCAGGAAAGGTGAAGAATATGGATTTTCAGTTTGAGGCCCCGCCCCAGCTGGAACTCGGACAGCCTATCGGTTACTACCATGAACAATTTAATAAAGAACTTCATGATTCGTCATTCCCCGGGTGTGAGCGTTTCAAGGGTCGCGTTACTCTGGGTGGCGCCGAACGCGTGGTGGATCTTGGATTGGCTGATGGGAAGGTTGTTCTGTTCTCCCTGCAGATCCTGGATGGTGACACCCTCGACGGCGTGAGCTTGGGACTTTCACCGCGCAAATTTCACGAAAAAATGCGCATCGAGAGGCACGACAGTTCTATTTTCTCCGAGCGCCTGATTTTCTTCGAGGATTTCCTCACCCTCGGATGCGAAGGTAAAAACATCGAATTTATCGAGTGGTGGGACCGCGGATACTGGGATGACTATTCTTTCCTCGAAGAAGCATATCCGAATACATAATCTTCAGAATTATAAAATATTTAAACTGTGTCGGCATGAACCGCCATAAAATGATCGGTATATATCATCAAGAAAATATTTTTACATTAAATCCTAGGATCAAAAAGCATTCTAAAATTTAAAATAATTCAGCATCAGTGCGGTCTGCGGCAGATACAATAATTTGCCGCAGACCGCATCTGGATATCAATCTTGCCGCTATCCTCGCGGGGAAGCAGTAATAGCCAGATGATATTCCTCACCAGCGACCGCCACCTGCGTATGGTTTGACACCAGGTGTTTTGTCACCGTTTCATTCCCGCACGCCGTTACGGTTTCATACCGGGGCTCCTGATAGTTAATGGGAGTGTAAAACACATAAATAACACTGTGGCACCACCAGCTAGACCCCGGCCCGTGGACCGTGGCATCAATCTCAGTTCGCGGCGGAATGAGATGTGACGTGCTGGATGCAGCATTCGCCGGAATAGCGGCACCGGCCGCAAGAACCGCGCCTGCAACCCCGGCCACCAGGGTTCGTTTGAGTGACTTTTTCATAGCGTATCGCCTCATTTCTTTCTTAATCCTGACAGTTTTGGGTATTTTTTATCCACGATTCATCAAGGTATGTGCACCACCTCCTCGCATTTAATAATGCAGAAAAACCCAAAAAATAGATATATAAGATACTTCCTCATGATCACTTATCCGTGAATTCATGAGGTATTTTTAATGTAATTCCAGAACATTCGTCAAAACAACCTTTTTTAGATTTTTGTCAGCCTACTCTCATTCAATTCTGAGGAATTTCCCCGGATTTATTAATAAAACCCCCTCACTCCCATAATGTATTTAAAAATTTACAACAGCATTCACGAATTTATTATTAAAGTGGATGCTCAAGAATAAGATTTTTTATTTATTGCTGCACCGATCAAGTCCATGCCGACCAAAAGCCCATCTGCCAGCGCCCCACCCTCCCTGCCCTACGGCATCAGGAGGCAAGAGTCAGAACAAAAGGATGTAAGATCACCCTTCACACTAAGGGTGATGCAAAACACTTATTAAGTACGTGAGGATCTGCGCACTCATGGCGTCTTTATATCAGCGCCGTAGGCTTGAGAGACGACGGCAGGCGATAACAGCCCCGTCGAATCACGCAATATGTGACAGGAAAGGCAGCTGAAATCCCGGCTGCTGCTGAATTTTCAGGCGGAACCTCACCGATCTGCGCTTTTAAGACCCCTATCATCATCCGTTCAGGCGCGCACGCGCTATGACGGATACTCACAAAGGAAGAAATTATGCTTGGACTCATCGGAATGATCATTGCCGGCGCTATCATCGGCGCTCTGGCCCGCCTCATCATGCGAGGTCACCAGAACATCTCGGCACTGTGGACCGTTATCTTGGGTGCTGTTGGCGCATTCGTTGGTGGAGGAATCGCGAGCTTCTTCGGCGTTGCAGATACCGCTGGTATCGACTGGATTCGCTGGATCCTCTCCATTATCGCCGCCATTGTCGCAATCTCTATATACCTAAGCGTAACCGGCAAAAAGAACTAATAACCCGTATTCTTGCGTCGCTTCAGCATCGCAGAAACAAAGCTAAGCGGGTTGTGCAGAAACTATTCCCAGCTTCCGCATAGCCCGCTTTGGCGCATATGAGAACTACTCGCACGATAGGCAGCTGAGCCGAGCAAACATGAGTAACAGTCGTGGCTGTGTACACGCTCATCAAAATAAAGTGGTATATATCACTATTTTGATTCGTGAGGAATTCAGTGTCTCAAGCGTCTTTATAGTAGCGTCACCATCGACCGCAAAGACGGACAAAGGGCGTGGGTAGCGCCCGAACTCCCCAGCCGTCGATGCGTGCGCAAATATCAAACATCATAATCCGCGCAGCGGAAAACACATGAAATGAGGCTCCCATGAGCGATAACTCCATTCCCCAAACCGGTCAGCAGCGCGAGCGCGAAAACAATAAGGAAACCCAGCAGGACAAGACTCCTCGTGGTCCCCTACAGACTTCGCATGGTGTAACCACCATTGAAGAGAATGTTGTTGCCAAAATTGCTGGCATGGCAACCCGCGAAGTTCCCGGCGTGTACGATATGGGCAATGCCGTACGCCGCGCCTTCAGCGCCGTGACCGACCGCATCCCCAACGCCCAGACCAATGTTGCTGGCGGTATTAGCGTCCAGAAGGGCGAGACCCAGGCAGCCGTAGATGTCACCGTCGTGGTCGAATATGGAGTCTCCATTGTGGAAGTAGCCAATGCTATCCGCCGCAACATTATCGAGCAGATTGAGGGGACCACAGGGCTGGAGGTAGTAGAGGTCAATATCGACGTCACCGACGTTCACCTGCCCGACGACGATTCCACTTCCGCTGACTCTGCCGATCTCAAGTAATCTACTCCGACGCCCCCGATCTGAGGATCTTTTATGAAGACAACACACCTGGCCCTTTTGGTGGGCCTATTCCTGGGAACAATTCTTGCTTTCGGTTCCTTCGCCGACTTCATCCTGGTGGCGCTATGCGGCCTGGTTGGAACGGTGGTGGGTCTTTACCTAGAGGGCCGGGTCGATGTCCAAAGCATCCTTAATCGATGGAGGAAGTAATGACGGAGACCAATACACAGCCCGCTGCTGTCAGTGCCGAGGGCTCTCTGTCTGAGGTCCCTCGGCAGGAGCAGCGCGGCGTCACCGTCATTCCCGCCCAGGTTGTTGCGCAGATCGCGGCTCAGGCTGCCTACGAGAGCGCAAATGTGGGCTCGAACGCCGGAGGGCTGCTCGGGATCGGGGCACGTCGAAATTTCCATTCACGCCCCGAGGCAAAGTGTGATCTCTACGGTCAGGTTGCTGTCCTTCACCTAGATCTCGGCCTTACCTTCCCTACAGCACTGGTTTCAACTCTGCAACAGGTGCGTGAGCATGTGAGCCAGCGCGTCGAGCACTTCACCGGGCTGAGGGTTGAGAAGATCAACATTGAGATCTCCTGGCTCAATCCGAACAACCAGGTAAGGAGGGCTCTGCGATGAAAACCCCCGTACAAAATCTCATCCGGCGCCCATCGCGGAGTTTGCCCGTCATTATCCTGGCGTTACTGCTCCTCATCGTAGGAGGGCTGGGAATCTGGGCGCTGGGAAACCGGCTTCTAAACGGGGCGTGGCCGAATGGAACATCCTCAGCAGTCAGCGGGCTCGGCTCCACGATTATAGGGTCGCCAGCGGTACTCGCGGCAGCCTGCTTTGTGATCGTATGCAGTCTGTTCATGTTTCTTCTTGCCCTGTGGCCGGGGGCTTTTGAACGCACTGAGGTTCTTGCAGATAACGTACCCGGTCAGACAGCCATTTCACGCCGTGACCTAGCAAGGCTGGTACAAGCCCATGTCGAGCGGGTCGATGGTGTTCACAGCGCTAGGGTTCGAGTCCGTCGAACGCGCGTGAATGTGACAGTGTTCAGCGTTCTGGATGACCTCGAACCTGTGCGCCAGGCCGCACAGAAGGCAGCTGAGCAGGCTATACAGACTTTGAAACCCGTCGGAGCCGCACACAGCCGAGTGCGTATCCAGCACACGAGCTGAAAGAGAGAAAACCATGCGTTCGGTATCTGGAATTCTCAATAGGATAGTCCTTGCGGTAAGCGGTTTGCTCATCGCGGCGATAGCCCTCTGGCTTATGGCTTCCGGCATGGGTGTGGGTCAGTCATGGCCCGCGCTTAGCTCGGTCCTCGCCAAAGCTGATACCCGGGTCGATACCTGGGTCGGACCTCAGGCACACTGGCTGTTGCCAGCCGCCGTCCTCGGGTCGATTCTTCTCGTCGCGTTTGGCTTGGTTCTGCTCATTAAGCAGGTACCCCGTAAGGCTGCCGCGTCCCCCTTGCGCCTGACAGGATCCGACGGCACACTTCTGGCCACACTCAGCCCCGATGTCATAGCCCAAGCGCTGTCTGAGCGAGCCGAAGACGTTCCTGGGGTTCAGCGGTGCTCAGTATGGGTCACCGGTTCACCCAGCAACCTGTGGGTGCAGGCAACCGTCACCGTAGCAGAGAACAGCGAGGTTGCATGGACCGTGAGCGAGCTCAGGAACCGACTTGACCACGACGTTAGTTCCTCTCTGGGAAAGCATGCTCGTCAGATCGACGTACTGCTGCGTCTAGAACAAGCCACCAAACCCCAGAGTGCAGCCCACACTGTGGCTGGCAAACACTCATTAGAGAGCGGCGGTTCTGATAACCATGACCGATGAAAAGCGCAGCAATGCAGGGCAGTCCACCGGTCCGCCCACCGAGCATGTGCCTCATCCGAGCGCTGCGTCTCAGGGCAAAGACAGGTACCTGGTACTGCGAGCCCAGGATGGTGACATTGACGCTTTCGGAAAGCTCGTCGAACGTTATCAGGGACGCCTGTTTCGCACTGCCTACATGATCGTGCGTAACCGCCACGATAGTGAGGACATCGTCCAAGAGACCCTTGTCCAGGCGTGGCGGAGTCTTCATCTGCTTCGGGATCCTGATGCCTTCCGGGGCTGGCTCATGCGCATCTGCACTAATAAGGCCACCAGCACTATTCGTCAACTTCAGCGCCGAGCCACTGACCCTTACGATTCAGAGGGTCTTGAGAGCGCGAGCGTCCTACCTAACACAACGTCGACAGCGACCGACGATCCGGCACAGTCCAGTGAGGTAAACGCCCAGATAGAAGCATTAGCCAAGCTGTTGGCATCCGCTCCTGAAGAGCTGCGTATCGTCTGGGTGCTTCGAGAGGTTGATGACATGTCCTACGAGGAGATATCCCAAACCCTGAACCTAACCGAATCCACAGTCCGGGGGAGGCTGGCACGCGCCCGCTCCCTCGTCATGCGCCATATGAAGGAGTGGGAATGAGTTCCACCACCCGCATCCCACACGCAGAACCGCAGCCCACACAGTCGGCTCAGTCTTATGAGCTTGACGAAGCCTCCACACGGGAGTATCTGCGTCTAATCGCTTCACTCCACAAGACCTGGGACACATTGGAAGCACAGTCGAGCGCATCGGTGATGCCTCAGCGCCATATTATGGATGCGGTACTCGCCGAAACGCGCCACGGTGCCCAGGTAGAGATGCCGCCGACCGACTTAGGGCCATATAGTATGTCCGAGTTCTCCCTACGCGCCCTAGTGCGACGCAGTGTAGACTCCGTACCCGGAGCTCGCGCACTCAAGTCTTCCTTCAAACATGCCCCACCCCCCGAAGGTCAGCGAGAGCTGGGAATACCGGATACGATCTTCTGCCGTATCTCTGCACACGTCACAACCAGTAGCCTCCCCCAACTTGCTCAACAGGTTCGTGATGCGGTGCGCCAGGCGTGTTATGAGAACCTAGAGTTATCCCCAACCGTCAATATTCATATTGAGGATCTGCACGATGACGATTAACCTCTCAGCAGCCGAATTGACTCATGTAGTCACTGCCGTTCCCGGAGTGCGCGGCATTGAACCGGGGATCGGCTCCACGCTGAAAGCCATTGGCAGCCGTATGAGCGGCGACCCTGCAGCCGCCCGATTCGGGGTCATCATCGAGTCGGGCGCGCAGAAGGTCATTATCGAGATTGGAATCGACGGCTCCCGTACGGTCAAAGAAATTGTCCGTGATGTTCAAGAAGCGGTTCTGCGCTCACTGTCGCAAGCAAGTCGAGAGAGCGGCGCTTCGGGGTCAGACTCCAAACCCCAGCCTCAGGTGAGGGTGCGAATACAGTCCCTTCTCTGACAATGCACATCGCAGAACCGTCTCCGTTTCAGGGGCACACATACCACTAAGGGTATAGTCCGTTCGCACATAGATGCCGTGGGCCACCAGTAGATGCCTCAACGCGATGCGTAAGCTAAAAGACCGTGAAAACACTTGTCCTCAACGCCTGAATTCTGCGTAAACCCCGGAAAATTAAGCTTTAATCCATACGTCCGAGGCGGCGCGGCGGCCGAAGATGAACGCCCGCACGCCCTGGTACCACAGGATGTATGCTGCCCACAGCCCCAGATACCCCACCGTGGCACTCAGCAGGCCACCGGAAACCGCCCAGTGGATCCCGAAAATGACGGGCGCATAAACAACCAGCATCACAAATGAGCCAATTGCCAGGTATTTCACGTCCTGAGCACCCATGAGGATACCGTCAAGAACGAATACATATGCGGCTATTGGCTGCCCCACGCCAATCACGAGGGTAGCCCATGCGAAGAGGGTGGCGACGGGCGCATCCTGCGTGAAAATCCAGTTTCCGAAGAAGCCAATCACGGGTGCAACAACGCCGGTAACAACCCCGTACACCAGACTCATACGCACCAGGCGATTCTTAAGCTCACGCACTTTCGCACGCCCGGATTCAGCCGTCAGATCGCGTTCCCCAAGTTCCTTACCCAGCAGCGCCTGCGCCGCAATTGCAAGGGAATCCAGGGCGAAGAGCAGCAGATTGAACACGCTCATGCCCAGCTGATATGCCGCCGTCTGTTCGTCGCCCAGGCGAGCCACCACAAATACGGTAGACAGCAGCGCCAGGCGCATCGAGAGGGTGCGCAGCATCAGCCAGGACCCGAGGGATAGCACGCCGCGCATCCCCGCAATATCGGGTCGCCAATTCACACCCTGCGGGCGCATCTTAAGATGAATAAATATACCGAGTGCGAGCGCCATGCCCCACTGCGTGAGCGATGTGCCCGTCGCCGAACCGGCCACGCCCCAGCCGACCGGGTATATCAGCACCCAGTTCAGCGCCACATTCGCCACGGTGCCCACACCCGCAACTTTAAGCGGGGTCACGGTATCTTGCAGCCCACGCAGGGTGCCCATGAGCGCCAAAATCATCATCATGGGCGGAATGCCCCACAGCGAATGGTGCAGGTAGTCGCGCGCATAACCGATGGTTGCGTCGTTCGCGCCCATGCCGCGCAGCGCAGGGTCGGCAAAGATATAACCCACACCCATAATGAGCAGGCCGAGCCCGAGCGCAACCCACACGCCGTCCACGCCGATGCGGTAGGCGTGCGCCAGCCGATGCGCCCCGAACGCGCGCGCAACCGCCGGGGTCACCGAGTATGCGAGGAAGTTCATGAGCCCCACCACGGTTGTGATGAGGGTTGCCGCAATGCTCATGCCCGCCAGGGTTTCGGTGCCCAGCTGCCCCACGAGTGCGGAATCGGCGAGCACGAACAGCGGCTCGGCAATCAGCGCGCCGAAGGCGGGTACAGCGAGCGCCAGAATCCGCCTGTTGAGCGATTTTTCGGGTTGAGTTTTCCCAGAGTCCGCGCCGCCTTCCCCCAGGTGAAGGGGGATGCTGCCGGTGCGCGGGGTCGCATCCAGCAGGTTTTGGGGTTCGTGCGTGCTGGCGGTGCCGTCGGCTGTGTTCGCGGCGCCTGATGTGTTGGGTTCTGAGGCCTTGTTGCTCATAGGTACAGCCTACTCCCGCAAAGATGGCACGTCAGCGATGTGTTTATCTGTCTCACGCTATGACCGCTTCTTATTCCGCGAGCAGGTGGTTTTTGGTTCGAGCAGGTAGGAAAATCTTACCTGTTCGGCCAAATCCTACCTGCTCGCGGGTCTTAACGACGATCGCGGGGTGAGAGAAAGCGGAACTGGGTTAGCCTTTTCGCCCCCGCAGTTCGTCTAGGGCACGGCGTTCTTTCTTGGTGGGTCGCCCGGTTCCGCGTTCACGTTTGGCGACCGGCGGCATCGACAGGTGCGCGGGGCGCGGCCCCGAGAGGTCTTCGTAACAGGTGACGGCGATCGGCGCGCCCACCCGTTTGGTGATGAGTTTTTCGACCTTAAACACGCGCTCCCAGCCGGGGTAGCGCACCCGCACGATGTCGCCCCGTTTGAGTTTTTGCGAGGGTTTTGCGGATGCATCGTTCACGCGCACGTGCCCGCCTTTGCATTCGTCGGCTGCGAGCGCGCGGGTTTTGAAGATGCGCACCGACCACAGCCAGACGTCGATGCGGGCGCTGGTGATCTCTTCGCTCATACTTCCCATTCTAGGAACCTCCCCCATGCGGCGCGAGCAGATAGTATTTTGAAAATACTATCTGCTCGCGGATCTACTTGGGGGCGAGGTCGCTATATATTTGCCGCTTTCCAGGGAATCTCCACGTTATCCGGCACATCCGCATTCTGCTCGGTCTTCGTCTCGGTTTTCGCACCGACGCTCGCGGTATCATCCTCTGCGCTCATGTGAGTTGCTCGGCGTTCCTTCCACGCCCAGCCGATCGCCCCAGCGAGAAGGCCGAACCCTGCCCAGCCCAACAGCACAGCCCATTGCAGGGAGTTTGAAGCATCCGGGAAATAGGCGATATTCCGCAGCAACGTGTTGGATGCACCCGGCACCATCAGCTGCCCGAGGGCGCCCCAGGGTGCGGGGATAAACTGCCACGGCATGCTTGCCCCGGAGAGCGGGTTACCCACGAACATGGAGAGCACGGCGCCAAGGCCGATACCGGCGGCATCAACAAATAGCACGGACATTCCGATCATGAAGGAGGCCGTCGCGAAAACGGTCACGCCGAAGGTCGCCCAAAGCGCCCCGAAATCGCCGGGAACAAACCCGAACCAGGTGCCCAGAATAAGGGTCATGAAGAGTCCGCCGATAACCCCGTAGAGTCCTGCAGTCGCGAAGCGTCGCACGGTTCCTTTGACAAGAGAGATACTGAGAACCCCGCCAAGCATACCGCCCATAACAAGCGGGAATGCGGCAACCGCCAGGCCCATACCGTTGGGATCGCCCTCGCCGAGCGGCACAACTGCGGTGGTTTTAACCTGCGCCTGCTGCAGTTTTTCCTGTTCGGTTTTCAGCTGTTCGAGCTGCTGGGCAGCGATGGCTCCTTGTTCACCGCCTGCCTGTACGGCTTTCTGCAGCGCCTGGGTTTTGGCTGCGGTGGCTTTCTGCTGTACCTGAGCGTTCATCTGCTGGGCTACGCCGGTGAGCATCTGGTTTGCGGATGCGTTTGCGGCGGGCGCGGTCATGACTTCGGGTGCTGCGCCTTCGGTGAAGACGATCGCGCCGTAGGTTTCGCGTTCTTTGATCTGCCGTTCGGCGTCTTCGCGCGAGGATGCCTGTTTGAACTCGAAGGTTTCGATTCCTCGATCTTTGAGTCCTTGTTCGAATTGGCTGACGGCTGCTTCCGGTCCCGCGATGGAGACGGGCAGGTTTTTCGCCTCCATGGCTTTAGTAGGCCAGGTGAAGGCAAGAATCACGATGCTGACAATGACGGATGTCAGCGTGGCGATGGCGATAACCTTGCGCCAGGATGAGGGCGTGATCGCCTCGGTTGTGCGTGCCATGAAACTCTCCAAACAAAATATATGTTTTGTTTATCAACACGTAAGACTCTACTCTGAATAAAGACCGGATGCAAACACAATAATCATTTTGTTTATAATGTCACAACAGAGAATATTCATTCTATTTTTATCTAGCGCAAACTCTTCGAAAAGGTATAGTCTTAAGGCATGCCACGTCTGACCGAAGCCACTAAACAGGCACGTCGACGCCAAATTATCGACGCCGCCTTCACGTGTTTTACCGCCAAGGGGTACACCCACACCTCTATGACGGACATCATCAGAGAATCCGGACTTTCTTCGGGTTCCATTTACTCGCACTTCAGCGGCAAAGGCGACATTCTTTACGCCACTGTTCAACAGCGTATCGATATGATCGCTGCAGCTTACGGTGAACTCAAAGACCCCTCCCCGCGCGATATTATGCGCATGATCTTCACCACCTCAACCGTCGAAGCGAACTTCACCTCGATGCTGCGCATCCGTCTGGAATCGTTTACCGTTCCCGAGGTGCAAGAATCCACCAACACGCTTTTTACCACCCTGCACGATATCGTCGCTCAATCACTCACCCCCTGGGGTCAGCGGTATCTTGAAGCAGAGAATAAACGCAAACCTTCTGCCGACGAACTTCAAGCCTTCGTCAACGACACAGCGGATGCGCTCATCCTCACTTTCCAGGGGTTCATGGTGCGCTCAACCCTGTCACCCTCGACCAACCGTGAGCACCTCTTCCAGATTGCACTGAGCCTGCTGCCCGAATAACCTCCCCGCGAGCACCAGTAGAAAAAGACAAAACATAGGGGCGCATCCCGTATAACATACAGGATGCGCCCCTCAACTCACGCGCGACTCCTCCGGCGGACCGCACGCACGGTTTTATAGCTTACGGAATCTCGTAGACCTCAACGTTATCGAGGCGCGGGCGGGTATCGTAGCTACCGTTCCAGGTCACCTTAATGCCGTAGCGTTCCAGCGTGGGGATCACGGTGTCAAGCATCAGTGCGAGTGATAGTTCCTCATGTTTGCGGGTGACGGCCGCGCGCTGTTCATCGCTGAGTTTCTTCCATGCCTCTTCATCGGAGGGGTACGCCTCAAACGAGCCGAAGCCAATGTAGGTGCTCCCGCTTTCCGCCAGATTCTCGGCATCCTGCTGGTGATAGTAGATATAGCCCTTCCATCGGTCAGAGCCCTCGCGCTCCTCCCAGATGTCGGCACTGGCGCAGGTTCCGCAGCACGCAAACTTACCGCGCGCAAGCACGCCGTGCGCCTCCAAATCAGCGAAAGCCGCAGCCAAGTTGCCAGAATCGCCCGTAACGCCCAAACGCTCGGCGAGCGCACGACGTTCCTTCACGACTTTCTGCGCGTATTGTTCAATATCGTGGTAGAAGTCGCCTTTGACCTGCGATTCGCCTAGAAATTCTTCGAGACAGTCGTTGAGGTAATCCGCATATTCGCTGGCATCCTCGCCGGTGAGGAGCAGGAGCATAATTGCATCTTCAAAGTCTTC
Source organism: Rothia sp. HMSC065D02 (assembly GCF_001815285.1). NCBI lineage: Bacteria > Bacillati > Actinomycetota > Actinomycetes > Micrococcales > Micrococcaceae > Rothia > Rothia sp. HMSC065D02. Next base: position 107,100 of record NZ_KV820091.1, read on the forward strand.
TCGTGCTTCTTCGGGCAATTCCCAGGAGGTGGGAACGGGTGGAGTGAGTTGCCATTTAAACCATGCGTCCCGAACTTCGGGGCTCACAGGCGTTACAGCTTTTTTATCGGTGAATGAAGTTGTCATGCCCCTAGAGTAGCACCTAGATCAGCATCGCCTTAACCCCGCCCGAATTGCTACGGAAACCTGTACCTGACGTCGAACGGTATTTGTGCACTGACCAGTTTCTTCTGGGCGAACCTGCGGCGGCTTATCCATATAGTTTTCCGGGTGGATAAGCCGCCCGGGCAGCCTGGTTCAAAGGCTTATGCCCAAGACTCACGGGCGAGTGCGCGGGTGAGCACGAGCGGACCGCCGGTTGCATTGCCGTGGTAGCGGCCGAAATGCACGTAGGGGCCGCGGTAGGCGCTATCGTGAATCTGCGCGGAATACTGGCCGTTGATCACAAAGTAGAAGTACTTGCCCTTCACCACAATTTTGCCTTCGATGCTCTCGTTGGGCTTGATAGGCTTTTTCAAGTTCATGGTGTGCAGAACCTTACCTTCGCGAGACGCACCCGGCCCGCCGTCAAGACGAATCAGCTGTGCAAGATCGCCCGTCCGGTATTTGCCGTGCTCGTCCCGAACCTTCGCGCCGGGGCGAAGAGCGAGCACATAGCAGCCGTCCTCGGATGCACCCCGGAACTTCCCGGCGATACCGAGCGGACCGTCGTGGCTGCGGCCGAACGCCATGTACCCGTAATTCCAGGTGGTTGTGGGCAGTTTCTTATCCCAGTGCATAGCGAATTCGAGGGTGTACTGTTCCCTGTCAGTGGCAGCAGCGAGCGGCCCCAGCAGCAAGGATTCGTCGTAATTCTGCCGGTGCACGATTGCCCCGCGGGTGAAGTCGGGATAATCCTGGGCGTTGGTGATGCTAGAGGGCAGCATGCCGTGCTCCCGACGGCCGCTCTCAACGTTGATCGTGGCCTGTTTTTTCCACCCGCACACCCATGACGGGTCGGGGCTCATAAACCCGCGCACGCCCAGGCTCTTGTAGTGTTCGTAGGTGCTTCGGCGGTGCACCTCCCAAACAATCACGGGCTTGCCGAAGCCGACAATGGCACGCACCTTATCATCCGCCATGGAACCGTACCCGGGACCGCGCACGGATTCAAAGTAGGGCACGCCGAGCGCATCCACGTTGTTGGATCCCGCCAGCTGACGGATTCCTTCAAGGCTGTCGTTGGCGTCGAAGTAGCACCAGGTCTGGCAGCCCGCGGCTTTCGCTTGGGCCAGATACTTTGAGTTGGGGTTGAAACCGCCGTGACCGTCGCGGTACATCTTGATCACTACACGATGCGCCAGCCCGCGTTCTTTGATAGCTTTCAACAGATGACCCTGTGCGCGCCAGTCTTTCGCTTCGATGAAGAGGGGAAGGCGCTTGCCGGTGGGGGCGTTGTTGATCGCATCCACGGCCTCTTCAAATGTGGGAATCTGCTCCAGCGGTGTACCTTCACCGAGAGTCTTGCGCATATTGACGTAAACGCCACGCAGTTTTTGCAGGGTAAGATCACGTACTTTGCGATTAAGTCCGGTAACGCGCATCAGCGATTCATCATGAATGCAAACGGGAATATTATCAGCCGTGGTTCGCAAAGAAATTTCGATAGCATCGGCATTTCTTGCAGTTTGAGTATATGCGTATGCGGTGTGTTCGGGATTAATATCGCCCGAACCACGATGTGCTACAAAGAATTCTTTTTGTCTAAGAAAGGTCCAGGCCGCATGTTCCGGGTCAAATTCAATATCTTCATCGAGGATAGGCTGCTGTTCATCATTGACAGGCTGTTCCTTCTCGCCGGGAAGACTTCCTTGAATTCTCGCCTCTGCTGCGGATGCGCCCACCACGGGCATCATAGCGGCGGCAGCGCCAAGCGTGGTGGCGCCAAGAACGGTACGTCGGTTGAGTTTCTGCGAAGAAAGGCTCATGGGTATGAACTCCCAAATACTATATGTTGCTGAGTGAATGAATAGGCGGATGCGTTAAAAAACATTTTCTTGACGCGTCACATAAATAGCATAACTATTTTTTACCTGTAAATCACTTTTGCTTGAGCGAGAAAATTTATCTTTGTCAAATATTTTCCCACGCCTATTTCTTCGAGACAATATCTTTTGCCCGTTAAAAAGTTTTTGTTAAAAAAATATGGTTCCACCGAAAATCGGTGAAACCATATGAGAAAACCTCTTTCGTGAGGTCTGCTCGTCGGCAGCTGCGGCACAAGACCTCACGTAAAGCGAGGCTGCGTAAAGCCGGAGCATCGTGCCAGACAGAGCGAGAAAACCAGCGCCTTCTGCCCTGTCGAAGCATCACAAGGCTCTACGCGTCTTCTACTTCTTGGTCGCTTCCGCCACGTGATCGCCCGCGTTGACGGTGCGGCGCTCTTCGGAGTCCTTCACAATATTGAATTTGGGGGTGTTGGTCACCATCACCATCGTCTCCTTGGAGGGAATACGATCCTTAATGGCCTCCCAATCAACCTCAATAATGGGGGCGCCCGCCTCAACCTTATCGCCCACCTTAGCGTGCGAGGTAAAGCCTTCGCCATTGAGATCTACAGTATCGATACCGATATGCACCAGCACCTCGCCGCCGTTATCGGTGCGCAGCATAAAGGCATGCATGGTGTCTTGAATCAAGGCGATCGTACCTGCCGCAGGGGCAACGATCATATTCGATGTAGGGTTAACGGCGTAGCCATCCCCCATGACACCCTGCGAAAATACGGGGTCAGAAACTTCAGACAGCGGAAGGTACTCTCCCGTCACCGGTGCCACATAAATATCAGCGGTTGCGGTCGATTCCGTCGGTGCCGCTGCTTTTTTCTTCCCGAAACCAAACATAAGATCTCCTTTGATGTAGTAAACACCCGAAAGATGTCGTTTGTGTAACGACACAGGCAAATACATGTATTTTCCCTTTAGAATACCGTACTCGTCAGGTTTTTGTTACTGTGTCCACCACAGGTCGAGGGATTTTGAAAAAATATTCCCAGCCTGCATAATATGCCGAATTTCCAGAGTATATTTCATGATGCAGTCGCTCAATCAGGCGGCAGACACAGCACTAGAGCTCTGGAGGATTTCGCCGATCGCTCAGTATTTTTGTAAGCCCTCCCTGCATAGGGTAAACACGAGTACACTTAGAGCATATTGAAGGCTTGAACCCTAACAACGAGAAAGTGTTCCCGCATGAGTGAGCAAACCGAAGAACTAGCCGGCACCATCCTTGAGGTTTTCATTCCGGGTCCGGGCGAGAATCCTGAGGACCCTAACGATATGGAACGAACCCTCTTTTTGGGCGCTGCGCAGGAAGCACTCGATTCGGGGGTAGATATTGAGGTTTACTCAACCGATAGTTACCCTTCAGCATTTGAGGAATGCGAGCCCGTCGCCGAGCAGATTGCGATGAGCGGTGCCGACGTTCTGCCGATTATGCTCGTCAATGGCGAGGTCAAGGTCTCGTTTATGTACCCGACCGCCGAGCAGATTACGCGCTTCTCGAAAGCCCACAAGGTCAAAAAGCCGAAGGCGAATGCGGCTGCGGCGGCATGCGGCCCGAGCGGTTCCTCAGGCTTCACTCCCATTCCCGATTTGGCACCCGGTGCTCTGCGCGAACCCGCCGGTTTCGCGGCGACCCTCGCCGGTAAAAAGCCCCAGGTGGTAGGTGGTCCCGATATTGGTAACCGCGTGAACCTCATGGGCGGCGACACCGGCGATGGCATTCCCTCTGAGGGTTCAGTCGCCACCAAATCCGGCGGATGCGGATGCGGTGGCTGCGGATGCGGCGGCTAAAGCGCGCATCCCCGCACGAGTAGTTCCCGCCCTGAATATGTTTAGATGCGAGTGCCCCGGACTCCTTGATAAAGAGTCTGGGGCACTCTCATATGTTTTCACAACTGGCTACCGGCTACATTAGAGGATCCGGCGGATTCTGAGTCTGTGCATGCTGAGATTGTGAGGTTTGCGCTTGTGCTCCCTGAGCCCAAACCGTACTATTCGTCCGGCGGCGGGAATATTCTTGACTCACCATGACGATAAAGACAATGCAGAGAGCTACGTCTATGAAATAGAGAGCCCAGTAGAGGTACGCCAAGCCATTGGCGTACTGGAAGAAGTCATCCATATGGGTGATCACCTCAATTAGCGTTGCTATTTCTAGAGCTTGAAGGATCAGACCAATAATATTGATGCTCAGAATAAATCCCAGCGCTTTAGACCTGAGATAGAAGATACCGGCGAGTATTTGAAGGCCATAATATGCCAGAAATGCACATGTCAACGCTAAGTGCAGAAAATCTTCTGCATCCCAATACTCGAATCCATACTTAGCCATAAACTCCACGTAGTTATATAGACCCCACACAGACGTCCCCAGGCTCACTATCATGAATGCGATACGCACCCCGTACAGCCAACGGAACGGGAATTTAGGGTATGCCG
>NZ_KV820091.1:111680-156682 GCF_001815285.1 Rothia sp. HMSC065D02
GGAATTTAGGGTATGCCGTCGTCACGGCTATGGAAGCCTCCGTTTGATTCGCAGCTCTCGGATGCGCATACTGACCCGGTACCGTCGAATCTTGAAAGCCGGAAGGATGCGACGCCGCCCAGGGTTTTACTGCATCCTGCGGATTCTGTTCGACAAAGTTCTCTCTCGATGATTGCTCACTCATAAATTCAAAACTATCACGCATATCGTTCACATCCCGCTATTTTTCTGCCTCTTCGTCACTGAGGCTGTTGTTTGAACTTTCCTTACTATCGAGGTTTGCGATATTTAGGGGTCGGGCGGCAGGTTTAGTTTTTGTCGTCTCTGAACCCATCATTTTCACGAAAACAATGCTCACCCCAAGGTCAAAAAGAACCATAAGACACCCAAAGGGGTTATCGTATGTGACGGTAATCATGGTCATTACGAAAGAGAATACAAGACCATAGTTATTCACCTTTTCAACCCAGGGGTAATCTTTGTGCCGTATAAATTTTGCGCAGGCGCGGGTCTGTACAGCCGTAATATATACTGCATAAGGAATCATCAGAAACCCAAGAATTGCTATATGGGATAATGGCCGTTCAACCGATAACAGATTTACAGAAGTTTCTTCGCGATATGAAGTTGAATACCGCGCCATAGAGTTTATCCACGAATAAGCTATAACTACTATCGGAATATACGCCAGAGCTATACGAAGAACATAGAATATCTTGAGATTCTCAAGCCCTAGGGGTTTTGCCGCAGAGACTTCCACTGAATCGTGCGCTTTCTCTGGCGATTTTGTAGGGCTTCCTGAACTTGTGGGTTTTTCCGACTTTTCGGCATCATTTTCCGGCTCTCCACTAGGGCGGATCACGAGTTCCTCATCCCCCAGCTGGCCGTAAAGTGCCGTATACGCAGGAAGTTCATGACCTGCCGAGGCGCTATCGACCATACCCGACCAAGGAACCTTGCGGCTGCTTTGAGCGGCAGGCGCATCGTGAGCAGAATTTTGGGGTGAAAAATCATGATCTGTACTCATATTTTTACCCTATGATTACACCCTGGATATTCTATGAAAACCCCCTGAACATTCTCAATGAATATACTCCTTACATATTTCCTCATACTAAAAAGGCTCTTTATTCCAATAAAGTATTAGAAAATCTGCCCGACATAAGTAAGTGCGGCTGCTAGAGCGCGCATTTCCACACGGGTAGCGTCCGTTCCCAAATGTTTATATGAGAGTGCCCCGGACTCCTTGAAAAAGTTCGGGGCACTCATGTATTTCACAACCTACGGAGTATAGAGACTAGATTAAGGGCGGCTCCGGCGGATTCTGAGTCTGTGCAGTCGGTGCCTGTGCTGGCGCTTCAGGGTTGTGCGGCATGACGGTCGGCGGTACAGAAGTATGTGGAGTCGCCGCGTAAACGGGCTGAGCTTGAGCCGTCTTCATTCTCTGGCGGCGAGAATATTCGCGAATTGTAATGACGATAAAGAATATGCACAGGGCTACGTCAATAATGTACAGTCCCCAATCTAAGTACGTTGAAGCTTTGGCATATTCAAAGAAAATATCTAAGCGCAGAAGATTCTCAATAAGTTTAGGTAGCGAGGGCAACTGGACGATTAAACCGAGGATATTCACGCCCAGAATATAGCCAAGCCCTTTGGACCGCAGGTATAGTACTACCGCGATAATCTGCATGATTTCGTAGACCGGATATCCAATAACCTGCGCCACTTCGATAAAATTTTTGAAAGCAAACCACATATAATCATCAAGCATTATGGTAATAAGGATGTAGAAACTCCGTACACTAAACCATAAACTCGCCGCCATGATTATGATGCGCACCCCATACAGCCAACGGAACGGGAATTTAGGGTATGCCGTCGTCACGGCTATGGACGCCTCCGTTTGGCTCGCAGCTCCCGGGTGCGCATACTGCCCCGGTACCGTCGAAGCCTGATCGTCGGAAGGCTGCGACGCCGCCCAGGGTTTTACCGCATCCCGCGGACTCTGTTCGACAAAGTTTTCTCTCGATGATTGCTCGCTCATAAATATAAAACTACCATGCACACCGTTCACGACGGCGACTATTTTCGCCGGATTCGCCCGGAGAGCCTCTCGAACACGTACTAAAAAGGCTCTTTATTCCAATAAAGCGGTGGAAAACCCGCTTTATTGGAATAAAGAGCCTTCTGATGCCGGGGCAAACCGGCTAAGCATTACCTACTTGTTCAGCGAGGTGCCTGCCGAGCCGAGCTGCTGGCAAGCCTCAACCACGCGAGCTGCCATGCCCTCTTCAGCCTTAGCGCCCCACACGCGGGGGTCGTATGCCTTCTTGTTGCCGACCTCGCCGTCAACCTTGAGCACGCCGTCATAGTTGGTGAACATGTGACCGGCGACCGGGCGGGTGAAAGCGTACTGGGTATCGGTATCAATGTTCATCTTGATCACACCGTAGGAAACCGCATCCGCAATCTCCTGAGCGGTCGAACCGGAACCACCGTGGAACACGAGCGAGAACGGCTTCTCCTTACCGTACTTAGCGCCGATCTCGTCCTGAATCTGCTTGAGCAGTTCGGGGCGCAGGTGCACGTTACCGGGCTTGTACACGCCGTGCACGTTACCGAAGGTCAGCGCCGCAATGTAGCGACCCTTCTCGCCCAGACCCAGAGCCTCAACGGTCTTCACCGCGTCATCAACAGTGGTGTACAGGGTGTCGTCAATAGCGCCTTCAACGCCGTCTTCCTCGCCGCCGACGGCACCAATCTCAACCTCAAGCACAATCTTTGCCTTGTTGGTGCGCTCCAGAAGCTCAGCCGCAATTTTGAGGTTCTCGTCAAGATCAATAGCGGAACCATCCCACATATGGGAGTTAAAGATGGGGTCTTCGCCGCGCGCCACAGCCTTTTCAGACTCGGCGAGCAGGGGAAGAACAAAACCATCCAGCTTGTCCTTGGGGCAGTGGTCAGTGTGCAGCGCGATGTTCACGTCGTACTGCTTGGCGATCTCACGAGCGTATGCCGCGAATGCCAGGGAACCAGCGACCATATCCTTCTTCGATGCTCCCGACCAGTACGCTGCGCCACCAGTGGATGCCTGAACAATACCGTCAGAACCAGCCTCAGCGAAACCGCGAAGAGCGGCGTTGAGGGTCTGCGAGGAGGTGACGTTTACTGCCGGGTAGGCGAAGCCTTTTGCTTTCGCATTCTCCAGCATCTCTGCGTAGACTTCGGGGGTTGCAATAGCCATGCTGACTCCTTGACTAGGGTGCGGGAAAACGTAAATTCCCGTGGTTTTGTTGGCGTGTCTGAACGCCATCTACAGAGACTATTTTACCAAGGGGGTTAGGGTTTTCTGTAGACTGAAAGCGCCGGTTTTTCGGCTTATTTCGGGCTTTGATGAGGCATTTTAGCCCGTACTTGAGAGTCATTGTCATCATAATGAGGGGAACGCCGAATGGGTGAAAATAACCCTAAGAACACACGGCTGGCACGCCTGCAAGAACGCCGCGCGGCGATTCAAGCCCGCATGGATGCACACGTCATTGGAGGTGGACCCGTCGCCAAATCCCTCGCCCTCATTGAACGGATGCGCGCCGAAGGTGCCACCGACCTTGAGATCGATACCGCTCTCGCCAAGAAGAAGCTCCCCTCCGTCATCGAGGTGGGGCGCAAATCTGCACTTCACGTGCCCGGCTGGTGGCTGCTGACCCGCCGCAAGAAGCGCCTCGACCGAAAGATTCACGCACTGGGCGGCAGCTAAACCCACGAAAAGCGAGCGCCGTCTCCTCGTATCCTGTACACCCTGCCTGTATAAATACACACATATTTTTCTGTGAGCCAGGGATAATTTTATGTTCCCTGCTACAGCAAGGAATAAACTGTATTTATTAAATTTCAATAACAATTTTCGGAATATTCCCGACATCACAGTAGTACGTGCATTATGCATTGACACGCATATTATCGGGGTGTGCTCCCCGTAACATTCTTATACTTGGTCTGCTATAGTCTTAAAAAACTCCATGCGGCTTCCGGAATTTACTATATATCCGCGTGGAACAACACCGTATTGTGGCGCTCTGAGAAGGTACACCATCGTTCCCGCTGGGCGCTGCAGGTCATAAGGAAAAATATGAGTCTCGATTCACCTAAAAAACCTATGACGCGACCAGACCACGAAGATGCCTTCGCTCATGAGCAGGAAGGTCTGCACAAGGGGCTAGGCGCTCGACAACTTCAGATGATTGCGATCGGTTCCGCTATCGGTACCGGTCTATTCTTGGGGACAGGCGGGCGCCTCGAAAAGGCCGGCCCTATGCTTGCGATCATTTTCGCCGTCTGCGGGTTCTTCGGCTACCTGATCCTGCGCGCACTGGGCGAGCTGATCCTGCACCGCCCCTCCTCTGGTTCGTTCGTTTCGTACACCCGTGAATTCTACGGCGAAAAGGCGGCGTTCGTCTCCGGCTGGCTGTACTGGCTCAACTGGGCTATGACGGCGGTAGCGGATGCGACCGCAATTGCTATCTACATCTCCTGGTTTGGGCGATATAACCAATTCTTTGCCGACCTACCGCAATGGCTCACCGCCTTCATCGTGGTGATTGTGACCGTGTCCCTGAACCTGGTCTCGGTTAAGCTCTTCGGCGAGCTGGAGTTCTGGTTTGCGCTCATCAAGATTCTGGCGCTGCTGACCTTCATGGCGGTTGGTATTTGGTACCTCATCTTCGGACAGCCCATCAACGGCGTGCAACCCGGTATTCCGCTGATTATGTCACATGAGGGGCTCTTCCCGCAGGGTGTTCTTCCGGCATTAATCGTCGTGCAGGGCGTTGTGTTCGCATACGCCGGTATCGAGTTGGTGGGCACCACCTCCGGCGAAACAAAGGACGTCAAGAAGATTATTCCGCGCGCTATCAACGCTGTGGTGTGGCGCATTGCTATCTTCTACGTGGGCGCCGTAGTGCTGCTGTGCCTGCTCATGCCGTACACCGTCTACAGCGATGACGAGTCGCCCTTCGTGACCTTTTTCGACAATATTGGCGTGACCGCGAGCGCCCCGATCATGCAGCTGGTCGTGATTACCGCCGCCGCATCGTCGCTGAACGCGGGCCTGTATTCGACCGGTCGTATTCTGCATTCGATGGGTGTTGCCGGGTCTGCGCCGAAGTTCGCAACTAAGGTTTCTAAGTCGGGCGTTCCGGTGGCGGGTATTCTGCTGACCGGCGTGGTGGGGCTTTTCGGTGTGGTTCTGAATTTCATTGTTCCCGAACAGGCGTTTGAGGTCGTCCTCAATATTGCGGCCTTCGGTACGATGGCATCCTGGGTTGCTATTTCGCTCTCGCACCAGAAGTTCCTCAAGCTGGCTAAGGAAGGAAAGTACACACGCCCCGAGTACCGTGCTCCCGGCGGGCGCTTTGCCGACTGGTCGGTTCTGACCTTCATGGCTATTGTTATTGTGCTGATGGCACTCGACTACCCCGTGGGCACATGGACTCTTATCTCGCTTCTTTTCGTGATTCCGCTGCTCATCATTGGTTGGTTTGTGGTGCGCGATCGCGTGAATGAGGTTGCGCGTGTTCGTGAGGGCTTCACAGGCGCTGTTCCGGTGATTGCGGCTCCTCCGATGGCGCGTAAGCTCTCGAATGAGGGCGTGTACAAGAATTACTTCACGGAACTTGCCGAACACGACGATGATTCGGATGAGGATCGGAAGTAGCTTTTTACACACATTATTTTCCGGATATTGCACACACTACGCTGACATAATGTCATGCATATTGTCAGCGTATTCCGGGGAATATTATATACATCACAGTAATAATCTATACATTTGACCGCTGGTATACTGATTCAGTATTTCATGTCAGCCTCTCACGACTAAGGAGATTTATCGTGACCGACCACAGGGTTGAATTTGTTGATGTTGCATCCATGGCACAGTGGATTCAGCGTGACGGTGTTGGGAATATTATTGCCGGTATGGTGAATTTCTTGGAAGAAGATTTCAAGAAATGGCAGAGCTTCGATAAGATTCCGCGCGTGGCATCCCACACCCCCTTCGGCGTGATTGAGTTAATGCCGACCTCAGATAACATCATCTATTCCTTCAAGTACGTGAACGGGCACCCCTCGAACCCTGCACGCGGATACCAGACCGTGACCGCGTTCGGTCTGCTGGCTGATGTGGATAACGGATACCCCGTCTTCCTCGCGGAGATGACCCTGCTGACCGCCCTTCGTACCGCCGCTGTTTCTGCCATGGTGGCTAAACATCTAGCACGCAAGGATTCGCGGAAGATGGCGATGATCGGCGCCGGTTCACAGTCCGAGTTCCAGGCTCTTGGGATGCGCGCCGTCCTCGGCATCGAAGACCTTGTGGTGTACGATGTTGATCCCGCCGCTATCGAGAAGTTCCGCCGTAATTTGGAGCCTCTGGGGTTCAGGATTCATGCCGCATCCAGCGTGGACGAGGCCGTTGCAGACGCCGATATTATTACCACCTGTACCGCCGATAAACAGCAGGCAAAGGTGCTTCTAAATTCGCAGGTAAAGCCCGGTGTGCATCTGAATGCTATTGGAGGCGACTGCCCCGGCAAAACCGAGCTGGAGAGCGAGATTTTGGATCGTTCGACCGTGTTCGTGGAGTTCCCGCCGCAGACCCGCATCGAGGGTGAAATTCAGCAGAAGGACCCGGATTTCCCCGTGGTGGAGTTCTGGAAGGTTCTGACCGGCGAGGAGCCCGGGCGTACCTCGGATGAGCAGATTACTCTCTTCGATTCGGTGGGCTTTGCGATCGCCGACTTCTCGGCACTGCGCTATGCACGCGAGGCAACCCGGGGCACCGATCTGCAGCAGTTCATTGACCTGGTGGCAAATCCGGACGATCCGAAGGATCTTTTCTCGCTCGTGAACGTGAACGTTCCGGTGGGCTAGGGGTTCACTCCCCTACACAACACCGCGAGCAGGTGGTTTTTGGTTCGAGCAGGTAGGATTTTCCTACCTTTTCGGCAAAATCCTACCTGCTCGCGGTGTATTTGTTTTAAGGTTTCTGTCCGAAAACGTGGCGGCGCACCCAGGCGTGCATCGCGATCCCAGCGGCGGTTGCCGCGTTCATCGAGCGGGTTGAACCGAATTGCTCGATCGAGAGCGTATCGCGCGCGGCGGCGTGAATTTCCTCCGATAACCCTGGGCCTTCCTGCCCAAAGACCAGCACACAGTTCTTCGGCAAATCATAGGTTTCAAGCGGCACCGAATCCGGAAAAATATCGATGCCGATAATGTCCAGCCCCTCGCCCTGCGCCCACGCCACAAAGTCCTCAATCGTGGGGTGATGCCGCACATGCTGATACCGGTCGGTCACCATCGCACCGCGTCGGTTCCAGCGTTTCTTACCAATAATATGCACTTCCTTCGCCAAAAAGGCGTTCGCAGTGCGCACCACGGTACCGATATTCAGATCGTGCTGCCAGTTCTCGATCGCGACGTGAAAATCATGGCGGCGCGTGTCAAGGTCGGCGATAATCGCCTCCATGCTCCAGTAACGGTACTTATCCACCACATTGCGGCGGTCGCCCTCGCGCAGAAGCTGTTCATCCCAATGCTCGCCTTCGGGCCGCTCGCCCTCCCAAGGACCGACGCCAACCTCAAACCGGGGCGTTCCGAAAGTCTCGCTTTCGGGGTACTCTTGCGGTGTACCCTGCGGCTCTGCAGATTCGTTCACACAGGAATCCTGCCCGGGATCTGAGGGGTCAAGGGGGGTCTGATGGCTTGGGGAACTCATGGTTTCTTTCTGATGGCGCGTACATATAGTGCCGGATGCGCGGCGAAGGAATCTGGGGTGGGCGGTGCGGCGATGCCCGCACGCCACTGGTTGCCAGCACGCGCGGGCATCTACAAAGTCCCTAGTCGAGCCCTAAATCATCCTTGGAGTAGGCGTAGAAGCAGGGAACCCCGGCAATCTCTTCGATATGTTCTTTCGCCCCGGTTGCACGGTCTACGATGACGGCGACGGCGACGACCTCGGCGCCCGCTGTGCGCAGCGCATCCACGGCGGTTAACGCGGACCCGCCGGTGGTGGAAGTATCTTCGACAGCAACCACGCGGCGACCCTCAACGCTGGGCCCCTCAACCTGGCGACCCATGCCGTAGGACTTTTGCGCCTTACGCACCACAAACGAATCGATAGCACGATCTTGATCGCCCGCCGCGCGCATAATTGCGGAACCAACGGGGTCGGCGCCCATCGTTAGACCACCGGCGGCCTCAAACTCGATACCGTTGCGGTCGAGCAGATCGAGCATCACCTGACCGACCAGGCGCGACGCTTCGTGATGCAGGGTAATACGGCGCAAGTCGACGTAGTAGTCGGCTTCTTTCCCGGAAGCAAGAGTCACTTTACCGCGCACCACGGCAAGCTCGGAGATGAGCTGGCGCAGACGTTCGCGGGCTTCTTCGATGGGCAGGGTTTCGGATAGTTTAGTCATATTTCAAGTTTAGCGGGTTACCCCGGGTACGGGCTGGCGGTGGGTGTCCAGGGCTATACCTTAGGTGCCTTAGGGGTGCGTCCCGGCTCTCTGCCGCGTAAAAAAGGCTCTTTATTCACATAAAGAGCCTTTTTAGCACCTACTGCCCTAAATATGCAGGTTAGTTCTGGTACGGCGCCTGGGGCTGAACGGGCTGCGCCTGTACGACTGTGGGCTGGGCCATCGGATTCTGTGCCAGACGGTACGCCTTGGAGTCACGCATAAACCTGTTGGTCCCGGGCAGCCACAAGAAAACAATCAGGGCAACGTTAGCAATAAACAACACCACGTAGATCACAATGAGCGTAGAAAGGGAAGACGTAAAACCGGGCGCGAGCGATGACCTCTCTTCATTCATGCCGCTCAAAGCCGCCGATGTGATAAACGTGTGCAAAACAATACCGGCAAGAGCCAAAACAGCAATAACGGTCATGACGATACGCGACCAGTTGTATCCTCGATAGATGAAAACACCGAACAGGACGTACAGAATAATACTGAGGAACAGCGGAAGAGAAATAAAGGACACAAACGATTCTAGAGTATTGTAGTTTCTGAGTGACTGCCCGCCATTCATCACAGCCACAGTCTGCAGAGAGCTCATGGCAGACCTCATGGTACCGAACTCAACGAGGCGTAAGAGCGCGCACGCCAGACTGACTATAAAAGCGGTCATAGCCAACGCCGTAATTTTGGGGCGAGTGGCTGGTATTGAAGCTGCAGCGGCGTAAGCTGTCGGTGCGGGCTGCATCATAGGCTGCTGAGAAGAAGTTTGCTGAACAGACGGGGAATTCTGCGGTTTTTCTTGACCGGACGTAATGTTCTCACTCATCGGTAATGCTCCTTCAAATATTGTGTGCGGAAAGATGGTTTTGTAAAACCACCTCTAGAGCATAGCCGAAATTATGTGAAATAGGGGTATTCTGCGATGATTCGTCGGATTTCAAACTGCACCGAACATGCCGCATAAAAAGAGCCTTGATAGTGAATAAAGCGTTAAAACCCGCTTTATATAAATAAAGAGCCTTTTTACAAGGCGGACGAGGAAGCGAGTACGCGGATGGCGGCGGCGACCGCATCCGGATGCGGGTCCACCGTCAGATCTGCGAGCGGCAGCAGGGCCTCATGCGAGCCCACCGCGACCGCATATTGAGCACCCTCAAGCAGCCCTGCATCGTTCATATCGTTGCCAAACGCGATATAAGGGTCGGGTTTTTCGCCCGGACGCGTGCCAAGCGCCTGCGGGAGAGCCGAAACTTTATGCACTCCCCCGGGCGCCAGGTCAATACTCGTGGTGGCATCCTGGTGCTTAGTCACATGCAGGTTTAGGCTCGCAATAGTCTCTTCAAGCTCGGCGTAAAGATGCGGATTATTGATGTCAAGCAGAATTATTTTGACCGGATTCTCCAGGTCTTTCAAGGAAACTAGGCGGTCCGTTCCCTCGGGGTTTAGCCGTTCCACGAGCACATGCGCATCAGGCAAATCAAAGGCGTAAGAATCCAGGGAGTCCACGATATAGTGCAGTCCGTGACGTTCGATAAGGTCCCGAATTTTCGCATAACTATGCGCATCTAGGTGTTCCCGCGCCCGCAGCTGCCCGTCCCGGTACAGCAGCGAACCGTTCGCGCCGATCAGCACCAACCCGCTATGCGCGCGCACATCATCAGAGAGCATGGGCAGAATATCTCGCACCGGTCGGGCAGAAGCAAAAACCACGTGGTGTCCTGCCTGCAGCAACGCATAAATTTCGCGCTCAATGGCGGGTTCGATCACCATGCCGTTAAAGCTGGTGGTGCCGTCGATATCGAAGACAAAATTCATGATACCCCTGAGTTTTCTCGGTCGGTCGCGGCGACGCTCTGCTTACTCACACCTTTTTCAACGATGCGCCCCACACTCGGCGGAAGCGCCGCACGCAGTTTCGTCAGCATCTCTTCGTACTCGGCGTTCGGGTCTGAATCGGCGACAATCGCGCCGCCGGCGGCGAGGGTTATAAGCCCGTTATCGTGTGCAACCAAGGTACGTATGACAATAGAGAGATTGGCACCGCCATCCGCCGAGAAGAATCCGAGAGCACCCGAGTATACGCCGCGGGGGCGCGCCTCCAGATCCTCAATAATATTCATTGTTGAGGGCTTAGGCGCGCCGGTCATAGATCCGCCAGGGAAGCAGGCCGCGCTGGCATGCACCGCCGAAATTTCGGGTTTAAGGCGCGCAGTGACGGTCGAAACAAGCTGATGCACCGTTGCATAACTTTCCACACCCATGAGTACAGGAACCTGCACACTCGCGGGGTCACTCACCGTCGAGAGGTCGTTGCGCAAAAGATCGACGATCATCAGGTTCTCGGCGCGGGTTTTCGCATCGTGCTGCAGCCAGTGAGCCGCGGCGGCGTCATCCTGAGGATTCGCACCGCGCGGGCACGTCCCTTTAATCGGCTTCGTTTCGGCGTTTCCGTGCGTATCAACCATCAGAAAACGCTCAGGAGACGAAGAAAGCACAGAGAAATCGCCGCACCGCAAATAGGCGGCATAGGGTGCGGGATTGTGCCTGCGCTGAGTGCGGTACAGCTCAAAAAGCTGATCTGGCGTGAGAGGATGTTCTACCCGCGCGGTACTTTCGGCGCTCAGGCACACCTCATAACTATTCCCCTCGTAAATATGCCATTGTGCGCGCTCAATATCTGCGCAATAGCTTTCACAATCCGGGGCTTCAAAAAGCAGATGCTCCACATGCTGGATCAATGGTTTATCGCCGTCATGTGCGTTATCACCCGGTATCTCACGCCAAGAATCCCGCGCCAATTCGCGCAAACGCGGCTCGATTTCCTCAATCCAGGGTTCGTCGCCAAGCAGCCACGCGCGGCGAGTTTCATGTTCATAGACCAGGTACCGCACGGCGGGCATCCAGAGAGAATCCGGGGTTTGTGCCGTGTGCCGGGGTGTGTATCCGATGCGCCCGGGGTGCAGGGCGGCGCGCGCCTCGTACCCGAAATAACCCACGTAACCACCGCGCAAACCTTCGGGCAGCTCGGCAATGTCATCGGGTTCAGGCATACTGGCAAGCGCAGTATCGAGAGCATCCCAGGGAGTCGGGTTTGTTGCCTCGCATGCGTTTTCGATGCGCAGCACAGCCGCCCAATGCGGGACGACGCCCACATACGAGACGCGAGACATAGGCGATTCTTCTCGTGCGGAATCAAGCCAATAGGCGTACCGAGCGTCCGCAGCGATCACGGGGTATGCAGCCTCGGGCATGATCTCAAAGTCGAGGGCGCGCACGTGCAGCGTTGGGTATTGATCGGGCTGAAGAATCACGTTTCCTATTGTAGAGTGCATTGCCGTCGGTCTTGAGCAGTGTGGCTTCGACCCGAATACAAAGGATGCGGCACCAGCAGCCATTTCGGGGGCTGGGGTGCCGCATCCTTATATGTTGTTTTGGCTATATACACTAGTCAAACCGGATATATTCCAAAGTTTTAGGGTATAGCGTCATTAGTGAACGACGGCAGGTTCCTGCCCGTTTTCGCTTTCCATGGGCAGCTTTGCGGTGAACCAAGCACTTGTTCCGCCAGCAATATTTTTCGCCTGGTATCCGTTCTGGCGCAGGTATTCAGCCGCACGGTTTGAACGCCCGCCGCCGTGGCAGATTACATAGAATTCTTCATCTTTGCCGGGCAGCTCTGCAAGTCGTTCGGTCAGCGTTCCTAGGGTGATGTGCTGGGCACCAGCAACGTGGCCGCCTTCCCATTCGTAGTCTTCGCGCACATCAATAATCTTGGCACCGGCAGGAACATCGGCAGGGGTTACCTGGGGTACGTTATTCATGGATTCTCCTCTATAGTCTCGTGAGATACATTATCAACTCTACAAAATTTTGAGGCCATAAGGCACGCGCGCGTGCACGCAATACACCCCAGCCCCACCATTCGATATGAGATTTCATGCAGAGTAAATACGGAATTTATGCCTAATTTCTGCACAAGCTTCTGTATACATATGCACTTCACAGGTATACACTGAGGAAATATAACCTAGAACACTTCCGGTCTGTGTATTCTTGGGAGGCTTTATGGTAGCCACACAACCAGCGGCGCAGAAGCCGCGAACATTCTTTGGGCATCCAAAGATGCTTGCCAATCTTTTCACCGTGGAAATGTGGGAACGGTTCTCATTCTATGGGATGCAAGCTCTTGCCCTCTATTACCTGTACTACGCTATCGAAGACGGCGGATTAGGGATCCCCAAAGAAGCAGCCACCGGCGCTATGGGAGCGTATGGTGCAACCGTTTATCTCATGGCGATCCTCGGCGGTATTTTGGGCGACCGCGTCCTAGGCCCCGAACGCACCCTCTTTTATTCCGCTATCGGTATTATGGCGGGGCACATTGTCCTTGCGGTCATGCCCGGCGCAGCTGGCGTGATCACCGGTCTGCTTCTGGTCGCGATCGGTTCAGGGTGTCTCAAAAGCAGCGCATCGGTTCTGGTCGGTTCGCTCTACAGCAAAGACGACTCCAAACGCGAAGCGGGGTTCACGCTTTTCTATATCGGCATCAACATCGGCGCGCTTTTAGGTCCGGCGCTAACCGGCTGGGGATGGGGTTGGCTAGGCTTCCATTTCGGCTTCGGAATCGCGGCTATCGGCATGGCGGCCGGGCTTATTCAGTATGTGCTCACTCGCAAGAACCTGCCCGAGTCGGTGCACGAGGTAACCGTTCCTTTCACCCCACGTCAGAACGGTATTCTAGCCGGTGTTCTGGCAGGTATAGCTCTCATAACATTCCTGCTGGTCATGATGGGCTGGATGACTACAGGCAACCTCGCCACGTGGGTGGTAAGCGCCGTCGGCATCGGGGCCATAGCTCTTTTCATACAGTTGCTCACCGCCAAGAACGTAACCAACACCGAACGCTCGCGGGTGTGGGCGTTTATTCCCCTCTGGATTGCCAACGCTATTTTCTGGGCGCTCTACCAGCAGCAGTTCACGGTCATTCCCATCTATTCTGATGAGCGACTCGACTGGCATATTCTGGGCATGGATCTTCCTCCGACCCTCGTCAATTCCCTTGCCCCTATTTTCGTGATTCTTCTGGGGGCGGGGTTCGCCGCCATGTGGACGAAATTGGGCGATCGGCAGCCGCGCACAACCACCAAGTTCTCACTCGCGCTCGTGATTATCGGCCCGGCATACTGGGTTTTCCTCACGCAGGTGGGTGTCT
Organism: Rothia sp. HMSC065D02; assembly: GCF_001815285.1. Lineage (NCBI taxonomy): Bacteria > Bacillati > Actinomycetota > Actinomycetes > Micrococcales > Micrococcaceae > Rothia > Rothia sp. HMSC065D02. The sequence goes on from NZ_KV820091.1 coordinate 125,421, forward strand.
CTCGCGTGGCGGTCTACTGGATGGTTATCATCATGTTTATCTTCACTGTTGCCGAGCTTACGATTTCGCCCACGGGCATGGCGCTGACCACCAGGCTCGCGCCCGAAGCGTATAAGGTGAACATGATGGCGCTTTACTGGACCTCGCTGGCGATGGGTACCGCATTCGCGGGCTGGTGCGCGCAGTTCTACAGCCAAGACACTGAGGCTTCTTACTTTATGTGGGTGGGTGCCGTCTCGGTTATTGCTGGTATCGTCCTCTTCCTCTGCCGTGCGCCCATCCAGAAACTTATGCGCGATGTGAAGTAGTATTCCGTTTTAGGCATATATAGCGGTGGGTGTATCTTCAACGCTTGAAGATGCACCCACTAGTTTTAACGTCTTAGGTTTGACTTGGGTATATGCCGCCTACGTTATATTCCAGGAGGGGCATAGAGCCTTTCACAACATGATTATTAAGCCTGGATGCGCCGCCCGGCACGCGCCGCAAATGCGTCAAGCGCATCGTTAAGGTGAGGAACCGTCCATACGCGCTGACCCGCAACAAAGGTTTTCTCACGGCGTATCACCCCCGCTTTCTCAAGGGTTGCGATGATGCGGTATATCGTTGCCGGTGCCACAGACGTATTCTGCTCCACCATCTGTACCGTAAAAGCCGGTTCGGTGCAGCAAAAATCGGCGACCGCCTTCAAAGCGGATGTTGTTCGACGTGCTGTTCCCAGAATTTTATCGCGCAATCCGGAGATGTCCTCTGCCAAGATACGAGCGTTCTTGACGGCAGCGTTTGAAGCTTGAATAAAGCACCGGATCATAGGCTCTATATCTCCAGCGCGGTATGCGGTAAGCGCCGCAATATAGTCTGCGACGTCATGCAGAAGCCCCGAAGAAATTGGCAGCACAACATGTTCGGTGACTCCACGTGCCATGAGCAAAGCCGAAATAAGCGCCCGACCGGTACGCCCATTCCCATCAGTAAAAGGGTGAATAGTCTCAAATTGTGCATGAGCGATGGCAGCCTGCACCAGCGGGTCAAGATCACGACGCGCCATAAATTCAACGAGGTCATTCATGGCGGCGGGTACTAGCTTCCAGTGTGGTGCCACATAATCTGCTGTTACAGGCGACTGCCCGCCAACCCACACCCACTGTTGGCGGAACTTCCCGGCGTCATCTAGGGTGCCAGCCGTCAATTCATGGTGCATATGCACGATAGATTCAATGGTCAGGCTCTCTGCCGCCTCTAAAGCTGCCTGCATGGCGCGAACATTGCGTGCCACCAACTCGGCATTATGCCCCACAGTGGAACCGGAAGCGCCCACCACCGCCAACGATAACCTACGTGCTGAAACCGTCAGGTTTTCAATCTGCGAACTTGATGCCGATTCACCCCGCAAAAGCACCGCCGCAAATGGCACGCCACCTAACGCCGCATGCTGCTCGTCGAAGCGAGTAATCGTGCGCGTGCAGTCCTGCACCAGAGTATGTAACTGCGGGGAAAGCTGAGGTGTTTGCTCGGCGATGCGCGGTGTAACGGCACTTTTAAACTCGCCAGTGTTCCGCTGACGAGCACGACGGGATGCGAGTGGGTCACGATGCTGCCACAGAGGCTGCTGTTCCCAATCGAGAGAAGCCCATGAGATGGCTGGCATACCCCACACTCCTTTCTGCTACATGATAGGGAATGCCCTAAAAAATGAGGGAAGTACAGGCAGTTAATGAGAATTTGGAGCTCTATTTTCTCATTAAGAATACTATTGAGAAAATAGAGCTCTCATTTCTCGCTAGGGCAAGCTACTGCACGCTATTCAACCAGCAGGGGCATAGGGGCAGAATAAGCCCCTCGTCAGCAGATCTGACAAAACACGTATTTTCACTAGTCAGATAGTAAATAGAGGCATTCTGTGCTACCAAAAGTCAGGTTTTGCTCGCTGCGCATCCTAACCGTCAGCATCTTAAACCCACCCCAAACATTAGACGCCGTATAAATATTCCCGTCACCGCTGTAACATGACGTTTTGTGTCTCCGCATTACTTCATGTGACGGGTGAAGGGTTCTTAAATCTTCGTTTTAGGACTCATAGCGAAAAACATTATGCGCCGCGCCCGCGACCGGTTTAGGGTATATGCCAGACCCGCCGCACAGGCAGGTAAAAGACAACGTTCTATCTAAGGAGAAAACAGACATGGCACTGTACCTGATCGAGCTGACCCCAGCAACCGCATCCAAGGACGAGGCAACTGCGCTCATCGAAACCGTTTCCAACTCCCTGAGCGAAGGCGCGGAGCTCATCGAAACCCAGGTTTCCGCCGATCACAAGCTGATCTTCGCCATCATTGAGTCTGAAAACACCGCGTTCGCACCCGCCCTCACTGCGGCTATTGGCGAGCGCGCATCCGTGGTTGGCCCCGACGAGGTTCGCTTGGTGGGCGCAGAACTCGACGACATCAAGAAGCTCAAGAAAGATGCAGACTACCTGGTCGAGTGGGATATTCCCGCCGAAATCACAATGGAGCAGTACCTGACTCGCAAGAAGGCGAACGCACCCAAGTACGCCGAGGTGCCCGAGGTTTCCTTCCTGCGAACCTATGTGCGTGAGGATACCGCCAAGTGCCTGTGCTTCTATGACGCACCCGATGAGGATGCGGTACTTCGCGCCCGCAAAGCCGTGAGCACCCCCATCGACCGTCTCTTCAAGCTACACGCATAAGCACATCTGCACATTGCACCAAGGAGCTCTCTACCATGTCTGAATTCACTCTTGAACCTCTTGAGGATTACCCTCAGCGCGAGCGCGTGCTTGCGCTTGCCGCCGAACACGCAGATGCCGTCGATGCCGGTGAGCGTTCCCCGTTTGAGAATCTGCGCGAGATTGCGAAGGATGGTCTGCTGACTCTGGGGCGTACCGGGTCTTTGCTTCCGCAGGTTTCGGTTGCTTTTGACCTTGCTTCGCAGGATGCGACAACCGGGTTCTCGCTGTGGGCGCATCGTTCTACGATTGCGTTCTTTGATGCGGTGAACCGTGAGCTGCCCGAGGGTTTGGCTGAGGCTACGACGAGCGGTACGAGCGCGATGGCGGCGGCGTATAAGGAGGCTTCGGGGCTTGCGCCGATCAAGGTTTTGGGCACTTTGGTAGAGGGCGGTGTGAAGCTCAACGGCACGGTGTCGTGGGCTTCTAACCTGTACCCGGGCGGTGTGATTGTGCTGCCGGTAGCTGTGCAGAATGCGCAGGAGGGGCATCCGAACCGGTATATTGTGACGGTTCGCCAGGATGTTCCGGGGTTGAAGGTTGTATATCACCGTAACCTGCTGGCGCTCAACGGAACCGAGTCTGGCACGATCATTTTTGAGGATGTTTTTGTGCCGACCGAGGATATTCTGACCGATAATTTTGAGGGCTTCCTTAACGATGTAACCGCGCCGTTCTTGCTGGTGCAGTCCGCATTCTGCTTGGGTCTTGCTGCCGGTGCGCTGGTGGAGGCTTCGAAGCATCTTGAGGCTTCGCAGGGTATTTTCAGTTCTGAGTTCCCGCTGATTGTGGGCGAGTACGAGAGCTTGCGCGATGAGCTGGTGCGTTTGGCGCGTGAGCCGCAGCGTGCCGAGCGTCGCGATTTGTTGAGCTTGCGCCTAGGTGTTTCGCATCTGGCGACGATTGCTACGCATTTTGAATTGCAGGTTGTTGGAGGCGCCGGTTACGTTGCTTCCTCGCCGACTGCGCGGCGTTTGCGTGAGGCTTCGTTCCTGCCGGTGCAGTCGCCGACTGAGGGACATCTGCGTTTCGAGCTCTCGAAGTATGACCACTTAGAGGATTTGCAGGCGGCGCTGTAGCGACTCCCCCTGCTAAATAGGCTCTTGGTGTGAATAAAGCGGTGAAAATCCGTTTATTCACACCAAGAGCCTTTTTACAATGCGCGTGCAGGAGCCAACAGGTGTAGAATTACTGGGAATTTTGTCCTCACTTTCACCTGGAGATCGCATCCCATGAGCACACAGAAATCCGGTTTCGGTTGGCGTCTGCACGGCGACGGCAGAAGCATTAAACCCGGCTCGGTCGTGGCGCCGAGCGAACGCCTCGCCTGGCCTATTACGATCGGCATCGGCGCCCAGCATGTGGTGGCGATGTTCGGCGCAACCTTCCTCGTGCCGCTGCTGACCGGGTTCCCGCCCGCAACCACGCTGTTCTTCTCGGGTGTGGGCACTGTCTTATTCCTGCTGATCACGCGCGGGCGTGTGCCTTCGTATCTGGGCTCTTCCTTCGCATTTATCGCACCCCTGGCGGCGGCGACAAACCAGCACGGCCCGGCGGGTGCGCTCGGCGGCATCGTCATGGCGGGCCTGTCGCTCTTCCTGGTGGGTGTTATTGTGCAGTTTGCAGGTACCGGCTGGCTGACGAAGCTCATGCCGCCCGTGGTGACCGGCGCGATCGTGGCGCTCATCGGCTTCAACCTGGCACCGAGTGCGAAAGCGAACTTCATGAAGGCGCCCATCACCGCGCTCGTAACCCTTATCTCGATTATCCTGATTTCGGTGCTGTTCAAGGGTATTATTGGTCGCCTCTCGATTCTGTTGGGCGTGATTATCGGGTATGTGACTGCGGTTGTGCGCGGCGAGGTAGACTTCTCGACCATCGAAAAGACCGTGCAGCAGCAGGGCATTATCGGTCTACCGCATTTTCAGAGCCCCGAGTTCCACTGGGAGCTTGCCGGGCTGTTTATTCCCGTGATTCTGGTGCTGGTTGCCGAGAATATTGGGCACGTGAAGTCGGTGGCGCTCATGACGGGCGAGAACCTGGATGAGTACTCGGGTCGCGCGCTCATGGCAGACGGTTTAGCGACCACTGTCGCCGGTTTTGGCGGCGGTTCCGGTACGACCACCTACGCCGAGAATATCGGTGTCATGGCGGCAACCAAGGTGTATTCGACGGCGGCATACTGGGTAGCCGCGATTTTCGCGATCGCTCTCTCGCTTTTCCCGGCGTTTGGCGCGGCAATTGCGACCGTTCCGGCGGGTGTTCTTGGAGGTGCCGCAACCGTGCTCTACGGCATGATCGGGATGCTCGGCGTGCGCATCTGGAGCGAAAACCGTGTGGATTTCTCAAATCAGATTAACCTGACGACCGCCGCTGTTGCACTGATTGTGGGCATCGCAGATTACACCTGGGAGTTCTCGGGCTTGTCGTTCGCGGGTATTGCACTCGGCACGGCGGCGACCTTGATTGTGTGCCACCTGATGACGTTCATCGCCAAACGCACTAGGGCGGCGGGCGACCCGCTGGAACCCTTCACTGACAGGGACCACGACGAGCTGGGGCACTAACTGCTGGGCTTGCCCACAATCCCTTGAGTTCCGGGAGCGTTTTCTTCATTCGGGAGCGGTTAAAGTGCTCCCGAATGAAGAAAACGCTCCCGCTTTTGTCCCATCAAGAAATATCAGTAGTTTGCCCTCCGGTTAGCAGCGTCCTCATGAGCATGAGCCACAACGAGCTTGAAGTTCTCTTCGGAGTCCTTCATGTACTCGACTGCGGGGCGATTATCGTAGAATTTCGACGGACGAGCAAGCCAAAAAGCTACACCCCACTCGGTAAGGCCGCTATCTAACAATATTTTAATAACCTGCCGAACCTGCGGATCCACTGCCCCGTCTTTGAACTGAAAAACCGGATATCCGTTACGTCCCGCCTTGTTTTTGAGGCGCAGAATATTGTTCTTGCGCACCCTATCGTTGAGGGCCTGCAGACTGATGCCGCCAAGGTATTCGCGGGTGCTGCGGCTGTCTTTCACCTTGCCAATATATTTCCCAGACCCCCGCGCACCCTTGCGCACTTCAACCGTATGCGAGAGCGCGTTCGAGAGCTCCTGCATAGACTCGGCAGTGGGAGTGATTTCACCCCGATCGATCTGTTCACGGATGCGCCGCTCAGTATCGTGCAGAACACCTGTGATGAACTCTTCGGTCGCTAAACTCTTAGGCATGATGCACTCCTTCCCTTGTACACACCACCCTATCAGCTTTATATGGCTTTATAAAGCTGATAGGTGCAAGAATTCTTGCACTCGGTGATGTTAGAGTGGGAAAGATGAAGACGAAATCGAACTACCTCATGACCCTACTCATTATTATGTGCGGATTGGATCTTCTCGACTGGAACATAAATATCCCTGAATACGTAACAGTTCCGACAGTTCTCATCATCTTCATTCTTGTCTTTGCAAAAATTGTATACGACTTCTGTGTTACTAAAAAAAATAGCTCTTAACCGTGCGTACCCTATAGATTTTCAGACTTCAAGTTCTTATCAAGAATTTGGTAACTTGCGCTTAGAGCCACCCCTTGAATCATAATAAGCATAATGAAAAACAACTTAACTGTCTAGAAGTAAGCGTGATTGCCTAGTTAGAATAATTAAATTAATACAGAACTTTACCCTGCACTCATTAGCCACACTCCCATCAACCGTCTGAAAATATTTTGAGTACAATCATCTACTCTGATACCAAGCAGTAATGAGACTGCCACTTCAAATTTTTCGCTTTAGATTATATAATGTATCCTTTAATGATTAAATAGTTAAGAATGTATTGGCGGAGGTAAAATATTACCCCCGCCAATACTCGATTGCTTAAGCTTTAACATGGAACCGCAAAATTACGGTATACGATTAGCACGGATCCGTAGCATACGCGAAAGTTATAGCACCAATGGCAGGATCTGCAAATAGCCTGGTTTCTCCAGGAGTAACACATATATCCCGTTCAGCATATGTATGTTGAACCTTAACACCCATATTGCCATCACCACAGTGGTTATAAGTTCCGGCTTCAGCATATTCATCCGGAAACCACCACGTTTCATCGGCGGTCCATCCACACGGGGACGCCGCATGAGCCGGAGCAGCAGAAACAAAACCTGATATTGCAAAAAATGTAGAAGTGATCAGAGCCGCAGCAAATATTTTGGACTTACTCTTCATGAGAAATAAAGCCTCCTAACATGAGCCTATTGCGTATGCATTAGAAATTTTCTTATGCATACTCGTGAACCCAAGACGTGTGTCACCCGGCTGAAGACAAAGCTCTTCCCCTCCTTGTGCTGTATCCACGTGGACTTTAACATTGGAGCCGTCATTAGTACAGTGCCCATAGTGTGCAATTTCTCGCTTGCCTCCGAATGGATCTACATCGAAAAAGCCAAAAATTGACAAATGCGCCCACGAGTCATGCTCTTCCCACTCAGTAAAGTACCCACAAGGATGAGAATGTGCTGGTGGCGAAAGCACCACAAGTACACCGCCAGCTAGGGCAGGTGCAAGAACAGAAGCTATAAGCCTTTTACCCTTCAACTTTAACCCTCCAAAATGAATGTTATAATAAAAATATGAAGACAAAAACAGACTACCTAATGGCGTTCCTTATTGTTATCTTTGGATTGGATATATTGGATAGGCATACAGATATACCCCAATACATACTAGTTCCAATAATCCTTTTCATCATTGTAGTTGTGTTTGTGCAGATCGTTTATTATTCCTTTTTCAAAAGGAAAAACTCGGATGATGAGTATAAAAAATAACTCTGATTCTCGATATAGGCATATTTTTGACCCGTGTCAAATATCTGGCAAAAAATAAAAGTAAATTTTATCTACACAAATACTTAACTTTAATTTAAATATTAAGCATGTCAGCTTTATATAAATTTATTTCACGATCTATAGAGGCATTTCATAATGCTATGCTTATACTCCAAGGGTTCATGCATTATCTATACTTTAAAAATATATTTATATTTTATCGCTAAATAACTCTCTGAAATACACCGCTTATCATAAACTTCTAATCCCTCAGTTCCCGCACTGCTTGTGTTGCACGCTCAAAACGTGGGCGCATCACAGAGGCGCTGGGCGCATCCACCCCATAGCCGCGAGCGCGTTCCGGGGCACGTTCCAGCAGAGGAGCTACGGTTCGCAGCCAGCCGTGCGCATCCTGCTCAGATACTCCAAAAAGAGAAAGCGAATCTTTAGAGACAAGCGCAGAAGGTTCATATGAGGGATCGCCGAAGAGAGCCAGCTGATGGGTATCACCGTCAGGGGTTGGATTCATATCGAAACACGGGGCTATTCCCCATTCACGCCCAAACCGCAAAAACCCGTGGTTACGCAAATGGTCGTCGGTATTCCCCACAAGCACCCCAAGCATAGCGCGCTTCCACAGCTGCTCGGTATCTGCGCCTTCTTCTCGGGCATATTCCACCACATCGACCCAGTCCCCGCCATCGCCGTCGGACGCTTCCAGTGCCGTCATCGCAGAAATATAGGGGATGCGCTGCCGACTGTCCTGCAGGCGGTCAAAACGACGCGCCACATAGATATGCCGATCTTCACCATTAATATCGGTAATTTTCAGCAGGCGCGCTTGCGGCACGATAATACCCAGATCAGCGCCCAGGCGGTTGAGAGTGTACTCCCACCCCATGAGATCCCACTCATCACCCACAGGCTTAGGAAACTTTGCGAGCCACAACTCGCCATTGATCAGCACATTTGCCTTTGGGCAGGCGCCGCCTAGCGAGCCGGTAGCACGGAAAAGACGCCGCGCCTGAATATCATCTACGGCAGACGGATCAAGCTCTATAGCATCCGCTGTCGTCAGCAGTTCGGGCAAATCCAGCTCATGGGGTATACCCGTACCATCGGAGCTTAACGGGGTATCGTCTATCCAATATCGTAAAGACCCCTGCCGCCCGGCATCATCTACCCCCAAAAGATAGTCGAACTCACTGAGCGAGGTGCGTTTTCGTGCACGCTGCAAGAGTTTACGTCCCCACCTGTCAGGGGCAGAATCGCTCAGCCCGCCCAACCCATCAAGGGGCTGTGCGCCAGCAACAAGAGGGAGCGATGGGGCAAGAGCGTAGGCGGCAGGATTCGCTAGATATGCTGCATCGTAGTGAAATACTCCGGTTCCACGGTTGATGAAAAGACGACCAGCGATTACCTCACGGTCGCCTGCCACTGTCGTAACCTGCACTGTTTCACTCATAGTTACCAGCCCATTTCGCTTTTAGGGATGCGCACCGACTTGGGTAGTTTTTCGCTGGCACGCAGGCGGCCGACATCCGTGAGGTAAGGGTCGGTAGCGGTGACGACCGCATCCAGCATGCCGAGCACCCGCAACACACGGAAAAGTACGTCAGTACGCACCGATTCGCCCTGCTCAATGCGCCGCAGGGTCACGGTCGTAATGTCTGCACGTTCCGCAACCATCTGGGCGGTCAGACCCATCAGTTTACGTTGGATGCGCAGCTGCTCGCCTATCGTCCGCGCGGCCCGGCGCACCTTGGTGGGAATATACGCCATAATCTCCATACCCTCATATAGAAATAACTACTTCTAGTATAGGCGATAATAGAAAGAATTATTTCTATATAGATGACCGTTTCATGCCCAGTACGTACTTTCGACGGCTCCCTCATCCAAAAAAATACGCCTCTCATCCAAAACTTTTTAGATGAGAGGCAAAAATTTAGATGAGGATTTGAATGAGGCCGCATGGCATGCAGTCGCGAGGCTACATCGCTCGGTACTGTGCCTCACCGCGCCCCCGAAGCATCGACTCGATCACCTGCGCTACGCCGTCTTCCCCGAAGGGCGGGCAGGTGCGCCCCACCTTCTTAATCAGCGCAGGCTCGCCGGATGCCATCGCATACCCGCGGCCCGCCCAGCACAGCATTTCGGCATCGTTAGGCATATCGCCAAAAGCCATCACCTCATGCGCCTCAATACCGTGTCTTGCGGCAAATTGGGCGAGAGTGCTCCCCTTATTCACGGTCTTCGAGCCCATCTCGATCAGCGGCTCGCCCACAACCCCACGCGTGACCGACACCAGCTCACCCACGGTCTGCGCCACACGCACATGCAGAATATCGGGGTCCATACCGGGCACCCGAACCAGGTATTTAATGATCGGAGTATCGCCAAGCGCCACGAATGCCTCCGCCATAGAGGATTCAACCACGCGAGCGCCCTCAAGCACGTCTCCCCCGTCGTGCGGCCCCTGAATGTAGACGGTATCCACGGTTTCGAGGGTGTAGGTGACCTCGGGGAATATCGGCTCAAGCCGAGTGTGGGCACGCTCAATCACAGCGGGTTCGGCGCCGTTAACCGCCTCTACTTCGTTGGCGCCCAGATGATACACCACGGCACCGTTCGAGCAAATGGCGTAGGAGTCAAAATCGGTTTGTTCCCGCAGCGGGGTAAGCCAACGGCTCGGGCGCCCGGTCACGAACACGATGTCGATGCCCGCCGCACGCGCCGCCTCTAGGGCGTGCAGGGTGCGGGAGCGAAAACGAAAATCAGGCCCGATGAGCGTGCCGTCCAGATCGCTGGCGATGAGCTTAATCATGCGAGAATAAGCGCCTAAGCCGCCGGTTCTGCGTAGGTGACGGTTAAGAAGGCGCGCGCGATGCCGTGGAAGAAGAGGTTGAAGTTCACCACGGCAGGTGAGGTGTTCTCGTCTACTTCAAGTTCGGGTACGTCCACGGCAGTCACGCAGAATATGTAGCGGTGCGGCCCGTGCCCTGCTGGAGGCGCCGCACCCACGAATCCGGGGGTTCCGGCGTCGTTGCGATGCGCTATCGCCCCGGCGGGAAGCGCCGCGCCACCCTGACCGCCGACGATAGCGCCCGCGTTGGTCTCAAGCGCGGTAACCGATGCGGGGATGTTTGATACGGTCCAGTGCCAGAACCCGCTGGGGGTGGGCGCATCCGGGTCGTAGCAGGTGACAACGAAGGATTTGGTCTCTTCGGGGAATCCCGACCAGCTCAGCTGTGGAGACTGATCCTGCCCGCCGGGCACGCCGAAGAGCGCCGAGAGCATGGCGGTGGGCGCGGCGGCGCCGTTTTCAAGGTCGGTGGAGGTCAGGTTGAAGAGCGGCAGGTCGGGCAGCCCAGCGTAGGGTTCACGCGGCAGGGGTGCGGTGCCGAGGTTGTTAGTCACGGTAGTCCTCCTCGTTTAGGTTGGGTGGCTGACTTAGCCGTTGAGTACGGCGTTAAGTTCTTCGCGGGTGGGCGGGTTCGCTCCGGAACGCGAGACGGTAATTCCCGCCGCCGTTGCGGAGAATCGTAGCAGATTTTGAATATCTTCGCGGGTGAGTGCGGCAAGTTTGGCGCGTGCTTGAGCACCGCTGATGCCTCTGTCGAGAAGCGCGGCGATCAGCGCCGCCATGAGCGAATCGCCCGCTCCTACAGTATCTGCAACCTCCACGCGATAGGCCGGTTCTTCAATCCCGTTGGGGTATGCACGGGTGTAAGCGATCGGCCCGCCTTCACCGCGGGTTATCACCATCAGCTCTACACCGAGGTCGAGCCAGGCATGCGCGGTTTCTGCAAGGGAACGGTCAGGATATAGCCATGTCAGATCTTCGTCACTTGCCTTCACCACCGACGCGAGCGCAGCAAATTTTTCTGCCCAGCTCTGGGCGAGGGCACGGTCACTAATAATGGTGGGGCGGCAGTTTGGATCGTAGCTGATGAGAGCGCTTTCTCGTGCCGCCGTGAGCGCTTGAGCAACCACGTGGGCGCCCGGTTCGAGCATCGCCCCGATAGAGCCGGTGTGCAGCGCTTCGCAGCTGGGGGCTAGGGCTAGAATGTCGTCGGCGTAGCTGTCGAGGCTCCAGTCGATATCGAATTCGTAGCGTGCCGCGCCGTCTTCCCCAATATACGCCTGCGCGGTTGAGGTTCGTGCGGCGCGCGGCTCGAATGGTACCTGCACTTTGGATGCGCTCAGGTGCGCGGCGATGCTGGCGCCGTGTTCGTCGGTTCCGTAGTGGCCGATAAACCGGGTCTTGTGCCCTAGCCGCGCGGCGCCGACGGCGACGTTGAGGGGAGATCCGCCGGGGTATGCGTGCATGGGGGCGTCGTTGCTGTGGACGACGTCTACGAGTGCTTCACCGATGACAGTTAACATGTCTCAATTCTACTCAAGGTTGCCTCGCGGTGGAGTGTGTTTCTGTGTGTTATCCCCGTTGTTTTCGCTTCTTGCGTGAGGGCTTGTGTGGGCTTTATTGGCTTCGGGCGTAGCGCATTGTGCAAAGCGTGCTAGATTTCACAGATTCGACGGCGTGAGGGAATAAAACCGTTCGCCGCAGCGGTTAGACTTAAAGCAGAGTCGGTTGCGTGCGGCCCGATGAATTGGGCATGCGCATCGGCACGAACAACAAATTCCGACGAAGATGTCCATTGAGGAAGAAGGTCAAGAGTGACGACTCCCGAAAACACTCACGAGCAGTGGATTGCCCGCGAAACCCAGGCCGAAGAGATGATTCCCCTCATCGGTAAGCTAAACCGCGAGAACGGTGTAGTTCTTAATATTCACGGTCGCAGCCTGGTTAATAAGTCCGTTATTCAGCTGTTGCGCCTGCATGATGGTGCCGCGAAGGTTGATGGAACCCCGCTGAACCCCGAGCACACACTAGAGCTGGTTCAGGCGCTTTTTGACCTTAACCTTGGTCCCTGCTCGATCAACATTGCGGCTCTGCATCGCCAGCATGTTGATGCGGGTTCCCCCGACTTCTCCATGTGGCTGCCCGAGCAGGTTGGCGCATCGGTTGGCAAGAAGGGCGAGACCGTCAAGCAGCAGGATGTGGTGCTCTACGGTTTCGGGCGCATTGGCCGTCTGTTGGCACGTATTCTGCTGGAGCGTTCCTCATCGCTGGGTGCAAACCTGCGCCTGCGTGCTGTGGTAGTGCGCAAGAATACCGAAAACGACCTTGAGAAGCGTGCTTCTTTGCTGGCACGCGATTCGGTGCACGGTCCATTCAAGGGCACTATTAAGGTAGATGCTGAGAACAACACCATTATTGCTAACGGTCTGCCGGTGCGTTTCATCTACTCGTCAGATCCGACCACTGTGGATTACACCGAGTACGGTATTGAGGATGCGCTTCTGGTGGATAACACCGGTCGCTGGCGCGATGTTCCGGGTCTGACCCAGCACCTTGAGCGCCCCGGTATTTCCCGCGTTCTGCTGACCGCTCCCGGTAAGGGCGATATGAAGAATATTGTCTTCGGCGTGAACGATAGCATCATTACCGACGACGATAAGATTCTTTCGGCGGCATCCTGCACGACCAACGCGATTACCCCCGCGCTGAAGGTTCTTGATGATGTGTACGGTGTGGAACGCGGTCACGTGGAGACCGTGCACGCTTTCACGAATGATCAGAACCTGATTGATAACTTCCACAAGGGTGATCGTCGCGGCCGTTCGGCAGTGCTGAACATGGTGATTACCGAAACCGGCGCGGCTCGTGCTGTTTCTAAGGCACTCCCCCAGTTGGAGGGCAAGCTGACCGGTAACGCTATTCGCGTTCCCACCCCGGACGTTTCGATGGCTATTCTGAACGTGAAGCTGGCTAAGCCCGCCGGTTCTAAGGATGAACTGAACGAGGTTTTCCGCCAGGTTGCCCTCAATGGTGAACTTCGCCGCCAGATTGGTTACTCCGATTCGCATGAGGCTGTCTCCACCGACTTTGTGGGTTCCCGTAACGCGGGTGTGGTGGATGCGCTTGCCACCGTCGTCAGCGATGACTCGGCAATCCTGTATGTTTGGTACGATAACGAGTTCGGTTACTCCTGCCAGGTGGTGCGCGTGCTCGAACGTATGGCTGGCGAAGAAGCACCGTCATACCCCACAAAATAGGGTTGAGTAGTATATATAGCCATTCGGCTATATAACTTGATAAGAATATACGGGTGGTTCCCTGAAAATATATCAGGGAATCACCCGTATATTTTTATGTACTGCCCTGCGAACAGAACCACTTTTTAAAACCTTGGTTTCACCACTTCTCGCGCATCGTAATTATGCATTATTCTCTGCTAATACTTTCCGCAAACTGGCGATAGCATTTAGGGCGGCGGGGAATCCTGCACAGACCGCTATCTGGATCATCAGCTCCACAAGTTCGTCTTGAGTGCCGCCTACGTTCAAGAAGCCGTTGATATGAACATGCAGCTGAGGCACGCACGTTCCTAAAGCGCTGCACGCAGATACAGAGACCAGTTCACGCTCCCACAGGCTCAGCCCGGGCCGAGAATAAACATCGCCAAATGAGTACTCGACAATGTAGCGACCTAAATCTGGTGCAATGTCTTGAAGCGATTCAACCACAGCCTCGCCGCCAGCTCCATCTACACGCTCAAGAAATGAAGAACCTACCTCGAAACGCTTGGCGGGCTCGGTACTATGCGTATCTAAGTTCACGTCAATACCGCGTTCGGTGAAAACCTTACGAGCAACAGAGACAGCATTTAATGCAGCGGGAAAACCAGCGTATATGGTCACATGGATAAAAGTCTCGATAATCTGTTCAGGAGAACAGCCCACATTGAGGGCTCCATTAATGTGGAATTCCAGCTGCGGAGCTGCATTCCCAAGTGCGGCTAAAGCAGATATGGTGATGAGCTGGCGGGCCTGATCGGATAGCCCTTCCCGATCAAAAACATCTGCATACCCAAACTCCACGACGAACCGTTCTAGGTCAGGTGAAAAAGAAGCTAAGCTATCAAGAATAGATCCGTGAGGGTTCTGCTCTACCCGGGCAAGTACTTCTTTCCCCCGCAGATAACGTTCATTGTTTTCAGCAGCCATAATATTAACTACCTTTCTGGTGATGGCATGATGCGATGGAGGAATCTGCATCTGATTCTCTGCGGTCAGCTTTCACGTGAGGCCGTCTCCTCAGGCATGCATATGAGGGTATACAGGTTATAAACCCTTACGCCCGACCGAAGACCTCGTTGAGGTGGGCAGTATAGTCGGCGAGATACTGTTCGACCTGCGGATTTTTAATCACATCATTGCAAATAAAGGTGGGTAATTGGGTGGTTCCCAAGAATTCGTTAGCTTTATGAAAGTGCATGTAGAGGGCATCTACCCCGGCTCCCTCGAAGAAGTCGCCCTCCCGGATAAAAGCTTCGCGAGGCGCGTTCCATGTCAGCGACAGCATATGCCGCCGCCCTTGAAGAAGACCGCCCGTACCGTATCCTTCAGTGGGGTTGGCGCTGCTGCGACCATCATTAGCGTACAGGGTGCCCGCGCCAGCGGTAAACACCTCGTCCATATATTTTTTCACGGTCCACGGCTCATGCATCCACCAACCGGGCATCTGCCAGATGACCGCATCCATCCACTGGAATTTTTCTACTTCCTGGTGAATATCGTACCCGTCGTCAATCACAGTTTCTCGCACATGATGACCGAGCGCCGATAACGTATCACGGGCTGTTTGATGCAGGGTGTGGTTCAGGCGACCCGCCGAGTGGCCGAATGCTTTACCGCCGTCGATCAAAAGAATATTCACTGTAATTCACTCCTTAAACTCAGCACCACGAGAATGGTTGGCTGTCTCCAACCGCTTGTTCCACAGTACAGGGCTGCTGCGCTGTGAATCAGCCTGTTTCTTGACATGCAACGGACTTCATTCCGGTCTGTTGTCAGTACACGTAACAGATAGGCGGTATTCCCACCCCGGGCAGGGTACAGAATACCGCCGTATATACGCTATAGCAAGAGACCTTAAAATTACCGCTTACGGTAAATAACCCCGCGGTGGCCTTCTAGAGTGAGACGGCGCTGCGGCTGACGGTATCATGTGACACAGACTGACCCAGCGCAACGCTCAAGGTGTACACACGTTTAGGCGTCTTTAGGTTCTTTTCGTCACCAAAAACAAGGACCCGCTGAGCGTAACCAGTATTGAAATAAGGAGGATGAGAATATGTGAGATATTCCAGACGCCTCCGATACCGTAGAGCAGCATTCCGAGGGGAACCGCCACTGAAGAGACAATACTGTCTATATTGGCGAACGACTGCAGTTCATCCTGTTCTAAAGAGGTTTGCACCTTCACATCCCATGACACCGCAGCGGCGGATAAGATCAAAGATGCGGCAAAGGTGCACATGAAGATCACGATAATCTGCGTGCCGTACCCATACAGATAGATTTGCAGACCCAAGAGAACGGCGGTAGCTACGGCAAGGTAACGCCAGGAGACTTTCTTCCAAACACCTATCAGGATGCTTACCGAACCTGCTATAGAGCCCAAAGCAAGGGAGGTTGCAACAGCAGCCCAGGATTCCTCATTCAAACGTGAAATCATCTGATGCGGGCCTTCAGCACCCGAAAACCCTAGAGCCAAAGAGATTAACGACCACGCAGCTATTCCCGCTACGATCCATCGGGGAAAACTAACTTTTGCCAGGGAGGAAGCACCGGAAGAAGACCCATGATCGTTGGCAGATGTTGATCCGTTTTGCCCTACAGCCTTCATGAGGAATATGAGTAAAAATATTCCGACCATAAAGGTAGCAGAGTCAATGAATAAGATAACGGGAAACCCGTAGACAAGATATATGAAGGTGGATACTGCGGGAGCTAAAATTCCAAAAGCATCCGTGAAAAAATTACTAAAAGCATTGAAGCTCGTAAGAATATCTTCGGCAACAAGTGTAGGAGTTAGCGTATACCTGGAAGGGACAAAGAAAGAAGTTCCCAATCCGTAAATGCATGATGAAATACACAGAGACAGTATGGAATTGTAGCCTGCTATGACCCAAATTCCGAGAATGAACTGTGCTAAGAACCTGATAACATCTGCGTATATCATGGTCCTGATAAGGGGGAGTATATTACCGTACCTGCGGTACAGCACTGACCCAAAAAGACGTGCACCCCAGAGACTCAATAGAACTGCAGTAAAGCCGTATCCGCTATTCTCAAGCTCAACGGCAGAGAGCGCAAAAGCAATCGGTATCATCGAATCACCAAGAGTTGAAATAACTATTGATGATAAGAAAATTGCCTCATGCTTACTATATTTAGCTATTTTCAACACAAGCAATGTCTTTCTTGATATAAAATTTTAAAATAATGGGTTTTCGTCATAAGAAAACCCGCTGCATTATTCAAAAACATAAAATCCACGATATATTTCATGGCAACCTCCTCTAGAGTGATGCAGATCTATAATCTGCGTTGTAGATATATACTACATACACTGTCTCAGAACGTGCAAACGCTTACACAGAGTTGAAATGCCTCCACCCTGCGCGCAATATATCCCAGACATAAATACGCAACGAAGATAATATCCAGGAATACATACCCGAGTTTTATACAGATAAAGGGCGGTATTTCGTGCTATATATCAAGCACGGAATACCGCCGTATATACGCTATAGCAAGAGACCTTAAAATTACCGCTTACGGTAAATAACCCCGCGGTGGCCTTCTAAGGTGAGGGTGGCTGGTGCCGCGTTGTTTTGCGCATCTACGAGCCCCTGATCCTGCGGCACGCGCACCATCGTGGTGCGGTCGCTCGTATTCAGAGCCGCCCAGCCGTGCGTGAAAGCACGGGTCTGCACGCTGTCCTGAGCCTCAATCTCGCCGGATGCAGCCCCCAAGTCAAAGGACAGCTCGGGCGCGTTCGGAGTACCGTCATAGGCATCGTGCTGAGTTGCGTTGATGCCGGTGAAGCGACCGCCTCCAAAAACCCAGAACCCAGCCAGACCATACAGCAGATTCTCATCCGTGCCGCTAATCGGCGACGTCGAGTACCCGTGCGGGGTGCGCAAAATCGTGACCTTAGGAAGGGACTGCTGGGTATTCACAGCGCCGTAGGCATCGCCCGAGCGGTCCTGCACCGCATTCAGCGTTACCAGACCTTCAGCGCCGCGCCCAATATGGTTTCCCTGCATGGTGGCGTAGGCGCCGCTGAGGAATTCTTGTGCGCCCCAGCCGAGCCACACTTCCTCAAATCCGCCGCCGTAGGCGCTGTGGCTCTCCCATTTGCCCCAGCGCAGGCGCGATTCGGCAATATTAGGTACCAGGATTTTGCCGATCTTATTCAGCTCAATACCGGCGAAGGAGATCAAAAAGTCGAGATGCTGCCGAATCGTGGTGATGCTTTCAACGCCCTGAATCGGCAGGTTCAGTCCGTAATAATCATTCTCTACGTCGTTATCAGCCATCACGCCGTCAAAGGGCGAGTTACGCAGTTCTTCCACCACGGAGTGCACCCACTGCCAGCGGTAGTCGGCACTCCACACCGCCATCTGGTAGTGCTGCCAGTACCCCGACCACTCGATCAGAGAGCCGTCTAGGCGGCGGGCGAACAAATCCTTACCGGTTGTGTTCAGAAGATCTTGCGCATATTTATAAGAGACACCGGAAGAGTAGATGGGGCCGGGTTCATAGGCGCGACTGGAAGAAAGGCACTTATAGGCGAGTACCACCATATTAGGTGACTGCTCTTTGAGGTAGCGTGCTGCATCCAGCTCCCAGGGCTGCAGAATAGCTACCGCATAGTTCTGCGCCGCAAAGGCCAGCTGCTCTTCCGATATAGGGTCTCCGCCGTATCGAATCCAGGCACCAAATTTTCCCGGAGTGCCGGCTCGTAGAGAATTATCGCTCATTCTTCAATCTGCTCCGTAACTCGCTGAGGTATTTTACCTAGCTTACGGTATATCTGGTCATAACGGTCCATAACCAGGCGAAGTTGGAAGAACTTTACAACTCGGTTGTAAGCGTTAACACAGTACCGCTCATAGATGCTGGGTTCCTCCATCATGGTGCGAAGCGCCTGCGTGAAGCCTTCGACATCGCCCGGAATGGTTAGAATACCGCAGTTACCTATCTCACTGCCATCCGAGGTGACCAGCACATCATCGATCAGCTGCGACATACCGCCCACATCGGTGCTCACCAGCGGAATGGATGCCGCCATCGCTTCCAGCGCCACAATGGGCTGACCTTCGTTGTAGCTGGGCATAAGCAGAACGTCGAAGCGGTCCAGCATTTCGCGCACCTTCACGGTGCCGTGGAAGGTAATGAAGTCGCCCATATTGAGCTCTTCGATCGTGCGCACGCACAGCTCATAGTATTCGGGCATGTGGTTCTTCGGCCCGAGCACATCCAGGTGGAAGTTGTCGAGCCCGGCATCGCGCAGCAGCGCAAGCGACTTCACGAGGTCTGTGAGCCCCTTAATGGGCACCACACGCGCAATAAACACGAAACGCCACATGTGCCCGCGACCCTCCGCCAGGATGCGCGCCCGGGCAGTCTGACGCCCCACATACGCCGGGTACACGCTCTCGATGAGCATACCGTTCGGCAGCACGACCGCGCGGTCTTCTTCACCCTCGTTGTACTGATCGATGGGCGCGCCAATACCGCGTGCCTCTTCAATCGCTTTGGGGTACAGATAGGTCACCATATCGGCGCTGGGGTAGCAGAAACGTCCCATTTCCAGGAACCAGACGCACCACGCGGTCTCTTCGAGCGTGACGGGACCCAGCTCGGGTTTATCGCGCGGCTCCTTCAGGAAGGCGTAATCCGTGGTGACGGGCTTGGCCATATTGCGTTCCAGCTTGGTGTTGATAGTATCGCGCACATACAGGTTGTGTTCGGTCAGCAGGAAGCTGGTGCCGTAATCGCGCGCACCCGCAGCGCCCAAAAGTGAGGCGTAGCCGGTGGTGTGGGCATGGTACACGCGGGCATAGGGCAGGCGCTCATGCAGCAGGGCGTACACGATAGAGACGAAGTTACGGATCTCCCAGAAGAGTTCGCCGAACGGAACCTGTGCGAGGAAGCCCCAGTTACCGACTGCCTCCATAAACTCGCGGGTGCCGGTGAGGGCGAAGAGTGAGTAGGTGCGGGTGCGGGGGTTAATTCCTTCATCGTAGAACGACCAGAGCGGGTTTACATCGCCGTGAATAAGAGCATCGAAAGCGCTCATAAGTCTCGCCACCAGTTTCTTGCGTTGGCGACGATTCATCTTGAGGTTTTTCGGGTTACATTCTTGGGCGAATTCTTCCTTATGCTCCTCTAGGCTCAGGTAGATCACCTTCACCCATTTGACGTTTTCGGGCATACCGTACAGGTCTTTAAGTTCCTGTTTACTATCCCAAGAAATATGAATAATTCCGAAGCTGATGCTCGGGTTTTCCACGATAATATCGTGAACCACTGCGGAAACCCCGCCCTTAAGGTAGGGGTAGGTCGATTCCATCACCAGCGCAACATCGACCTCAGGATAATCAGGGTCGGGTGTTCGGGGTCCCGGCGCGGGCAATTGCAGCGGGGCATAGTGGTTACGCATTGCGGTGTTTATCAATGTATATGACCTCTCATCTACCAGGCTAGGGCACGACGCCAGAAGAGTGAGTATTCGGGATTAGCCCAGGCACGACGGTAGAGTATCCACGTGACGAGGGCGAGAATTGCTTCGCCGATAATGATGGGCAGATAACCGCCATCGTTCGGGATGATTGAAAAGGCGACAGTGACGATCAGCAGGTGTACCGCACAGATAATGTGCACAGTCTTAAACATGGTCATGTATTCCAGCTGATAGATGAAGAGCGCCATCGCCAGGAACAACCATGCCACCGTCAGTCCCGCATAGGCGAGCGGGAAGGTGTTCGGTACGAAGATATACATCAGAATGCCCGTAATGACCGAGCAGATAACTGAGACAATCAACGTGTTGCGCACGGAGGCGTGAGAAATACGCACTACAGCGTGCGCCTCCGGCTCAATTTCATTGAAGGGAAGTTTATTGAAGAGGGTCCACAGACGCTGAATCGAGCCGTTCACGCGGTTAGATTCAACCACGAAGAAGTAGTTGTAGGCGATCACGCAGGGAACCAGGCTCATGTAGATGGCGATAACGTCGATCTTGCCGTTCGTCACCAAGAAGAGCACGTATTTATCAGCCCAGAGGATAGAACCGGTCAGCAGGCCGCGAATGACGTCGCGGTAGGCGGCTCCTAGGGGAAGGCGGCTGAAGTGGAACAGCTGCTTAATTTCACGCCCAATACCGCTGAACAGAATGGCCGACCCTACCAGCGGAGGCAGGAACCACACGGTCGGCAAAGTCAGCAGAACAATCGTGTAGCCCAACCATGCGAAGAACCACAGCGGACGGTTTTTTGCCACGTTCGGCACAATAAGCAGCTGCGCATACGCAACGTTGAGCATACTCAAAAAGAGGAAGGATACCAGCGCCACCATATCCCAGTGCAGTACGAGCACCACGGGAATGGCGAAAAGGAACGCGATGGGCAGACCCACCAGATAGAGGTAGCCCCAGTGGCGGCTAAACGCCCTCAGCTCGCTAATATGCTGATATTTCGGGTCGGTATCGAGAGTAGCAAGAAGTTCTTGCGCCTCTTTGGATTTATGGTCCCGTTTGAGAATCGCCGCTTCTTCCTGAACCTCGCGGCGCGCATCCTCAACTTTCAGATGTTCGGATTCGAGGGCGCGGTAAATAGGCATGCATACCGCCTGGCTTAGCCAGGGAACCACGATGGACGCCGCCAGAATAATCTGGATAAGCGGTACCGACCCCACATAGTTCTTGCTGAGAATGGGGGTTACGAACGGGAATGCGACTGTTAGGAGTGCAACGGGAGATACATAGAGAAGAAAATTGTAGAGGAGTCTCCAGCTCCAGCGGTTTTTCGGGATGTCTGCATGGTGGGAAGACAAGACGGGAACTTCTTTCAGCGCTATTCTCACCTAATG
Source organism: Rothia sp. HMSC065D02 (assembly GCF_001815285.1). NCBI lineage: Bacteria > Bacillati > Actinomycetota > Actinomycetes > Micrococcales > Micrococcaceae > Rothia > Rothia sp. HMSC065D02. Next base: position 147,000 of record NZ_KV820091.1, read on the forward strand.
CCTATATGTATATTGCCCCTGTACCTGTGGTTTAAGGGCAGGGATGGGCTACGCGCAGGAAAAACTGCGCTGAACGACTAGGTGATCGGTTTTCGGGATTTCAACCCCTTGTATTGTATACGTGTAAACTATTTTTGACACGCAGCCCGCAACTGGGATTTATGCCACATATCCCCCGCTTTTTAAGGCCGGGCAAGCCGCATACATGCATCACAAGGTTTCACTACTACTTGAGTATAGCGGTACCGAACCAAGTTTGCGGGGTTTACCGTCAGATGTGCACAAAAATATCTCACGCGCCATGCGCTGAAATACTTAAAAATCCCTGATAAATAGCGGAATATCGGCTAAAAAATATTCTTCATTTTAATCAGCATCACACCGCGACACGACGACAAAAAGCTGTTCCCTGCCCCACCCACACGCGGGCGGAGAGGGAACAGCTTTTGTTATATCTTAAGAAGAGCTTTAGGATGCGCTCGACAGGGTACGCAGCGCCACCGAGATCACGGCTAGGCGCGGGTGCGATGCGCTGTCGGGCTCGGCATTGCGAACCTCTTCAAAGATGCGGTCGATATTGCCCACACGGGTCGGGTGGTTCTTAATCCAGGAATCCAACGCCTGCAAAGCCCCCTCGGGGTTGCTTGGTGCGTGGCCTGCGTCTTCCTCCGCCACCGACGTTGCAAGCTCTGCGGCGGTCTCATAGAGGCTGCCGCGCAGGGCCTGGCGAGAGAGGGTCTCCCAGCGGTCGTTACGGGGCAGCTCGCTAATGAGGCCGAGCAGTTCATCAACCTTGAAGCGGTCGTAGGTTGCGAAGTAAATCGGTGCCAGCTCAACCGCCTTGAAGTCGTTATCGCGTGCAGAACGAATAACATCCAGGAGAGCGTACCCCTCGAAGCCGCGAATCCAGATAACAATAAGTTCTTCGGGAAGACCCCAAGCCTCGCCAGCATCGCGCTTGGAACGAACCCGTGCGCGGGAAACATCCGAGAGGTATGCGGGCAGGTTCTTGCGAAGCTCCACCACATCGCCAAAGCGTTCCAGCAGGGAGCTGAGCGGGTTGCCCGCGACCACGCCGCGCTCGGCGATAAACCAACGCACCACGCGGTCAAGAACACGCTGATCATCGTGCAGCACGGTGTTCCATGCATCCAGGGAGGTATGTGCGGGCAGTTCACGGTGCAGTTTCGCGGCCTTACCCAGCTCGAAGAGCTCGCGGGCGATGATAAAGGCGCGGGCGACCGCATCCACCCCAACGCTGGTTTCTTCGACCGCACGGTAAGCGAAGGTGATGCCGCCCAGGTTCACCATCTCGTTGGCAACACGGGTGCAGATAATCTCCTTGCGCAGCGGGTGCGAATTCAGGTACTCGCCGAAACGCTCCACCAGAGGTGCCGGGAAGTATTCGCGCAGCAAACCCTCCAGGTAAGGATCGTCTGCGAAGTCGGTCTCTTCCAGAGCGTGCGTGAGGTAAATCTTCACGTAGGCGGCCAGCACGGAAAGCTCGGGGCGGGTCAGCATCTCGCCGGTGGTGTCGAAACGTGCCTGCAGTTCCTTATCCGTGGGCAGGAACTCGACGGTACGGTTCAGACCGGCGTGCTTTTCGAGATCGCGCATCAGGCGCTTATAGACGTCAATGCCCAACGTTCCATAGTTGAATTCACCCTGCAGCAGAACATTCTGCTCAACATTGGTTTCAAGCACCTTGGCGCCGACTTCGTCCCGCAGGGATTCGATGAACGATGCCCGCTCATCCGGGGCAAGCTCGCCGCGTGCCACTAGGCGGTCCACCAGAATCTTGATGTTCACCTCGCGGTCACTGGTTTCCACACCTGCGGAGTTATCAATGGCGTCGGTATTGATGATGACCCCGTTGCGTGCAGCCTCCACGCGACCCAGCTGGGTGAAGCCGAGGTTGCCGCCCTCGCCCACGATCTTGGCGCGCAGCTCGTTGCCGTTCACGCGCAGGGCGTCGTTTGCCTTATCGCCCACCTGCGCGTTCGTTTCGGTAGATGCCTTCACGTAAGTACCAATACCGCCGTTGTAGAGCAGATCAACCGGAGCCCTCAGAATCGCGGAAAGCAGCTCGGAGGGTGCCAGCTCGGTAACATCGTCCTCAAGACCCAGCACCTCGCGCACCTGCGGGGTGATCTCAATGGACTTCAAACCGCGCGAGTACACGCCGCCGCCCTCAGAAATCAGCTCGCGGTTGTAGTCCTGCCACGAAGAACGCGGCAGCTTGTACAGGCGCACGCGCTCCTCAAAGGAGACGGCGGGGTCCGGGTTTGGATCCAGGAAAATATCGCGGTGATCGAAGGCGGCGACCAGGCGGGTTTTCTCGGAGCGCATCAGGCCGTTGCCGAAGACGTCGCCGGACATATCGCCAATACCCACGGCGGTGAATTCTTCGCTCTGGCAGTCGTGGCCGAGTTCGGCAAAGTGACGTTTGACGGACTCCCACGCGCCGCGGGCGGTAATACCCATCGCCTTGTGGTCGTAGCCAACCGAGCCGCCGGATGCGAACGCATCGCCCAGCCAGAACCCATACTCGGCGCTGATCGCGTTTGCAGTATCCGAGAATGCGGCAGTCCCCTTATCGGCGGCAACCACCAGGTAGTAGTCGTCACCGTCGCGGGCGATCACGCCCTCAGGGCGTACTACGGTTTCGGTGCCGTCGGTAGCAACGGAGAGGTTATCGGTCACATCCAGCAGGGAGCGGATAAAGACCTTGTAGGATTCGCGACCCTCGGTAATCCAGGCGTCGCGGTCCACGGCGGGATCGGGCAGCTGCTTGGGATAGAAACCACCCTTGGCACCGGTCGGAATAATAACGGCATTCTTGACCATCTGCGCCTTGACCAGGCCCAAAACCTCGGTGCGGAAGTCGTCGCGGCGGTCGGACCAGCGCAGACCGCCACGCGCCACATTGCCAAAGCGCAGGTGCACACCTTCCACACGCGGGGAGTATACGAAAATCTCGAACTTGGGGTGCGGAAGAGGCGCAAAATCGATCTGCTCGGGCGCAATCTTGAACGCAAGCGCTTCTCGACCCAAGTATGCGTTGGTGCGCAGAATAGCCTTGAGAATTTTCAGGAGCGAGCGCAGGTAGCGATCAGCGTCCAGGGTTGGAATCTTGTTGAGTTCTTCGCGAATCTGCTCCAGGATTTCTTCGCGTTGAGCTTCGCGCTGCTCATCGGTGAGCCCATTGTTCGGGTCGAAGCTAGTGTGGAAGAACTGGACGTAAAGCTTCGCGATCTGCGGGTACGCCATCAACGTATTTGACATGAACGAAGGCGTGTAGCCCAAACCCAGCTGAATCAGGTAGTGGTTGAAGGCGCGGAATAAGCGAACTTCTTTCCAGGTGAGCCCATCGGCTAAGATAAGCCGGTCCAGGGTGTCGGAGTCGCGTTCTCCCAACAGGTAGGCGTTGAGCGCATCCTCGTAGAGCGTTGCGACAGCGTGCGGGTCTACACCTTCGGGGAACTGCACACCAAAGTCGTACAGGTATCCGTAGTCCTGCCCATCTTCGGGTGCGAACTCGTAGGGCCTTTGGTCAACGACGACCAGTCCCATATTCTGCATCACCGGGAGCAGCTCGGTGAGGGTATGCGGTGCTGACAGGTAGGTCTTCAGACGGGTGGTAGCTAAGTCGCCGGTCTCGACTTTGATAGCGGCGGGCCTTTGGGTATCACCCGAGAGAGATTCAAAAATCACAATATCCTCGATCGCGTTTTCTACTTCATAGTCGGCGCGGTAGGTTGCTGGCGCGGCTTCCGCCCAGGCGGAGGCGAGCCGGCGTCCTTCTGCACCGGGTTTCCAGCCCTCAAGCGCGGCGGCGGTAGCCTCTCCCCAGGAGCGGGTAGCGGCTTGCAGGCGCTTCTCAAGGGCGCTTACATCAACATCCGGCACGACGTTCGGGTCGGCGAGCCGGATGCGGAAAAACACACGCGCCAGCGACGATGCCGAGAGGTAAATCTGGTAGTCGATGGCGGTTAAATCAAATTCTTCGCGGAATACCTGCTGGATGCGGGTGCGCACAGAGGTGTTGTACCGATCGCGCGGCAGATACACCACCGCAGAGATAAACCGTGCGAACTGGTCGGGGCGCAGGAAAAGGCGAGTCTTGCGCCGTTCCTCCAGACCCATAATGCCGCGGAAAGTTTCGGTGAGCGTATTCACCGTGGCGTGCATGAGCTCAAGGCGCGGGTAGTCTTCGATGAAGCCGATGAGCATCTTATCGGAGTAAGAGCCGGGGTGGAATCCCAGGCGACGGCGCACCATGGCGATGCGTTCGCGAATGAGCGGGGTTTCTATGGCTGGCAGAGAGTATGCCTGGCGGGTAAACAGCCCCAGAATCACGTATTCGCCGACCACGCGCCCGCTCGCGTTGAAGCGGCGCACCCCAATGTAGTCGAGGTAGTCGGTACTCTGAATGGTGGAGCGGGTGTTCGCCTTCGTAATGTAGAGTGGGCGCGGCCTGAGCGCGCGAGCGAGGGTGTCGTTTTCCAGCCGGATGCGGTGCTGCCCTTCGGTGGACCGCAGGATACCCAGTGCCGAGTGAGGGCGGTCTGCCAGTTCGAGTACCCCCGAGGAGCCGTCGAGCAGACGCTCTTTGATACCCATAAAGAGGAAGTTGCCGCGGGCGAGCCAGCGCAAAAAGTCCTGTGCGATTTCAATACGTGAGGAAGGTTCGTTACCGCCGGGATGCGCGGTGAAAGATTCTTCGCCTTCGCCGAGGGTTATGCCGCGCAGCGCATCCAGGGATTCGGCGATGGTATTCACGCGCTCGGCCATGGCTTCGGCATCGGTTTCGCAGGCTTTAATATCGTCGAGGATTTTCAGGGCGGTAGCGCGCAGGCGTTCGCTGTCTTCGTCGTTGAGCTTGCGGGTGAGGCGAATCGCGATCCAAGACTCGATCATGGGATGCGCCGTGAGCTTGCCGTCCTTCGCTGAGAGCACGGGCAGCCCGTAGGTTGCCGTATCGCCACTGGCAAGGTTACTGGCGCGACCGGCGCCGCGTGCCGAGAGAAGTTTTCCGTTGGGGTCGCGATCCACGATGAAGATGGGGTGGAAGAGCGAGTAGACGCCGCCGAAGTCTGAGGCGATTTCGGCGGTGAGGGAACTGACGAGGTACCCCATATCGTCGGTGACGACGAGCAGCGTGGTGGAGTATTCGTCGTTATGCACGGTAACCGCAGGGGTATTGGGTTCGCGCGTCTCAGCGAGCGCACGGTGCGCTCGCGCTAACTCTTCTAGTTCTTCCGTTGAGAAGACTTCTCGGTCTTCAACGGGGCTGTTCTGGTAATACTGTTCAATCCACGCATCATCGCCAGACCAGCGTTTCATAGCGTTGTCATTCACTGACAAGGTATGCCTCCGAAGTTTGTATCACTTCTCTGTGACGTTCTGTCTGTGTTTTATACGGCGTTGTGTGTAATCTCTTCCTAGCTTATACCCTGTACACCGGTGCAGGCTTCCATTTTAGGGAAATACGGCAGGAAAATATTTTTATTGCGGAGATAAATCACATATGCTTCCGCTCTGAGCAATATTTGAAGCTTTTCGCGTCGTTTTTGAGGCATTAAACCCGTATTCGTGGCATTTGCATACATTCCGGTGCCTGTCGTGTTTTTAGCCGGAAAGCTGCATGCGTTGAGGGGCTTTATTCCGAGCGCGTGGCATGAACACAGTTCCGGGAGCGATGGTTTGCCTTGGGAGCGCATCCTTCAAAGCCTTAACCATCGCCCCCCGGAATTTTTATCTATCTTCCCGTTTGGGCTTATTCCCCGTATGGTTCATGCCTGAAGACGAACTTTCCGATGGTTTTACCGGCACGAAGCCGTTCTAAAGCCTGGGCGCCGTCGCGAATATCGACTTCCTCCTGAATTGGCACCGTCACCTCGCCGGATGCAACCAACGCCAAAGCACGGCGCAGGTAGGCAGTAAAAATATCGGGGTAGGCATTGGAGAGCAGCCCGATATTGAAACCCATCATGCTGATGCCATCGAACCAGAAGGTATTGGTGCCCACCGGCTGATCTCCGTCTTGAGCGGCGTTGCCCACCACGATCAGTCGCCCCTCGAAACGCAGAAGTTTAAGGAGTTCGGGGCGGTTGCGTCCAGAAACCGGGTCGATAATCACGTCGAATTGCCGCCCGCTCTTATCCGCAAGTTCATCGCGCAGCCACACCTCGTCGTAGCCGAGGTCGAGGGCGAGTCGGCGTTTTTCTTCGGTGCTGACAATGCCGACCACCTTTCCGGCGCCCATAAGCTTGGCGACCTGCCCGAATTGCGTGCCCAGACCGCCCATAGCGGCCTGCACCAGCACGTGTTCGCCGGGCTGCAGACGCGCCGTGCGTTCGAGCGCCGCAAGGGCTGTAGGGGTATTAGCAGGAACGACCGCCGCCAATGCCGGGTTCATGCCCGCAGGCAGGGGTGCCACAAGGTTTGCCTGCGCCAGGCAGATTTGGCCGAAGCCGCCTCCTGAACCCAGCAGGGTCAGCGGAGCCGCGACCTTATCTCCCACGCGCAGGTCGGTTACTCCTTCACCGAGGGCATGGATGCGCCCCGCGGCTTCGATACCTGGTGCCCAGGGAAGCGGAAGCTCTGCCATGCCTTCGGCGAGAAGCGCATCAACATACCCGACTCCCGCGTATTCTGCGCGAATGGTAACCTGCCCGGGGCCTGGGGTGGGTTCGGGCACGTCCTGGTACTGCAGCCCGTCGATGCCGGTGTACTGCGTGATGTTGAGGGCTTTCATGAGATTATCCTTTCTATAGCAGATGCCTTAATAGTAACAGCTATCTGTTATAGAAGATATAGACGTGCACCTTTCACACAAAGAATGGGCGCTGGCAGCAATATACTCGCCCGTAAAGCGGGAGCATTTTCTTCATGCGGGAGCGGCTTAAGTGCTCCCGGATGAAGAAAATGCTCCCGAAATTTCTGCTCACCCAAATACCCGAAAAGCGCCGCTTCTAGCGGCAGCGAGCCCTCGCTAAAGCTACGCCTGCGCCACGGTAAGCGGATGCGCATCCAAGTAAATCACCAAAAGCTCTTCGGTTACGTCAAGCTCATAGGCAAGCGCGGGCAGGTTATCCGGATAGAAGGCGGCGGCGCGGCGCAGATCCTCCGGGTCGATCAGATTTTCTGCGGCCAGCAGGTCACAGCTGCGCTCACGGCGGGCACTGTAGGATGCGTCCCAGGCGTCGTGCTCATCTCCGCGCACGGCGTGCACGAGTTCATGGGCAAGTACGGAGCGTTCTTGCCGGGTGCGCATTCCTTCGCGCAGGGTAATGGTGCGGCTGGCGTGGTCGTAGCGACCGAGCATCCCGTGCCCGGGCGTTCCCCAGACTATATCGACCCCGAGCGTATGTGCATGAGTGTAGGGATCGTAGCTAGGCACCAAAGAATCCCTCCTCGCTGTCATAGATTTCGCCGCGCTTTGCGGCCAGGGCGTAGTCCTCTGCCGTGTATTTGCGCTCCCCTTCGCTGACTGCACCGCTCGCGGCACCCGCGACTGCTCGCCCAGCTTGAGCGGATGCGGCGGCAGGCACCTCCACGGGGGTGGCGGGGGGTACCGCGGCACGCACCGACTGTTCCCGAGTTTGCACCGCCGTCATGCGGCGCAGCACCTCGCCCATTAAGTCTTCGTTGGAAACATCGCGAATAGACCCGCCCACCCGCAGAGATTTAGCGCGTGCGGTGGTGATAAGCCCGCTTTCAACCATGAGGTCGAGCAGGTCAAGCCCGAAGCGGTCGGCTATTTTGACGAGGGTTTCTACATCCATCACTCCAGCACCCGAGAATCGCCGCTGAATAGCGTTGGGGTTCATACCGAGTTCGGCGGCGAGCGCCCGCTGGGAGAGTCCTGTCTTGTATTTGATGTAGTCACCGATAGCCATGCCACCAGTCTAGCAGACTGATTTATTTTTCAGGTCATAAATATTACAAAGTCATGCATTCTGCCCGAAATTCCAGGGCTTTCATCGTATTTTGCATTAATAATTCAATCAAAACGCATGACTTTCTCTTTCGTTTCGGGTATGCTGGCACAAGGTCCCACAGCATACCCCTCTAGATAGAACCTGCCGCCCGCCGCCGCATCTCAACCAGCAGAAAGGACGATATGACACGCACACAAAAACCGCGCCAGCAAAAATACCGAGCAGTTCAGCGGTTCAATTGGTTTAAGCATCTCAACGCGATCATTCCTGCGGTAGCCACTCTTCTGCAGGTGTACGGTCTGCTCAGCCATGAGCAGGCGAGCGCCTGGGCTGCGCTGGCGCTAACCATCATCAGGTTGTGGTTAAACTGGCGCACAGAACGAACCTCGCACGCAGCTGAGAGCACCTCACATTCCGTTTCACAACGCAGGTAATACGTGCTCCCTCCAAAACCGGCAAAAAGGCCCCGGCATTCTGCCGCTGTTAGAGAAGATCGCCCAAGAGGAAAGCGTCTAAAATCTATTCGAGGTTTTAGATCCTGAGCTTTCTCAGGCTAGAAGTTCCCGCAGATTCCCCGCGCCTACAGGGGAGCCTGCGGGAGCTTTATCCGTCTTAAACATGCTTCCGATAGGTAAACTCTTATACTCGCGGTAGCATGAGTAGCAGACTACCCTACGAAGACGGAGATCCTATGCGTACCCCTCGTACCAGCATCATCATGCCGGTCTACAACACCGCCAACACCGTCATCAACGCCATACAATCCGTCCGAAACCAAACAGACCCCAACTTTGAACTGCTCATCATGATCGACGGATCCCCCGATGACTCCGCCGACATCATCACCGACTACCACAAGAAAAACCCCGACACCCGCATCCACATCTTCAACAACTCCGAAAATAAAGGCGTCTCCGCCGTACGCAACCAAGGACTCGACACCGCCCGCGGCGAATGGATCACCTTCATCGACTCAGACGACGAATATCACCCCGAATTCCTCGAAAAACTTCACGAGGCGGCGCGCACTCACGATGCCGACATCGCCGTATGCGGGCATACCATCAGACACAGCGACGGTACCGAAGTGCACCGGGCAAAAGTTACCCCCGGAGTGCACGAAGGCGAAGATATTGCCATTGAGTTTTTGGAAGACCGCTACACCGGGTTTATGTGCGATAAAATCTTCCGTGCCCAGCTATTTGATGGGGTACGGTTCGCCGAAGACATTCATCGCGCCGAAGATGCCCTCGTCGTCTTCGCCTGCTGCATGAAGGCGAAGCGCCTGGTTGGCATCACCGATCACCTCTACACCTACAGGATGGAACAGGGCGGGCTGACCTGGGGGCGCATCACACCCGTTGAAGAGAGTATTCGCCACACTGACTATATGCGCCGCGTTGCCGGAGATTTACTGAAAACCCCGCGAGGCAAAAACGCTTTTGCCGCATCTACAAGCGTCACCTTTCTCAATAATGCGCAGCAGGCTCTTCTTGCAGGCGGTTCGGATGCACCCGGCGTTATCGCCGCATGCCGAAAACAGCTTTCGTGGGGTCAGGTTTTTGCGACTCTGCGTTCACGCCCGCTCATGGGTGCTGCGGGTGCTCTTTTGAAGCTCTCGCCAAAGCTATACCGCGTGCTCTACGGCGCTTATGTCAAACGTAACTACGGCCTTTAACCCTATATCGATCCAGGAAAAATTTTATGCGTACCCCTCGTACCAGCATCATCATGCCG
>NZ_KV820091.1:156782-238683 GCF_001815285.1 Rothia sp. HMSC065D02
AAACCCCGACACCCGCATCCACATCTTCAACAACCCCGAAAACAAAGGCCTCTCTGCTATGCGTAATCAGGGGCTCGAACATGCACGGGGTGAATGGGTAGTTTTCCCCGATTCTGATGATGCCCTCGAACCCACCTTTTTGGAACGGCTACATCAGCAGGCTGAGCTTACCGGTGCAGACGTGGTGAATTGTGCCCATAACATGGTAGATACGCGGGGGCACAAGACTAAACGCCTCAAGGGTACACCGGGTATACGCACCGGTGAACAAGCAGCTTACGAGCTTCTGCAAGATGAACTTTCCCCCTACGCTTGGGATAAAATCATTCGCCGTTCTCTTTTCAACGATGTTCGTTACCCCGATATTGAGCGCGCCGAAGATGAATGCGCTCTCCTCAAGTGCTACTTGGCGGCACAGAGCGTATCAGTGATAGAAGACCCTCTCTACAACTACTCCGTAACTCCAGACAGTCTGACGTGGAGTCGCATCACCCCGGTAGAAGAAACACACCGACTTATCGCATATTTTGAGGATGCTCTCGGAGAGCGCCGCAGCGAACCCGATGCGCAAAAAGCCCTAACCGTCGCGCGAGTTCTTGCGTTTCTTAACAACGCCCAGCAAGCATTAGTGGTCGGCGGTGACAGTGCGCGAGAGACACTACGTGAATGCCGCAAAGGTTTCACCTATACGCAAGCGCTCACAACACTTCGCACCAATCGAGTTTTTGGAGCAGCGGGAGTACTTCTTAAAACTTCCCCAAAACTCTACCGTGTTTTATACGGAATATATATAAAACGTACTTATAAAATGTAGAATATGAATTTTGGTACTGTCACGTATCTATAAGCATAAACAGCAGTCATAAAACACAAAGGGTTGGTATGGTAGGCTCCACACGCGATAATTCCCTTCACCTTAAGGGAACAAAATCCTCAAAGCAGCGCCGTGTGTACCTTGACCTCATCAATTCGGTGGCAATCATGTGGGTGGTACTCCTGCATGTGCGTTTTATTACCCCAGATAATCCTTCATCTTCGGCGTGGTGGGTTGAAAATATCCTATCTGGCTTCGGGGTTGCGGCAGTTCCTCTATTCTTTATGGCGACTGGCATTAATCTCTTGGATTTTACTCGCCGCGAGTCTATAGGAACGTTCTATCGCAAGCGTTTTACCAAAATTCTGATTCCCATGATCTTATGGGCGCAGGTCTATCTTTTCGTTCATATGTGGACGGGTTCTACTCCGTTTCCCGGAGTTCACGAAATTCTGCGAACATTAGTAGCCCCCAGCAGCGAGGCAGCCACCTTCTGGTATCTTGAGGCCTTAGTCGGCGTCTATCTAGTGCTTCCGATTTTCTCTTACGCCATACGTGGTGTTCAGACGGAACAAGCTACCACGACACGCACCGGATTCTTCTGGCTTATGGCGGCACTCGGCCTTGTCCTACCGATTATCACCCAGGCAATCCACCTGATCTACCCTCACGTCCTACCCGAGTTTGTTGCACCCATCACCGGGTATCTTGGGTTCTGTCTTCTTGGGTATGCGCTTGCCAATACCGAATTTTCCCGTGCGTGGCGCATCGTTATTTATCTGTTGGGCATCGTGGGATTAGGAGGATTTATCTTCGGCAGTGCTTATTTAATTGAGCATCGCCCAACATTCGTGCCTCTGGTACACGGATACCTTGCAGTTCCAGCAATTTTATGGGCAAGCGCGGTCTTGGTGTTCTGCAAGTATTCACGTATTGGCCAAGCATCGCCCACGGTGCAGAATATTCTAAAACGCCTTGCGGCCCTCACGTTCGGGGTTTATCTGGTACATCTTCTTATCATCCAAATTCTACAGGCGGTAAACTTCTCTCTGACTAAAGTGCAGTGGGAAGTTCCCTATGCACTCTTCGTGTGGGCTTTATCCGCCGTGATTGTGTGGATGCTGCGGCTCATTCCTCCGGTACGCCGCTGGATTCTACCTTAATGAATTTCATTCAGAAAACTCGTATTAGAAGTTTATCTAGAGTGCGTTAACGCAACACGATGAAGTTTTCTGAAGCTGAAAATCTTTATTCCGTTGGCATATCTAATAACTCTGAGTTACTACGTGTGTAACTAAATAGACTTTATGAGTCAGGCATTCAGATTGTACCCCCGCGATCTGAACGCTCAGCACAGGCGGCTAAGATAAGCCGGCCCTCTTTTCCATATGTATTAGTGGGTTTCGCCTCGTGCGGTATTCTCAACCAGCATTTCCCGTAAAGCCTCGCCCTCACTGAGCGCCTGCGCGGAACGGGCGTGAATCCTCATCGCCGCCAGATGCACCACGAACCCGCAGATAGGGCCCGCATAGAGCGCAACTAGGGCTCGCCCCACCACCGGAAGAGGAGTTAAAAACGCTACCGCGATAACTACCACGGCGGCGGTTGCCCACCCCGTTACATACGCACGATGGCGCCCAATAGCCAACACCATATTCCCCGACAGGGAAATTAGCGCCAGCACGGCGGAGGCAAAAACCAATACCGCCATGACTGTACCGGTGATAACTTCGGCATAAGCATCATTCTGATTAGCTTCCGGCGGGTAAATCAGCCTAAAAAGCATAGGAGCTACCAGGTATGCGGCACCGGCGCCGAAAGCCCCAAGCCCCAGCACCGCTACAGCAGGTTTTAGAAAAGCCGCTAACGGGCGATGCTGCTGCTTCAAGAACGCCGAAACAGCCACCCCCTGAAACGCCTGCAGGGGAATCATAATCGGCGAGCGCGTAATAGAAATCGCCAAAAAGAGTGCACCCATAACGAGTTTGGTGTGTTCACTCTGGTTCGGCTCGCTGCCGTCCAAAATATTGGGAAAGCCCATCATAATCACAGCGGCGGATGCCGAGGACAGGAACGACCAGATCAGGTTCATGCTGAGCTGTTTGACCTCAATATCGGCGCGTGCCGCCCAGGCTTTGCGCCCGCCGGGAAGAAAGAGGGCAAGAAGTATCCACAACGCCATGGGGGTTACGGTGGCGACTTCCAGACCCGTGAGCGTGGGAACCGCGAATGCTGCGGCGATCATCAGCACGAGACGACCCGCCGATTCTAGGGCGCCGATCCCGGCGAAGAGATACCAGCTGTCACGCCCAGCACTGGCACCGCTCATGGTTGCCTGCAATGCGTAAAAGGCTACACCTGCGGCAATGGATCCTACCGCCCACGGGGTATTTGTAGGAATTTGATCATGCGCCCACAGCGGGGAGGTGAGCACCACGAGAAGCCCCGCTAACAGACCGAAAGCACCGGCAACATATATCACGCGCACCCGGTATACGCCGTCACGCCGTGCTGCGCCAACCGCGCGGGTTACTTCCGGCTGAATGCCCGTAATAATACCGGTTACCGCGAAGAGCGCGCCCCAGAACAGCAGAAACTCTTTCATCTGGATACCGCCGAGCGCATGATTAGCGATAACGGTAGTGCCTAAAGTCGCCAGCGCCGTCAGCACCGAGGACGCTAAAAGCGCCATCGATTGATACCGGCTGATAGTCCCGCCGGCTGTGCCCTGCTGATCCGTATTCTCGGGGGTTATGTTCTCTGGGGCGGGGTCATCCTGGGGTGTGTTCTTCGCGCCAGCCATTGGACCTTACTTCACCACATGAACGGCAAGGTTTTTCACGCCCTGCCATTTCTTCGCCATGGCCGCCTTCGGAAGCAGCGTCAGCGCGTGAGCACGGGATGAGAAGCGAATGCGCGCCACCCGCGCTGCCTTCTTCCACCCGAGCTCGTCCATCTCGGCGGCCATCGTCTTGTAGTAGCCGCGTTCCTCTTCAAAGCGGGTGCCTTCCAGGGCACGCCATGACGAGTCGGACCCTCCGTGACGCCGGTACATGAAGGCTACCTGCGGATCGTAGTAGAGGGCGCCGCCGCGCATCGTAATGTCGAGGATAAGCGCCATGTCTTGGATAACGTTAAGGCCTTCACGGAATCCGGTATCTACAATAGCCTCAGCACGCCAACCGAGCGAGGGGAAATAGAACCAGGCACCGCGCAGCAGAGAAACCGCGAGCTCTTCACCCTGAAGAACCGCCTCTGCCGCAGGACGGTAGTGTTCTTTCGTGCGCTCCACAAGAGTATTAGACAGCGCATTATTCTCGTCAATAACCACCACACCGGGCTGGAAAATACTAGCTTCTGGGTGGGCGGCGGCGGAATCTACCAGCCACTGCACATAGTTGGGGAGCATCACATCATCCGCGCCCATAACGGTTACGAGGTCGTTCTCTACGAAGGTCAGACACTTACGGTAGTTGGCGTTCGCGCCCAGGTTCGTTTCGTTGCGCATATAGGTGATGCGCTCATCGTTCAGCGAGGCAAACCAGCCGGGAATAGACTCGTCCGGGTAGCCGTCATCCACTACAATCAGGCGCCAGTCGGGGTTGGTCTGCCGCACAATAGAGAGCACAGCCTGCTTCATCATTGAAACATCGCCGTAGTAGGGGAAGAGGATATCAACGGTCATCGTGTTCAGCTCCAGAGGTTGAGTCTTGGGGGTCTTGATCGGGATCTTGCGGGGTGCGATGCGCTGGCGCACCACCGGGCTGCTCGTGAAGCGCCCGCAAGATAGCCACTTCTTCGGCAAGGATGCGCGTCTTCTCCGAAAGCCTGGAGACCTCTAAGGTGAGGTGCAGACATACGGACATCAACAGCACGATAGAGAGCAGGAAGAGCAGGTTAACCGGCAGCGTTAAACCCACAAATTCGGTAATACCGTCCAGCAGTCCGGGGAATATTCCCAGCACAATAATGGCGGCACCGACGCCCAGCCACAGGGCCGCGTATTTTTCTTTCATCTTCAGGTTGCGCACCTGAATAATAACGAGCGTACAAATACACAGCGCAACGATAAGGAAGAATATACTAGCGCTCATGCTGATCCTTCCTATCAGTCTTTTTACGGTTCATCGAAATCCAGTAGGCAAAGAGTGAACGAACAAGATAAACCGCCGATTTCACCGGACCGGAGGAAGGGGTTCCGCCTTGACGCTCGCGCATTCTCACGGGGGTCTGCTTCACACGCAGACCCTGTCGAATAGCCATAGCGGTAACGTCGATGGTATCGCCTAAATACTCGGCGGGCAGGAATTTACAGTAGAACTTGATACCTCTGCGGTTGGCGATTTTGAATCCGCTCGTCACATCGGTGAAAGGGGTTTTCGCGGCGCGGGTGAAAAGGTGTGAAAGCAGGCTCATCGCCCATTTTCGAGGACCAGATACGTTGTATTCGCCCGAGCCCGCAAATCGGGAGCCAATAACAATATCGCAGTCCTGCGCGTGCGCAATCAAATCTGGAATGCACATAGGATCATGCTGACCGTCGGAATCCACCTGCATCGCATAATCGTAGTCGGCTCGGCGAGCATATTTATACCCGGTGCGCATTGCCGCCCCTACCCCCATGTTGTAGGGCAGATCGATCACAAAAGCACCGGCTCTGCGCGCGATTTCTGAGGTATGATCCGTGGAACCGTCATTCACCACAACCAGGTCTACCTCGGGAACCCTCTGTAAGAGCTCAGTGATGGTGTTACCGATAACCTCTTCCTCATTCCACGCAGGCATAATGACGAGTGTGCGCGGCTTCGGCTGCGAACTCTCTGAACTCATGCGTAGGGGATTCCTCTCGGTGATACTGGAATACACGTGTTATGACTGTACTCAGTCTATCAGTCAAAGGCAGAGAGCATTGAAACACTCGTGACAGCCGCCGCTACCCCCGTGTATGTATGTTCTCAACAGGGAATACCGCTCATTACTGAGGGGTTCCACAAGCCGTAATGCGGTAAAGAGTTGCCTCGCCCTTGGAGTACACAGGCTCCGCAACACCTTTCTGCTGCAGATTTTCCAGACCGGGGTACTGGGAACGATGATCTCCACGAATCTCTTCGTTAATCTCCCGTCCCTTAAAGTCCAGGTAGTAGTATGCCTTTGAATTTTGCACCGCAGAGCATACGGCGGGGTTATCGGCGGCCTCGTTGAGGTGCTGATAGATCTCACGGGCATCGGGGGTAGCCGTGTACAGAGGATGCGCAGCCGTCACCTTATATCCGGTGAGCGCATACGTCACCGCGCTGCCGGTCCAGGGCTGCACAATTACGGTTTCTCCAGTTGGCACGTAATCATGCAGATGCTCAATCACGTCACGTTCATCGGCCGAGAGGAGTAAGGCGTCTGACTTGGGAAGATACCGTTCCTGGGTGCCCTTAATATAACCCTGGATATTAGGATCTGTCTGCAGGTTGATACCCAGCGGAATCAAGAGAATAACTGCCAGCGCCAAGGATATAATTCCGCCGTGTTCCTTAAGCGGTGCGATGCGCTCGCCCAGGACCGCAATCGCCGCCTTAAGCCACTGATACGCGGCGTGCACGCCCACAACGGCCATCGGAGCCGCCAGAATTGGCACATTCGCGGCCAGGCGGAACGGATCGTGGTACCACACGCCCAAAACCCAGTCACGCCCGTCGTCCCAGACCATCCACCGGGCGGCAACATAGAAGTACATCACATACACCCAGCTGAGCAGCAGCCAAACGCCGATGCTTCGGGTACGCAGCAGATAGTAAGCGCCCATCAAAGCAAGCACCGAAACGGTCCAGAGCAAACCATTACTCATTTGACCGTTCAGAAGAGCTTCACCCACGGCCGTGCTATCCCATTGTGTGGGTTCCCAGCCGCCCGCCTCGCGAGGCGGACGAACGATACCCCACAGGATATTTAGGGTAATCGGGTATATCGCCAAGAGAACTAACTGTATAACGCAGACAAGCGGTTTGAGTTCGCCGCGCCACGCCGCACGAATCTGAAGCGCCGCACGCACCAAAATAATAGGCAGAGCGAGCGCGAGCATGGTCATCAAGACGTTAGGATGCGCCAGTGCAAGCCCTAGCGCCATGAAAAAGCCCATGTACAGCGCCGGAACCGTCTCGATGCGGCGCGCCTGTACCGTGCGTAGAAGCTGGGCGAATAGGCCCAGCACGGTGGGAAGAAGCGCAAGACCCAAGCTATTGGGGTAAAGCACACCGAAGTTGATGAGCAGCATGGGGAACGCCGTGAACGATGCCGAAACAACGCCCACGCTGAGCAGAGCCGGAATGCTGGCGCGCATCGTGGAACGCACCAGATACATGACCGACAGCGGCCAAATTACTGCTCCCACCAGCACGCTCATAAGGTTCGCGGTGGCGGGTACGCTTATGCCCGTTACCTGGTAAATAACCGTGGCAATACCGTGCCAAACGGCGGGATAGAAGGTCGGTGCTTCTCCGCCCGAGGTCATATTTGCGATGGTTAGCGAGGAAGCATCGCCCGTATCTGCCATATAGCGAATGGCGTTGAGGTGAAAGTTTACGTCATAGGTTTGCGAAATATATTCGGGGCGTCCGATAGCGCGGGCAATGCTGATGTACAGCAAGATAAAGCCAACGAGAACGCTAAGCCCCGCCGCAAGAGTCTGCGGGGTAAACCAGCCAGAACGCACAATTGCGGTGTTTTCCTGCTGATCGCGCAGTTTCTGTGGGGCGGGAAAATCTAGCCAGCCTCGACTGCCAAGCAGGCGACAGATCAAATACCCCAGACCGGCGAGAATAACCGCGAAAGCGAGCGGAATCAGGAATGAAAAACGCACTCCCACTTTGGAGGCAAAAATCGCGCTCACCCCAAATATACCCACGGAAATAGGGGCGGCAAGACCTAACGCCTCCACACCGCGCTGCCGCATAGCCAAAGCAACGATAAGACCCGGAATAAGGATTATCAGAGCACCCACTATCAACGGGATAGTGAGCGAAGCCCAGGTCGTTTCCATGCGGTTATCTCCTTGTGACTATGTTTTGCCGTGGCGGGCTCAAGTGTGCCGTATGCTGCTTGTGCTTGTGTACGTTTTATATGTGTTGCGATGTAAACCTTTAGTTTCCATAGTAGTGGCAATACGCCTGAGTACAATTTTTCACACCTTTTTGTGCACGTCTGTGTGGCGATTCATAGGTTTCCGCGAGGTATCAGCGGCATACGATTCGTTGAAGAGCCTTTCCGAATGTTTTGCGCGGTTATCCCCGGAACCCGATGGTCTTTATGTGTGTCAAATACCGGAACCTGGTGCATCACAAATTCCGGGGCAGGTCTGCTTTCGGTCATGGAGCTTTCCACCCGTTGTACTGTGGACGCATTCGACACAGGAACCTGCCAAAATCCCAGGTTTTATTACGTAATGTTGCTTGGTGCCCGTCATAAAAGCCCTGTCAGAGAAATATTGAGCAATAAACGTGTGCTGGGGGCGGCGGCGTTTTACTCTAAAGATAGTTTGCCCCACATTCACTGGCGATGCAGTATGAGAAAGGTCTTAACTATGGCTGAGCCTCTAGAATCAGAAACATCAGAGCTTTTCAAGCAAGCATTCGGACATCATCCTGCCGGAGTTGCCGTTATTACCGCCACCGATGATGCTGGCGAGCCCGCGGGTTTTACCGCATCCTCACTCACCTCGGTCGCCGCCGAACCCGCGATTGTAGCGTTCTCCCTCAAGGCTGACAGCGGATCTGCCGGTAAGATCGCGGCCGCTCCCTCATTCCTCATCCACATGCTTGATGCCGAGAATGTGCAGCTCGCCAAGAATTTTGCCACCCACGGCTACCCCCGTTTTGCGGATAAGTCTTCATGGGAGTTCCTCTCCAGCGGCGAGCCTCTCGTGCACGGGGTGCGGCGCGTACTGCGTGCCACCCCGCTCAGTCGTGTGGAGGCTGGCCCCGCTCTCGTGTTCACCGCCAGGGTTGAGGAATTTATTCGTCACGATTTGGGCGGTACTCCCCTGGTTTATCATTCGCGTTCATTCCACGCGCTCGGCAAGCATTCCAACGTAGACTACGCCATCTAAACCTGCCGCCGACCGCATCATATGGCTGCATCGAGGCTCTTGGGAGTGAATTAAAACGTTAGAAAACCCGCTTTAATTCACTCCCAAGAGCCTTTTTACTATGCATGAAAGCCGATTCACAGGCCCACAGAGGCGGCAGACGCGCTAAGGTATTAAAGAGAACGTAAGCCACATAACCCCACACAGAGCCACAGCATCGAAGGAGAATCCGTGAGCACCGAGGACCCCGCCCAGAGCGCAGCGCACGCCGGCGGCACAGCATCCGACATCCCCGTAGAGCCTCAGTCCTTGGAGTGGATGCGCCGCCTAGTTGCTATTCCCAGCATCTCGGGCACCTCGAATCTGGGCGTTATCGAGCTTATCGAGGCGGAATTCGCGCGCTACGGGTACGCCGGGCAGCGCACCTATAACGCAGATCAGACCCGCGCGAATCTGTGGGTTACCATACCCGCCGCCGATGGTTCGACCGAGGGCGGCATCGTGATTTCCGGTCACACCGATGTGGTTCCGGTCGAAGGGCAAACTTGGGATTCCGATCCGTTCATGCTGCGGGTTGAGGGTTCGCGCGCCTACGGGCGTGGCGTATGCGATATGAAAGGCTTCCTGGGCGTGGCACTGTGGCTTTTGCCGCAGGCCGCGCGAGCGCAGCTGAGGGTTCCGCTGCATTTCGCGTTCTCCTACGACGAGGAAATCGGGTGCGTGGGCGCCCCCACCATGCTTGAAGATGTTGTGAACCGCAATATCAGACCTCAGTTCGCGATCGTGGGTGAGCCGTCGAGTATGCGCGTGATTTCTGCGCACAAGGGGGCGCATCGTGGGCGCGTGGAGATCACCGGCACGGCGAAGCATGCATCGTTGGCGCCGCACGGCGTGAGTGCGGTCAATGCCGCTGGCGAGTTCATTACTTTCTTCTCACGCCTTGCCGACACGTGGCAGTCTGAGGGGCCTTTTGACGATGCGTTCATGGTTCCCTATGCGACCGGCGGCGTGAATTTTGTGCGCGGCGGGCTGCAATACAATATTGTGGCCGAATACGCCGAGCTTGAGTACGATCTGCGCACGCTGCCCTCAATGACCACCGAGTCTGTGGTGGAGTTGATTGAGGATGAGCTTTTCGACAAGATCCTGCCGAATCTAAAGGCGCGTGCTCAGAAGGCAGAGGAGCTTTCCGGTGCGCATTCGGGGGTTTTGCAAGAGCGTGTTCAGATCAAACATGAGCTTCTTGCCGCCGTGCCCGGCCTGGGAACGGCAGACGACGCCCCCATCATAGCCCTCATGAACGAGCTTTTAGGCACGAGTGAGGCCCCCGAAAAGGTCACCTACGGTACGGAGGCGGGGCAGTTCCAGCGCGCGGGCGTTGAGAGCGTGGTATGCGGCCCCGGCGATATCGCCCAAGCGCACTCCGCCAATGAATGGATTGAGCTGGAACAGCTTCGCGAATGCGAGCGCTTCTTTGAGGCAATCCTGAGGTGGACCTCGCAGTAGAGCCCCCTCCTTCCCCCGCTTTTCTACCTGGCGAGTTATTGCGCATGCGGCGACTTAATAACCCGCGAAATGCACAATAACTCACCGAATAGAAAGTCTGCGTGAGGCACACTCACCTGGGACATTTTCATAAAATGATTGTTATAATTCATGTTATGAAAACGTCTGCGCCCACATTGCTGCCTCTGCTGCGCAGTAACCTGCAAGGTGAGGTGACTGCGCTTCTTTTTCTGCATCCCGAACGGCAGTACACGGTTTCCGAAATTGCGGCTCTTACGAATGCATCGCAGGCTACCGTCTCGCGGGAACTGAGCCGACTTGAGGACGCGGGGCTATTAGAGTCTCGTCAAGTTGGCAAGAGTCGCCTCGTCAATGCGCTTGTGCATACCCCGGTGGGGCAAGCGTTGCAGCAGCTTATGTATGTTACCTACGGTCCCGTCCCGGCGCTTCGTGAGGCTTTAGCACAGGTTCCGCGTCTTGAAGCTGCGGCAATTTACGGCTCATGGGCTAAGCGCCGCAGTGGAGAGCCCGGGCAAGTCCCCCACGACCTTGATGTGCTCGCTATCGGCACTCCATCACGGCACGCTCTTTACGAAGCTATTGATGATGTTGAGCAGCGTCTTGGCCTAGAAATCAACGTCAAAAAACTCTCTCGTGAAGGCTGGAATTCGGATGATCCTTTCGTAAAAACCGTGCGTTCGCGCCCCATAACCCCGCTTTTCGGCGATTTAGGAGATAACGATGCCTGAAAAGCCGAAACCGGCTAAGCCTATGAAAAAATCGTGGACAACCGGGCGTGAGAAAGTTACTGAGCTTCTGGGCAGAGGAGAGCTAGAGCATGTTGAGGTAAACCCCGAACATGCCAAAGCTTTGATAAACCGTGCAGATAAACACCTTGCGACGGCACACATACTCGTTGAGACTGATCCGGAAGGCGCATACACCCTGCTCTATGACGCATCCCGGTTGGCTTTGACCGCAGCGCTTGCAGTGCAGGGGTTACGCCCTACAACTCGTGGAGGACATGTGGTCGTAGGGGATGCATTGCGTGCCCAACGCGGTCCGCACGATATGGTGAGCAAAATTTTTTCCCGTCTGCGCCGCACTCGGCATGAGGTTGAATACCCAGATGCAGACTATGAGCCCGTATCTTCAGATGAAGCCGAAGAAGCTTTGGAAGACGCGCGGTATATTGTGGCTCAGATGAAGAAGTTCATCCCGCAGCTGGGTGCTTTTGTAGGGTAGAGCTTCTATTGGATTAAGCCCGACCCAGATATAGACGAGGAATTATGTATCCGGCGAGGTATTGCGCATGCGGCGACTTAATAACCCGCGAAATGCACAATACCTCGCCGAATAGTTTTAAAGCCTCAGGGTTAGCGCCAGTAGTTGTTGGCTGCCGCGATGGTCTGGAACTCGATGGCTACCACCTGCGCCGCAGCTGTCAGCGAGTCCGGGTCTACCGCGTATTCCGGACGCCCCGCTTTGAGAGCATCCGGGTTAGGCTGAATCTGGTGGATGGTGTGCCGCGCGATGAGCATCGCCAACTGCCGCCCTTCTTCGGGGGTTTCGGTGATGAGAGTACCACCGGGAATACCCTGTAGTTCTTCTGCCGGAAGTCGCTGACTCATGGTAAATACTCCAATCTGCATATACTCCTTCAACGCCACCGTAATGAACTGCCCCGGGCGCCCTCAAGCAAGTTTCCCCTGATGCTCGGGTTAAGCCACCCCTTATAGCCAGCACCGCAGCGGCAAGCAAAAACCGCATCAACATCCGTGCCGCTTAAACACGCGTGATTCGCCTCCAAACCCTGGACTATCACACGTGATGTACGCCCCACTTTTCCACACAAACCCACGAATACCGCTTATGTCTTTGGGTTACTTTATCCCAAAGTATTGCTATTTCTAGCTCTATCACGTCTTATAGAAACACATATAAAACCAAATATTCCAACATAAACACAAGCGGAGGGTTCCGTGCACACCATCAGCCCCTACCTCGCCGAATTCCTAGGTACACTCATCATGTGCACTATCGGATGCGGCGCCATCGCCACCGTCGAGCTGCGACGCTCCAAAGGGCACGGCGACAACTTCTTCACTATCGCCTTCGGCTGGGGTTTTGCCGTAGCCTTCGGTGTCTACGCCTCACATCCGTATTCCGGCGGGCACCTGAACCCCGCGGTCTCGGTAGGGTTGGCGGCTTTTGGTGAATTTGATTGGGCTAAGGTCCCCGGGTATGTGATCGCCCAGCTTCTCGGAGCCATGGCAGGCGCGGGGCTGGTGTACCTGAACTACCTGCCGCATTGGAAGGCCACCGCCGATCAGAAAATTAAGCTTGGCGTATTCTCCACGGTTCCCGCCATTCACAACTATTTCACGAACGCGCTTTCCGAAATTATTGGTACGTTCATGCTCGTCTTCTCGGCGCTGTACACCGGCGTGAACTTCAAGCCCACGATTACCACCAGCGGCATGGAACTCTCCCTGAACCTCAACGATGTGCTCAAGCCCCTCGCCTTCGGCTTCATGGTAGCTGTGCTCGTGGTTGGGCTAGGCGGGCAGACCGGTTACGCCCTGAACCCTGCGCGCGATCTGGGGCCGCGCATCATGCACGCTCTGCTGCCCATTCACAATAAAGGAACCTCACGCTGGTTCTATTCGTGGGTTCCCGTCTTTGCCCCGCTTGTGGGCGGTTTTATGGGAGGAGCGTTCTTCAAACTCTATTACGAGAGTGAGTTCACTCTCTGGGTTGTCATCTCGTCGGCATGCGCCATCGCGCTTTTAGGGTTCGCGTATTGGGCAAATAGCCACCTGTACCGCGCACCCAGCGCAGAGGTGATTCCGCAGGGCGAAGACACCCAGGCGACTGCTGCGAGGGCTGCGGCGACCTACACCGCCACCGGTTCCATCCCGATTATCGAGAAGCGAACCTATCAGCAGTAGGCTCAGGTTAAGTTCGGGAGCGAAAAGTTGCAGCGGGAACGTGTCCTTCTGACTCGTTACCTCGTCAGCTTCGGAACGTTATTAGGTGCCTCGCACGCTCGGAATAACGTCCCTCAGCGACTGCAACTTTTCACTCCTGGATTCTCGATGTACCCTTACCCGATATGATCCGGCAGGTGGCGGTAGCGCATCCGACGGCGGATCCGACGCCACACAAGCACAAGGAGCGCACCGATCAGGGCGCCGACGGTGTTGTTGATAATATCGTCCACGTCGAAAGTGCGGTATGTGCAGGGCACCAAGCCCCAGTTGCCGCTCAGCTGGCTCAGTTCGATGAAGAGAGACAGCCCGAAACCTGCCAAGGCTGAGGCACGCAGACCCCAGCGCAGGCATCCGGCAGTAAACAGCCCTATAGGAATAAACAGGCCGATGTTAAAGAAGAGTTGGGCGAATGCCCGCGAGGTCGCGCCGCCGGTTCCCGGGGTTTGCAGCATCTGGAATGCTTGGATCCAGCTCCAGCCAGCATAGAGGCGTGGATAGTATAGCTCTGAGTGGCATTTTCCATCGCCCACCCCTATGGGGGTGAGGGTCAGCACCAGAACCAGCGCCAAGAACAGTGAAAATATGCCGGTGATGATATAGTGCCGGACTGTCAGCGACGATCCCGCGCGGCGAGCGCGCGTTCTCATCAGAAGAAAACCAAGGGCAAAAAGAGCGAGGGTAGCGCAGATGATTTCAAGACTAACCGTCCCCATCTGCTCCGATAGTAGTTTCCTCATCCACATTCCTCGTCAATAATGTACAGCGTCTATAGGCAAGCCGTGAGTGGTAAAAACTCGCCTAGCACCAGTGTAAAGCTATTGGGGCAACATCAAAGAACCGGAGCTTCATACGCCGCCGAATGCGCCCCTCACCTGTGCTGCACCCCATACGGATGCACCCTGTAGACCCTACCTAGCCGGGTTAGAAGAAAATATCGATAGGGATGATGGGGGCTACGTCGTCCCCCAGCAGCAGGACGAAGCAGAGCGTGCCCGCGAGCGCCGCGAGAACTGCCCCGATAACCTGCACGAGCCAGAGCATCAGGAATTTGGCTCGTTTGCCTTCGCGGCGTGCCGTAAGCGCTTCGACCATCGCGGTGGAGAAGGTGGTGAACCCACCGAGCAGACCGGTGGTGATGGCGGTACACCAGAAGATGACGGATCCGGAGGCACCGTAGTGAATATCAAGCGCGTTCGGGTTGGCGACCGGCATAATCAGCAGCCCGTAGAGGAATGACCCCACCAGGTTAATCACGAATACGGGGCTGATAATAGAGCGTTCGGTGCGTAGACGGGGCGACATTTTGACGTCGAGAAAATACCGGGTCATTGCCCCTAAACCGCCGAGCAGAAAGACCGTTAGTGAGAACATGATGAGTCCTCTTGAGCACTGGCACGGCGGGCCTCACAGCGGGCGGCGATTTTTCCGCCCGTAAAAAGACCTGATGCTGCGGCCGCTAGACCGCCGATAAAGAGCACGGCAAGGCTGAGCAGAACGTACCACCCGTGCACCGTGTAATGAATGAATACCGCCTGCGCTGTCACCGCCGCGATGGACGAGTAGGTGGTATACCCGCCCATCATGCCGGCGCCGAACAGGAAGCGGAACGGGCGCACCGCTTCTTCGCCGTGCATACGGGCGCGCGATGCCCACAGCGCGGTCAGAAGCCCCAGGGTGAAGGAACCGATCAGGTTCGCAGCAAGCACGCCACCGGGTGTGTGGATGCGGCAGAAGGCACCTATACCTCCTCCTAAGAAAACCAGCAGCGGCGCGGGTATGCGGTTCAAGTATGCGGCGAGCGTTCGTCTTTCTGCCATCGTACGGTGCGCCCCTTCGATGCGCTCGGGGTGAGAACTCGTGTTCTCGCGGCGATCCCCTACTTTCACCTTAGACCACGGAGGTACCAAGACGTTAATAAACGTGTTTTGTGTAGCCTACCGCTTATCACCTAAAAAGCGCGAGCAGGTCTTTTTTGCTCCGACAAGATAGGATTTTCCTACCTGCTCGGCACAATACGACCTGCTCGCGCGGTATGCGATATTAGCGGTTATTCAGTTTTCTTCTTCGCCCAGGGAATCTCAACCTCGGCCACTTTTTTCGCCGCAGATTCCTGTGCTGCTTCAGGTTCCTGTGCTTCGGTTTCTTTCTTCTCGGAATCGTCGGATGCCTCAGATTCGCTAGGCGCTTCATCACCATCGTCGGATTTATCCGAGTCTTTGTGGTCCAGCTCTTCCAGAAGGGTCGCGCCTTCCACGTCCATATTCGGAACGAGCTTATCGAGCCACTTCGGCATCCACCATGCTTTATCGCCCAGCAGGGTCAAAACCGCGGGGGTGATAGTCATGCGAACCACGAAAGCATCAACCAGCACGCCGAAGGCCAGGCCGAAGCCGATGGGGCGAATCATTGCGGATTCGGCGAAGATGAACCCGCCGAACACCGAGATCATGATAATCATCGCGGCAACCACCACACGCACCGCATGGTTGTACCCGGCGACGACGGCGGTTTTCGCATCCTTACCATGAACATATGCCTCGCGCATGCCGGAGACCAGGAACACCTGATAGTCCATCGCCAGGCCGAAGAGAATACCAATCATCAGGGTGGGCAGGAACGCCAGGATCGGCCCGGGATCGTGCACCCCGAAGATGGTACCCATGAAGCCCATCTGGTAGACCGCAACCACGGCACCAAAGCTGGCCAAAATCGAGAAGAGGAACCCGACCGAAGCAACCAGCGGCACCAGAATTGAACGGAACACCAGAATCAGCACGATAAACGACAGACCCATGACGACCGCCAAATACAGCGGCAGTTTCTGCGCCAGCGTATTGGAGACGTCGATGTTGCCGCCGGTCAGACCGGTCACGCCCAGGCGCACATCGGTACCCTGCACGTTAACATCAACCTGCCGCAGCTTCTCAACCAGGTTCACGGTTTCAACCGAGCTAGGCCCGTGTTTGGGGATAACCTGGAAAATCTGCAGGGTGTGATCATCAGTTTGTCCGATGGGAACTACGGTTTTTACGTTGTCGGGGTCTTTCGCCTCAACCGCATGGGCGATATCGAGCTGTGCCTGCTCGGCCTGCGCATCGCTCATGCCTGCAGGGGTGTGTGCCACTGCAACCACAGGACCGCTCATGCCTTCACCAAACTTGTCTTTAACAATTTGGTAGGCCTGGTACTCGGTGCTTTCCACCTGCGAGCTTTCTGCCGAGGGAAGACCCATGCGCATCTGACCCATCGGAATGGCAATAGCACCCAACGCCACCACGCAGAGCAGGATGGTCACCACAGGTTTGGCGAGCACAATTTTCAGCCAACCGTGCGGGGTAGCCTCACGTTTTTCCTGCTCGGCGTGATGCGCGGCGATCTTCTCGGGAGTATCGATAGATGCCCACGTTTTCTTCGACATGACCCTGCGGCCGATCAGCGAGAGCATAGCCGGGGTCAGGGTTACCGAAATCAACACAGCCACGAAGACGCACAGTGCCGCCGCATCGCCCATGTATCCCAGGAAGGGAATACCTGTCACGTTCAGAGCGAGCAAAGCGATAATCACAGTTGTTCCGGCGAAGAGAACCGCGTTACCGCTGGTGCCGTTAGCGACCGCGATAGATTTTCGCAGCGGCATGCCGTCCATCAGGTTAGACCGGTGCCTGTTGAGAATGAACAGTGAGTAGTCGATGCCCACCGCAAGACCAAGCATCATGCCTAGCATATAGGTGGTTGAGCTCATATCGATGAGGGATGAGAACGACAGGGTTCCCAGAATACCTATCACCACGCCCACAAGCGCCATAATGATAGGTAGCCCGGCGGCAATAAGAGTACCGAGCATAACGATAAGCGTGATGAGTGCCACCACAATACCGATAACCTCGCCAATACCCATACCCACATTAGGAGATTCGGCGATATTCTGGTCAAAATAGACCTTCAAACCCTTCAGATCGGCACTCTTGAAGTGTTCCATGAGCTTTTCTTTATCAGCCTGAGGGGTTTCTGCACTCTTTGTCTTGAAGAAAACCCCGGCGATTGCGGTCGAGTTATCTTCAGAGACCGTTCGGTAATCGCTTGTCAGTTCCAAAAGCGCAGATTTGCGGGCGTATTCCGACTGCTGTTCGGGGAGTTTCTTCTCAGCGTCGGCAAGTTCAGCAGACTTAGCGTCATATTCTTTCTGAGACTCTTCCAACTTGGCACGTTGCCCGTCCAACTGCCCCTGTTGGGAGCCGAGCTGTTCACGCACAGACTCTAGAGCGCCAGCCGCTTTGGCTTGTTCGCGGGCTTCGTCGAGTTGTTTTTGTGCAGCATCCAGCTGCTCTTTACCGTCTTTAAGCTGTTTACCGGCTTCTTCGAGCTGTTTCTTGCCATCCTCGATCCGCTGCGGGGCGGCATCTAGCTGAGGCTTGCTTTCTTCGAGCTGCTTTTTACCGTCGGCTATCTGCTGTTCGGTGGCGAAGGGATCGCTGACGGCATCAACAGCCGAGTCCTCATCCTTGAGGCTGTTCAGCGTGGTTATGAAGGCCTGTTTCTGTTCCTCGGTGATTGCAGACCCGTTATCTGTCTTTACAACGATCTGCCCGTTACCACGGTTAGCATCGGGGTACCGAGCAGAGAGTTCGTCAGTAAGACGCTGGGTTTCGGTTCCGGGCATCGTGAAGGTGGTCTTTAGCTGCCCATGGAATGCGCTATAGCTACCGGCAACACCGGCAATAACAAGCACCCAGATAGCAATAACCGCCCACGCCCTGCGTGCGGCAAAGCCACCTATGGAATATAGCCACTTAGCCACTATGGTTCTCCTCAAATGTCTCTGTATCGGTTGAGTATGGTGCGCGTATTTACCGCGCCTATGTGTATTTGCCGTCGATTAGCTCTTCGACATAGTCAAGGCAGTGTTCTATGTTTTCCCGCATTTTTTCGGCATTTTCGGGCGGCTGCGGGTTGCCTTCGGCGTCGTAGAAGGAGGTCGCGATTCCCTCGCAGATAGCGGAAGCAATAAGGTTCCCGAAGATTGCGATGCGCATCCGCGGTATGTCCTGCCGCTCCTGCCATAGCTTGTCAATGACCATCTCAATGGAGTTCAAATAGGAGGTTGAGCTGTACTCATTGAACTTATTATCGAGAGCGTAGTCGTGAAGGGCGAACAGCAGCCGAGCGTGGGGTTCTACATGCTCGGCAAGGCGTTCGGTGGTGAATGCGGCACGCACGCCGTTGAGCATATCCCGCTCAGGATGTGCTCCTCTGGGGGTACAAAAGTCGGGGATAACCTCAAAAATACGGCGCAGATACTCGTTCAGGCGTTCAACGACGGCGGCTTCAACCGAGGAAAAATGATTGAAAATGGTGCGCCTGGATACACCGGATTCTTTGGCAAGCGCATCCGCCGTGAGCGCCTTAAGACCGCCTGCGAGCACAAGTTTTTCTGCCGCATCCATAATGGCGATGCGGTTCTCGGCTTTGCGCGCGGAGCGTTTATCTACAATCTTTTGAGCAATACACACAGTTATTACACTAAGTGCAATATTGCACCAAGTGCAACTATTTTTTGTGTGAGCTCAACCATATTTCTGCACTCAGTGCATATTGTTTAAAAAGTCTCTGCTCGCCAGAAATCCCCGAGCCAAGCGGTCTATGAGACCGAAACCCCCTGCCGCATAAGCGGAAGACGTACCGAAAATTCGGTTCGTCCGGGGCGACTTCGCACAGAAATCAGCCCGCCGTGTGCCTGCACGATCGCCTGTACGATCGCCAACCCGAGGCCGGTCGTCCCGTCAGAGCCCGAACGCGCCTTGTCTGCCCGCGCGAATCGGTCAAAAATCTTAGGCGCAAACTCTGGGTCAATTCCGGGACCGTTATCCACAATGGTCATGAGCGCTTCACGCCGATCCGCAGATACCCGCAGCCCGGCAATAACGGTCGTACCCTCGTCCGTATGTTTGCGCGCATTAGAGAGTAGATTCAAAATAACCTGCTGAATCTGCGAGCGGTCCGCGATCATCTCAACCGGTTCATCCGGCACATCCATGCGCCAGATATGGTCGCGTGCCGCCGCCTGCATATCCGAAACGCTCTCGACAAGCAGCTCGGTTAGGTCGATGTTCTCAAATTTCGGTTCACGCCCTTCGTCCAAGCGCGCCAGCAACAGCAGATCTTCCACGAGACGCGACATTCGTTCAGTCTGCGAATCGATGCGTGCAAGCGAGGACTGCCCGCCGTCGGCGAGAGGTTCCGTCCACCGCAGCATATCGGAGTAGCCCTTAATGGCGGCCAGCGGGGTGCGCAACTCGTGGGATGCATCCGCAATGAAGGCACGTATCTGCTTTTCGGTACGTTCACGCACGTCAAGAGCCGAACTCACGTTATCAAGAAGTTGATTGAGCGCATACCCCACAGACCCCACTTCGGTGCGGGGATTCGCGTCCTTGGGGGTCACACGCACTTCGGGAGCAATAGTGTCAGATTCCAGATTGAGGCGCGCCACCTCAGTCGCCACACCGGAGACACGCTCTAGGGGCTTCATCGTTCTGCGAATTACGAACGAACCCAAAAACCCGGTACCGATCATCACGGCAACCGACCCAATACCCATTGTGATAGAGAGCATGGTAAGGGTCTGATACATTGCCCCCAGCGGCACACCGGTGATAAGCGCGTCCGAAGAAGGCCCCGGTGAAGAAACCTTCACCATGTATTTACCAACGTCAAGGTCCACTTCGGTAAGCTGACTATCTTGATTTGCAGTGCCTCGAAGAGCATTCAGAGTCGCGCGGTCTTTGTCACTGAGCTCCTTGATGCTGCCGTCGGCGCTCAAATACCCCGAAAATTTATACTCGCCCTGACGATCGACGCAAAGATTAATGGTTCCGGCACCCTGACCCGGCGTATACAGAGGGTTTTTCGGATTAGATTTATCGAGGCATTCAAAACCGTGACCGCTGGGAGAATTATTGGGGTTGGCGGCGCGATTCGCAGTTTCTTTGAGGGTACTGCCAATTTGCGCCCGCAGAGAGTTCTGTAGCGTGGCATAGGTTGAAACACTGGTGATAAAACAGGCGATTCCTAGAGCTGAAACGAGAATAAGAATAAGCCGCCTGCGCAGATGCGGCATTGGGCGTATGGCGGTTTTATCCCGTTTTTTTCGACTACCCTGTGGGGGCTGTGTCTCGGGAACACTGGGAGCTTCCACAATGGTCACAGACTTCACCCCTTCCAGGATATATTACTAAATCGGAATATAAGAATATATGCACCTTGACTAGGTGCTTTACGCAATCAGGGGGCTTAAACTGCCGGTCGAATCACATAGCCAGCACCGCGTACCGTATGGATCATAGGCTCACGACCCACATCAATTTTCTTCCGCAGATACGAAATATAAAGCTCCACAATATTCGCCTGACCGCCAAAATCGTAATTCCAGACATTATCCAAAATCTGGCTTTTAGAGACCACGCGCTTCGCATTCTCCATCAGATAACGCAACAGGTCGAATTGGGTTGCCGTGAGAGCGATAGGTTCACCGCCACGTGTAACTTCGCGAGTATCTTGGTTGAGCACCAAATCCCCCACAACGAGTTCGGCATCGTCAATAGCGGCAACACCCGAACGCTGCACCAGTCGGTGCAGGCGAATCATAACCTCTTCCATCGAAAACGGCTTGGTCACATAGTCGTCGGCACCGGCGGCAAGCCCTTCGATGCGGTTATCCACCGAATCTTTCGCGGTCAAGAAGAGGCAAGGCACTTCGGGGTAAAACTTCCGGATGCGGTCCAACAGTTCCAGACCGTCGAAACCGGGCATCATAATATCAAGCACCAGCACATCGGGGCGCCAATCGCGGGCAATAGCTAAGGCTGCGGGTCCATCACCAGCCGACTGCACCTCCCACCCGATCATCTTCAGGCCCATACTGACGAGTTCTTTGAGCATCTCCTCATCATCGACCACTAGGGCACGAATAGGGCTGCCGTCCGGATGTTCAAGGGTCGGCAGGTTTTTAGCGATTTCGGTTGCTTTGCTGCTCATAGTGTTAAGGGTAGCGGTATTTAAACGCCTGTGTAGGTTTAGTGGCTACTTTTCGAGCAGAACATAAAATATACATGCCCCGTACACAGCCTGCACACAGTATTCCTAACCCGCCAGTACAAGGATGTCCACAAAAAGTGGGTGACGCGCATTAGTCCACGTCACCCACATTATGAGGAATTATTTAGAGGCGAATACCGCTTGGTACTACTGTACGAGGCTGAAGCGGCACAACACCACCGCCGCCGGGAGAGCCATATCCGTTAACGCGGGATGGCGTGGCTGTTTGGGCATCCGAGAAATCTTCATCCCGAATCTCTCCTCGATCAGTGATCTCGGTGAGTATTTCTCCCGGTCTCCCACCCGTATCTCTTGGGGAAATATTTCAATCCATGAGCCGTTAGAGCAGGTCATGACTTTTACTTCCCGGTCTTTAATATACCGATAGGTGCCGTCCGCGTTAACGTATGTTTCTTGTCGGGTTCCATACCCGTAATTAGCTTCGGTGATTTCCTGCCAGGAACCGTCAGCATGCAGTTCTGCGCTGTGGCTCTTTGTTTTCATGGTCCAGGTTCCATCAGCTTTGACTTCCCCATGTTCATCGCCGCGCTTATCGTAGATCCATGACCCATCGGATTCGTTGATAGTGGTCCATTTCTTATCTTTGCTGTCCACAGATTCGGTGGATCTGGGGCGGGGCTTACCTGCTTTGTTATCGTCAGTCAGCGCTATCTCTTTTTCGCTGATGCCCTTTTTCTTGAGTGCTTCAAGGTCTGGGTTTTTGCCGGATTCGTGGCTCGGGCAGGTGATTGGAAACTTAACGTCCCGCATAAAATCAAGACCCCGTGCCTTTTCCGGGTGCTCCAAAAGTTCAGATACTTCAATCTGCTGCCCAGCAGACGAGGTGTTCGAGCCGGAGGATGATGCCACAGCATGCGAGGTTTGGGGCGAGGAACTATTGGATGAAGATGCGGTTCCTGATGAACACGCACCCAGGGCAAAAACCAGAGCAATGCCCAAAGAAAATACAGAAAGTCTACGCATTAAAAGTCCTTATCGGTGACTATGAGGGAAGTTACAGAATCAAATATACCCCGCCTCAGGTCTTCGCCACCGAAGACACGCTTCTGCCGGTCATAGGAACCAAACGTAGGTACCCTTCTACGAACACTTTCTAGCGCCCATTATTTAACAACCCGCAAACCATTATTTAACTCAACACCTGCTTTTACCCTTATATTCTGGGGATTTTTTTGGAAGAGTGCAGAATCATTATTTAACCCAAGGTCACACAGTATTTACTCTGTTACCGGAGGATCTTACATACCATCACGTAAAATCTGCGGAAGCATCCCGAGTTCATCAAGTTGCCTCACCACATAGATCGTCAGATCGTTTCCCTGCACCCGTACACTGTATTGACGAGTCCCCTCAGGTCGATACAGCAAATCACGATCAACCAGTTTCTTCAGGTATTTACTGCGAACCGCTGCAGACCCAGGCACAAGGTCTTCAACATCTTTAGCATGAGCCCGGCCCATCTCAGCAATACGAAGAAGCACCGCAACATCACGACTTGTCAGAACAGCATTCTGATAAGCCTTTTCGAGTACCGAACCGTAAAGCTCATTCAACACAAAACCGGTAGACGATAATTCAAGAATGTTCTTCACATCGGATTCGATTCCCCGCAAAACATATAAGCACCACGATTCAAGATCATCATCGCGCAACGAATCGGCGGTCTCCAAATGCCGATAGTAGGCGTGACGATCCGACCCAAAAACAACGGTTGGGTTCAACGCTCGATACCCATGTGTTGCGGTAAAGCCAAGCTTAACGAGCATCGCATAGGTGATGAGCCGTGACACACGACCATTTCCATTCCCGAAAGGATGAATCCACACGAACCTGTGATGACTAATAGCAACCTGCAGCAGGTGATACTGCGGGCTCATGGGTTTGTTCATAAACTCAACAAGTTGGCGCATATCAGCGGATACGGATTCCGGTCCGGGCGGCTGGTGCGTAGACTTTGCGATGCGCACCCCAGAACTTCGATAACTTCCAGGGATAGCATCACCTTCCCGATCAAGCCCATCGACTGCGAGCGCATGAAGTTCTCGAATAAACATTTCCGTCAAGACAAAATCTTCAGTCACAACGTCGTCAATATAAGCACTGGCTTTTTCAAGATTGAGGATTTCACGCACACCGTCATCAAAGCTCTGCCCATCACGCACACCTTGGAGCGCATCCAGCATCGTGGTGCGATTTCCTTCGATGCGCGCCGACATAATATTAGAGAGATTTTGAAAAAGCTTTTGCAGGTCGCTGTAGAGTGGCAGATCCGTTTGATCCTGCCCCTGCAAAGTGGTTCGAATTCGTTCAAGCTCAATAATGGTCGAAGCTAGATCAGAGGTAAAACTGATGTGGGGAATACGAATAGGCTCCATACCTTCTATACTACCTACAAAGACTGCATTAATTTAACAGCCCGCAAACCATTATTTAACCCAATACCCATCTTTACCCTTATATTCCGGGGAATTTTTGGAAGGGCACAGAATCATTATTTAACCTTCAGGCAAATATTATTTAACTCCGAGTCCTTGATGATGTGTGCAAAAGGGTGGCGCATCCAGCCATACAATCTGGATGCGCCACCCTCTACCTTCTTCACAAACAATTTCCGTTAAGACACAGCCTGCTGACCGGGCTGCAGAGGCTGACGCGGGGTCAGCGGAATGACCCCTCCCCCGCCGGGACCATCACCTCCACCAATCAGTAAATCTGGTTGAGGAGGAACGTAAATATACCGTTCTTTATCTACCGAAGATACCTCGCTCTTACGTGATGACGATTCCCGATATACTTTGCCGTCCGGGGTACTGTATACAGTTTCATAGGCGTTTTGAGTACGCCAGGTGCCATCAGATTTTACTTCTTCTGTTCGATCCCGCTCTTTTCTCTGCCAACTTCCGTCAGGGTTTACGTGAATAATATCTTCCCCGTCGCTGCGTGTATTATTTTTGATTTCCCATGAGCCGTCAGCATACAACACAGTAGTTTTATCATAATTACCGGAGTTATCAGAATCTTTCTGCGTCCACGTGCCGTCTGCTGCAACATGTATTGTCGTGTCACCATCGCGCGATTCCCAGCTCCACGAACCATCCGGATTGACCTTAGCCATACCGAAGAAGGGGTCTTTTTCTGAACGTGGTCGGGGCTTGCCCGCTTTATTCTCATCCGTCAGGAGTATGCCCTCAAGTTCAGCGGTAGCATGCTTATACTCATCGGTTCCAGGAACAGCCTCTTTAACGGGCATTCCCAAGGGCAGAGCCGTACGCGGTTTCAGGGGAATAACACCATTTTGAGGAATATACAACCCCATATCGTACATACTATTCATGTATTCCCTAGGAGTTATAACCCCACTCTGCGCCCCATGTGTGATAGATTTTTCCTCCCCGGTTTCTGTATTCTTTTCCACGGCTGTACCGTCAGGGTTTCCCGTGATGACCTTATTATTCGAGTATCCGCTAGACTTCCACGTACCATCGGCATGTGCCTCGACATTTTCTGGGGAAGATGAATCGCTCTTACGCTCGACACTCCACGTGCCATCAGCATTAACGCGAGTTTTTGTCTGTGAAGAAGAAACTTTTTCAATCCTCTCCCAAGATCCATCTGCGTTAATCGTCATTTCGTGATATATGTCAGACCCCGTTCCACGCTTCACATGGAATGTACCATCGACATTAACTACAACTGATAATTTATCCTGGCCGCTGCCTTCTTCAACAGTCCACGAACCGTCGTCCTTGAGCTTTACATTCTTTCCTAACGAGCTCTGAGACTTCTGTTCAGCGCGCGGGCGGGGTTTACCAGCCTTATTATCGTCAGTAAGACCCACAATCTGTTTCTCATGACTCTGTTCTTCATTCTTCTGTTTCTCCTCTGTTGGGTTCGTCGTGGGGGAAGCGGAAGAAGACTCGGGTGATGCAGAGGAAGATGTAGAGGAGACAGGGGAAGATCCCTCAGATTTACCCGGGTTGGCTCGTTCTACAGTCATGCAGGCACTGAGTGCCAGCATGAGAATACATCCGGCAGATAGGGGACCAAATACGCGAGTGTGATTATCATTCTTCATCGGAAGTTTCCTTACGGCTATGTAGTCTATGCGGTGCTTTGATGCGGTGTTTAAAAATACCTTCAGTTTCAGTCTACGGTTCTTGGACAGACCCGATGCCGCTAACACCCCACGTTTTCTTCCAACACTCAGCGAATATAGAGTACGTTCCCATATTTCTTCCAGCAAAGCTCCAGATAGAAGGGCGTTTTAGACACAAAAAGGGTGGCGCATCCAGCCGTAAAAATCTTGATGCGCCACCATACTACCGAGAGAAGTTCGGGGTTACTGAGCCTTCTCCCCTGGTTTAAGCGGGGTACGCGGTTTGAGAGGAACAACGCTGTTGCCGCCTACGCCGCCTTCAGCATAAGCAATCGGGTTTACAGGAACCGTCGAAGGGGTAAGCTCTTTCCCAACTTCACGCTTCTCTTGGCCTGGTTTCTCTTGGTAGACCTTGCCGTCGGCAGTTCCGTAGAGGGTAGAGTACGAATCTACGCTGCGCCACGTTCCATCGGCCTTAACCTCCATGCCCTTAGCACCTTTAGTCAGATCCGTATCGCCGCTCTCGCGTACTCGAATCCAGCTGCCATCCGGGTTTACATGAACCCGCTCGTTCCGTTGTGCGTCAAAACTTTCCCAGGTGCCGTCGGCATTCAGATTAGCTTTATCGCCTTTACTATTAGTCCACTCCCAGGTGCCGTCGGCTTTGGTGGTCATGGTATGGCTCTCGCTCTTATACTCCCATGAACCATCCTCATGCACTGTCGCTCCAGGGTAGGGGTCTCCGTATGTCGAGGTTGGCCGCGGCTTACCGGCCTTATTATCATCGGTCAGGGCTTTTGAGGTAGCGCTCGAACTTGCCGAAGCCGAGGCGCTGGTGCTGCTGGAAGCTGAGGCGCTGGGCGATGCAGTTTCCGAGGCAGAAGCGCTCGCGCTCGACGAGCTGGCGGCGGAAGACGAAGGTGTCACAGTGCTCACCGAGGAGGAGCAGGCGCTGAGGGCGAACACCGCAACAAGAGCGGCGGAAAGCGGCATCGCTAAACGATGAGGGTTATGCATAGAAGTCTCTTTCAACAGTGATTATTGCACGGTGTTTATAGCACCGACTTATTCATTCTATCGGTATCTCTCCATAAAATGCAGAATATATCCTTCATATTTTAGAAAGACCGCATCGTATTTTGGTAAAAGGTGGCAAGCTTAGAGCGCATAGATTCGCTTTCTCACGGTAAATAGCGCGAGGGGGCTGTAAAATCTTGAGAAAGCTTCGATACCGCCCACACGGAAGGAGGGATGCATGCGCATCAGCCGCATCTATAACAATAATGTCGCCCTCACCCGTGATTCCTACGGGCAAGAGGCGGTAGTTATCGGGCGCGGACTTGCCTTTGGTAAACGCAAGGGCGATCTGGTCGATCCGAGTAAGGTCGAGCAGACGTTCATTCCCGAACACGATATTTCCGCCGAACGGCTCAGCTGGTCACTCTCCGAGATCCCCCCGGAGATTCTTGCCATTGCCTCCGAACTTGAAACGAAGGTTCGCAATACCCCCGATATTAAAATCGCGAACTCCTTCATCATTCCTTTCGCAGACCACCTGCACTATGCTATTGCGCGCTCTCGCGAAGGACTGCAGGTTGATTATCCTCTCGCACCAGAGGTAACGCTGCTGTATCCGCGTGAAGTTGAATTCGGGCGTCGGGCACTTGATCTGGTATATGAGCGCTTGCATCTCACCCTAGATCCGCAGGAAGCGATTCCTTTGGCGTTGCATCTCGTCAATGCCCAGTTTGCGACGGCCGATATGTCGCGAGCCTTCCGCATGACTGAGGTTTTTGCGCAGGTTTTTGATGTTATCGGAGCAACGTATGGTAAGCCGATAGACACAAATTCCATGTCGGCGGCGCGGTTTATCACCCATCTGCGCTATCTCTTCGTACGTGCCGATCGAGAGAACAATAAACAACGACGGCATATTACTCAGCCCGGTGTTTTGGCGGCGCTTCGGGCGGATGCGCCCCAAGCCTTCGCATGCGCACAAAAGGTTCTTCTCCTATTAGAGATGCAGCTCAATCAGCCGTTACGCCAGGATGAGCTCACATATTTGACGATTCATATTGACCGCCTCGCCCAAGAGATGTGGGGTTCTTAGAATTTAAAATCATCACCTCCGTGCAATAAAAATTCTCTTGATCGTAAATAATGCAGAATTTTTAATGTTTTATTCACGATCACAAGCATTTTTAGTCAGAATACACTTTACCCCCTGACAAGCTCTCCCAAAACTCGATATATTCCTATATTGGAATATAAGAATATACGCTATTAATGTATCAAAATACAGCAAATAACAGCTCTTTACCCCCTGTCCGACTGATAACCTTTCACGCTCTCCACCCTCTAGACCATGTCCTTAAGAACGACATAGTTTAGGTCACATATACTATATTTATGTGCCGAGCGGTTCTCGTGTAGAAGCATTTTTTCATATATTTTTCTCCATATTTAAAACCATTACCGACCGTGATATTCTCAAAGGGCTTAGACCCTTAAATACGGAAACAACACACATTCTGTAGTAACGAGAGGACCATCATGGTCACTATCATCGTGGCGGCACACGGGGAGTCAGCACCCGCGCTCTTAAAGACCGCCAGCATGATCCTCGGAAACCTCGATAACGTGTATCCGGTGACATTTCTCCCCGGGCAGGGTCCGGAAGATTTGATCGAAGAGTACACGCGCATCGTTGCGGAAACAGGATCCGAAGAAACCCTTATTCTCGTCGACCTCTTCGGCGGCAGCCCCTACAATGCAGGCGCTCGATTCGCGGCAGAACACGAAAATATTGATGTTGTCGCAGGCGTCAACGTGCCGATGCTCATCGAAGTTATCAGCGGCGCCGGTCGCAAAAATGCAACCCTCAAGAGCCTGGTCGCCAAAGCCCATAAGGCGGGCGTGAAGGGTATTCGCTCCTTCCAAGAAGCCAACCAACCGGTACAGGAAGAAAAGCCTTCTCAAGAGGCAAAACCCGCCAAAACACCGGCGGCACCGGAAATACCCGCAGAACAGCAGGTTGAAGGCGGGCATATGGATGCTATTTTCACGCGCATCGACTCCCGCCTTATTCACGGGCAGGTCGCGGGCACCTGGGTTCCTTATGTGGCACCGCAAACCTTTATTGCCGCATCGGATGCAGCCGCCCACGACAACCTCCGCAAGACCCTGCTGCTGCAGGTGGCGCCCGCCGGAGTCAAAACCAATGTGCTCGATATTGCTAAAGCGGGGCGCGTATACAACAACCCCAAGTACACCGGCATGAAAACCATGTTTGTACTCGAATCCCCAGTCGATGTGGTGCGTCTAATAGACGAAGGCGTCGAAATTCCAGAGGTCAATGTTGGCGGAGTAACCTACAAAACCGGTATGACGCAGCTTTCTGAGGCTGTCTACGCGAGCGAAGAAGACCTCGACGCGTACCGTGAACTTCTCAAACGCGGCGTCAAGCTGTACGTACAGCAGCTTCCCAACCACAACCCCGTCGATCTGGCAAAAATTTTGAAAGAGAAAGGTCTCGCCTCATGAGTCCCCTCGCATTTATTCTCGTCATTGTGGTGGCGTTCATTGCGGGTGTCGCATCCGTGGTAGACGAACGCCAGTTCCACCGCCCCTTAGTAGCATGTACCCTCATGGGTTTCGCTCTCGGCGACCCTACCACTGGCATTATCTTGGGCGGTATGCTCGAACTCATTGCCCTTGGGTGGATGAACGTCGGCGCGGCGATGGCACCCGATGCGGCACTCGCATCATGTATCGCAACGGTCGTCGTCATTCACGGTCACCTTGATAAAGCGCAGGGCATCGCCGTTGCTATTCCGATTGCAGCAGCCGGGCAGGTACTCACCATTTTCGTGCGAACTATTACCGTCTTCTTCCAGCATCAAGCCGACCGGTTCGCCCAAACGGCGAATTTCCGGGGTATTGAGCTCATGCATATCAGCGGCATGGTTTTGCAAGGTTTGCGCGTGGCTGTCCCAACCGCCGTGGTTGCCCTTATTAACTCTGCAACCCTGCAGAACTGGCTGCAGTCTATTCCTGCTGAGGTGACGAACGGCCTGCGTATCGCTGGCGGCATGATTACGGTGGTCGGTTTCGCCATGGTCATTAACATGATGAAGTCCCGCGCCCTCATGCCGTTCTTCTTCCTCGGATTCATCGCGGCAGCCGCTATTCCGGCGTCCCAGGAAATCACGCTCAGCGGCGGCAACCATGATGCTATCGGCAACCTCGCCGCAACCCTGGCAGATCCCGCGCAGCTGAACCTAGTCGCGATCGGTATTGTCGGAGCGTGCCTGGGACTGCTGTATACCCAGCTGAATCCAATCTTCCATAAGAGTGAGGCGGCACCGGCAGCCGCACGCCCAGCCGACGACCTCGATAACGAGCTTGAGTAGGAGCGAATCATGACTGAGAACACTCAAGAAAAAGTAACCGCAGAGGTTCCCGACCTCACCAGGCGCGACAAGATTGATACCTACATCCGCTCCACCTTCCTGCTCGGCTCCTTCAACTTCGAGCGTATGCAGGCCATTGGTTTTGCGGTGTCGATGATCCCCGCGATTAAACGTTTCTACACCAAGAAGGAAGATCAGGCGGAAGCACTCACCCGTCACCTGGAGTTCTTCAACACCCAACCCTGGGTCGCGTCCTCCATTATGGGTGTGACTGCCGCTATGGAGCGCGAAAAGGCAGCCGGTAAAGAAGGTATTGATGATGCCGCCATTACCAACGTGAAGGTTGGTCTGATGGGACCGCTCGCAGGCGTGGGTGACCCGATTTACTGGGGTACCGCGCGCATCGTGCTGGCGGCGGTAGGTGCATCCTTCGCTATTGCGGGCAATATTCTGGGACCGCTGATTTTCTTCTTTGGCATGACCGCGATTCGGTGGGCTACCCGCTGGTACGGCTTCAAATATGGGTACGAAAAAGGTACCCAAATCGTGGGCGAAGCGGGCGGCAACACCCTGCAGAAGATTACGCAGGGCGCCTCGGTGATGGGCCTGTTCGTGATGGGGTCGCTCGTATACCGATGGACGACCATCAACATTCCGCTCAAGCTCACGGAATACGAACAAAACGGTAAGAACGTTGAGGTCACCGTGCAGTCGATGATGGATCAGCTGCTGCCCGGGCTCGCCGCACTGGCCCTGTGTTTCCTGTGCATGTGGCTTCTGCGCAAGAGGGTTAACGCCATTTGGATTATTTTCGGTCTCTTTGCCGTGGGTATTGCAGGTTCCTACCTCGGATTCCTGTCACTTCCCTCCTAGATCTGGGTGACCGTTTGATAACCCTGCGGGATGCGCGCTTCGGTAGACTGGTATCGGGCGCGCATCCCGTGATTTTTAGCCACCACACAGATCTGAGGAATCCCATGAAAAAACTGATGGCATTCGACTTGGATGGAACTCTGCTTTTTGACCGGATCATTGATCCCGCGAATGTACAGGCTATTCACCGTTGGCAGCAGGCCGGGAATCTTGCGGTGTGTGCGACGGGGAAAAGTATTTTCGCCACGAAACTTGCCCTCGATAAAACCGGCGTAACCTTCGATTACAACGTGCTGTACACCGGTGCGGTTGTGACCGATGCCGAGTACAATATCCTCCACGCGCAAACTCTACCGGTGTCGGTGGTGCGCGCCTGCTATGAGCGGTTCAAAGAAGAGCCGGGAGTCGCGCTTTTTGCAACGACTTTAACCCATGACTATCGTCTGGCGGATAATGTGGGGTCTTCGACTAATATTCTGCCCGAGTTCCTGCCGCTGGCAGAGTCCGAGATTGATACCCAAGATTATGTGGGTGTGCCCCTATGGATTCCTGAAGACGATGCTCGCGAGCGCACCTACCGCTGGATTCTTAAGGAGTTCGGTGATTCAGTGGATTGTCACAAGAACCAGGATTTTCTGGATATTGTGCCCCCGCGGTGCACGAAGGCGACCGGGCTGGCGTGGCTTGTGGAGTATCTGAAACCGGTCGAGTATGAAACCTACACGATTGGGGATTCCTGGAACGATGTACCCATGCATGAGTGGGCGGATCATGCGGCGTCGTTCAGCTATTCCCCGGATGATGTGAAGGCGCGAACCGAGGTTTCGGTGGATCATGCGTGGGAGTTTATTGACTCTTCGTTGGGTGCGTAGATTCTACGTTTCACGTGAAACTTTTTGCGAAAACAACGTCTATAGATTGTTAAAGCGGGGTAGATGGCGAATGTCTTCAACAAATAAAGAGCGCAATCCCGAGAGTTTTGGCGATGCTTTTCGGCAGGCCGCCCGTGAGTCTTTGGTGAAGAACCAGCGCGAGCGTTCCAGCGATATTGTTTCTATTGCCCCGATTCAACTGGCGCTCGCCGCGTTGGCTATAGGTATTTATGCCCTGTGGAATAGTTGGTTGTGCTTGATTCCGCTGGGAGTGGTGCTGGTGCTCATGTGGGTGCGGTACACCATGCAGCGGCAGATTTCCCGCGATTTTGCGCAGCTGGATGCGGCGCGCACGGCTTGGCGTAAAACCCGCGATAAGCAGTATTTAGAGTTTATGGCGGAGAATGCCGGGCGCATCCTGAAGGAGAATAAGGCGCTGACCAAGGATGCGCGCAAGCGTGTGCAGGAGTACGCCGACTACGCCTCATCCCGGCTTTAATCCGCTGCCCACTCCCTCGTTTTCCGCGAAAGAAAGGCTCTTTCATATGGACGAAAGAGCCTTTTGCAGCGATTCTGCCTGCTGAGTAGTACACCCAGGGGTGTTTTGATCACCCCTGCCGAGTACGTTGCTGCATTTATTACATATATGTAATAAATGCAGCAACGTACCTAACCTAAACCCATGCTTCCCCATTCCAGACTTCTTCTTTAAGTTCTCCCTTCATCACCTGATCCAAGAAATTTTGGGCAAAATTTTGAGCTTGAGAATACGACTCTGGGAACATTTGGGGTTCATCTACTGATTTTGCGATAAGTTTCCTGTATTCCTGATCATTCCAGTTCTCAGGGAAAATTAACCCCTGACAATATGGGTCAAGGTTATTTTCTAGCCTTTTAGCTTCCAGTGCTTTGTACAGATCTGCCGCACGTATCCCAAGAGACTGCTGCGCAAGTACTGGAATATCAATAAGATCTTTAATACGTGTGCTCCGAGAACCGCAATGTCCTACCCCTGGATATACCTGCATAGTTGCAGTTACTTTATCTGCAATATGATCTACCAGTGGATATAGGCTAATATTAGGCATTTCAGGAACATCAAAGACTTCTGCTAAATCATTTCCTGGATAGGATTCATAAGGGGCTGTCGTTATATCTCCCACAACAAGGTCAATATCAATCGGAGAGCATACCGGAGCTCCTGATGCTTTCGAAAGTATGGAAACTTGAAGTTTTCGCCCTGCTTTATCACCCGGCATGACGATATTACCTTTTTCTCGTAGCCTCATCACAACATCATCAGGCGGTATATGTGCGGGGTTTCGGATAAGAATATCCTGTAATGCTTTGTGAGCATCCTGGATAGTTGATTGTGTACTGAAAAGGTCAATATCCCTAGTAGCACGGGCTTTCGTATCTCGCCATAAAAGCGCATTACCCCCTTTGAGAACCCAACCGTGTGGTGATGCCCCAAATATACGTGCTAATACAATGGCACGGTTAAATTCCGCGTCCCGTCGAGCGGGTGCAATATCAGAATATCTTCCTTTACCATCTTTCACTGAGGTGCGTGCCTGAAGGTATGTTCGTGCCAAGATTCTTCTTTCATGGTCGTGTTTTTATAAATTTTCCGGGATATTTCAACTCGATCTGAGGGATAGATGATATCGGGATTACCAATATGCCCACGACCCTCAACCGGCATAATTTTTTCGCCAGATTCTAGGTATGAATCCAAAGCCGGATGCGCAGAAACACGTGTTTCAATCCTGGTTTTGAGAAGCTCACCCATAATCCAAGGTGCGGACGCCGAGTAAACCCTGTAAGAGTACTTGTGCACTGCATCCACAACATCAGACCAGTGAACCTCATACTCTTTCTGAATAAGTTCCTGCAGAACGAGTGAAACCTTCTCAAGGTCGCGGCCTTCCCGCAAGAAATCACAGATCAGTCGGGTTGGAGGAACCAAGGGAAGACCTTCAACAATAGTGGCTTCAGCAGACATATCTTGGCGACGCGACAGACGAATATCCTCGAAAGAGATCTGCTTACGCTCCCGTGAATAAAACTCGTACTGCTGTGTATAGAAGTCGCCTACCCCATATACTTCGGCCGCAGAGGCAGAAGCAACAATAAATTGGGGAGAATCCCACAGTCTCTCCCCCGCACTCTTTTTGGGGTCCAGCGAAAGCCACGCCGCGCGAAGATCGCGATGGATATCCCAGCGAGCAGAGGACAAAACGTACACACCTCCCCGCACCTGCTGTACATACCCTTGACGCACTTTACGATGCAGAGTCGCACGGCTTACCCCGCGCACATCCACCTGTGCCGAGGTTATGAGCCCATACTGTTCGCCCGCAAGAACTTCTACGTCTAGCCATCCCATACTGAGATTATTTCATATATGAAACAAAAACAGTAATATTTGAGATTACAAACTCATTTTAGAAGGTCTTATACTCACGACTGCCTCACAAGAACCTGGTTCGGCAAGGATATTCGCGAGGGCGTAAACCTCGCTATCGAGAACTATGCTCTGTTGCATAAGCTCTGGCGCGAAGAGCGTGTGAACAGGTCGGGGCGCTTCCGCACGCCGCTCAACGGATTTACCTCAACCCCGCGCCCGCTCAACGGTGTTGCCCCGTTCGTATGACACGGCAGCATCCGTACTCCCAAAATTGCGGAGCAGGCGGCATACTACGGCGACGGCTTCTTCCACAACAACATCTTCTGGCCTAAGGAACACACGCACGTGCCGGAGGCACCCACCCACACCTCGCTGATTGACTGTAAGGAACGCGGTGAAGCGCCCATTCTCGGCGGTACGCGTGCTCAGCAAGCCCAGCGGGCTGCGTAATTCAGCAGTGCATTCTTTGGCATTGCCAAGGGTGCCGCAGTTATCGATGCCGGTCCGAGTGATGATCCGCATCGCCTTACAGTCACCCCGTTTGAGCAGCTTCTTCAGGATGCTCACGACGGGTAACGATTATCTCGCGTGTGGTTAGATATAGGGGTGGGCGGACTATCAAAATCCG
The DNA here is from genome assembly GCF_001815285.1 of Rothia sp. HMSC065D02. Lineage (NCBI taxonomy): Bacteria > Bacillati > Actinomycetota > Actinomycetes > Micrococcales > Micrococcaceae > Rothia > Rothia sp. HMSC065D02. The sequence goes on from NZ_KV820091.1 coordinate 191,576, forward strand.
CCTACCGTTATATTCTTATTTTGGAATATATACCTTTTGACATGGCAATATTCCATCATTGATATAAGAAAATGTAGGGGAGATTCAGCACAACAGTGCATCGAATCTCCCCTTGCTATCAGGTTTTCCGTGAGGGCGAATATACGCCACGCTTATTTTCTGAAGGTCTTACGTTCTTTTTACAGAAGCAGTATCTTTTGCCCCATTCTCCACAACCTCTGGAGCATCAGGAAGATCCTCCGGCAGAGGGTCTGCATCCATATCCACAGCCGGTTCAGCAACTTCTTCATCAAGACGCTGCACCACCGGTTCGCCGATCTTTAGTTCTGATTCATCGGGACGTTTGAGCTGAGCGCCAAGATGAGTCAGTTGATCGCGGTTAACCAAGACAACTAATACCAAAGCGTTCAGAAAAAGACCGACGATAAAGAAAATCCAGCCGATCAGCATAAACCTTCCTCCACTGAGCACAGCACCTACTATCAGCAGTGCCGCCGAGCATAGATATGCGGGTGAGAGAAGGAATTTTGTGTTCATAGCAGACCTTTAGCGAACGTTTGAGCGTGGGTGAGAGCCTCGTGAACCGTTGGGTTTTGAGGGAAGAACTCCAAGCTTACCGGCATCAGACTCGCGGGTCGAAGACTGCGCGGCTTCATCCGATGCGGAGTTTTCTTCTTCACCATCATAAGCCCCGTCATCACCCTCAGGACTGTCATGACGCTCCGTATTTTTATCGCGCATAGCGCCCACAAGGTTATTTTCCATCTCACTTAAGCTTGTCACCAAAGCGGGCGTAGGCTCTCCTTGAGCCTTGGAAATAGTGACCATGTGTGCAAGAACATTCAATCCCAGCGCGGCAAGAACTAGAATCCATCCGAGCCACAGCAGCCATGTCTGTGAGAGGCTAATCAGCAAGGCACCGACCACGATAAGAAGTAGGGAGGTGAGATAGGCGGGCGAAAGTTTTTTAGAATTCATGGGTTTTCACAGCTTTTCAATTATAAAGAAACGCATAAAATATTCGTATACATTATGCGTTTGAACGGCGTAAAATTCCTCTTAATCCAATTTTAGATGATATGAGGTCTCAAAGCATTTCATACCGTGAATTTCCTTAATTTTCCCAGGTTCACGGTGTGAAAATCATAGCTTAACGTTGTTCATCAAATATGGCATTAGAAACATATGGCGAAGAAGGGGCGTCCTTCACGATGGGAATAGTCGAAGTTCCCAGATGACTGCGGAGCATGTTATACCTTTCAAGAGCTACGGCAGGCAACGAAGGCAGAATAAAGTTATTATTCGTGCGCACATTCTCAGCCTGAACCAGAATATCCAACTTACGAATTACTCGGGAAACATCGTGGGAATCGTAACGATCCTGAGCTGAAATCACTGCACGCTGTGCCGCCATCAGCGCCGCATCACGCAGACGAATATAGTCGCTTCGCTTATCCTTGAGCTTTTCGATATGGGGCTTATATTCCTCAGGCAGGCTCTCGATAATCTCGTCGCGGCGAGTAATAGCGGTGTACATATCCTTCACGCGAGCGTAGGTCTCTGGATCAACCGTTGCCTTTGCTTCTTCCTGCAGGGCTTCCAAAGCCGCATTCTGAGCCAGTTTGAGCAGTTCGGGAACGGCGGTATCTTCCTCATGGTTCACCTGCACCTTCAAGATCCTCACCACAAACGGCAGGGTCAGTCCGGGCACCACGAGGGTAAAGAACAGAACCGAAATCATCATCACGATAGCGTCTTCGCGCACCTGTTCCATACCGTCGATCATGGGAATAGAGAGCGCAAGAATCAGGGTCACTAGGCCGCGCATCCCCGACCAGGTCATCACGATAACCTCGGCGAAGGATTCAGGAGCGCCTTCATGCACCGGGCGGGCAGCCTTACCAATCAGCCAGATTACCGAGAACCACACAAGACGAATTATCATTGCGACCACAGCAATAACGGCACCATCGACGAAGAGACCGGCAATACGCTCTGAGTTGGCTTTATAGATAATTTCGCTCGCCTGCAGACCGATCAGCCCGAAAGCAATACCGGTCATAAGCAATTCAATAATCTGCCAGAAAGATGAGGTCGTTAGACGATCCTCTGCTTCTAAGGCCACCAAATACTTAGTGCTGGTGAATTGAATTGCGGCAATCACCACGGCAATAACGCCGGATGCATGAATATTTTCTGCCACCAGGTAGGCAGCGAAGGGAATCACAAGAGTTACGGCATTTCTCGTCACCACATCGTGGGCGCGCAGACGCACATAACCACCGATCCAGCCAAACGCAAAACCGATAATAACCGCTAGAACCGAGCCTAAAGCGAAGTCCCTCATAACTTCGAGTGGTTCGATGGCGTGGTGCTCCTCCATCGAATGAATAGCAGCATGAAAGAGCACAATCGATATAGCATCGTTGAAACTACCCTCAGTCTGGAGCGTGCCAATCAAACGTCGTGGAATACCGACAGGTTCGGCAACGGCCTCAACAGCAACGGGATCCGGAGGCGAAACTGCGGCACCGAGCGCCAGGGCGACAGCGACCGTCATTCCGGGAACCCACCACAGGGCAACACCGGCAACGGCAAGCGCAGATGCCGTGGTGAGCAGCACCGAATAAAGGAGAACGGACTTCCAGCGGCGCCGGAGTGTACCCCAGGAGAACTTTACACCGATAGCCCACAGCAGCGGTGGCAGGAAGATCGGCAGAATAATATCGCTGTCGATTTCAATATGGGGTCGATCGGGAGGTAGCAGCAGCGCTCCAACACCCAGGATGGTCATCATCACGGGCCAGGGAAGATTAAGGCGATCGCCAACGCTCACCATAATGACTGTTGCAAGTAGAATCAGAACTATAACGGATAAGTAGAGCATTGTCTCTCGTATCAACCCCTTGTATTTTTAGATACACTCATACTCAACTTTACCGGAGAGTCACAGGTAACAGCCCTTCTCGCAGGAGAGTTCGGGTAATGTTCACCTACAAGACGAATAACCGTAAGGTAATACTATTCCAATTTTGGAATATATCGTTTTACCCCGCAAAGACAGGGAACCCCTTCACCAAAATCAACCTCTGCGATCTTGGTGAAGGGGCAATTATATTCTGTGAGGGAAGCTGAATGCTATGCCGACCCACAGCCGCCGGAACCGCATCCGCACCCATCAGAAGCGGCAGGTTTCGGAGTCTCAACTGGCTGAGCGGACTCGTGCCCACCGCAGCATCCACCTTCGGAATGCGCATGCTGTTCTGTCGAGACGGAATCGGATCCACAGCCACCCGAGCCACAGCCGCAGCCACCCGAGGATGCGGCAGACTCGCTTTCGTGTCCGCCGCAGCATCCGCCGCCATCAACGGAACCGCAGGCTGAGCCGCGTGCCTCACGGTGACCCATCAAATCAACGCCGAGCTCCGAAAGATACGCTAGGTACCCGGCGAGCGCATCACGACTGCCCGAACCGGCGATCACAATCCCGCCGTGACGCAGTGCTTTGAGGGTTTCATTCACGAGCGGCCAACGCTCAATATCATCGGTAATGGTAATAGCACTCACAATATGCATAGCCAGAGATGCCAGCGAACGCAGCGACTCTTCATAGCCTTCGGGAAGGTGAATAACCTTATCGGGGGCGGCAAGCCGCAAGACGGAGAGGATGCGCATCAGCGTCATCGGAACCGCCTGCTGAGGTAGTTTTACGGTAATGCCGGTAGATTTCCCAGCTCCTAAAGCCACCATCCGGTCAGCGAGTTCATGAGAATCAATATCTTGGCTTATATCTAAAATTTCATAAGAATCAATAGAAATTGAACGTGTACCTAATGCTTCAGCTAATTCCTCATCTTCAGTATGAATTGCTATTACATTGCGAAATTCTTGGCGGCGAAGTGCAGATGCTGCTTCAATAAGCGCAAAATCTTGACCGTCTTCAGTGCTCAGAAGCGACTGCGCTTCATCGCGGGTCAATCCCTCTCCCCCGCTAATGCGTGCCACAAGTTCGGAATATGCGTTACTCATACCATTTATTAAACACCTACGTAAGCCTCAATTTTTACAGTTATGCCACTAGCAATTTCTATAGTTTTCTACATAAATACAATTACTTCTTCATACTCTTTACGAGAATTTATAGGTGTTTTTCATGACAGCAGAGAGATTTCACCCGTAAAATAGACGTGTGGTACTTTCTCAAGCAAAAATTTTAGACACAGCATTTGATCTTCTGGTAACCAATGGTTTAGCGGATTTGTCGATGCGCCGTTTGGCAGCTGAACTTCAAGTTGCTCCCGGCGCCCTCTATTACCATGTCAAGAATAAACAGCACCTTTTGGTGCTTCTTGCGAACTATATCTTGGATAAGAAAGCTCCAAAGGAGCTTCTTATGCCCGCGGATTCTAAGGATCCAGAGGCAGTGAAAGAGTCCTTGATCGTGCGCGGACAGGTTCTTTTCGAGACTATTTATTCTATTCCAGAATTTCCTGAAGTTATTCGCCTGGCATTGGCAACTAATCCTGAGCGGCTCAAGCCCGTGGCGGCCATTGCCTATGACGCTCAAAATATGGGGTTTGAGCCTGGGGAGGCGCTGCGCCGCGCCCGCATGCTCATTCACCTTGCCTTGAGCCTGGTGGAAGAGGCACAGGCTATTCCTGTATTGACTTCGCTGACTGCGGAAGCCGAAGAGAATCCCCTGCAGGAAATTCCTAAGCCGGTGTGTGAAGCATATACGGCTGATATTTCCACCGCGATCGATGGGCTCATGCTCTCCAAATAATTCCCGCATACAGATGCATATGCATCAGCCGGGGCTGCTGCCGTTGTGCAGTCGTGCCCCGGTGCGCAGGCGTGCAGATGGTATGTTGAAGAGTACCGTTTTATCGCATTGCCTGAATGGAGTTCTATGACGACCACCGCAATCCCGCAGTGGGCTTCTCTGCCCGAACATCAGGATGAAATTCAGCGGGTACGCCAAGCGTTTCGACAGACCTATGGTAAAGAGCCTGATGGGGTGTGGTCCGCCCCCGGTCGTTTGAATCTCTTGGGTGAATACATCGACTTTCTGGGTGGTTCGTGCATGCCCATGCCGCTACCCTACCGTACCTACATTGCGGGGTCGCTGCGCCGAGACGGGGTGCTGCGCGCATCCTCTCTGCAGATGCCCGGAGACGAACGCACAATCGTGATTCGGGATATTCAACCCGGGCATATTAAGGGCTGGTTCACCTATGTTGCCGGTGTTGCGTGGGCGATGAATCATGAAGGTGGTCGCGATATTATGCTTCCCGGTCAGTTCGGGGCTGATTTGCTCATTAACTCGCGGGTTCCCGTGGGAGGGGGGCTTTCTTCGTCCGCCGCTTTAGAATGCTCCACAGCACTGGCGCTTCTTGACCTTTCCTGTCCGCTGCGCCCCGGTTGCCCGGATACTGATGCGGTTCCTTCCGACCGCTCCCCCGATAACGATGCACTCCGGGCTCGCCTGGCGCAGGTATGCATCACCGCAGAGAACAAGGTTGCGGGCGCCCATACCGGCGGACTCGATCAGACGGCGTCGCTGCGGTCAAAGCTAGGTCAGGCTTTGGTCGTCGATTTCCGTGACTTTTCGATAGACCCTATTCATCTGAACCTGCAGAAGCACGGGCTAAGTTTTCTTGTTGTTGATACGAATACCCCGCACGCGCTTGCACATAATGGTTTTGCCGACCGGCGTGCCGCCTCTGAATCGTGTGCGAAAGCGCTTGGTCTCACCTTTCTGCGTGATGCTCTTCCCGAAGATCTTTCATGTGCACACCACGACGAACGTGAGGCTAAAGAGTGGCGTTTGGAACTAGTAGATTCTTCGGTTAATCGTTCTCTGACAGCATTAGAGGAACGTGAGGGTCCGGCAACTTTCCCGCGCGGCTGGGTTCGCCATGCGTTTCACGATATGACACTGGTGGGGCGCGCCAGCTACCTGCTCAAACATGCGGATGAACTGGGGTATCGGGCTTTTGAAGAGGCTGGGCGCATCTTTACCGAGTCCTTTATTTCGATGCGCGACGAGCTTCGCGTCTCCCGCCCGGAGATCGACGTTGCGGTTGAAGCCTGCCTGGCACACGGAGCCTTAGGGGCGCGCATCGTTGGAGGCGGTTTCGGCGGTGCTGTGATGGCTCTTGTTAAAACATCCCGACTTGAGGAAACAGCTCAGGCGATCGCCCAAGCATACGCCGAACACGGGTACGCCGAGCCTCGTTTTCTGCCGATGGTTGCCGGTTTTCCTGCGGATTGTGATTGGCTCTCGGAGAACTTTAGATAAATTTCACCCTAACTCATGTCATGATATTTCGAGGGTTGTTTATACTCTGTACAACCTCTACACTGTGTTTCATCCAGTCACCCAAAATAAAGGAGAGTCTTATGGGTTTCGATCCGAAGAACATCGTCGAGCAGGGCATCGACAAGGCAAAGAACTTCGTTAACGACAAGGCAGGTAAGGACGTCGTCAACGACGAGCACACCTCGAAGGCTGAAGAGGTCGTCAATGAGAACGTCCAGAAGATTACCGATAAGTTCGGTAAGTAAGATTCTAGTCTTCAAGAATTCCCCGCATTCATTTTCATGATGCGGGGAATTTTTCTGTATTCGAAGGCCTTTACCAGCAGATTCGTGATTCTTTCGCCTATGCTGGAATTATTGTCTCAAACGCTCTGTTTTTGTAGTGTTAGACAGCCCGCATGCAGCCTGTTGCTTTACCCCGATGGGTCACAGTAACCGCGGCGGGCTCCCTATTGTGTTATACCTTTGGAGATCAAAATGCTCGAACGTCAACAAGCAACCCAAGAAGACGCACGCAAAGTTCAGGAAGACGGCGGAGTCGTCATCTATTGGCGCCCTGGATGCCCCTTCTGCGAGCGCCTCGATTCGTCGTTAGGCGACCTGGGCAATCATGCAACCTGGGTCAATATTTGGGAGGATCCTCAGGCGGAGGCTCATGTGAAGAGCCTCAACGACGGCAACGCGGTTGTTCCCACGCTCGATACCGGCGATATGCATTTCGTGGTAGCTGACCGCCAAACTCGCGAGAAAGCCGCAACTCTCATTCGCAACACTCTTTCCTAAACCACCGAAGGACTCCCCTATGCCGCGTCCACCACTGAACCGCGATACGACCCTTTGCATTTCCCTGTCTGGACGACCGTCAAACCACGGCATCAAGTTCCACAATTATCTGTATGAGAAACACGGCCTTGATTACCTGTATAAGGCGATGACAACCACGGACATTGAGGGTGCTATCGCGGGTGTGCGCGCCCTGGGTATTCGCGGATGTTCCGTTTCTATGCCCTTCAAACAGGCGGTTATTCCGCTCATGGACGAGGTCGATCATTCGGCGCAGGTCATTGGGGCGGTCAATACTATCGTCAATACGGACGGGCACCTGCACGCCTACAATACCGACGTGATTGCAGTAGCTTCCTTACTGAAATCGCATGCTGTTGATCCTAAGCTGCCGTTTCTTCTGCGCGGTTCGGGCGGCATGGCGGCGGCCGTTGCGGGTGCCTTCTACGATGCTGGGTTCCGGGCGGGCACTATTATCGCTCGCAATGAGGATGCAGGCACGGCGCTCGCGCACCGGTACGGGTATGCGTGGGCGCCTGAACCCGGCGATCTTACCGCCCCAGTGATTGTGAATGTTACCCCGATCGGTATGGCTGGCGGTGCCGAGAGCGAGCAGCTGGCGTACCCGCAGCCCACGATTGAGGCGGCGTCGGTGGTATTCGATGTTGTGGCGATGCCTGTGGAAACCCCGCTGATTCGTGCCGCTCGCGCTGCCGGTCGTGAGGTTATCACGGGCGGCGAGGTGATTGCTTTGCAGGCGGCTGAACAGTTCCGGCTGTATACGGGTGTTACGCTTAGCCCCGATGACATTGCTCAGGCTGAGGCGCAGGCGAACTAGTCTGTACAAGCGTTCCTCTGGGTGCAGTTCGTTGATCGAGCTGCGCCCATTTTTTGTAATTACACATCCTGGGTTTTAAGTTTTCCACAGGTGGGGATAAACATGGGGAAAACCTTACATACCTGTAATTTCGAGATGATAAAGCCTTCTATCCACAGGTAAAAACGGAGTACTAACAAATGTGAAATTACATCACTGTAGTTATTCACAGTGTGGAAAACTCATGTGGATAATCAAAAATACAGGTGTTTTTCTGTGTTTTAAAGCAACCGGTGAGCCGCAGTATCCCGCCTTGTTCCCACAGGGAAACTTGGGATGCTGCGGCCCACCAAAAATTAGTTATCCACAGGTTTTTTGAGTATTACCTTTGGATACTTCGTGTGCGCTGAATAATCTGAGGCGCTAAAAGCGCCGCTGTGGCAAGAGCACCGACCGCAAAACCGCCCGCATGAGCCTGCCAGGAAATCCCGGGAACGAGGAATCCAAAGGCGACGTTCACGGCGATCATAATCATGAGGGCCCGTATATTATCCCGTTCGCGCAGAACCACCATAATCACCAGGTAGGCACCGATCAGCCCGAAAATGCCCCCGGATGCGCCCACAACCTCCGCAGTTGGATCGTCCAGAAGAAGCACGCCAAAAGAACCGCCTACGATGGAGAACAGGTATACGAGCAAATACCGCCACCATCCCATCATCTGTTCTAGGGCAATACCAAAGATGTAGAGGGAGAGCATATTCATCACAATATGCGAGTAATCGTTCTGTGAGTGCAAGAAACCACTGGTTAGCACGCGATAGTACTCCCCTGTGAATTCGGTGTAGTCCCATTTCAGGGCAAACATGGAATACACCCAGTACTGCGGGATGATGAGCTGAAGCAGATATACCACCAGGTTAATCCCGATCAGGGTGTACGTTACGTAGGGAACGAACCTGCGCGGTGCGCGCGCCTGATATTGGCGTCCATATAGCTCTCGGTAGCAGTCAGGACAGATCATCCCGACGTCCAGATTAATTTGACATTCCCCGCAGGCGGGACGCATGCACCGTTTACACCGTGCATAGCTCACACGGTCGGAATGCCGCGGGCAGGTGGGCTCCGTCTGAGAGCTATTTTGCTGTGGATTAGATGGGTAGTCCACGTTTTTCCTTTCATACGCTCTTACTCAGTCCCTCGGTTCCCGTGGTTCGGCTCATGGATTACGAGAAGAAAGCAGATACGGTGAAGGACCCGTCCCGGTTGCCCAGGCGGGTCCTTTCCCAGCACTAAATTAGAGTTTCTTGATGTCGATTGAAGAGATAACGACATCCTTCACCGGGCGATCCTGTGCACCGGTTTCAACGCTTTCAATAGCGTCTACAACCTTCTTTGAGGCTTCATCAGCGACCTCACCGAAGATGGTGTGGCGACCGTTCAGCCAAGGAGTCTCTGCCGTGGTAATAAAGAACTGCGAGCCGTTGGTGCCGGGGCCTGCGTTTGCCATTGCGAGCAGGTAGGGCTTAGAGAAAGAAAGCTCGGGGTGAATCTCGTCCTTGAACTGGTAGCCGGGGCCGCCAATACCCATGCCGAGAGGGTCACCGCCTTGAATCATGAAGTCCTTGATAATACGGTGGAACACCACATCTTTGTAGAGCGGAGTGTTCATGACCTCGCCGCTGCGGGGGTGCTTCCACTCTTTAGAACCGTCTGCCAGACCGATAAAGTTCTCAACGGTCAGCGGTGCATGGTTGCCAAAGAGATCAACGACAATATCACCGTAGTTGGTGTGAATAGTTGCTTGAGCTGTTGCATTAGTCATAGGTCTATTTTGTCATGTTGTCTCTATGATGCGCTAGAAGCCGCGCTATCACGGCGTCACGTTAAATTTAGCCTGCTGAGAAAACACGGGCGGTTTATCAGTATTTTTAGCTGAGGTGAGGGTTTCAACAAGCATTTTTCAGGGTAATTCCTTATGCTGAGAGGTGAACATTTACCCGCGTACGTGAGGTATTGCGGTATGACTGATGGAGGTTCACAATGTTCTGCAAGAAGCGCAAGGCTCGTAAAGCCGCGAAGAATTCGGCTGTCGTCGCCGCTATGGCCATGGCAGAGAAGGCCGATGACCTGAATATCCCCGGGCACGCAGATATGTTTGCTGAGAAGCTCACCGGCAAGAAAAAAGCCATGAAGAAGGCTCGCAAGACCGCCTCGAAAACCGCACGCAAGGCTCATAAAGAGCTGGCACGCATCGAGCGCAACGGCGGTAAGCGCCCCCGTAAGGGTCTAGCCCTGGTGGGTCTGGTTCTTGCGCTGGGCATTGGAGGCATTGCCGCCTACAACGCGGCCCGTCCGGTTGAAGACCCCTGGAAGAGCGCCTAGTTACCCTCTCCCCCATATCCGAAAAGCCATTTTCTTGATTCCCTTGTTCTCACGGCGGATCGCAGAAGATGGCTTTTCTGTTTTAGGGTTCCTCTACTGAGGTCATATAAGTCTGATACCAGACCAACGTGCAAACACGTAGTTCACTGTGTACGCCCACTGGGTTCTAGAAGCTTCAAGATGGCAATCGAGGCAAAGAGAGCCGATACCGGCCAGAGGAGATCTCCCCAGCCGAAAGACCGAAAGAATGCGACGCCAAAACCCGTGATCATCGCGGATGCAGCTGCCAAGATTACCGAGGCGGTTAATGGAATACGGCGTGGCAGAAAGAAGTGGGCAGTCCACAGTAAAGCCATCAGGAAGAAAATGGCGGATAGTCCTCGCCACCACGGTTCCAGCTTGCTGATCCCAGCTTCGCCCGAGGTGACAACTGCGGCTATCCAGCCGATGATAACCAGTGCCACAACGGCTACTGCCATAAGACCTGAAGCCACGCGGGAAATGTCGTTATCCTTTTTCATCATATCGGTCATCAAGGTGCTCCCATCGCCCGGGCAGGGATTTTATCCTACTGTTTACACCTGTCATGGCTAGAGTCCATAGGGTGGCAACTGAACGTAGCACTGACGGATATTGGCTGAATATTCAGCGCCGCAACAGATAGAGCCTGCTGAATTATCTGGTGAAGAAGACTATTTCGACAAGGATAAGTCATATACACAGCAGAGGGCTAGTAGGTTCGGTATCGTGCAGATACACATTTTGACCATTAGCCCGTTTTATATATGAGCAAGCAGGCAGATATAGCAAAGAGGCCTCAGACATAACGTCTGAGGCCTCTTCGGAAAACTAGTCCGGCGACAACCTACTCTCCCACACCCATCAAAGTGCAGTACCATCAGCGCAAAGAGGCTTAGCTACTGGGTTCGGAATGGAACCAGGCGTTTCCCTCTCACTATAATCACCGAAACGTGGAGGCGAGGGGACTCGAACCCCTAACCCTCTGCTTGCAAAGCAGATGCGCTACCAATTGCGCCACGCCCCCGCGGTGCTCTACTACTATAAACTACTTTTTATAACGTAAGCAAATCCAGCAGAGCGTTTCTTATGAGAAGTACATCACAAGATTTACAGACCCCTAAAAATTGTTTCCTTCACACGTATGTGCATTTCTTTGAGCCCCTCCAGCGTAACCCTCTGTTCACGCATATACGTTTGAGCCACATCGACGAGATCTTCGGGATTTCCATCAATAACAATAATCAGACTGTCCTTCTCACCCGACTTACGGCTGCTGCTTTTTCCTGAGGTATCGTCCATCCAGCGTGCCGTGAAGCTCTTCAAGTTATTGAATTCCTGGGTCTCCATAGCATCCTGAAGCGCCATAGTTATCAGATTCAAACGCTCGGCACCCAAAACCTGAATTGAAATATCCGCAGTAGCACCCGAAGGAACCTGAAGTTTATTGCGCTGCACGGTATATTGCACTCGCATTCCCTGCGAGAACTGCGCGTTTTGCAGGGTTCGCAGATTTTCCTTGATCTTGTTCCATGCGCCCTTCGTGAGGCTTGCATCGACGTCAAGGGTATTCGAATCGTTATCTTTTTGAATGCTCAACGTATCAACAGCATAGCGAGGTACCGAAACCCCAAGAATTGTTCCCCACTCAGCTTCGGATATTCCCTGTGGGGCAGGAATGGTCATAGCTGCTTCATTATCCGAGGGTTCAAGAGTAATGGACTCGGGGTGTCCATATTCCCACAAGGCCGAAAGAGCACGTGCGGTACCGGCAGAATCTTGTCGCCCACGACTCGTTATCGAGATACGCCCAATAAGTTCAAGATCATCCTCGGAGTTATCGTCCTTGTTCCGACCCTGAATCGTAAATTCTTCGACCTTGAGATAGGTTCCGTCAATATTCTCTCGAATATCGCGCTCCCATTTTTCAATCTGTTTCCTCCGCGAAACAGTCGCCGCCGCCTCATCGCCTAATATTCCAGCACGGGCAAACTGGGGCATCATCGCAACAACGTCGGCAGCCACGATGCATCCCGCCGTCAGCAAAAGCGAGCGCCTGCTCAGAGAATTCACACGCTGAGGAACATATTTCTTCCATCCGCTAGACTGAGCATCTTTGTGTGCAACATCGTTATTTTCCGCGTTCTGCGACATTACGATATTCCTTTCACCGGTGAGTGAGATTCTACGTTTTTATCTCTACTCCCAGAATACCCAATACCATCGCAGAAGAACTCATCAGGACTGTCTCATCCGCTTCACATCACATGAGATTACGTTCAGGCAGATTAGTATGCGCACCATAAACACTTAAAGCTGTGGGGCAAGAATTACTGCAATTCTCGCCCCACAGCTTTGTCTTCGGATTATCCTAGGCAGATTCAGCTTTTTGAGTCTCTTCTTCATGCTGCCCGGCGTTGTTTTGTTCAAGTGCCTCGTTCTGGAGTGTCACATCGGCTGCCGCAAGTTCGGCAATACGGATTTCCCCGGTAGTGGGGTCATCATAGGTGACATATTCAGGATGCCCCTCGATCTCAGTACCGTCATTTACGTGAGTCTCCGATATTAAGAAACCGTGTGCACCTAAAATTTTGGCGACTCGGTCAATATCTTGAGGGGTTGGTGTATGGTCTACCACACGACGAATATATTCGTTAATGCGTTGGTCACTTACATACGCCTCGCCGCGAGCGGCACGCGACTGCATAAGACGACGCACAACTTCTTGAAGCTGTTCGTCAGTCAAACGCATTTTCAAAATTGCCATAACCGCTGCACGGTCTTGAACAGGAACGTCCTTCGGGTAACCGACACTGAGCCAGTCAACAACACGCGAGATGATGTTTTTATCCGGCATCGGATACCTCCTCTATACGTTCATCATATCTATCTTCAAGCATGTATTTAGTGACCTCCACCGGTCACACCAAAAATATTCCACCCAAAAGTATGGAAGATGAAATCTTTGGCGACCCACAGAATGCCAATAAACACAATTCCTATGATGATAGCAAATACAACGCTCGCGGCAATCTTTGAACCGCGACTAGGAGGCTGAATCTCGATAAGTTTACCGTCTGCCGTGTACTCGGTATCCCCCGCCAGCAAGCGCATTCCAAAGGCGTAGAGTGCTGGCAAACCGGCACCTAAGAAAAGCCCAGCAAGAACAACAGGGACGATCTTTTCAAACAATTCGAAAAGAGACATTATGCACCCGCCTTTTCACGTGCCGGAGAGGATAATTCAGGAATGTCTTGATCATCGCTTTGGCGACTCTCAAGAGTTTCGTCCTGAGTCTCCTCTGCCTTGCTGTCATTCTTGCTGTCGTTCCAATCGGCGGTTACATTCGATGCGTCCACAGCATCCTTCTGGGAATGGCGCCACATCCAGATACTAAAGGCCAGCAGGATCAAGAAGACAACCAATTCACCCACGTAATGAGTGTTCGTCAGGTTGTTTAGTCCCGTACCAATCAGCCATGTAATAGCACCGATAGCGGATGCGGCGGGAAGGGTAATCACCCAAGCAATTACCATACGCCCGGCAACACCCCAGCGTACTTCTGCGCCTTTACGGCCCAAACCGGTACCCAGAATTGATCCGGTAGCAACATGGGTGGTCGAAAGTGCCATGCCAAAGTGCGAGGAGGTCAGAATAATTGCTGCGGATGCTCCGTCGGCGGCTACGCCCTGCGGGGTATCAACTTCCACAATGCCCTTACCCAGAGTGCGGATAATACGCCAGCCACCCAGGTAGGTACCCAAGGCAATGGCTATGGCACAAGATGCTTTGACCCAGAACGGAATAGCATCGTCGTTTTTTACGGTACCGGAAGCAACTAGGGCTAGGAAGATCACGCCCATAGTTTTCTGCGCATCGTTGGTGCCGTGCGCCAAGGACATAAGGGATGCGGTACCCACCTGACCCCAACGGAATCCATTGGTCTTCTTATCGTCAGATACCGGCGAGGCGACGCGATAGACCAACCATGTACCCACCGTAGAAACAAGAGCCGCCACAACCGGGGACATCACGGCGGGAATTACGATCTTGGAAACAACGCCTTCCCACTGCACACCATTGAGCCCCATAGCGGCGAGCGCGGAACCGATCAAACCACCGAAAAGAGCGTGGGAAGAACTGGAGGGAAGCCCAAAAAGCCAGGTCAGCACATTCCAGAGAATACCGCCTACAAGGCCGGTAAAGACGATCAACATAAGATCGGAACCGTTAGTACTGATATCAATCCTGTCAAGGTTTACCAGCCCTTTACCGACGGTTTTAGCAACCTCAACGGATAGAAAGGCACCCACTAGGTTCAGCGATGCTGACAACGCCACCGCTGTCTTAGGCTTAAGCGCACCGGTAGCGATGGAGGTCGCCATCGCGTTTCCGGTATCGTGAAAGCCGTTTGTGAAGTCGAAGGCCAGTGCCGTCAACACCACAATCACGAGGATGATAAGTTCAGTAGTCACATTTTGATTATGGAATGTCTCGCGTAAAATCTAAAGTATTCTTCCCCGAAACGAAATAACACTTAAAACAACATAAACCAACACAATACCTGTGGACTACGATACCTCCTCTTGGCCTAAAAACCCGAGAAATAAAGGATATACGGATAATAAATCCACCATATATCACGAGTCTTTTCCATGGTTTTCTGTGGTTTATAGCGTTTCCTAAGATTCTCCCCAACAGCAGGTCTCCTCATGTATAACACGTGTTCATCTACTGTTCATGTAGATGCGAGGATTTATGACGCAACGCGATTATAAGGTTTGTAATTCTATCTAGGAACACTACATATTTGAGAGAATTTAGCGGAATTTTGGTAATGAAACAAAGGACCCCGAGTTCTATGCTCGGGGTCCTTTTCTAAAACTAGTCCGGCGACAACCTACTCTCCCACACCCATCAAAGTGCAGTACCATCAGCGCAAAGAGGCTTAGCTACTGGGTTCGGAATGGAACCAGGCGTTTCCCTCTCACTATAATCACCGAAACGTGGAGGCGAGGGGACTCGAACCCCTAACCCTCTGCTTGCAAAGCAGATGCGCTACCAATTGCGCCACGCCCCCGCATTAGCGGAAAATCGCTATGAAGTTCTAAATGGAATCTGTAGATTCCTGCCAGGCCTGACGAACCTGCTGCGACTGAACCTTTTTGAAGCCCAGAAATGCCACGATCGAGACAGCCGCAAGAACAAAGAGCTTTTTCATAGCAACCTTTCGTCATGGAGAGTGGGCGTACCAAGACTTGAACTTGGGACCTCTTCGTTATCAGCGAAGCGCTCTAACCGCCTGAGCTATACGCCCTCCCATTCCGGCGGAATTCTCCGCAAGAACGAAATATAACTATACAGATGTTTTACCCTGTTGCCAAATCTCTTAGATGTGCATTACAACACAGACAGAAGCCCCATAAAACCAGAAAACCGGGGGAGTATCACTCCGATACTCACCCCGGTCGATAACGCACAAAGACGGCGGTCTTAGATACTCAGGACTATCTTATGATTCGTCGCTGAGGGTCAGCGTAATACCACCCACGAGCTTAGCGGCCAAGTTATACAAAATTGCGCCGATCATACTCAAAAGCGTGAAGATAACGGTGTTAATGACCGACAGAATAGTCGTTGCCAAAGCCACCTGACCGATATTGACCATCTGGGTAATATCAATATTGGTGTTACCGGTACCCATGGAGGTTAAGATCTGGTTCACGCCGGTAAAAGCACCCGAAGCCTGCAAGAAAAGCCAGAGGATTACCGAAGCCACAATGGTCACAATGCCCAGAGCCATAGAGAGCAGGAAGACCATCTTCGCAACCGACCAGGTATCAATTCGCTGAACCACCAGACGAGCGCGGCGAATACGCGAGCGTGGAACCGGGCGGATAGACTGGCGTCGTTGTCCCTTGTTTTTAGGGCGTGTACCATTGGCAGGACGCTTCGCAGAACGCTGCTGTGATGAACCACCAGGCTTAGATGCGTTGCTTTGCCGGTTAGAAGCATTCGTGCCGCCCGCAGGGGTTCCCTGTGCTGCGGGTGCCGTTTGTTTTCCTGGAGCCGACCCCTGTGGGTTTGCGCTCATTAGTTACCTCCGTCTACATCGGTGGATGCGGTGGTTGGCGTATTTTCTTGCGTATCCACCACCTCGGAATTTATCACAGATTCTTCTGTGGCTTCCACCTCAGCGTCGTCTTCTTTCTGTTCATCTAGCTGGCGATCTTGGTTACGAGCAATACCAATAATGCTATCGCCCTTACCCGGCTTCGCAAAGATAACGCCCATAGTGTCGCGTCCCTTGGCAGGAACTTCGCTCACATTGGTGCGAACAACCTTACCGCTCTGCATCACAACGAGCACCTCATCGTTCTCAGATACGATCAGGCCACCCACAAGAGCGCCACGACCTTCCACAAGCTTAGCAACCTTAATACCGAAACCGTTACGACCCTGAACGCGATATCCCTCAACATGAGTACGCTTGGCGTATCCGCCCTCGGTCACGACGAACACGAAGGACTCAGGGATAACAACCTGTGCCGAGATCAGTTCATCACCGTCACGGAACTTCATGCCGGTCACGCCCGAAGTCGAGCGCCCCATAGGACGCAGAGACTCATTGTTAGCGTGGAAGCGCAACGACATACCATTGCGCGAAATCAGCAGAATATCATCTTCGGGGGAGACGAGGAACGCAGAGACCACTTCGTCATCGTCACGCAGGTTAATCGCGATTAGACCGGCGGTACGGTTCGTATCGTAGTCGCTCAGGCGAGATTTCTTGACCAATCCACCCTTCGTGGCAAGAACCAGGTACTCGGCATCCTCATAGGTCTTCAGGTCCATGACCTGGGCAATATGCTCATCCGGCTGGAATTCCAAGAGGTTCGCCAAATGTTGTCCCTTGGCATCACGCCCGGCCTCTTGCAGTTCATAGCCCTTGGTGCGATATACGCGCCCCAAATTGGTGAAGAACAGAATCCAGCTGTGCGTGGTGGTCACGAAGAAATGCTCCACAACATCGTCGCCGCGCAGCTGAGCGCCTCGAATACCCTTACCACCGCGATGCTGGCTGCGGTACTGGTCGCTGCGGGTACGTTTGATGTATCCACCGCGGGTAATCGTCACGACAACTTCTTCCTCAGGAATAAGGTCTTCCATCGACATATCGCCGTTGAAACCGCGCAGAATCTCGGTACGGCGGTCATCACCGTAACGATTCACGATCTCGCCCAGTTCCTCGGAAATAATCTCGCGCTGGCGGTCTTCAGAAGCAATAATCGCGTTGTATTCCGAAATGAGGCGCTGCAGCTCGTCGTGGCGATCCTGAATCTTCTGACGTTCCAGAGCCGCCAGACGACGAAGCTGCATATTCAGAATTGCCTGAGCCTGCGCTTCATCAATATCCAGGAAGTCCATCAAGGCCGAACGAGCTTCATCGGCTGTGGGGGAGCGGCGGATAAGTGCAATAACCTCATCCAGAGCGTCCAGAGCCTTGAGCAGACCGCGCAGAATATGTGCTTCTTCCTCAGCCTGACGCAGACGGTACCGAGTACGACGCACAATCACGTCCATCTGGTGGTTTACCCAGTGGCGAATAAAGGCATCAAGTGAGAGAGTACGCGGTACGCCATCCACAATCGCCAGCATATTGGCGGAGAAGTTCTCCTGCAGCTGGGTGTGCTTATACAGGTTGTTGAGTACAACCTTGGGCACGGCATCGCGTTTGAGTACGATCACGAGGCGCTGACCGGTACGGCCTGAGGTTTCATCACGCAGATCGGAAATTCCGGTGACTTTACCTTCCTTGATGAGATCGGCAATCTTAATCGCCAAGTTATCGGGGTTTGCCTGGTACGGCAGCTCGGTCACCACAAGGCAAGTGCGCCCGTGGATCTCTTCGACATTGACAACCGCGCGCATCGTAATGGAACCGCGGCCGGTGCGGTAAGCATCCTCAATACCCTTGGTACCCAAAATGGTGGCGCCGGTGGGGAAGTCCGGTCCCTTAATACGCTCCATGAGGGCGCTCAGAAGCTCTTCATTCGTGGCGTTCGGGTTCTTGAGGAACCATTCCACGCCTGCGGCAACTTCACGCAGGTTATGCGGAGGAATATTGGTTGCCATACCCACAGCGATACCTGAGGAACCATTCACCAAAAGGTTCGGGATTCGCGCTGGCAGTACCGTGGGCTCAAGCGATTTACCGTCATAGTTAGGCTGAAAATCGACGGTATCTTCATTGATGTCACGCACCATTTCCAGGGCGATCGGCGCCATCTTCGTCTCGGTATAACGCGGAGCCGCAGCGCCGTCATTACCGGGGGACCCGAAGTTACCCTGACCAAGCGCCAGGGGATAGCGCATAATCCAGCTCTGGATCAGGCGTACAAGGGTATCGTAAATGGCACTGTCGCCGTGGGGGTGGAATTGACCCATCACATCGCCCACTACGCGAGCGCACTTATTGAAGGCACGATCGGGTCGATACCCGCCGTCATACATCGCGTAGATTACACGACGATGCACAGGCTTGAGTCCATCACGCACATCGGGCAGGGCGCGACCGATAATAACCGCCATTGCATAGTCCAAGTAGGAACGCTGCATCTCGGTCTGCAGATCTACCTGTTCAATATGACCGTGGGGATCGTCAAGCACAATCTCACCACTATTTGTGGTGACCTCGATATCTGGGTTTTCGCTTTGGTTTTCTTCACTCATAGTTGTTCCGTTCCTCTGTGACTCTCTCGCTTATATTCCGTTTGGGAAATATAGCCAATTGGCTATATGCCAAACCCTTTAGATATCGAGGAATCGAATGTCCTTGGCGTTCTGCTGAATAAAGTCGCGGCGGGCTTCTACATCCTCACCCATCAGAACCGAGAAGATCTGATCGGCAGCAGCCGCATCCTCCATCTTCACCTGAAGCAGGGTACGGCGTTGAGGATCCATCGTGGTATCCCACAGCTCGGTGTAATCCATCTCGCCAAGACCCTTATAACGCTGAATGCCGTTGTCTTTGGGCAGACGCTGATTCTTTGCCTGACCGCGCGCCAGAGCCTCATCTCGCTCGGCATCCGAGAACACATAATCATGCGGGGCATTTGACCACTTGATGCGATACAGCGGAGGCTGTGCCAAATACACATATCCGGCTTCGATGAGCGGCCGCATAAAGCGGAAGAGCAGGGTCAGTAACAGGGTGGTGATATGCTGGCCGTCCACATCGGCATCGGCCATAAGAACGATCTTGTGGTAGCGAGCCTTCTCCAGGTCGAAATCGTCGCCGATACCGGTGCCGAAGGCCGTAATCATAGCCTGAATCTCAGCATTGGAAAGCGCTCGATCGAGGCGAGCACGCTCCACATTGAGGATCTTACCGCGCAGCGGCAAAATAGCTTGGCTATTTGGATCGCGCCCCTGCACTGCCGAACCGCCCGCGGAATCACCCTCCACCAGATAAATTTCGGAGATCGACGGATCCTTTGAGGCACAGTCCTTGAGTTTGCCGGGCATTGAGCTGGTTTCCAGCAGCCCCTTACGCCGAGTCGTTTCACGCGCTTTACGTGCCGCCATACGCGCCTGTGCCGCCGTAATAGCGCGGCGCACCACATCCTTGGCGACAGCGGGGTTACGATCGAACCAATCGGCCATATGATCGTTAATCTCGCGCTGGGTAAAGGATTTTGCCTCGGAATTACCAAGCTTCGTCTTCGTCTGCCCTTCGAACTGCGGCTCGGAAATCTTAATCGAAATAACCGCAGTCAGACCCTCACGCACGTCTTCACCGGTGAGGTTATCGTCTTTATCGCGCAGCAGTTTATTCTCGCGGGCATAACGATTCACCAGAGATGTCAGCGCAGCACGGAAACCCTCTTCGTGAGTACCGCCTTCGTGAGTGTTGATTGTATTCGCATAGGAGTGCACCGATTCTTTATAAGAACCGGTCCACTGCATAGCCACCTCAAGCGCCATATGACGCACGGTGTCCTCAGCCTCAAAGTAGATAATATCTTCGTTAATAACGGTTTTTGAACCCGCGTTGAGGAAGTGCACGTAGTCGAAAAGACCATTATCGTAACGATAGGTGACCGTGCGGTACCCCTCGGAGTTTGCGCCTACACGGTTGTGGGGAAGAACTTTATCTTTCTCATCTTCTTCTTCGGCGACCTCATCGCCCCCCTCGAATTGGTCACGCTCATCAGTGAGAGAAATTGTCAGTCCCTTGTTCAGGAACGCCATCTGTTGGAACCTGGCACGCAGAGTCTCAAAATCAAACTCAACGGTCTCAAAAATTTCGGGATCAGGGTAGAACGTCTGAATAGTACCGGTCTTCTGAGAGGCTTTACCGCGGCGCAGGGGACCATCAGGAATACCACCGTTAGCAAAAGAAATGTGCCAGGAATAACCCTGACGGTGGACTTCGGTTATAACCTTTTTTGAGAGCGCATTAACGACAGAAATACCCACGCCGTGCAAACCACCGGAAACGGCATATCCGCCGCCGCCGAATTTACCGCCAGCGTGAAGAACAGTCATAACGACCTCGACCGTGGATTTATGCTCGGTTGGATGCTCATCCACGGGAATACCGCGGCCATCATCTTGAACGCGCACGCCACCATCGGCCTGAATTGTAACTTCAATATGGCTTGCGTAGCCTGCGAGCGCCTCATCTACGGAGTTATCGACCACCTCGTAAACCAGATGGTGTAGACCGCGTTCGGTTGTTGAGCCGATATACATACCGGGACGTTTACGAACCGCTTCCAGACCCTCCAAAACGGTAATGTCAGATGCGCCGTATTCATGGGGTTGTTCAGATGTCACGAGTGCGTAACTCCTTGGGGTAGATCTCATGCCCGGTGATGTATCACCGCTGCACCCCGACGAGCGCAGTATCGGCATATTCTCTACTATTCTACCGAATTTCACGACTTTACGCCCATATTTTGAAGGGTGTGGAACGGCTTATTTCGGATATACAGCCTTCTAAGGCTTTTCTGAGCATATTCACCCCGGTATGCGGTGGGGGATATATACCGTACCGTTATCTTCGTTTCCGGCGATTTAGGCCCTTATGACGCAAAAGTGTCAAATAAGCGGGTTATCCGTAAGTGTCTCGTACCCCTCGGCCTCCCGGTGCCCGTTTAGGACCGCGCGATGCCCAGCGCCCGTTATTCGGCCCGTAAATACGGATGTTCGTCACCACGCCTTCACCGAGTTCACGCGCGAACATCTGCACAATCTGATTACGCATGAGCCTAAGCTGCGTTGCCCACGCGGTCGAATCACACTGCACATCGACCACGGCATTCTCAAAGCGCGTGGGTTTAGCATGCGTGGCAAGTTCGGGCCCAACAAGTTCACTCCATCGCGCCATAACACTGGAGACCGCCACGGGCTCTTTCCACCCACGAGAACGAATCAGGTACGAGATCACGCCGTCAAGCAGCTTCGGATCGCGAGAATCTTCTCCAGAGGCGGTATAGCCGCCCAACACGCGCATATCGACCCGCTGGGCGCGAGTTTTCCGCTGTCCCGGTTCGGCGCTCATGGCAGAGCCAAATTCACGAAGAATCTTCTTTGCAGAGAATGCGTTGAGTCGCCCCTCGCCGCGGGCTGCTGCGGCGGCGCGCATTCGTTCTACTATGGCGGCGGGGGCATCGACCTCATCACGATAGTATTCTTGCTCGGGATCAAGTGAAGATTCTTCATGATTCGACGGTTGCATGCCTATTTCCTCACCATCATCCCAGAGTTTCTCGCTCATGAGGACAAATCCTCAGTCTGCGGTGCGTCTGTGGTTTCGGGCGCATATTCGGCGTGAGCGGCACTCACCCGCACTAAGCGGTACGTCCCCAGTTCCTCGGGAATATCGCTCAGCACGGCGCTGGTGAGCAAAACCTGTTCTGCCTGGGCTACTAAAGCACCGAGACGGTGACGTCGTTCTGAATCTAGTTCGGCAAAAACATCATCAAGAATAAGAATGGGGGAAGACCCGGGGGAATCATCGTCGGCACGATGCACAAACCAGGAAGCCAACCGTAAAGAAAGCGCAACCGACCAGCTTTCCCCGTGAGAGGCAAATTGTTTAACAGCTAACCCGCCCAAAAGCAGCGTTATATCGTCCCGATGCGGTCCCACCAGAGTCACCCCGCGTTCCAGTTCGGCGGCACGACGCTCGCGTAAGCGCTGCGCCATCGCATCTTTAATATCGTCGATGCTCATACGTGAAACATGTTCGAGCCCTCGCTCGGTGATCTCGGGAAAAACCGTCGAATCGTAGGTGAATGAGATGTTCTTTGACCCATCGGTAAGCCCGGCGTAGGCGCGCTTCAGGTGGGGAAGCAGAAGCCATAGAACACGAAATCGTGCTGCGAGGAGCTGTGCCCCTAGCTGAGCCAATTGTTCCGACCACACATCAAGGGTGTGCATCGCGTTTTCATCGTCTGCCGCCAAGGATCCGCGGCGCTGCAATGTTTTCAACAGCGAATTGCGCTGGCGCAAAATGCGTTCGTATTCCTGACGGTACCCGGCAACAACGGGTCGCAGCGAAACCGCTAAATCATCAATAAAACGGCGTCGTCCCGCGGGTTCACCCTTGACGAGCTGCAAATCTTCGGGGGAGAACAACACGGTGCGCGTAATCCCTAGAGCCTCGCGGGCGCGCACGGGAGCGGCTCGATTGATGCGCACCCGATTGCTCGCCCCGGGTGCTATCTCGAATTCGGTGACCGTTTGTTGTGAACCACGCACCGTACGCACACGAATATAGGCTCGGGATGCGCCCACCCGCACGAGCGGACCATCATGGCTTACGCGGTGCGAGGAAAGGTTCGCGGTGTAGTCGATAGCCTCAATAATATTGGTTTTTCCAACACCGTTAGGCCCTAAAAAAACGGTAACTCCGGCGCTCAGCGGTAGGTTGAGAAGGGGGTAGGTGCGGTAATCAAGAAGCGAAAGATGATCAAGATACACAATACCCCCTTCTATAAAAACGAATGTTTATTCTAATTTTCTATGCCCCGGCGCCAGAATGCGCGATTAGTTAGCGGGCAGTCGAATCGGTTGAACCAGGTACCGGTAGCTAAGATCTTCTTCACTTAGCGGCTCATCCTGACCGGAGAGCACGGCAGGTTTAGGAGCCTCAGTAAAGGAGAAACGTACAAAGTCGGTATCGAAGGCACCCAACCCCTCCGAAAGGTACGTGGGGTTGTATGCCACCGTAATTTCGTGACCGTCCAGCTGCGCGGGCATCGATTCGGATGCGCGAGCCTCATCGCCGCGCCCAGCATCGATCGAGACCTGTCCGTCTTCGGTGAACTGTAGACGCAGGGGAGTGTTACGTTCTGCCACGAGGGAAATACGGCGCGCCGCCTCCGCCAAATCTGATGTACGGACTACAGCATGAACCGCGGTTTCGGTTGGGAAGAGGGCACGAAGATTCGGGTACTGACCGTCCATGAGGACACTCGTAGTTCGGCGGGATCCCGCAGAAAAACCGATAAGATCGCCATTTTCAGGAAGTGCGATAGAAAGCTCTCCTGAGCTTGAGAGGGTACGCCCCACCTCGGTCATGGTTTTGGCCTTGAGCAGAACCGCAGCCTCAATTTCAGGATTCTCAGGGTTCCAGGTAATTTCGCGCATTGCCAGGCGGTACCGGTCGGTAGCAAGAAGAGTCATGGTTGAACCGGAGATTTCCAGGCGAATACCGGTAAGCAACGGCAAAGTTTCGTCTTTGGAAACCGCGATCTGAACCTGGGAGACAGCTTTAGCGAATTCCGCGCCATCAACGGTACCGGAAATCTGTGGTAGTTCGGGAAGCTCCGGATAGTCCGCCACCGGCATACCCGCTAACTGGAACTTTGCGGAACGACAGGTCATAAAAATTGTGGAGTCATTAGCCACAAACTCAACGTCTGCGTTAGGCAGTGAGCGGCAAATTTCGGCAAGCATCTTACCCGGTACTAAACAGGTTCCTTCCTGCTCTACCGATGCCTCGATCGTCTGCTTAGCACTGATTTCATGATCGAAGCTCGAAATAGAAACCTCACCACTTTCAGCTTTGATGAGAAGGCCGTTGAGCACGGGAGAGGTGGGACGAAGAGGTAGCGAGCGTGCGGTCCAACCAACCGCCTCGGCAAGTACGTCACGTTCAACGGTAAATTTCATCAAAGAGCCTTTCGGTGATGAAGCAAACGGGTTTGGAAAACAACGATGATGAGCTCATGGATGCGTATGGAATTGAGAACCCTACATCGTGCGTGTGTAGTTTATGCAAAACTGCATAATCCATCCTACCGGATACAGGTTCGTCAAGGAGAGGGTACAGGTTAGTTCCGCTCAGAGGGTTTAGAAAATTTTGTAATTACATCTTTAGAAAGGTAGATCATGCAGGACAGCTTCAGAAGGTTATGAAAATTGTAATTACAAAAATCTGATGCTGTTATCTCGCTACCATCGTCAAAATAGTTGGATACTGCGTTCGATTGGACCTGCGTGGGTGCGCTTCATGTTATGTGAGGGTGTTTTCTTTAAAGTACAGTAATGTTAATAACCCCTGTGGATATCGTGGAAAAACCAGAGTTTCCCTGTAAAATCAAGGAAATCACCTGTGGATATTAAGTGGACAAAAATTAGCGTTTCTGAGGATGTATTGTGTATGGATATTTATACATCTACCTTCGTCCACACATCATGAATAATCATGCACTTAATATCCACTTAAAGCCCCGGTTTAACACACATGTTATCCACAGGCTGTTTAAACCTTGAAATTCCGGGGAACTACCGACTTTCACGCTGATCCTGCTTGATTTTGTTCGTCAAATCGGTGACCTGGTTAAAGGTAGTGCGTCGTTCGGCCATTTGTGCCCCCACCTTCCGTACCGCGTGCATAACCGTTGTGTGGTCGCGGCCGCCTAATTCCTGCCCGATGCGCGGCAACGACATATCTGTGAGCTCACGCAGTAAGTACATGGCAATCTGACGTGCATTTGTGAGGGTTCGAGTACGGGATTTTGACCGTAGATCCTCTAGAGTCACATCGAAATAGGAAGCCGTGGTCGCTAGCACTTGCCCCGAGGTAATTTCGGTGTCGCCCGCATCTGTAATGAGATCCTTGAGCACAACTTCGGCTAAAGCAACATCGACGGGCTGTTTATTGAGTGAGGCAAATGCCGTTACACGAATGAGCGCGCCCTCCAACTCGCGGATATTCGCCGTAATATGCGATGCAATATACTCCATCACATCATCGGGAACGTTGAGCGATTCGCTCTGTGCCTTCTTACGCAAAATAGCGATACGAGTTTCCAGCTCGGGAGGCTGAACATCGGTAATCAGACCCCACTCGAAGCGTGAACGCATACGCTCGGCGAA
The DNA here is from genome assembly GCF_001815285.1 of Rothia sp. HMSC065D02. NCBI lineage: Bacteria > Bacillati > Actinomycetota > Actinomycetes > Micrococcales > Micrococcaceae > Rothia > Rothia sp. HMSC065D02. The sequence goes on from NZ_KV820091.1 coordinate 217,296, forward strand.
CCCGGTGAGCTGTTTTGGCGGCAAATCGGAGGTAATCACAACCTGCTTTTGGTGATTATGCAGGGCATTAAAAGTATGGAAGAACTCTTCCTGTGTATGCTCTTTACCCGCCAAAAACTGGATATCGTCGATCAGAAGCATATCGACATTGCGATAAATCTGTTTGAAAGATGACCCCTCATCGTCACGAATCGAATTGATGAAATCGTTCGTGAACTCCTCAGAATTTACGTACCGCACGCGCAAGCTCGGGAAAAGATGCTTGGCATAGTGCCCAATCGCGTGCAGGAGGTGGGTTTTACCCAGCCCCGAATCGCCATAAATAAAGAGGGGGTTATAGGCTTGGGCGGGGGACTCTGAAACAGCAAATGCTGCGGCGTGTGCAAAGCGGTTAGACTGACCAATCACAAAAGTATCAAAGGTGTAATTTGGGTTCAGACGTGCCGAAGAATCCCAACCGGAATCCGAAGAAACAGCGGTATGAGTATCTGCGGTTTGGGAAGAAATATCCTCAGTCTCTGCAGGAGAAGAAATCGGCTGAGCGGGAACGGCAGAGTCCACATGCTGCGGCGTGTGTACTTCGGAAAAATCGGTGGGGGAGGGGGAAGAACTCTGCGGGCGCTCGGCGAAGATGGCGGGATCAACCGGTGACGCTGTCGGTGCATCGGCAACGGGCACATCCGCAGTTTGATGAGGCGGTACAGGGGTGTGGAGCTCGGCCTCAACCTCATGAAGTGGGGGCATAGGAGAATCATCTTCGATCTGCGGTATCGAAGGCGAAACCGTCTGAGACGTTTGTGCAAGCGATTCATCAATCGTAAAAGCCTCTGATACACCGGGACCAAAAACGGTGGTCAGAGCCTGTTGGAAGGGCGCCTTGAGCTGAGACTGAAAAATATTGCGGGTTAGTTCGCTGGGAACGGCAATCAGAAGAACAGTTCCCACGAAAGCCTGAGGCTGTGCAAGATTCACAAAACCACGCAGACGCTGAGAAACCTCAGGATTCGCTTGCAGAATGCTTATGACCTGTTCCCAGCGTTCCTGAAGCTGCGTGTGCTCAGCGTCCATCAGTAATTCCCCTCGTAAAGATGACAAAGATATGTACAGATTCTACCGTAGGTTATACACATGATAAATAGCTTATCCACAGGAGTTATACACAATGTGGAAAAAATGTGTCTTTCCTGAGGATAACCGGTTGAAAAATTCTTGAATTTCGTTATTTTTCCTTGATATATCAAGGAAATTAAGTGTATAACAAGGATGTGGAAAACTGTGGATATGATGTTTTGAAGGCCCGTTGAGAACATCTGTGGATAGTCTAATCCCCACAACCTGGGGATAACCTGGGGTTATGTGTGGGGCGGATTAACTTGCTTTGCAGCATAGACTCTTCTAGAGTTGTTCTGTTGTATGTGTACCGCCTACCTCGAAGTGTCGAGGTACCATCGGGCACGAAAAAGCTTAGAAATCCTAACCAGCGGGCTAGGATTTTGTGTCCAAGGAGATAAGTATGAGTAAACGTACTTTCCAGCCGAATAACCGCCGTCGTGCGAAGAAACACGGTTTCCGTCTTCGTATGCGTACTCGTGCCGGTCGTTCTATCCTGTCGAACCGTCGTTCCAAGGGTCGTTCCAAGCTTTCGGCATAAAGAACTCAGCAAAACCCGCTAACGCATTCGTGTTAGCGGGTTTTCCACTACAGGGAAGGAAAACGTGCTGCCAATCCAGCACCGGATGCGCACCAGCTCCCAATTTTCCGCGACTTTTCGTTCCGGTACCCGCTCAGGGCGCCGGAACTTAGTTGTATATACGGCTCAAAAACCCGGAAATACAACCAGGATAGGTTTCATTGTGTCAAAAGCCGTTGGAAATGCTGTGACTCGTAACCGTGTTAAACGGCGTTTGCGTGAACTCGCTGCCGCAACCGTTAGCACCTACCCGCAGGGACTGTATATTGCCGTGCGGGCGCTTCCCGCATCCGCTGGAGCGAACTGGGAAGAATTGCGCGCAGACTATCGAGGTGCCCTAGAATCCTCTCTGAAAAAACTTGACCGTCAAGATCAACACTGCAATGTTGAAAACCGTGGGGGAGGGGACTATGAACCATCGTCGATGTGATGAGCGTTTTCACCCTCATCACAGCAGCACACATCATCCCCACACACATCAGCTTGATCCCGATGAACGCCTCGCACAAGCGCCCCATGAGTTTGTGCATCCGGTATCTTTTCTGCATGCGGTCTACACCCTGCCGCAGAATATTCTGATTGGGCTTATTAAGGCTTATCGTAAAGTCGTATCCCCACTCTATGGGGATGTGTGCCGGTATTATCCGACCTGCTCCGCCTACGGGTTGGAAGCGGTCACCACTCACGGAGCCCTCGGCGGTCTCAGCTTAACCGTGCGGCGCATTCTGCGGTGTAATCCCTGGGCAACCGGCGGAGTCGATCCCGTCCCGCCCGGAAAACGGACCTTTGCTTCCGGTCAGGAACCTAAAATTATGCTCCTGAACCATCCCCTAGAAACTCACTCGAAAAACCACTAACGGTTGTCGAGATTCCTACGAAGACTTAGCCGAGTCATAAGGAGAAAAACTCCCGTGAACATTTTTGACATGATCCTTTGGCCCTTTAAATTGGCCGTGTCTGCGGTGCTGTGGTTCTTCCACACGATCTTTACCAGTATTGGTATGGATCCGTCCTCAGGCTTTACCTGGGTGCTGTGCATTATCTGCCTGACCCTGGTTATGCGTACCCTCACCATCCCCCTTTTCGTCAAACAGATTAAAGCGATGCGCGGTATGAACGCCATGCAGGGCGATCTTGCAAAGCTGCAGGCCAAATACAAGGGGAAGAAAGACCAGCTTTCCCGCCAGGCGATGGCACAGGAGCAGATGGCGCTGTACAAAAAACACGGCACCAACCCGTTTGCCTCCTGCCTGCCGATTATTGCCCAGATGCCTATCTTCTTCGGTTTGTACCAGGTGCTCATGGGTATTTCCGGGGCAGCCGCTAAAAATGAAGGCATTCTGCTACTTCCCGCAGAATTGGTTAAACAGTTCAGTGAAGCCCACATTTTCGGTGCCCCCATTTTCTCGACCATGATGAACCCCGGCAACGGTAACCATGCCGCTACCGTTGCCCAGGCCATCATCATGATTCTACTCATGAGCGGTACTCAATTCTTCATTCAGAAACAGCTCAGTGCCAAGAACATGTCCGAGGCAGCCAAAAACTCCCCAATATTCCGTCAGCAGCAGATGATGATGTACATTTTCCCCATTATTTTCGCGGTGACGGGCATTAACTTCCCTCTTGGTGTGATGTACTACTGGACCGTCTCAAACTTCTGGGCACTGGGCCAGCAGTGGTGGGTGATCCGCAATAATCCTACTCCCGGTTCCCAGGCTGAGAAGGAACTCAACGAACGCCGCGCCGCTAAAGGTCTGCCCCCCGTTGGGAAAACCAAAGAACAGCACGAAAAAGAGCTTGAGGAAGCGCGTGAGCGTGCTGCCGCGGGTCAGCGTCAGCAGCCCATGAGTAAGAAACGCCAGAAACAGCAGCAGCGTAAAGGTGGCGGGCAGAACAATTCGGACAATAAAAACTCGAATAAGCCGAAACTCAACTAAACACAGCATCGATAAATTCAAGGAAAACCATGACTGAAATATTTGAAGAAACCGCAGAATCGCCAAGCACCGCATCGGAAACTGAGGCTGTCGAAGAAATCGACGAAATCAGCATGATTGAGGAAGAAGGGGATATAGCCGCTGACTACCTCGAAGAACTTCTCGATATCGTTGATCTTGACGGAGATATTGATATTGAGGTGCGCAACCAGCGCATCTATCTCTCTGTAGTGAATGATGACGATGGGAACGAAGATCTGCGCCACCTTGTTGGTCGCCGCGGTGAGGTCTTAGACGCTCTGCAGGAACTCGTGCGTCTGTCGGTTCTGGCCGCCAGCGGCAACCGTTCGCGTCTTATTCTCGATATTGCGGGTTACCGTGCACAACGTCGAGAACAGCTCACCGAAATAGCCCTCGACGCCGTTGAGAAGGTGCGTGCCTCCGGCGAAGATTTCCACCTGAAACCACTGGGCGCCTATGAACGCAAGGTTGTACACGATGTGGTTGCTGAACAGGGGCTCTACAGCGAATCCGAAGGCGAAGGTACACGTCGCCATGTGGTGATTTCCCTTCCGGAGGCGTAAATGACGGTTCCTTGTGAAGGTCAAGACCTTGTAGCCGCCACCGCAATTTTTGGTGATCGTCTTCCTCTGGCACAGCGCTATGTGGAACATTTGGCGACGACGGGGATTGAGCGCGGGCTCATTGGTCCGCGTGAGGTACCGCGTCTGTGGGCTCGTCACGTGCTCAACTGTGCCGCTGTGCAGGAATATATCGCCGAAGGTGCATCCGTGGCGGATGTAGGCTCTGGAGCGGGTCTGCCGGGGCTTTGTCTGGCTATTGCCCGCCCCGATCTATCAATCACGCTCATAGAGCCTCTGGAACGCCGTGTGATATGGCTTCATGAAGTGGTTGAGGATCTAGGCCTTGAGAATGTAAAAATTCTGCGCTCGCGTGCCGAGCAGGCTGTCGGGCAGGTTGAAGCCGATGTGGTGACTGCTCGCGCCGTATCTGCGCTGGTGGGTCTTGTGGATATTACCCTGCCGATTTTGCGCGGTACCGGTGAGCTTCTGGCTCTCAAAGGGCGTTCTGCACGGGAGGAAATCAAGAAGGCTAAGAAGAAACTCAACCGTTTCGGGGCTCGCGAGACTGAAATCCTGACGGCGGGGGAGGGGCTGCTGGATGAGCCCACAACCGTTGTGCGAGTTACACTCTAGTCTCGATAAACTCTGAAGCTGCGAGCTTCATAGGGGTTGAAGATACATCCGAGAATGTATCTTCAACCCCTTTTCTTATGGTCTTTATTTGATACCGGAGAAAGAGTTTGTGGTACGTGAGAGATGAAGGGGAACTTTCGGCGGGGCACCGTAGTTTTTCGTGAATGTGGAATATTAAAAATGAGTAATAGAAGTTGTATAAATTTTCCTGGCTGAGAGGTTGATAATCGGTTCATGATGCTGTGCTGAGAGTGAATACTTGGGGATGAAATCATAAATTTTCGTGAAAAAATACGAATCCTAGACAACTTCTCGAGGGTGTACGTGGTATATCGCTGTTTTGACAGGTAATCTTAAAGAGGAACGCGCAGACCGGAGACAGCATCGGTGTTTCACGTGAAACATCCTTGATGCTCTTTATTCAATGTTTCACGTGAAACACGGTGTGCGTATCTTTATCTGGCGAAAGACACATCAACCATCAGCATCAGGCGCGGAGGATATATGACGATCACCCCCGGTGGCTCGACGCCGCCTTTACTGCCCAAGCCCCCACATACACGCGTCTTTACCATCTCGAATCAGAAGGGTGGAGTCGGTAAAACGAGTACCGCCGTGAATATTGCGGCCGCCCTTGCAGAAGCGGGAATGAACGTTTTGGTCATTGATAATGACCCTCAGGGAAATGCTTCGACGGCTCTCGGTATTGAGCATGGCGTGGAGCTTCCCAGTACTTACAACACTTTGATTGACGATACTCCGCTTTCCGATATTGTGCAGGAGTGCCCTGATCTCGATAATCTGTGGTGCGCGCCCGCGAATATAGACCTTGCCGGGGCAGAGATTGAACTTGTTTCGGTCGTGGCACGTGAAAAACGCCTCAAAAACGCTCTGGAGGACTATACTGAGTGGCGTGCCCAGCAGGGGATGGGACGGCTCGACTACGTATTTATCGACTGTCCGCCAAGTTTGGGACTGCTGACCGTTAATGCTTTTGTGGCGGCAGAGGAAATCCTGATTCCTATTCAGTGTGAATACTATGCCCTGGAAGGTTTGAGCCAGCTGCTCAAGAACATTCAGATGATTCAGAAACATCTGAATTCCAATCTAGAGATTAGTACGATTCTGCTGACTATGTACGACGGACGTACCAATCTTGCATATCAGGTAGCGGAAGAGGTACGGGAACATTTCCCGAAGGAAACTCTACAGACCAAGATTCCGCGTTCTGTACGCATTTCGGAAGCACCGAGCTACCAACAGACCGTTATCAGCTATGATCCAACGTCTACCGGTGCTCAGGCCTATCGTGAAGCGGCGCAGGAAATTGCGCGCCGCTAAGAGGAATACGGAGCATATAGATGCTCTGAAATATCGGCATATCAGGATTGGTAATTACTCCGATATTATCCATAAATAAACTTTTTGAGATTTATATCTAGGGAAATACCGAATTTTCTGAGCGCAGATTTTACGGTGCTGCAAGGTTCATATGAAGTGTAATCGGCATGTATGAGAGCGGTAGAAAATTTGGTGTGAGGAAGGAAAAATATGGCAGAGAAGCGACGGGGTCTCGGAAGGGGACTGGGTGCTCTCATTCCCAATAATACGACGCCTGTTGTGACTGCTTCCGATGTTGCCGAGAAAGAGGCGGAAAAAAAAGTAGCGGCGACTCGCAAACCTCAGCAGGAGGAACAAGCCGCCGCATCCTCAGCAAAACGCCCGAAGACTCGCAACGTAAAGCCGGAGCCGCAGAAAAAATCTGCCCCGAAAAAGGAACCGTCTGCGACAACGAAACGGACAGAACAGCAAGAGAACCGCATCTCTTCGTCGCAAAAGGCTACGGATCCGAAACCTCAGGAATCTTCTGCTGAGACTCGGAAACCTTCTGGTTCATCGAAGCCGCAAAAGGTTTCTGCGATTAAGATGCCTAGTCTTAAAACCCCTGCCGTGAAAGCGGGGGAGAAAAAAGAAGAGAACGTACACGTCTCATCTGCTTCTTTGTCCGCATCGCAGCCTGTGCAGAAATCAGATGTTTCACGTGAAACGTTGTCTCAGCCTCGCGAAGTTCAGAAGAAGAAACCTCGTATGGATATGGGTGCGGCACTTCGCAATACGACGTTAACACGCCGCCCGGTAGATTTCTTCTTTGGTGAAGAAACGAAGGAAGCTGAGGAAGAGGGTAACAGCAACCTCGTACCCGTTCCTGGAGCTCAGTTCGCAGAAATCAAAGTTTCTGATATTCACCCGAACCGCAAACAGCCTCGCGTTGATTTTGATGAACAAGATATGGCTGAGCTCATCCATTCGGTTCGTGAGATTGGTGTTCTGCAGCCTATTGTGGTGCGCCCTTCACGCGAGAAAAATGCCGAAAAATATGAGCTGGTGATGGGTGAGCGGCGATGGCGCGCAACCCAGGCTGCGGGTCTAGAAACTATTCCTGCCATTATCCGTGACACGCAAGATATTGATCTGCTTCGAGACGCCCTGCTGGAAAACCTGCATCGTAGCCAGCTGAATCCCATTGAAGAGGCGGCCGCATATCAGCAGCTTATGGAAGAGTTCAGTACCACCCAAGAGCAGCTTGCAAAGCGTATTGGGCGTTCTCGTCCACAGATTTCGAATACGATTCGTTTGCTTAGGTTGCCTCCTCTCGTACAGCGCAGGGTAGCGGCAGGCGTTATCGCTGCCGGGCATGCGCGCGCCCTGCTGACTTTAACCGATCAGGCAAAGATAGAGACCATTGCTCAGAAGATCGTGAATGAAGGGCTTTCTGTGCGTGCCGTTGAGGAGCTTGTTGCCCATGCGAGCGAAGCTCCGGCAGAGAAAGAGCGGAAGACCCCGCAGCCACAGAAGCATCACGAGCGATTGGACTATATTGCGGATGCGTTTGCTGACAAACTGGATACCTCGGTTAAGATTTCGCTCGGTGCTCGTAAGGGCAAGATGACTATTGAGTTTGCTAATGTCGAGGATCTCAACCGCATTATTCGGGTTCTGGATTCTGATTTCAAAGGTTCTTAGTTCATACGATAGCTTAGAACCCTTCCCCGTAATCTACTGGGGGTGGTGATGTTTCACGTGAAACATCACCACCCCCAGCCCTGTATAAGGCGTGTATATCTGGTTTAGTGAGCATTGTGGCGGGTTATTTGCCTTGTCCATCTGCCATTGTCTCCGGATAAGAAGAACTCACAGAGGTCTGGAGCATGTTGTGAAAACGGTAGGTATATGAGTCTTTGCAGAACCTACAGCGGTGTATATAGCAGAGCAGGGGAGTGGGATGAGACTAACACGAACTCCGAGCTGAAGGTAATTGTAAGCCTGCGCCTCCTTTTTGGATATTGAGAATTACAAGGGTATTTATCGAGACAGGCTAAAATCCACGTTTTCGACACTATGAAATGGTTACAGGAAGAACTATGCCAAAGTCATACAGAGATTCACGGATAGTATCTTCATAAGATATTCTTATCTAAATTACAACCTCAAAAAGTATATAAAGTGTTTGTAGCCCTGTAAACGAAGCAGGTATAAAGATAGAAGGTGTGGATGTTTCACGTGAAACATCCACACCTTCTATGGGCTTTTGAGGATGAAGGCTTGAAGAAAACCTACTTGATGTATTCCTCAAAATCAGCAATGAGTGCCTGTTTAGGACGAGCGCCTACGCTCTTCTTTACAACCTGCCCATCTTTGAAAAGGTAGATCGCGGGGATAGAAGTAATGCCGTATTCCATAGCGGTGTCGCCGCTCTCTTCGACATTAACCTTCACGACATCGACCTTCTCGCCATATTCGGCGGCGATTTCATCAAGAACCGGAGCGACCATGCGGCAAGGACCGCACCACTCGGCCCAGAAATCAACGATCACTGGTTTGGAATTTTCCAGAACTTCAGCTTTAAAAGTGGCATCGGTTACTGCTTTTGCATTGCTCATATCTGTTTCTCCTGACTAAAGGTTTTCGAGGTAGTGCTGTGCGTCGAGTGCTGCTACCGCACCCGAACCGGCGGCGATAATCGCCTGACGGTAGGTTGGATCAATGACGTCGCCCGCGGCGAAAACGCCGGGCAGAGAGGTTTTTGACGAGCGTCCCTGAACCGCAATCGTGTTCTGATCGGTAATCTCCAGCTGATCCTTAACCATCTCGATACGCGGATCAGAACCGATAGCAATGAACAGTCCGTCAAGCCTCATATCGCGGGTAGCGCCAGTAACGGTATCGGTCAGAACGACCTCTTCCAGCTTGGAATCGCCGTGAATCTCGCTCACTACGGAATTCCAGAGAACTTCAATCTTGGGGTTGTCGAAAACGCGCTGCTGCATAATATCGGATGCGCGCAAAGAATCACGGCGGTGGATCAGGTAGACCTTGGACGCGTAGGTGGTGAGGAAGAGTGCTTCTTCCAGAGCAGAATCGCCGCCGCCTACCACCGCGATTTCTTTATCTTTGAAGAAGAAGCCATCGCAAGTTGCGCACCACGAGACGCCGTAGCCAGAAAGTGTATCTTCACCTTCAACACCCAGCTTGCGGTACTGCGAACCGGTTGAAATAATAACGGTTTTCGCCAGGTGCACGGAACCGTCGGAGAGAATAACCTTCTTAATATCGCCGTCGAGCTCCAACTTTTCGACATCCTGGTAGCGAATATCCGTGCCGAAGCGCTCCGCCTGGGCACCGAAATTGGTCATGAGCTCAGGCCCCTGGATTCCCTGCACAAAACCGGGGAAATTCTCGACTTCGGTTGTAGTCATGAGAGCGCCGCCGGGGGAGAGGGAGCTTGCGAAGAGTACCGGTTCAAGGTTGGCACGCGCCGCGTAGACGGCGGCAGTGTACCCGGCAGGGCCGGAACCCACGATAATAACGTTGTGGACCTTCTGATCGCCCTCAGAGGCCGTTTCTTGGGCTTTTTCTTGGGGGGTAGAGGATGCGGCAAGGTTCAGACCGCCGAGAGCGGCGCCTCCGAACAGATTGCCCAATGTATTTTCAGTGCTCATTCTTCTCTTCCTCAATTTTCTGCTGATAGTCGCTCAACGCAACAGTATCCCCAATTATTCCATTCTGGGGGCGGCTAATCCATATTGACTGGGGTCGAAGTAAAAATGCCGGGTACCGAAGAAAAATGTGACATTTTATGTTCGTGGCTGCACCCGACGGAGAATACTGGTCGGGAGGTCTTGAGAGAGTGAGATCGAGGCAAAATAAATGGCGCATCCCCATGTATGAGGATGCGCCACTCGTTGAGGCTATACGCTACTCGGCCTTAATCTCGCCAATGCGCAGACCATAGCTGTACCCTGCGATAGGCTGCGAGAGCTTGGGTGCTTCATCGAAGACGATGATGATGTAGCCGCCCTTATCGGCAGACTGCTTGTCCTTATCCAGCTCAACCGTGACGTCCTGCCCAGAGAAGCTTCCCTTGCCAACTTCGGTAGCACCGCTCATCGAGGCTTGGTTATTGGTGTATACGGTGAAAGAACCGCCGGAACCGCCCGTCTGCTGAATAGTTAGTTTAGAGACAACCGTGGGAGACTCTAGTTTAGCGGCAAGCCCGAATTCCTTGACGACACCACCGAAGGCGGGGCTACCAAAACCATAGCTGGACCAGGTGCTTGAGGGGCTACCATCGGTCAGTGCAGGAAGACCGGAATCCATATCCGCCATAAAGTTAGGGTTGCTCGGCACCAGACGCAATACGGAGGTAACCTTTACTGGGGCGTTGGAGGCGCTGGGCGATGCCGACGGGGAAGCTTCCTCAGATTCTGTAGACCCTGCCGTAGCGCTTGTGCTCGCCGAGGCGTTCTTACCTTTAACCGGATTCGATGCGTGATTCGACCCCAAACCGGTTAGCGTGGTGAGCACGCCACCTGCAACAATGACCAATAGAAGCACAGCGGCGAAGGCAATAGCCCAGGTTCCGCGGTTTGTACCCTCGTCTTCGTCGTCTTCATAGACGCCGTCATCGTTCGGTCCGGAGACCATAGGTGCAACGTTCATCGAGGGGATCTGTGAGACCTCCCATGCCTTTACGGCGCTGATAGCGGAGGTTTCGGAACCCACCATTGGAATGTTCTCGTAAGTTTGCGGTGCGGCACCGGTAAGGCTGTCACCGAAGATTTCGGCCCCGAGTGCCTCATCAGGGTTACCGTCGGGAGAGACCGAGGGGTTGTCGGTCAGTAGGGTGTCAAGTAAAACATCCGGGCGGCTGTATGAGGTCACCAGGTATTTATTGCCTTCGGGGGCGATTCCCATATCGAGAATCTGAATGTTGTAGCGGCTATTGACCGCCAGCGCCCGCGAATTCTTCTCCAAGAGGTGGCTGCGCACGGGAGAAGCCACCACCACCGAAACCTTACGGTTCAGAATCTGATCCTTACCTTCGAGGATCATATCTGATTCGGCGGTGATGATAATCTGTGCGGTGATTTCGTAACGGCCACCCAAAACGGTTCCGACCGGAATCTGCTGCGACAAGTTCTCTCCCGTCATGTATTTTCTCGCCTATAGTTTAGTAGGCTCTTCCAAAGATTTTACCCGGATTATGCCAGATACGGTGTTTTTAGCGGTTTGCGGGCTGGTTTAAGATTCGTTTGAGGCCCCTCGCCGTGCGAGCGCTTTTACCTTGCCTGCAATGGGTGCGAAGAGAGCATCTGCCTCACGCACGCGGAAAATCTTGAGCATCACCACATAGCTGAAGAGCATGGTGAGACCACAGATTATAAGGGTTATAACCGCTGAAATTTTTGATGCCCAGGCGAAGCCATCAAGATTGTATCCGCCCAATACCCACAATACGGCGGCGGCAATAACTCCCGCAAAACATGCCGCGAGGGTAGTACGAGCGTACATGTTGATAATACGCTTCTGCCCATAATACCCAAGTCTGCGGCGAATTTCGTAGTGGCTGATGGCGACCACGAAGAGGTTCTGCACCGGGAAAATCAGGGAGAGCGCATACACGGTGTAGCGCGGGTCAAGCAGGGAGGCAACCCCACTCATAATGACCATAACAATCGCGGCGTAGAACTGAATGAGGAAGGGGGTGCGCGCATTCTCTCGGGCATAGAGAACGCGCCCGTAGAGGAAGGATATGGTCAGTGCAGGGGTTCCCAATGCAGTAATAGCAATGAGGCGCCCAATAACGGTTGCCGCAACCGGGTCGCCGCCGCTAAAGAGCACCGCCACGGGACCGGCGAGGACGATAAGTGCGAGCGCACAGAAAACGGTGGCAATACCGGCGGTACGCATGCCGTGCGAAAGGGCGTGAATGACGCTGTCGCTATCGTCCGCGATGGCGGAGGAACTCATGCGGTTAAAGAGCACTGTAGCGATGGAAATGCCGATCACGCCGTGGGGGAGCGAGTAGAGCATTGAGGCGTAGTTCATGGCCTGCAGACCGGGAATCTGAATACCCATATCGGCATACTGGGCTCGGGCGCTCACCACGGATGCGGCAACCCGCGTCATATACATATACGACAGGTTAGAGACGGCACCGGCGGCAAGGGTCCAAATTGCCAGACGAGATGCTTCCCGCAGTCCGATACCGCGCCAGCCGAAGTCCGGCTTGAGCCGCAGCCCCAGCTTCCTGAGTGGGATAAAGAGAACGATAGCCTGCAGTGCCACACCCAGAGTTGCCGATCCGGCGAGGAAGATCGTCTGCATCGACGTCCAGCTTTCGACCGAGTGGCGTGGCGGATTGATGGTTGTATCCTGCGCCCCGAAGGTGAAAATAAAGATAAAGAGCGCAGCGATAGCAACGACGTTATTGAGCACGGGCGCCCACATGAAAGCCCCGAAGGCCTCTTTCGCGTTGAGTACCTGCCCAATGACCGTATAAAGCCCGTAGAAGAAGATTTGCGGCAAACACCAGAACGAGAATATATACCCGAGTTCTTTCTGCTCTGGCGTCCATGTAGAGCCCATAACGTTGATAATAGGGATGGCGCACGCCAGCGTAATCGCTGTAATCAGACCGATGGCCGTCACCGTAATTGTTACGAGCTTGGAAATATACCGTTCGCCGCCGTCTTGGGCTTTAGCGGCTTTGATAATCTGCGGCACGAGCACGGCGTTGAACACACCACCGGCGACCAACACGTAGATGAGGTTGGGGAGCGTATTTGCGGTCTCGAAGACGTCACCTACGGTCGAGAGGGCACCCAGTGCCACCGTGAGAAGGATTGCCTTAAGGAACCCTAGAACACGGGATACGAGCGTTCCCGCCGCCATAATGGCGCTTGAGCGTGCATCGGTACGTGCCAACTTCTTCTCCTGGTTGTGACGTTAGAGCTGGGTATTAATATACTCTCGTGCAATATCTGCGATGCGCCGTTCATTAGCGAAAGAGAGTTTCTGGCTAAGCTCTGCCAGGGGTACCCACGCAACATCGACTGCTTCATGATCGGGGTCATGCTCAATGGTTAGGCGGCCGCCGGTAGCACAAAAAAGGTAGTGATGTACCGTTTTATGGATGCGCTGCCCACTAGACGTAAACCAGTAGTCGATATACCCGAGGGTAGCAACAATGTAACCGGTAATTCCGGTTTCTTCGGCTATTTCTCGCTGAGCTGTTTCTATCAGACTTTCATGACCTTCAACATGTCCCTTAGGTAGACACCATTCGAGCTGTCTGTTGCGGTTATAGCGCGCAATGATTGCCACCGGCAGGTCGGGACTATCAAAATTAATCATGAGCCCTCCCGAAGAGACCTCTTCAAGCGCAGGCACCGGAAGCTGGGGCGCGAAGGGGCGCATTTTGGGTGCGCGCGGTACGGGAAAACTCATAGTTCTACCTTATCCGATGCGGCGCTATTTTGGGCTATGGTGCGGCTGATAGGAGCCCGCTAATATGCTCTTGCCGCTAATATCTGGCAGGATTAAGAGACTATGTCGCAAAAACTTGATGTGCTCTCAAAATATCCGGATGCTGTTGAACTCGGCGAACTCTACCGCCAAGCGGGTTTTGATCTCTACCTAGTCGGTGGTCTGGTGCGTGATGAACTACGCAACACCCCCGGCGAGTTTACCGATTTCGATATGACCACGAACGCCACCCCCGCCCAGAGCGAGCGGATTTTGAGCGCCTGGGGCGAGCACATCTGGGATATCGGCAAAGAATACGGCACCATCAGCGCCCGCAAAAACGGCGCTGTTTACGAGGTAACGACCTACCGCGCCGAAGTGTACGTCGCCGATTCCCGCAAACCCACGGTGGAATTCGGCACCGACCTGAAGGCTGACCTGATACGGCGCGACTTCACCATCAACGCCATGGCTGCTGCGCTGCCTTCGGGGGAAATCGTGGATCTTTTCCACGGCACTAAAGATTTAGCAGAGGGCGTTTTGCGAACCCCGCGCTCGCCTCAAGAATCCTTTTCCGAAGACCCGCTTCGTATGATGCGCGCGGCGCGGTTCGCTGCTCGGTTCAACCTCACTGTAGCGCCGGAAGTATTCGAAGCGATGCGGCAGATGGCACCGCGTATCGAGATTATTTCGGCGGAACGGGTGCGCGACGAACTCATCAAACTCATCTGTGCAGATTACCCGCGCGTGGGCCTGAACCTGCTCGTAGAAACCGGACTCGCGGACTATGTGCTCCCGGAACTGCCCGCCCTGCGCATGGAAATGGACCCTTCACACCACCATAAAGACGTTTATGAGCACTCGCTCAAAGTCATGGAACAGGCGATCGAGAAGGAAACCGACGCTGACGGTCCCTGCCCCGCGCCCGATTTTGTGCTGCGTTTCGCATCGCTTCTGCACGACATCGGCAAACCCAAAACTCGCAGATTCGAGAAAGACGGATCGGTATCTTTTTTGCAGCACGATGTGGTTGGCGCGCGCATGGTCAAAAAACGGATGCGCGCCCTACGCTTCGATAACGACACCATCAAGGCGGTGGCGCGCCTCGTGGAGCTTCATATGCGTTTCTACGGCTACCGTGAGGCCGGGTGGACCGACTCGGCGGTACGTCGATACGTGCGGGACGCAGGGGAGCAGCTGCAGCGTCTCCACAGGCTTTCTCGGTCGGATGTCACCACGCGCAATAAGCGCATGGCGCGCTCGCTGGCGCAGGCATACGATGATTTGGAACGGCGTATTGATGAGCTTGCCGCTCAAGAAGAGCTGGATGCGATGCGCCCTGAACTGGATGGCGAACAGATTATGGCGGTGCTGGGCATCGGTCCTGGGCCTCTTGTGGGGCAGGCGTATAAATTCCTGCTGAACCTGCGTTTGGATGAGGGTGAACTTGGTGAAGAAGAAGCGACCCGCCGTCTGCTTGTGTGGTGGCAGGAGCACGGAGAGCCCTAAATCCCCATAATACGGCGGAATACTGCGGAAAAGAGTATGACGGAGACTACGGTGTATAAGGTTCACTAAATGCCTCTGTGAAGCTAAATTGACGTGTAGGATGGTACTCAGCGGCAGCGTTCGCCGCGCACGAATACACATTCACCGAAAGGGCATTACTATGTCTGATAACTCTGCCTTTAATCCGGCTTCTAACCCCGCATTCAACGGTTCTCAACCTCACGGACAGCCCATACAACCTATTGCCGTAGCACCGGTCATGATGGTGCAGCAACCCAAATCCATGGCGGTGGCATATCTGCTGTGGTTTTTCCTAGGTTCCCCTGGTATTCACAAGTTTTATCTGAACCAAACGGGTCAAGGGATTCTATACCTGTGTTTATTCCTTACTGGCTGGGCAACTGTTTGGTTTCTTATCGGGATAATTCCTCTTGTAATTTTGGGCATATTGCTCATCATTGATATTTTCCTGATACCTGGCCGGGTGAACCAACTCAACGGTGTAACCCCCGTTGTCGTGAAGCAGTAACAGCCCATTATCACGATCCCACCGCGCATTGGAGAATCCCGCATCCTCACAGTCGAGGATGCGGGATTTTTGTCTGAACGAAGGTTGGTGCGGTGGGGGAGGGGAGGGCAGACTCCCACCGAATACACACCCCGTTCCCAGGGTTTGCGCATGTGAACTGTCTAAACTTGCAGTGAGCGCGTTATATACAGCGCGCTGAAACACTCACGAAGGAAGGAAATATGTCGCAACAGGTTTATGAACCTAAACTTTTCGCCCATGGAACCGTTCCGGGCAGCCGTACTTATGTGAACTCCGAACATGAACAATCGACCGTCGTCGTGATTCGCCCCAAATCTGTGATTCTCACCTATGTGCTGTGGCTTTTCCTCGGATGGTTAGGCATCCACAAGTTTTATCTGCGTCAGCCAATTCAGGGGCTGCTTTATCTGGCGCTCACCGGTATAACCAGCCTGCTGACGCCCATAGGTTTAGGTTGGATAACCGGTATTCCGCTAGGCCTTCTGCTCTTCAAAGACCTCTTCACGAATATCCTTCGAGTCGCCATCCTCAACCTTCGGGACTCTTCGGTTCGTTACTACTAAAACCAGAATTTTTAGCGTTCAAGACTCTAGCTTCAGGATGCTCCCGTTACACCCACGCGGTGTGGCGGGCGCATCCTTCTCTTTGCTGGATTCTACCCTGTATTCTCGTGTAGTATAGAAGAATCTGTGTGTGCATCCTGAACAAGAGGATGCTGCACCGGGTGCCACATGAATCTCCTGCTATGGAAATCCCATAGCCGTTTAGCCCAAAGGAGGGGTTTAATCATGCGTGCATACGAACTGATGGTTATCCTCAACCCCGAGGTTGAGGACCGAGCGGTAGAGCCGTCTCTGTCGAAGTTCCTGGAAATCGTCACCAACGCTGGCGGTACCATCGACAACCTTGACATCTGGGGTCGCCGCCGTCTGGCATACGAGATCCAGAAGAAGTCCGAAGGTATCTATGCGGTTGTTAACTTCACCGCGAGCCCTGAGACCGCCGCTGAGCTCGACCGTGTTCTAAACCTGAACGAGTCCGTTATGCGTACCAAGATCATCCGTCCGGAGGATCAGAAGGTCAACAAGTAAGACTCTAAAACCGCGACCTGATTAAAATGTCAGGTTCCTATGGTTACCTAGAGTTATATACTTGAATCCATTCGAGGAGGCATCAATGGCAGGCGAAACCATTATCACTGTGGTCGGGAATCTCACCAGCGACCCTGAGTTGCGCTACACTCCCGCAGGTGCAGCGGTTGCAAACTTTACGATTGCATCTACCCCGCGTACCTACAACCGTCAAACCGGTCAGTGGGAAGACGGTGAGGCACTGTTCCTGCGTGCGTCTATTTGGCGCGACTACGCAGAGAACGTCGCAGAGACCCTGAAAAAGGGAACCCGTGTGATCGCCCAGGGTCGTTTGAAGTCTCGCTCGTATGAAACGAAGGAAGGCGAACGCCGTACCTCAATGGAGATCGAGCTCGATGAGATCGGTCCCGCTCTACGGTACGCTACCGCCCAGGTAACCCGTTCACAGCGCACCTCTGGAGGTAACTTCGGTGGTCAGCAGGGCGGCAACTTTGGCGGTAATAACTTCGGTAATAACCCCCAGCAGGGTGGTTTTAACAATTCCGCGCCGCAGCAGGGCTTCGCTCAGCAGCAGGGCGGAAACGGTTACTCCAGTAATGCCGGATTCGGTGGGGGAGCCCAACAGGCGCCCGCACAACCGGCACAGCAGCAGGCACCTGCAGCTGATCCGTGGACCTCGCAGTCCGGCGGAAACTACGATTGGGGTACCGGTGCCGATGATGAACCTCCGTTCTAAAGAAACGTTCCGTCTTCCTCAAACCAAACCATATATCAATCCATCCCGCGGTTAACGCCGCGGGCTCCCAACCTAAAGGAGCACCACGATGGCTAAGGCTGAAATCCGTAAGCCCAAACCTAAGCAGAACCCCCTGAAAGCTGCTGACGTCACCGTTATCGATTACAAAGACGTCGCCTTGCTACGCAAGTTCATCTCCGATCGCGGCAAGATCCGCGCTCGCCGCGTAACTGGCGTGACCGTTCAGGAACAGCGCAAGATCGCTCAGGCAATTAAGAATGCCCGTGAGGTTGCACTGCTTCCCTACTCCGGCGCTGGCCGCTAACGAGAAGGAGAGTAACAAGTACTATGGCTAAGATTATTCTGACTCAGGAAGTAACCGGTCTGGGTGCCGCTGGTGACATCGTCACCGTTAAGAACGGCTATGCACGTAACTACCTTCTTCCTCGCGGCTTTGCCGTTTCGTGGACCGTTGGCGGCGAGAAGCAGGTTGAATCTATCCGTGCGGCCCGTGCGGCCCGTGCGAAGGCCTCCCTGGAAGAAGCCCAGGAGACCGCAGCTAAGCTCTCTGCTCGCCCGATTGTAGTAGCACACAAGGCTGGTGCTGATGGTCGTCTCTTCGGCTCCGTTAAGGCAGATGCTATTGCTGACGCTATTGAAGAGGCAGGTCTCGGCACTATCGACAAGCGCACCATTCACCTCGGTTCCGCTATCAAGCGCACCGGTGAGTACCAGGTGACCGCTCGTCTGCATGAGGATGTTGTTGCCAACGTTACTCTGGACGTTGTAGCAGCCGCATAAGCAGGGCGTATTTAGACGCTGTGAGGGCGTCGCATTCCGACTGGGATGCGATGCCCTTTTCATATGTGGAGCCAATTATCCGTTTTACCCGAGAAGTGCGGGGTAGGGGAGGGGTATGTTTCACGTGAAACATTGCGTGTTACAGAGTACCGTCAATAAAATCTATGACCGCTTGGGTTACCTCTTCCAAATGCCCCTCGATCATATGACCACCCGTTTCGAAGATACATGTGGTGAGATTCGGGTATCGGTACATAGAACTCTGCACATGCCCTCGCGGCTGGGCAAAAGGCACAACTCGGTCATCTTGTGCATGGATCAGAAAAACGGGCGGTTCCAAGCTCTCAATGGGGTATTCCTCAAGATGGACCGCCATATCCGGGTTTGTGATAGCTGCGTCGATCTTGGCTCCCATACGTCGCTCCTGTAGGGGGAACATCCCATATATGGTGTGTGTGGGAAGCCCAAATAGAGGTTTGAAAAACGGAGACAGCAGCCACATGATGTAGTCATGGTTCAGAGCGGCAGGAGGCCCCATACGCGTGGGCAGCTTTCGTGGTTTTTCCTCCCAGGGCGGAGCAGAGCTGAGGAGAATAAGACCTGCGGTCCGTTCCGGATAATCCAGAGCGAAACGAAGAGCGGGGGTTCCTCCGGCAGAGGCGCCTAGCACATAGACCTGCTCAATATTGAGGATATCGAGGAGGGCCATCAGAGCCGCTGCCTGTTCTTTGGGACTCCCTTCACCTGCGACCGCGCTTCCGGGGTACCCAAAACGCGATGGAGCAATAATCCTGTAGTGTTTCGAGAGCTCCCTAACGTTCTCAAAGGCTTGGTCGTAGCCGCCATAGATACCGTGCAGAGACAGAATAACGGGAGGGTCGCTATATACTGAGGATGACCCGGTGGGCATAATATCGAGATATGCTATCTCTCCATAGCTGAGATGCGCCGTTTTGGCCGGATACGACGCGAGTTTGTCCACAGCATCGTGGAGTGCCCGGCGGCATCGTATACCTTGAACACTTATGTAGGTTGTGGCAGCAAGCGCTGTACTACCAAGGAGGCACCTGCCCCACCGGACGTATCCTGCACGGTTTTTCTGTGGTTCCGGTGTACTGCTAGTCCTACGCATAGTTCCCTACCCCTTCGTATACGGTCTATTTTTAACTACAGTAATTTCACAGACGTGGGCGCACAACCCTAGGGGACGGGTATCAGGACTATTCTTGGAGATACTTCGATATAGTAGTATTTCTATCTCTATACGTTGGATAACTATATTTCTATAGGAATTTTCTTATAGACAGCATCAATGTTTCACGTGAAACGGTGTATGTAAAAAGATTGAGAAATAATAAAAATTCCGAAGGAACCTCAAAAATCCTATATTCTCCGAAGTGAGAACCGTAGACTGGACGTGATAGAGCAACCTTAAACTTCTTCAGAAGGGTAGATGTAGATGTTACAGGTTCAGAATCTTACTAAGATGTACGGTGATAAAACCGCCGTTAACGATATGTCTTTTATCGTTCCCGACGGTAAAGTCACCGGTTTCTTGGGTCCCAATGGGGCAGGTAAATCGACCACGATGCGCATGCTGGTCGGACTCCATAAGCCCACCTCGGGCGAAGCCCTTGTGGACGGCAAAAATTATCAGTCCCTTAAATCTCCGCTCCATACGGTAGGAGCCCTCCTTGACGGGAAATCGGTGCATCCGGGGCGCAGTGCACGCACGCACCTTATGTCTATTGCGCTTACCCATGGTATTTCGGCGAAACGTGTGGACGAAGTTATCGGCATGACCGGTCTTAGTCAGGTGGCTAAGCGGAAGGTTGGCGGTTTTTCCCTCGGTATGAACCAGCGTTTAGGTATTGCCTCAGCTATCTTGGGCGATCCCCATAACGTTATTTTGGACGAGCCGGTTAATGGTCTTGATCCCGAAGGTGTGGTGTGGGTTCGTCAGTTGGCAAAGTATTTGGCATCCGAAGGTCGGGCGGTGCTGATTTCTTCACACCTCATGAGCGAGATGGCGCAGACCGCTGACGACCTCATTATTATTGGGCGCGGTCGCCTGCTGGAACATACGTCTATTGATGAACTTATCTCGCGAGTAGGCGGTCATAAAGTTCTGGTTCGTACCGATGAACGTGACCTTTTCGCTTCACTCCTTGCGGAACGATCGCTTCCTTTCGAAGCAGTCGATACCGATGGTTTGTTGGTTTCGGCTGATGCTCGCGACCTGGGTGAACTCGCTTTGCGTGAGCAAATTTTGCTCTATGAGCTGGCGCCTCATGAAGCGACTCTTGAGGATGTTTACCTTGAAATTACACGTTCAGAGGTTGAATATGTCTCTGATAGTCTTCCAGGTGCTGGTGCCGTAGCCGCGGTTTCTTCGGTGCCGAATGCACCGGCAGCCGATCCTCAACTGCAACCGGTGACTAGTTCTCCAGAGCACAGCTTTATCGATGAAACCCAGCAGGGGAATGGGAGGAACATATAAATGAGTACTCAAACTTACGCTACTAAAAATGCGCCTGCACCGGTTGCTCATAATCTATCATTCCTGGGTGTGCTCCGCTCAGAATGGTTAAAGATGCGCTCCCTACGTTCTCAGCAGGTTCTCTTCATCATTACGGTAGTGCTGATTTTAGGACTCGCAATGCTGCTGGCTCCTGTTTTTAACGAACAATTGGCACAGTATGAGAAAGATGTGAGTACATCGCAGATTGTGAATGGGCAATCAGTCAACGGTTCCGAGATCATTGACCAGATGAAGAGCGCGTCGTATTCTATCGGAGTTGTAGGCGCTTCATTGGGAGGCATTATTCTTTCTTCCATGGCGACGGTATTTATTGCATCTGAATATGCCACGGGTGCTATGCAAACAAGTCAGTTAGCAGTACCGCGTCGTTCTCTTTTATATTCTGCTAAAGCCCTTGTGGTGACGGTGGTAGCTTTTGTCGTAGGAACCTTGAGTGGTATCTTGGCATTCTTCTTAGGCCAGATGATACTCACGGAAAAGCTACGAGTCTCTTTCGATGGTGAA
>NZ_KV820092.1:0-85293 GCF_001815285.1 Rothia sp. HMSC065D02
GCCCGGCCAGCCCGGTCAGCCTGGTCAGCCCGGCACCCCCGATCCCAGCCTCCCCGATAACAACAAGGGTGGTGGCGACTGGAACATCGGTGGCGGCGGCTACTACGAAGGTGACTTCAACCTCAACGGTCACTACCAAGGTGGCTGGGACTTTGGCGCAACCGTTCCCGGATGGGGTCAGTGGGACAACGGCGGTGACGACTGCTTCCAAGGCGGCGGTAATTTTTTTCAGGTAACTCCTGGGGAAAATAATGCCGTAACGCCTGCACCTAACGGTCACGGCGGTCTTGGTTGGGTAGGCGATAACGCTCCTAACACCCCAGGTAATGCTGGAAATACGCCCGCACCTAACGGTCAGGGCGGTTTGGGTCAGACTGGCGATACCCCGCAGCCGGTAGCTCCTGACACCACTGGTCAGGGCGGTCTCGGTCAGGTTGGTGGCAACACCACCACCGAAACTGGACAGGCTACCGGAAGCGAAAGCCAGGGTGCACAGTTCGGTCAGCTGAGCGAGAGCTATACTCGCACTTCTGAAGGCGAAATCCTCCAGGAGCAGCAGCGTCATCAAGATCATGGCGGACTGGGCCTGACTGCTGATAACGATTCCGACAACGGTCGGGGTGGTTTGGGTCAGACCGGTGACAACCGGGCTCCCCAGCATCAGGGTACTGTGACCATCAGCAACGATGTCGATATTGACCTCAACGCTGGCGCGGTATCCCGCGGTAGCGAGGCCGTGAACACCAATGCTTCTGAAGATGTTAATGGTGGCGGCGCCGGTCTTGTTGGCAACGGTTCTGAGAATAACAATGGTGGCGGCGCCGGCCTCGTCGGCAATGCTCCCAATGTTAATGGCGGTGGCGCCGGTTTCGTTGGCGATAACGGCAACGGCGGTTCCGCACAGGTGAACGGCGGCGGCAACGCAGCTGTTAACCAGGCCACTCAGGCAGACAACGGTAGCTCCGCGAGCTCCCAGAAGTCAGGAAGCTTGGCACACACCGGTGTCAGTGGCGTTCTGTTCGCCGCTGGGCTGGGTCTGCTCTCCCTGATGACCGGACTTGTGGTTCTGTTGACTCGCCGCAACAAGGCCTAATTAACGACGAATTGTCGTTATAGAGGTTACAAATTCGGGGTGGGTATCTCTCTCATGAGGTATCCACCCCGTTTTTGTGCGTAAAGACGGTTATTGCCTAGATGGGAGCAGTGCACATACAGCTTTCGAAGTGGCGTAGCACGTATGAGAGATGTAGTATTAGAGCTTGATTAGAAAAATTTAGGCATCATTAGAAATACTTCAGGATGCCGTAACGGCGTTTCTTCAGAGGATACGCACATAAGATCTTCCGGCTTAGATATTGAGGGAACACCAGGAGAAAGCTGATGGCTGTGTGACACCCGCATATCTGGGAAGTTTCAGAATAGAGAGAAAACAATGGCACAAACTTCACAACAGTCTTCGTCAGCATCGGATGCGAGTGATGCTGCTGCAGATACTGATCTGAAACGCGGTCTTTCGGCACGTCATATGCAGATGATCGCCATCGGCGGCGCTATCGGCACCGGTCTGTTTGTTGCATCCGGCAAAACTATCTCTACCGCCGGGCCGGGCGGCGCTATCGTTGCTTACGGGCTGATCGGTATTATGGTGCTGTTCCTCATGCAGTCTCTGGGTGAGATGGCAGCGCATCTGCCCGTCCCAGGTTCGTTTCAAACCTACGCAACACGTTACGTTTCATCATCCTTCGGGTTTGCCATGGGGTGGAACTACTGGTTTAACTGGGCAATCACCGTCGCGGCCGAGCTTGTAGCGGTCGGGGAAGTGATGAAGTATTGGCTTCCTGAAACTCCCTCGTGGGTGTGGGCGGGCATCTTCTTAGTTCTCTTGACGGGGCTTAATGCTCTTTCTGCCAAAGCCTACGGTGAGGGCGAATTCTGGCTTGCCACTATTAAGGTGGTCACCGTTATCGTGTTCTTGATCGCGGGAATCGCGATGATCTTCGGGGTTCTCGGAGGTGCATCACCGGGTACCTCAAACTGGACCACAGGCGAAGCTCCTTTTGTGGGCGGGCCCGTCGCTATTTTCGCTATCTTCATGGTCGCTGGGTTCTCTTTCCAGGGTACCGAGATGATCGGTATTGCCGCCGGAGAATCCAAGAACCCCCGTCGCGATGTGCCGCGCGCGCTCACCAGTGTGTTCTGGCGCATCATGCTGTTCTATATCGGCGCCATGGTGATTATAGGATTCCTTATTCCTTACACCGATCCGAATCTGCTCACCGCAGCCGAAGGCGATATTAACATTTCTCCCTTCACCCTTATCTTTGAGCGAGCCGGTATTGCCTTCGCCGCTGCAGCAATGAACGCCGTGATTCTTACCGCCGTGCTCTCTGCAGGTAACTCGGGTCTCTATGTTTCGGCACGCATGTTGTTCTCACTCGCGCAGGAGGGCAAAGCCCCCAAGATTTTCACGAAGGTCAATAAGGGGGGCGTGCCGATGCCCGCTCTCATGGCAACTTCCGCCGTGGGAGCTATCGGATTTATCGCCTCCGTTATTTCGCCGGATGCGGCCTACCTGTGGCTAGTCAATGTTTCGGGTCTAGCCGGTTTCATTACCTGGGTTGGTATCGCGGTGGCACACTATAGGTTCCGCCGTGCATATATGCGGCAGGGGCATAACCTTAACGACCTTCCCTATACGGCGCCCTTCTTCCCGGTGGGGCCGATTATTGCCTTCATTATGTGTCTGCTGGTGATCGGTGGGCAGAACTACGAGGCGATCCTTGCGGGAGACTGGGTGGGCGTGATGAGCTCATATATAGGCCTGCCGGTCTTTGTGGCAGTTTGGGCTATTCACGCTATCGTAACCCGCGACCGTTTGATTCCGCTGGAACAGGTGGATGTCTCGGGTCTTGAGGTTAAAACGAGCAAGTAATTTCGGCGAACGGAATTATCAATAAAAAGACCGCCGGAGGAATATCGTGAGGTTATTCCCCGGCGGGTTTTATTGCTATAAAATCACATTTTGATAAAGAGTTTCACGGTAAACTATTATGCGGTAGTACCATTTTTTAACGGTATATATGTTTCAACTCCGTGGGTAAATATAAAGATATAATAAAGTTTGCCCGAAATGCTTTACCTCCGTGTTGTGAGCAGGGTATGTTTGTAAAGACATAGAACGTTCACTATTGTGAACCTTCTCTTATGTACGATATGAAGCTTCCTGACCTTTGGTTCGTGCATTCGTAGGTTTACGATCGGTTAAGCCTCATGTGAGCGCTCTATGAGAATACCCCGTAAGGTATCGTCGGGGATGTATAGATTCGTTTGAAGCACTCACTGTTTTCAGGGGATGTGCCCTCTGGGAAAAAGCACAGACATGAATGCTCAAGCTAGGATAAGACCCCCGTAGCGTGTTTAGGGTAGAGGCACGGCGGGGGTCTAAGCCTGCCCGTGCAGGAATTGATGTGAACGCACTAAAGCTGGGGATTTAGACGTGGCAGTATTTTCTTTTGATGATGAAAATTTTTATATATACTCCACAATAAAATTAGAAAATACTTTCGTCCGGAAAAATATCATATATATAGAGCATGTAGTCATACATCGATAATGTACATATCCTGGCGGGTCACCTATCTTAACGTTAGGTGTACCAGACAGATTCTCCGGCGTAGGATTGGCACTATGGATATAGTTATTAAGCGCATATATGAAGAGCCTTCCCCGGATGACGGATACCGGGTACTCGTTGATAGGCTTTGGCCGCGCGGAGTCTCAAAAGATAAGGCTCATCTTGATGAATGGGCGAAGGACTTAGCTCCTTCGACGGAGGCTCGCCGAGATTTTGGGCATAAACCAGAGAATTTTGAATCCTTCAAACAACGCTATCTGAACGAGCTTGACAGTAATTCAGAGGTGTACCCCGAGCTTGAGCGTATGGTTGCGGGTGCGCAGAAGCTCCAGTCCTCTCGCGTTACGCTTTTGTACGGCGCTAAGAGCCCTACCTGCAACCACGCGGTCATTCTGCGTGATTACCTCATAGACCGGCTGAAGAGCCTCTGAAATTTTGGCTGATACGCGCTGTACATAAGCTACTGTAGAAAGATGGTTGATGAACATTCAGCAATTGATACGGCACAGAGAATTGTGCATGTTTCTGCAGTGGTAATCCGCAATCACGCCGGGCACGTACTGACCGTGCGTAAAGCCGCCTCACACGGGTTTATGATGCCCGGAGGTAAACCCGATGCGGGGGAGAGCCCCTTGCATACGGCGGTGCGTGAGGTTACTGAAGAGCTGGGATTTGCGCCGGATCCTGCCCAGATGGTGTACCTTGGCAAGTTTGACGCCCCCGCCCTGAACGAAAGCGGATTCGTGGTACGTGCCGAAACTTTTGAATATATGCCGCATCCGCAAGAGGAAAAGATACTTGAGCAGCTGAGCCCGCATGCCGAAATTGCTGAATTACGTTGGGTAGACCCCGCAGCGGACTATACCGATCAGGCACCTCTGAACACTGAGTGTATATTCCCGCTTATCTGCAGAATAAGTCCTGGCGAAACGCCATCGGTGCCGCTGTGAATCCGCTGAAAATATGCGCGATATGAGCGATAAGGCTTGCGCTCGGCTGCGCGGGGGCGGTAGGGTGCATAGGGATAAATCACCCGTAAAAATTTTACGTTGACGCACGCGTTCCGCGCACCGTCGCGTGTATGAACGCATCCGATGAAAGAAGCAGAACATGAGAGATAGTTTTAACCTTGCCGTGTATTGCGGCGCTACTATGGGCAATGACCCCGATTTTGCCGCCTGCGCCCGTGAGTTGGGAACCCTGTGCGCAAAACGTGGCGTGGGGGTAGTTTATGGAGGCGGACGCACCGGTCTGATGGGAACCGTCGCGGGCGCGACCCTGGATGCGGGCGGCAAAGTCTACGGCGTGGTCACCCACCAGCTCGTGGAGTGGGAGGGCGTGTACCCCGGGCAGACAACCCTCGATATTGTCGATACCATGCATCAGCGTAAGATCGCCATGATTAATAAGGCCGACGCCTTCGTTGCGATGCCCGGTGGCCCCGGAACCTTGGAAGAATTTTTCGAGGTATTTAGCTGGCAATTCCTCAAGATTCACACGAAGCCTGTGGCGCTCCTGAATGTTAATGGGTACTGGGATAAGCTCGTTGAGGCGATGCAATATATGGCTAGCACTGAGCTTTTGCGCCCTTCATACCTGGAACGTTTGATTGTTGTTGACACTCCCGAAGAGCTTATGAAGGTGCTTGGGAAATAGCCCGGAAGCTCTGGAGAAACCAACTACTTACACGCCCGTGGCCTGAGCGCTGCGGGCGTTTTTGCATCACCCGTCGGTAGGGGGCGTGGACGCGTCTAGTTTTTACCGCGCGCCCTGCTCAGAAGCGAAGAAAGCGGCAGAATATGCACAATAATCCATACGGGCGTGAGCGTCATCATAAGCATATAGAGAACCCTAATCAGGGACTCCATGTGAGGGTCTTCTGAGAGCATGCCCAGATAGACCGTCAACCCCAATACCGCGCCAGTGGTGAGTGTCAAATAGAGCAATGCCCACAGCACTTCGGAGCGGCTGGCGTGCCCGCGACCGAGTGTGTAGAAGCGGTAAAACCGCCCCACCGCCTGAAGGAACGAGGCACCTTCTAACGCCTGTGCGGGTTCACGAACAGCGGCTAGCGCCTCCTGCTCATCATCAACGCCGATTTCGCGCAGGGCATCGGGGGTATCCTGGAGAAGAAAAACGGGTTCTTCTTTGTGACGGTGTGTGCGTGCCATACCTCTAGGGTACCCGACGACGTGTAAAGGACAACGATGACAAAGACCCTTCTCATCACCTATTTCGGCCCGTTTCCCGGCGTGAGCGTGAACCCGAGCGGGGTAACAGCGCGGCAGGTGGCTGATGTACTTGCCGACGAATCTGCGGTACGGGTTGTAACCCGTGAGGTTCCGGTGAGCTATGCGGGTTCTTCAGAAGCTTTAGGGGAGATGCTGACCGATATTCGCCCAGATGCGGTGCTCAGCTTGGGCGTGGCAGTCGGGCGGGATAAGGTGAGCTTTGAGAGGGTTGCTATCAACCTGGATTCCGCCGATATTGAGGATAATGACGGTGTGGTGCGTGTGGATGAGGCGATTACCCCGGATGGACGCGAAGCGTATTTTTCGACCCTGCCGGTGCGGGCAAGCTATGAGCGTTTGCGTGGTGTGGGGCTACCGGTTGAGATTTCGTACACCGCCGGAACTTATGTGTGCAACCACGTATTTTATGAGGTACACCGTATTCTGGAACGCCAGGGGCGGCGGATTCCTGCGGGGTTTGTGCATATTCCCGCCACGCAAGTCGATCATGAGCCCTCTGACGCACAGACAACGCTTACTGCACATACCGATGCTGGGGGAGTAGAGAGCGAATCGGTGCCGACTCTGCCTGAGGCGGTGGTTGCGCGCATCGTGGTGGAGCTGGTGCGCGACACCCTCAAGGTTATGTAGGCTCATTCATGCCGTAGAACTGGGAAGACGAGTGAAAGCGGCGGTTAAAACGCGGTGCCCCCGATGAGAGATTCATCGGGGGCACCGCGCATATTAGCCTAGGGCACTGCTACTTGCGGTGCTTAAGGTAGTAGTCGATCAGGGATGCGGTCGAAGAATCCTGGCGTGCCAGAACCTCGCGGTCGCCTTTGATAGCGGGCACCAGATCGAGCGCCAGCTTCTTGCCGAGTTCGACGCCCCACTGGTCGAAGGAATCGATACCCCACACGATACCCTGTACAAAGGTGATGTGCTCATAGAGGGCAATCAGCTCGCCCAGCACACGCGGGGTCAGGCGGGAGGCCATGATAGAGGTCGAAGGACGGTTGCCGCTGAAGATACGGGCGTTTACCACATGCTCGGCGGTACCTTCGGCACGTACCTCATCCTCGGTCTTGCCGAAGGCGAGCGCCTGAGTCTGTGCGAAGAAGTTTGCGAGGAAGAGCTCGTGCACATCCTGCTCGCCATCCTTGGTGGGGTGAGCTGGGTTGGCGAAGGCCAGGAAGTCCGCAGGGATAAGGCGGGTACCCTGGTGGATAAGCTGGTAGAAAGCGTGCTGACCGTTGGTGCCGGGCTCGCCCCAGAAAACCTCGCCCGTGGAGTAGTCCACGAAGGAACCGTCGGCGCGCACGGATTTACCGTTGGACTCCATGGTAAGTTGCTGCAGATAGGCGGGAAAACGGTGCAGGTACTGGTCGTAGGGTAGAACCGCGTGGGTTTCGGCACCCAAGAAGTTCACGTACCATACGTTAAGCAAGCCCATGAGTACGGGCACGTTCTTTTCAAAGGGCGCAGTGCGGAAGTGCTCGTCCATGGCGTGGAAGCCCGCGAGGAATTCTTCGAATACCTTCGGGCCGAAGACGATGGCCAGCGAGGTACCGATCGCCGAGTCTACGGAGTAGCGACCGCCTACCCAGTCCCAGAAGCCGAAGGCATTTTCGGGGTCAATGCCGAAGGCAGCAACCTTATCGAGCGCGGTTGAAACGGCGATAAAGTGCTGAGCCACGGCTTCTTCTGCGGTTTTTCCCTGCAGGGCGTTCGCCTCGCCAAGCGCGGTGAGCAGCCAGTCGCGTGCCACACGAGCGTTGGTCAGGGTTTCTAGGGTGCCGAAGGTCTTCGAAGCAACGATGAACAGGGTAGTTTCGGGGTCAAGATCAGAAACTTTTTCGGCAACATCGGTCGGGTCGATATTTGAGATGAACCGTGCGGAAATCCCGGCATCGGCGTAAGGCTTAAGCGCCTCGTACACCATCACGGGACCAAGGTCAGAACCGCCAATACCAATATTCACCACGGTCTCGATGCGCTTGCCGCTCACGCCGGTCCACTCGCCCGAACGCACACGATCGGCAAAAGCGTAAATCTTGTTCAGAACGGCGTGAACATCGCTATCGACATCCTGCCCATCAACAATGAGGGCGGGGGAGTAGCCTTTGGGGCGGCGCAGCGCGGTGTGCAGAACCGCGCGGTCCTCGGTCACGTTAATGTGTTCGCCAGTGAACATAGCATCGCGGCGTTCGGCGAGGTTCACCTCTTCGGCGAGTTTGAGCAAAAGCTGCACGGTCTCTTCGGTGACGAGGTTCTTCGAGAGGTCTACATGCAGGTCTGCGGCATCAAAACTAAATTTCTGGGCGCGGGAAGGATCCTGCTCGAACCAGGCTCGCAAATTCGGAGTGAGCGATGCTTTGTGCTGGGTTAGTGCTGACCACGCGCTGGTGGTCGTCGGGTTCGTAATAGTCATGGTTCTTATTTTCTCTCTTTCAACCCGGTGATGTCACCTTTATACAGGCGTTTACCTGAAGGTTTTGCGCGTTCTTGCGCTTTTGGTGACCACAACGTTTGGGTGCGGTGCATAATTCCCGCCAGGCATTATCCCATGAACGGCGCGCATTGGAGGGGAGATTTTACGAATCCTCAGGGTGCCCTCAAGGGTTAGCAAACCGTCCCCTAAATGTACACGAAAACGCGCGTACATTTGGGAGAATACCGGTGGTAGACTGGGGACGTCTTTATAGACCTGCCTCGGTGCATCCGGTAATGCGGGCATGAGCGATGCTGGCTTTTTGCATAGCGTGCGTGGAAGTTCTCGACGGCGCTGTGCATCATGAAAACTCACTCATAACTCACACATTCACTCCAGGATATTGTTTATGCCTATAAACCCGCTGCGGGGAATTCGTGTACCCGCTGCAGAGCATACCCCGCCGTATGAATCGTTCCTAGAATCTCGCGGATTCCGCCCCGAAATTCAGGGTTTGCGCGCCTTCGCCGTGCTTCTCGTGGTGCTTTACCACGTATGGATCGGCAAAGTCTCCGGCGGTGTGGATGTTTTTCTCTTCATCTCGGCTTTCTTGCTTTCGCTCTCGTTCATGCGGAAAATCAACGAGGGCGAAGCGCTGAACCTGCTGGCCTACTGGACTCATGTGTTCGCGCGCCTGTTGCCTGCCGCAGCCGTGGTGATCGTGCTGACTCTTGCGGCTTCCTTAACTATCTTGCCAGCGCTGTATTGGAACGCGCGCGCCGTTGATGCCCAAGCCTCGCTGTTTTACTACCAGAACTGGAACCTGGCGAACGGTGCGGTCAATTATTTCGCCCAGGGTATAAGCGATAAATCGCCCTTCCAGCATTTCTGGTCGCTCTCGATTCAGGGACAAATTTTCCTGCTCTGGCCGATACTTTTCGCGGTGGCTGCGTTTCTCGTGCATCGGGTACGCTTCAAGCCCGTACCCGCGGCGGTAACGGTATTCGGCACTGTATTCATGACCTCGTTTGCCTTCTCAATCTGGGAGACAAAGCAGATTTCCGCCTACGCATATTTTGATACCCGCACCCGCCTGTGGGAGTTTGCGATTGGTACCCTGCTTGCGGCGATGACGCTGAAATGGAAGCCTCGCCATGTGAGAACCCGCGTGGTAATGGGATGGGTGGGCGCCCTGGGATTAGTAACCTGCGGCGCTGTTTTACCGGTTGAACGAACTTTCCCTGGCTACCTGGCGCTGTGGCCCGTGCTCTCCGGCGCGCTGGTGATGATCGCCGGGCGCACCGACCATAAATTCGCGATCGACCGTCTGCTAGTCTCCACGCCGTTGCAAAGCTTGGGCAATATTTCTTACGCCCTGTACCTAGTGCACTGGCCCCTGCTCGTGCTCTACAGCGCTGCGGTTAATAAACCTCGCGTGAATTTTCTGGAAGGCACGGTGATTATCGCCGTTTCAATCGGTTTGGCATGGGTTTTGAGCACCTATATCGAGAAGCCGCTGCGCAGCCGATCCGGCGTATTTCTTGATAAAACGGTCTCAAAACTGCGCGTGACCATGATTTTCACCCCCACTCTTTGGGTGAATCAGCTCGCCTATGTACTCGTGATTCTGCTGGTGATCGGAGCTCCTGTTCTGAGCGTTCGCGCCTGGGCACAGCAACGCGATATAACCGTGATCCAGAATACTGAAGAGCTGGTGAAAAATGATGAGGCAACATATCCAGGCGCCCGAGCAGTCGGCACGGACCAAATGTCGCGCGTATCAAAGCCTATTCCGCAGGATATCCCCATCTACGGCATGCTCGCTGACTGGGGAGAGGGATGCCCCGCACCCTTTACCCCCGTGCATGAATCTCTGAATACATCCTGCGCCGTCAAACAGAATGGGGACGATTCGGCACCCCTCACCATTGTTGTTGGTAGCTCGCACGCATTACAGATGACGGCTGCGTTCGAGCCTATTGCCCAGCGCACCGGCACCAATCAGATGAACCTTCTAGAGACAGGATGCCCTTACCCATTCGCAGCCCCCGAGGGCTATCTCAACGACCGTAAGAAACGCTGCATCGCGTTCTCACAGAAAGCCACGGAAGAAATTCTGCGCCTTAAGCCGACGACCGTAGTGATTATCGCAACCACGACCGACACAAGCGCTGATGCCGAGACCGCAGACCCCAACCTCGACGAAACCCTGCGCGTCTTCACTGATGCGGGCATCCAGGTGATCGGTCTGCGCGATAACCCGCGATTTGCTCAAGACATGTATGTGTGTGCGATTAGGGCTCAGGGGGATAAGAGCAGCTGTTCTGAACCCATTGAGCAGAAATATGGTGATAATCCCGCCGCACCAATTTTCGAGAAATATGCAGACCGTGGAGCCTATCTGCTCGATTTGAAGGATATCTACTGCCCGGACGGTCTATGCCGCTCGGTCATCGGCAACGTATACGTGTACGCGGATACTAACCACCTCACCAAAGCCTTCGAACATACCCTCGCAGAGACAATATATGAGCGTGCTCTCGCCGCAGGGTGGAAGCCGGAAGGGCGCTCAGGTTCATAACCCCAGAGCACCAGGCACGTGAATAGACCGCAGAGATACGCCCTCGCTTATGTCAGATGAGCGGGGGCGCATCACGTGCGCAGATTTCGGGCAGATTTTAGGCATATCAGGCCGCATAGGCGGGGGAGTGAAGGCCGCATGCGGTAGAGTGGAAACCATGAGCGTGCAGCAGAATCTTTACCTGGTTATTTCTCGACGTGGAGAAACCCTTATGAACCGTGACGGAACCGTTCATTACCTGCCCGAAGCGCCACAAAACACCATCATCGAAACCAGCCTGGAGCCTAAATTTAGAAAGCCCTCTGACCGGGAAGGCACCGATTACCATGCAGCCTACCTGGAGGATGAAGAACTGCTCACGCTCGCAGAAGATCTCTCCCGAACTAACACGGATGCGCTCATCACCGCATCGCAGAACGGGTTCCGTTTCTACCCCGTGCACAAAGACCCCGCCGGGCGCGCCCGCTACGCCGCCGCCCTTGCCAAGCGCGACTACCTTCTTGAAATGGAGTATTCCGCGTACTCGGGAGATCCCGCGCTGATCGACGGGGAACGCCAGGTGCGGCGCACCGCATCCGGCGAGCTCGTATTCCCGCGCATCGAACCGGCGGTTATGGCGCTCGTCCTCAGTCGCGACGGCGAACGGGTGCTGTTGGCGAATAACCGGCTCTGGCACGAAAACCGCTTCGCCCTCATCGCCGGGTTCGTGGATCCCGGCGAGAACCTGGAACAGGCAGTAGCCCGCGAAGTCTATGAAGAAACCGGGCTGCAGGCTCTCAACCTTGACTACCGCATGAGCGATGTGTGGCCCTTCCCGCGCTCGCTCATGATCTGCTACCGGGTAAAGGTCGATGACACCCAACCCGTGGAACATCTGGATGGAGAAATCCGGGCCGCACGCTGGTTCACCGTGCCCGAGTTGGCGCAGGCTATCACCGAATCTGAAGCTATACGCCAGAAACAAGGAGTGCCCAAACTGGAGCTTCCTGGCACGAACGCGGTCGCCCGCCGCATGCTGGACGATTGGCTGCACGAGAAAAATGCCGGGTGCTGAGTCGAAGCCGACTAAAACCTGCGCCCAAGACAAACTAGGGCAAGTGGTACACTGGATAGGTAAGCCCGAGGCAGAGGCGCGTTTTGGCGCGCCCGCACGAGAACGCTCGGGCATGCACGCACTGATATCCGCGTTGCGTATTTAAGCTCACGCATCTAACGCGGCGTGCCCCTAGTATTCCCTAGATTTAAGCGAGAAAAATTACGCATGTCTGAAAACACCGCTTCGCGCCCTGATTTGCGCAACGTGGCGATCGTGGCACACGTTGACCACGGCAAAACCACCATCGTGGATGCGATGCTCAAGCAGACCCACGCGTTCTCGGCGCACGCAGACGTCGAAGACCGCGTGATGGACTCCGGCGACCTTGAAAAGGAAAAAGGCATTACCATCCTCGCGAAGAACACCACCGTGTTCTACGATGGACCCTCCGCGAACGGTGAAACTATCACCATCAACGTGATCGATACCCCCGGACACGCCGACTTCGGCGGCGAAGTCGAACGCGGCCTTTCTATGGTCGATGGCGTGGTGCTGCTCGTGGACGCCTCTGAAGGCCCGCTGCCGCAGACCCGCTTCGTGCTGCGCAAGGCACTCGCCGCGAAGCTGCCCGTCATTTTGGTGGTGAACAAGGTGGACCGCCCGGATGCGCGCATCGACGAGGTCGTCAGCGAAACGATGGATCTGCTGCTCGGCTTGGCATCGGACCTGTCCGAGGAGGTGCCCGACCTTGACCTCGACAGCGTGCTCGATGTGCCGGTCGTCTATGCTTCCGGCAAAGCCGGTGCCGCATCGCTGAACCAACCCGCCGACGGCGCCCTGCCCGATAATGACGATTTGGAACCTCTGTTTAAGACCATTATCGAGCACGTGCCCGCCCCCACCTACAACCCTGATGAGGTGCTGCAGGCGCATGTGACCAACCTTGACTCTTCGCCGTTCCTGGGCCGTCTGGCGCTCGTGCGTATCTTCAACGGCACCCTCAAGAAAGGGCAGACCGTCGCTTGGGCACGTCAAGATGGCGATATTAAGAACGTGCGTATCTCCGAGCTGTTGGCAACCAAGGCGCTCGAACGTGTTCCCGCCGAAGAAGCAGGCCCCGGCGAAATCGTGGCGGTCGCCGGTATCGAAGACATTACCATTGGTGAAACCCTGACCGATGCCGAAAACCCCAAGCCGCTGCCGCTTATTAAGGTGGACGACCCGGCGATCTCCATGACCATCGGTATTAACACCTCTCCGATGGCGGGCCGGGTCAAGGGCGCGAAGGTGACCGCACGCCAGGTCAAGGACCGTCTTGACCGCGAGCTTATCGGTAACGTCTCCATCAAGGTTCTGCCCACCCAGCGCCCGGATGCTTGGGAAGTTCAGGGCCGTGGCGAGCTCGCCCTCGCTATTTTGGTGGAGCAGATGCGCCGCGAAGGCTTCGAACTGACCGTGGGTAAACCGCAGGTAGTCACCAAAACCATCGACGGCAAACTGTACGAGCCGATGGAACACATGATTATTGATGTGCCCGAAGAGCACCTGGGTGCCGTAACCCAGCTGATGGCGGCACGTAAGGGGCGCATGGAGAACATGTCGAACCACGGCACCGGCTGGGTGCGCATGGAATTCGCGGTACCCGCGCGCGGCCTGATCGGCTTCCGCACTCAGTTCCTCACTGAAACCCGCGGCGCCGGTATCTCGTCGTCGTACTCGATAGACCCCGAACCCTGGGCTGGCGATATTGAGTACCGCACCAACGGTTCGATGATCGCCGACCGTGCCGGTGTGGTTACCCCTTACGCCATGATTAACCTGCAGGAACGCGGCACCTTCTTCGTGGAACCGACCTCCGAAGTATACGAGGGTATGGTCGTGGGCATGAACTCTCGTGCGGACGATATGGAAGTGAATATCACCAAGGAAAAGAAGCTGACCAATATGCGTTCCTCCACCGCAGACAGCTTCGAGAATCTGACCCCGCCCAAGAAGCTCACGCTGGAAGAATGCCTCGAATTCGCCCGCGAAGACGAATGTGTGGAAGTCACTCCCGAAGCTATTCGCATCCGCAAGGTTATTCTGGATGCGAACGAGCGCGTGCGTGAATTCCGCCGCCGTGCCCGCGCCAACTAGGGCACACAAGCATAGCTAACCGCCGGGAGCAGTACGGGCGTTTGTCCTCATGACAAGCCACGATAACCGTACCGCTCCCGGTTGTGGTTTAAGATATAGAAGAACTGTTCTTTGACAGAAGGTCACCTGACACTATGCCTGAAACTTCCGCGCCGCAGTACCCCGCCCAGGGGGAACACCTGATGAAAAACGCGAAACGCGACCTACTGCCGAGCGGCTACACGCCCTCCGAGGCAGTGATGTTGTTCGTACACGCGCATCCAGACGACGAGACCACGGCAACAGGCGCAACGATGGCGTACTACGCCAAGAAGGGTGCCAAGGTGCATTTGCTGACCCTCACCCGAGGCGAAATGGGAGAAGTCATTCCGCCGAAGCTGCAGCATCTTGAAGTGGGCAAACCCGGCAACAGCGACAACGGCGAGGCACTGGGGGAGTACCGAACCGTTGAGCTCAACAACGCGACGGCAAAGCTGGGTGTACGCAAGCGTTTCTTCCTGGGAGAGGAACCCGCCACGGCGCCGGGCGCGCTCAACATCTACCGTGATTCCGGCATGGCGTGGGGCAAAGACGGTAAACCGGTGGCGAACCCGAAGGCGAGTGAAGATTCCTTGACCGCCCAGCCGATTGCCCCGCAGGCCGAGGCTATTGCTAATGCCATTCGCGATATTAAGCCTGATGTTCTGATCACCTATGACCTCGACGGTGGCTACGGGCACCCCGACCATGTGCGCACTCACCAGGCTGTGCTTGAAGCACTCAAAATCTTGGGCGATAGTAACGACCGCCCCATACTGACCTGGGGTATTGAAGGAGAATTCTCAGAACAGGATGCGCGCCAACAATGCGCTATCACCGGCTCAGTCGAGGCCAAACGTGAAGCGATGAAAGCCCACGGAACGCAGATCGTGGTCACCGGGGACACCACCTTTGAATTCTCAAACAAGGTAGAGCAGAAAATTTCGGCGGTTGAAACCTACCGCCTGCTCGACGGTAACGCACAGCGCAAAATTCCCGAAACCCCCACGCAGGCAGGCATCGTATCGCTTCTGATAACGTGCATTCTTCTGGGAACCCTCGCAGGTATTGCGGGCTCAATCTACCACGCCTGGGTCATGTATACGGGCGAAACTCCGCTTCCTGTCGGGCTCGTGTTCGGCTTCGCCACCGTATTTTTTGCATCGCTGTGGGCTTCCCTCGCGCTACGTCGCGGCGGGGCAACGGTTATCACCGGTGCCTTCGCATTCCTGGTGATATATGCGCTTGCCTTTATGCGCCCGGATTCGCCCTTCGTACTGGTAAACCCGGACTACCCGCCGATTGGTTTATACGGCACACTATGGCTTTTGGGTACGCCCGTTATCTCTCTGCTTGCCTTTTTCGTCTTTACCCGTACCAAAGAAGGAAACGCCTTCTATAACACCCCGCGGCAGGTCCATTTGCGCCATCGCAGGGCCGAAGAGAAAGCGCGCCGAGCTCAAACGCTTAATAATTCTTCGCGCACTGCACCATAAGCTGTGATGAAGCTAAAGAATGACATAGAGGCGTCACGAAAAATGTTGTGATGAATATAACTTTCAAGAGTATTTATTTTAATTTCTTGGCTTTGACTAGGGTAAATAATATTTGCTCGCAGGAAAGCCTAGCCTAAAAAATACCGGCTAAGGGTCGTATTATGGCTGTCTGCTACGACACGAAAATCTGCTTAAATGCCCTGTGCAAGCTAGACTTATACACAGACTTCCACGAGGTCATAACCCTCGTGATAACGTGCGCCGGACGACGACCCTGCAGGATTACAGGGCAGGCACACGCTGCTAGGTTTAGAAAGGCACCCATGACTTACGTAATTGCACTGCCCTGCGTAGACGTGAAAGATCGCGCCTGCGTTGAGGAATGCCCCGTTGACTGCATCTACGAGGGTGACCGCACACTGTATATCCACCCCGATGAATGCGTGGACTGCGGAGCCTGCGAACCCGTTTGCCCCGTCGAGGCTATCTACTATGAAGATGACGTACCCGAAGAATGGTCCGAATACATTACCGCCAACGCCGAATTCTTCGACGACCTCGGCTCACCCGGTGGTGCCGCGAAGATGGGACCAACCGGTAAAGACGTACCCTTCATCGCCGCCCTACCACCGCAGGGGGAGTAGCTGGCGCATTCGGCGCACCCTTACGTTGAAAACTTAAGACAGGCTAAAGCCTCCGAATCTCGCACGCTGGGAACGGGGGCTTTGCCGTACCCTCAGCACTCAAACGCGCGATACAATGACTACGCACGAAAGAACAGCCGGTATCTGCCGGTTTACAACGCCGCACAAGGAGAACCATGCGTGCCTACGGTCTAGATCTACCCGAATACCCCTGGGAAACCCTTATTCCCTACCGCAAACTTGCTGCCGAACATCCGGGTGGGACTATAGACCTCTCCATCGGCACCCCGGTCGATGACACCCCGCAGCTGATTCAGGATGCGCTTGCCGCAGCATCCGACGCCCCCGGCTACCCGACCACGCACGGAACTGTTGAACTGCGCCAGGCGATCGTGGACTGGTTTGCACGCCGCCGCGGGGTCACCGGGCTAAGCACCGACCAGGTGATGCCCACGGTCGGTTCCAAAGAACTTGTGGCGTGGCTTCCGTTTCTACTGGGACTAGGAACTGACCCCGGCACTCAAGAGCGCGATGTGGTGGTTTACCCACGCGTGGCGTACCCAACCTACGATATAGGGGCGCGCTTCGCTGGCGCGCAGTCCGTGCCCGCAGATTCGCTTGATGAGCTGCCCGAAGATGTGCGCAGGCGCGTGCGGTTGGTGTGGGTGAACTCGCCCGCCAACCCGAACGGCGTGGTGCGTGATGTTGCTGAGCTTCGCGAGATTGTGCGGCAGGCACGCGATATTGGCGCTGTGGTAGCCAGCGACGAATGCTATGCGGAACTCGGCTGGGGCGCGTGGGATGAAGCTCGCGGCGGTCAGCGGGTGCCCTCTATTCTTGATCCCCGCGTATGCGACGGCGACTTTACCGGGCTTTTCGCCGCATATTCGCTCTCAAAACAGTCGAACCTGGCGGGGTACCGTGCCGCGTTTATTGCGGGTGATGCGCAGCTTATGCCTAACCTTATCAACTCCCGCAAGCACGCCGGGATGATTGTTCCCGCCCCCGTGCAGCGTGCGCTGATTGCCGCCTTGGGAGATGAAGCCCATGTGGCAGCGCAGAAAAATAAGTACCGCGCGCGCCGGGAAGAGCTTCTCGCAGCTATTACCGCCGCAGGCGGGCGCGTCGAAAACTCTGAGGCTGGGCTGTACCTGTGGACCACTTTCGGTGAGGATACGTGGGCGTCTATCGAACGTTTGGCCAAGCTGGGAATCGTTGCGGGACCGGGGGTCTTCTACGGTGAAGACGGCGCCGGGTATGTGCGTATTGCGCTGACCGCATCCGATGAGGATATTGCGAAGGCATCCGAGCGTCTTACGGCGAGCGCTGGGATAGGAAATGCCGTAAGAGAATAAATACCGCCTGAGAAACAAAGATGCCCGGAACCTCCAATACAGGAAGTTCCGGGCATCTTCTATACCGGATGCGCACCCCCGATTATTTGCGTTTGCCGGGGAGCAAGAACATCTGGAGGGTGGGCGGATTCGGGTTATCGACCTCGCCGGGAACCAGATCCACCTTGCGAACCTTCGAGGAAGTACGTGAGGCGAGGAACGAGGACAGCCAGGTTGCCAGCGCCGTGAGCGCGAAGTTCACGATGACGAAGAGCGCCGCCGCCAACAGAAGGGTCTGCAGCACGTTGCCGTCACCCGAGCCGATGCGTCGTGCGGATGCCAGCAGCTCGGGGTAGGAAATAATGTACCCGAGCGCGGTGTCCTTGAGAATCACCACGAACTGGCTGAGCATCGAAGGCATCATGGCGTTGAAAGCCTGCGGCATAAGAATCGTGCGGAGGGTCTGACCGGGGGTCAGCCCGATTGCTAGACCCGCCTCGCCCTGACCGCGCGGCAGCTGTTTGACACCCGAACGCAGCAGCTCTGCAATCACGGATCCGTTATAGAAGGTCAAACCGATCACGACCGCAAGGAACGGCAGCTGTGAGGGGTTAATCCAGCTGAACCTGCTGAGGAACAGCCAGAAGAAAATCATCATCATCAGCACCGGAACGGCACGGAAGAACTCAACCACAATGGTGCCGAACCAGCGAAGCACGCGGTTCTGCGCCAGGCGTGCCATGCCGAAGATAACACCGAAAGCGATAGAGGTAATTACCGAAATACCCGCCGCCTGCAGGGTTGAAACCAGACCGGGCAGGTAGTAGGAACCCCAAGCTTTTGCGGTGAAGAGGTCGGTCCATTTTTCTGCCTCAAGCTGGCCCTTAGCGCCCATCACGCTCAGCACATAGACAGCGAACGCGATAAAAACCAGAATCGCCGCGATATTGAAGACACGGGTGCGAGCCTTCGCACGGGGGCCGGGAGCGTCGAAGAGGACAGTGGTGCTTGTGGTTACATCAGAATTAAAGAATTTCATCGCTTCACCGCCAATTTACGTGAGGACCAGGTGGTCAGGATGCCTAGAGGCACCACAATCGCCACGAATCCCAGTGCGAAGATCAGGAAGATCGCTAAAACCATATTCGCATCGAACTCAATCATGGACTTCATCATGCCTGAGGCTTCGGCAACGGATGCTACCGATGCGACCGTCGTGTTCTTCGCCAGCGCAATGAGCGTATTGCCCAGTGGAGTGATGGAGCCGCGCAACGCCTGCGGAAAAATAATCATGCGCGCAGTATCCATGAAGCCGAGGCCAATGGCACGAGCCGCCTCCGCCTGACCGGTGGGAACCGTGTTCACACCCGAACGGATTGCCTCACATACAAAAGATGCGTGATAGATCGACAGCACGATCACGGCGTACACGAAGAAGTTCGTCTCAAAATCGGTCGAGAACGACAGCTGAAACTGTGTCCACACGCCCAGTAACGCTAGAGTCATCAGAATCGTCAGCGGGGTGTTGCGGAATAAGTGTACATAGATCGTACCCGCCCAGCGTAGCGAGGGGACCGGGCTGATACGCATCAGCGCTAGGATCGCACCGAGTACGAAAGACCCGATCGCGGCCCAGAACGTTAGCTGAATATTCACCCAGAACGCGCCCACCACATCGTATTTGGCGAAGAGAGCGCCGAGTTGGTCAAAGAATGACATCGTTTTCCTCTCTTCCGTGCCTAAGCGCAGGACGCCGAAGGTTTTGGCGGATTCTTTTCGGTGTTGTAGCTGTAGCCGGTGCCGTCCGTGTGCTTCTTCACCAGGTTCTCCCAGGTGCCGTCTTCTACCATCTCGTTAATAGCTTTATTGATGGCTTCACACTTATCGGTACCCTTAGGCAGACCAACACCGTACTTCTCAGTGGTGAATATTTTGCCAACCAGCTTGAGTTTGCCCTTATTTGCCTTAGTCGCGGCAAGACCCGCAAGAATAATATCGTCGGTCGTCACCGCATCTACCACGCCGCCGTTAAGTGCGACCACGCAGTCCGAGTAACTATTCTGCTTCACCAGGTTCACGTTTTTGGCGTAGGTATCCTGAATTTTTTTGGCGCTGGTCGAACCGGTCACCGAGCATAGGTTCTTTCCGTTCAGGCTATCGGGTCCGGTAATGCTCGTTTCATCGGCGCGTACGAGCAAATCCTGCCCGGCAACGTAGTACGGACCGGCAAAATCAACACTCTTCTTACGGCTGTCGCTAATGGAATAGGTCGCCAGAATCATATCGACCTGACCGTTGGAAAGCATATTCTCACGGTTAGCACTGGGGGACTCTACGAACTCGATCTGATCTTCCGAATAGCCGAGTTTACCAGCAATGTAGCGCGCCACATCTACGTCAAAACCGGTGTAATCCTGACCGTCCTGGTAGCCCAAGCCAGGCTGATCGTACTTAATGCCGATGCGAATCTTAGGTTTAGAGTCCGAGGCGCTGGAGCACCCGGTCAACGTGAAACCGAGGGCAAGCGCAGCTGCGGTACTCGCGGCGAAAAACTTGGTGGCGGCGCGGTTAAAGAATGATTTTTTCATGGCACACCCCCCTAGTGGTCGATGATCTTGGAGAGGAAGTCGCGGGCGCGCTCGCTCTTAGGCTTGGTGAAGAATTCATCCGGAGTGGCTTCTTCAACAATCTCGCCGTCCGCCAAGAAGACGATGCGGTCGGCGGCCTTACGGGCGAACCCCATCTCGTGGGTTACGACGATCATGGTCATGCCGTCGCGGGCGAGGGAGACCATGGTATCGAGCACTTCGTTCACCATCTCGGGGTCGAGTGCACTGGTGGGCTCGTCAAAAAGCATGACCTTGGGCTTCATGGCGAGAGCGCGGGCGATGGCGACGCGCTGCTGCTGACCGCCGGAAAGCTGAGCAGGCATTTTCTCGGCCTGGGAATCTACCCCGACCTTGGCGAGAAGTTCCATAGCTTCGGCTTCGGCCTGCTCTTTGGAGAGCTTGCGGATGCGGCGCGGGCCTAGCGTCACGTTATCAAGGATGGTTTTGTGTGCAAAGAGGTTGAAGGACTGGAATACCATACCCACTTCTGCGCGCAGCTTGGCGAGCTCGCGGCCTTCTTTGGGCAGTTCTTTTCCGTCGATATGTATAGAGCCAGAGGAAGTAGTTTCGAGGCGGTTGATGGTTCGGCAGAGGGTTGATTTGCCGGAACCGGAAGGGCCGAGAAGGATAATAACTTCGCCTTTATTGACCGCTAAATTAATGTTCTTGAGCACGTGGTTGGTGCCGTAATATTTATTGACCTCGTTGAGCTCTACGAGTGGTTTTTCTGCGGGTGCAGATGCCTGTGTCACGGTGATAACCCTTTCATGTGAGATGCATCTATGACGTGGGTTTCATAAAACGAATGAGATTCTAGCTTACGTCAGGTTTGTAACGGGTATGTAACAGCTGCCGGGTTTTCTGTAAAAATTATT
Organism: Rothia sp. HMSC065D02; assembly: GCF_001815285.1. Taxonomy (NCBI): domain Bacteria; kingdom Bacillati; phylum Actinomycetota; class Actinomycetes; order Micrococcales; family Micrococcaceae; genus Rothia; species Rothia sp. HMSC065D02. Next base: position 21,026 of record NZ_KV820092.1, read on the forward strand.
GAAAAATTTATCTTCTGTGCATAGTTATAGTTTTGGTGACTCGAAATAGAAGCCATATAAAAGCAATAAATACCATGTAAATATATGAAACTCACGCAATACTTTATGTTGTTTTTATTGTACTTCAGGTGTACTTACGTAGAGTTAAAAATATAAAAGTCGGGTGTCTTATGCATAAGTTTGCATAAGACACCCGACTTAGGAACCTCTTAACGAGGCAGTTGGCTAGGCATCGTAACCATTCGGGTTATTTTTCTGCCAGTTCCAGTGATCGCGCACCATAGTGTCAATATCTCGGGATGCGCTCCACCCCAGATCAGCCAGTGCCGAGGAAGGATCGGCATAGGAAACAGCAACATCACCGGGGCGGCGCGCCACGATCTTATAGGGCAACTCTTTACCGCAGGCTTTCTCGAAGGCATGCAGCACCTCAAGCACCGAGTAGCCATTCCCGGTACCCAAGTTCCAGGTGTGCAGACCGCCGTGCTCGCTAATGTAATCCAGCGCCTTAAGGTGACCATCGGCAAGATCGACGACGTGAATGTAATCGCGCACACCGGTGCCATCGACGGTGGGGTAGTCGTTGCCGAACACGTTCAGATACTCGCGACGGCCAACCGCAACCTGAGCGATAAATGGCACCAAGTTGTTGGGAATACCCGAAGGATCCTCACCGATACGCCCGGATTCATGCGCACCCACGGGGTTGAAGTAGCGCAGCAGAGCGATATTCCAGCGGTCATCGGAAGCTGCCAAGTCTACGAGCATGTCTTCGATATGTTCCTTGGTGCGGCCGTAGCAGGACTGTGCATCCATATTCAGCTTCTCGATGAGCGGCATGGATTCGGGCTCACCGTACACGGTTGCGGACGATGAGAATACGATAGAACGACAGTCTGCGGCATCCATAGCGTAGAGCAGGTTCAGGGTACCGGCGACATTCGTCTGGTAGTACCACAGCGGCTTCTCTGCTGATTCACCCACTGCCTTCAATCCCGCGAAGTGGATAACCGCATCCGGGCGGATCTCGAGGAAGAGTTTCTTCATGCCCTCAAAATCCAGCAGATCAACCTTATGGAACTCGGGCGCGCGACCGGCGAGCTCGGCAACACGCTGCAGGGAAGTTTCGGAGGAATTCGACAGGTTATCCATGACGACAACCTCGTGCCCTGCATTGAGGAGTTCAAGAACGGTGTGCGAACCAATGTAACCGGCGCCACCGGTGACGAGAACCTTCATCATTGTCCTTTCGCGGAAGGCGCGAGGCTTTGCCCGTGCTTCCTCATGGTGTGTGGGTGAATGCTCACCCCGTGATAACGTCGCTTAATATAGTAGCCCGCCCACGATGCGCATGCCGGATTTTCCGTGGCCTGTGAGGCTGTGTTGTGTACGTCTTACCGGTATGCTGACCTGGAGGTTCTTCGCGTATTTCACGTTTGAAAACCATCTGTATCACTTAGCCCTGATCCGCGTGACTTTTGTGAATACTTTTTATGCCGAAAAGCCGCCCACCGGTCGAACATATGAGACCAATAGGCGACTTTTCGTGTGAAAAATTTAGGGGAGCGGCATTAGTTCAGGTGCAGCGCATCGTTGAGTTCCACGGTGTTCTTGGCACGCGGCAGAACCTCGATTGCACCCGAGACCGAATTGCGGCGGAACAGCAGGTTTGAGACCCCCGAAAGCTCGGCGGCCTTGACCACGCGCGGTTCCTCGCCCGGAATGAGCACGCTCACACGCGATCCGGCGGTCACATACAGACCGGCTTCCACCACGCAGTCGTCGCCGAGCGCGATGCCGATACCCGACTCCGCACCCAGCAGGGAACGTTCACCAATCGAGACGCGCTGCGTGCCGCCGCCAGAGAGCGTCCCCATGGTAGAGGCGCCGCCGCCCACATCGGAACCGTCGCCCACAACAACGCCTTGGGAAATGCGCCCCTCAACCATCGACGTACCCAAGGTGCCCGCATTGAAATTTACGAAGCCCTCGTGCATGACCGTGGTACCGGGACTCAGATGCGCGCCCAGACGTAGGCGGTCGCCGTCGCCCACACGCACCCCGGCGGGAACCACATAATCCACCAAGCGCGGGAACTTATCGATATGACTCACACTCAGGGGCCCGAGCTTACGAAGCCCCAGCGCAAGTTTCTGAAACTCGCTGGCGAGTACCGGTCCGTGATTCGTCCACGCCACGTTTGCCAGTTTGCCGAACAGTCCGTCCAGGTTGATGCTGTTCGGGCGTACCAGCGTATGCGAAAGTAAGTGCAGGCGCAGGTAAGCATCGACCGCGTCCTCGGGGGCCTCATCCAGGTTGATGGAGGCAGTGCGCACCTCAGTGCGGGCGTTACGTTCGGGGTGGTCGGCGACGAGCGCATCCAGCTCATCGGCGAGAGAAAGGTCGGGGGTCTGGGTTAGCGTGGGGGCGGGGAACCAAGCGTCGAGTACGGTCCCAGCCTCGTTCCCGGCAGCCACGACATTCACCAGTGCGACGCCGGAAGCATAACGGGATTCGGAAGATAGGTTTTCAGACATGCCCACCATTATAGATGCGCTATCGGGCGCCGTATAGGGAAAACGCGCGGCCTCCCACGGGTTGAAATGCTAGGGTTGAACACGAAGACTGTTGCGCAACCACGGAAGACCCCTTGATGACCACTTCGCTTGATCTGAACGTTTCGATGCCCGAACTCACCCGCACGCTCCTTGATATTTATTCGGTCTCCGGGGAAGAAAAAACTATTGCAGACGCCGTCTATGAGGCTCTCAGCGCATATCCGCATCTGCATCTCACCCGCGATGGTGACGCTATGATAGCCCGTACCGAATTTGGCCCCCGCAACGGTGAGGAACGCACGCGCATTCTGCTGGCTGGTCACCTGGATACCGTGCCCCTGCCCACGGTTGCGGGATCGCTCGGAACCGTACCCGCAAGCATTGTTGAAGATAACGGGGACTGGATTCTCTACGGGCGCGGTGCCACCGATATGAAGGGCGGCGTTGCGGTGCAGCTCAAATTGGCGGCAGAACTGGGTGAGCACGATACCGACTACAACCTCACCTATGTGTTTTACGACCATGAGGAAGTCGCCAGCGAACTTTCCGGCATGGCGCGGCTCATTCGCAACCACGGTGAGCTTCTGACTGACGCTGATTTTGGTGTGCTCTTGGAACCCACCGATGGCACTATTGAGGGCGGATGCAACGGTACGATGCGCTTCTACCTGCGTACCGCCGGGCTCGCGGCGCACTCCGGGCGTGCCTGGAAGGGTGAAAACGCGATCCACAAGCTCGCTGGGGCGCTGCGTGTTCTGGAAGATTACGAACCGCAAACCTACGAGGTTGAAGGGCTTGCGTACCGTGAAGGACTCAACGCCGTGCAGGTTTCCGGAGGAGTCGCCGGGAACGTTATTCCCGATGCTGCCGCCCTGCACATTAACTACCGGTTTGCCCCGAATAAGACCCTGGATGAGGCAAAAGCACACGTCACTGAGCTTTTCGACGGCTATGAACTCGACTTCGTAGACCTTTCTCCGGCGGCGCGGCCCGGATTAGATACCCCGCTGGCGGCATCACTCATCGCGGCTGTCGGGCAGGAACCCAAACCCAAATACGGGTGGACAGACGTGGCGCGGCTCAGCGAGATCGGTATTCCCGCGGTGAATTTTGGTCCTGGCGATGCGCTCCTCGCTCACACCGACAACGAGCACGTGAGCTTCAGCGCGCTTACCCGCTGCTACACCGATCTGCTTTTTTGGCTGCATACCGAAGTCGACGAAGACTAGCCGATAAACCCCACACCGATACAAATACGCACTTTAATATCTGTGCCAGCCGGGCAGGTAGGCTAGACTGAACAGATAGAGTAAATCTATGAGTCGCGATGCACCGCTTACCCGCTGGATGCGTTATTGTATGCAGGCAACGGCGGTCAGCAGCTACTTTGGGTACGCCTTAAGAAATGCGCGTGTTTCCTAGGGCAGGCGTATCTGAGGGCTCATAGGACCAGTGAACCGAACATGAACCGAAAAGGTATCCCATGAACATCCTGATCACGCTTCTGGCGGTGGTGGTTCTGATCCTCACCCTGCTGGGAACTTTTGGCCTCACCAGCCAGCGACTATACCCCGGCAAGAAGTTAGCGACCTATATCGCTCGGGATGGACTAGACGTGTTCGCGGATAAAACGGCACCTCGGGAGTCCGTAAGCGACGAAAGTACCTTGACCTCATCACCGGTTCTACCCCAACATTCCCGATGAACAATCCCTCTGACAAAACTCCCAAACAGCACACTACCGTGCCCTCTATTCCCTGGAGCTCAGCGAACAAACCGGCGGCACAGGCTAAACCTGCCAGCACATCCAACCGCGATGAGGATAAAAACCCCTCAAAAACCTCCACCCTCAATGCCGATATCACATGGTTGTATATAGCATCGGGGGAGCGTTTGCGCCGCATGGGCGATGCCTTTCTAAGACTTCCCGCTTGGCTGCAAGTCATGCTCGTTTACGCTTTCAGCCGCGTCTGGGGATTCATTATTTTTTCTGTGGTTGGCAACCAACAGCTGCTTGGTCCCTGGGGCCAGCATCTGGGGTACCTTCCCTTCATTAGCACCTGGGATTCCAGCTGGTACGGGCAGATAGCGCAATCCGGATACCCGAGTAAGCTGCCCTATGATTCCACTGGAGCGGTGGCGCAAAATCCCTGGGCCTTTTACCCGCTATTCCCCCTGATCGCTGGCGGTATTAACCGGATCACAGGGATCGGTTACTATCCGGTAGCGGCTACAGTGGCGCTCTTGGCTGGGTTCGCTGCCGCATGGGTTATCTACCTGCTCTTCACCACGAGCCTGAATATTGTGGGTTACCGAGACCAATCGCATGGCGAAAAGGTATCTGAGGCAGCGTCGAGCACCGAAGACCAGAAGGATGTAAAAACCTCACGGCACAATCTGGCGCTCTGGGCGGTTGCGGCGGTAGCATTTCTGCCGGTTGCCCCGGTGCTGCAAGTGCCCTATGCCGAATCCTTAAACCTCGTATTTCTCGTTTGGGTTCTACTGCTGATGATGCGCAAGCAGTATCTGCTTATGATGCCCGTCGCGCTCCTGGCATGCCTGTCCCGCCCGGTTGGAGTACCCTTGGGTGCCACCGCCGGGCTATGGTGGTTCGCCTGCCTGATTACAGAGGCTAAGGCACAGCAGCAGCGCCGTCAGCGTGGCGAAGACCAAGAAGGATTCGAGAGCGTTTTCTTACGCAGCCTGCCGCAGCTTGGCAGTGCCCTTTTCATCTGCTTCTGCGCGCTCATTTGGCCAATCTACGCCTGGCAAATAACCGGTCGTATTGATGCCTACACCGCCACCGAAACCGCCTGGCGCCAGGGCGATCTTGCACCCGTGGCACCCTGGATTTCTCAGGGTATAGCATACTTCGGGTACTTCACGATCCTCCTGTTCCCGCTCCTGATCGTGGGGTATGCAGCCTTTCTGGCAAGTCCGCTCGTGAAACGGGTTCTCGCAAGTCCCATCATCCTCTGGTGCGCATGCTATGGCGCCTATCTACTGATTTTCCTCAACCCACAGTCTTCAACTTTCCGGCTGCTTCTGCCCCTCTTTCCACTCATGCTTCCCATCGTGGCGATATCCTCTTCGCGCGCCTACCGGTGGCTGCTGATTGGTTCCGGGGCCCTTCTGCAGCTTGTCTGGGTGGGCTGGCTGTGGCATTGGAAGCAACTACCGGGCGGCGGGGACTACCCGCCCTAAACCGAACGCTATACCCAGGCGCATCCCGGCGAGAGCTTACGGCGGGATGCGCATCACATATAGACGATAAAACCGTGCGGCTCAGTGCGAAACACCTCATAAAAGCCTTTGTGGCAATTCCCGTCGCACTCAAGATGCTGGTACTCTATATCTTGTGTTTGGTATTAGTGGCACTGAGTTCGTCGTCTTAGCCGTTCTCACGTTCTTCGTGATCGGCCCCGAACGCATGCCCGAATACGTGCGCCAAATCAAGGAACTCATCAAAACAGTTCGTCGAATGGCCTTCGACGCCCGAGACGAGTTTAAAGATACGCTGGGGGATGCAACACTCAACGAGATCAACTGGCGTCAGTATGACCCCCGTCAATATGATCCCCGCGTTATTGTGCGCGAAGCCTTCGCGGAAGACGATGCAGAACGGGCACGTGAAGCTAAAGAACGCTCCGAAGCGAACAAGCCCGCCGCATCAAATCTAAACCGGCTGCCGCGCGGTGCCTACGCTCCCTACGATACGGAAGCGACCTAAACAAGGCTTAGATTCTATGGAAGGTCCCCTAGCCCTACGGCAGGGGATTTACTATGTGCGAAGCCCTAGCGGCAGTCACATAGATAAAGCCTTGAGAAACATAAATCTTCAGCAAAAACATCACCTAACTTCCGAGACACCGCACCGCCCAGGAGAATACGCTGATGAGCGAAAGCCTTGATAGCCCCACGTATGGTGAGGCGGAAAAACCACGGGACCCCATTTCACCGCTAAACCCGCGCAGGGCAGAACGTTTTAATCCCACTCGTTTTACCTTACATACCGGCGGCTTCTCCTTTTTCGACTCCCTCGGTACTTCCGCGACTGCTGCTCTGCGCCGGGTGGCGCATCGTTTTGCTGCGTTACCAGCCTGGGCTCAGGTGCTGAGTATTTGGGCACCCAGCCGCCTATGGGGTTTTATCGTTTTCTGGGTTGTCGGTATGCAGCAGGTTGCCGGTCAGCAGAAAATAGGCGACGGCCATGTGCCCACCCTTCTTGAATATTTGGGGTGGTGGGACGCCGAATGGTACGAACGGATTTACAAGAACGGATACCCCGTCCAACTACCCATATACGATAACGGAGTTGTCGGGCATAATACGTGGGCTTTCCTTCCGGCCCAACCTACTATTGCAGGGTTCATAGCCGATACCACAGGTATTCCTTTTGCCCTCAGCACCGTGATGCTCAGCGTAGTGGTGAGCTTTGCCCTCGCATGGGTCATCTATCTGCTCTTCGTGGGATGTCTCAACTGGCGTGAGCACGGAGTATTCGAGATTCGTGCGAGCCAGGAATCACCGCATCGTTCCCTGGCACTATGGTCGGTTGCCGCCTATGGTTTTTGCGGGCCAGCGGTTATTTTTGGAACCGGGTATGCGGAGTCTCTGACCATTTTCGCGATCGCCCTGTTTATCCTACTTTTGGCATACGACCGGTACCTTTGGGCTATACCGGTGGCCTTCCTCGCCACGCAATCCCGACCCGTCGGCGTGCCCCTCGGCGCGCTCGCGGGTATATGGTGGCTGTATTGTGTGACCTCCGAATACCGTGTTCGCCGCGCGGCTGGTGGACCTTCGCCCCTCAGCACTGGGCAAGCCTTGATGGGCGCGTTCGCGGCACGATCCCTGCACCTTATCAGCGCCTTGATCGTGTGTTTCTTCGCGCTGGGGCATGCGCTTCACGCAGCAATTGCGACCGGGCGAATAGACGCTTATCTTGCCACTGAAATAGGCTGGAGCGGGCGTACCGTCGATGATGGGCAGCACTATGTGGTGCAGTGGGTTACCAACCTGAATACCTATTTGCCACAGTGGAACATGTGGGGTGTTGCCCTGCTGGTTGCCGTAGGCTTCTTCGCCTATTTCTGCTGGATTTTTTCGCGTAGCACCCGCTCTCTGCTGCATCCCGTCATGCTGATCTGGTGTGCTGCCTATATGGTTTATCTGGGGGTCTTCTGGCTTCCGCAAACCTCAACATTCCGTATTCTGCTGCCTCTTTTCCCACTTGCACTCGTGCTCATAAGCTACGGAAAAGACTCAAGGGCGTACCACTGGCTTTTGGTGTTCTTCGGGCTTGTTTTACAGCTGATATGGGTAGGTTGGCTGTGGCATAGTCACGGTCCGGGGGACTTGAATATACCCTAATGCTTTTGCCCTCTGAGTGTTTGGGTGGGTGGTCCCCGGTATGCTCTTGTCCTAAACCCTGAGGCGTTTGGTTGCGCATAAGTATGCTGGGCATCGAGAATACGAATCTCGATGCCCAGCATACTTATATTCTTGTGAGCTCTTCTGCGAGCTATCCGAGAAACTCTACACGATTAGCGACAGCGGCTTGCCCGCCAGGGAATCCTTGCGGTGCAAAAGCTGTGCAGCAATATTCTTAATTTCTATAGAAGTTGCTGACTCCGGGTAGCCCCACACCACGGGCATACCCTCATCACCGCCGGTACGCAGGGCAACATCAAGAGGAACCGAACCGAGCAGCGGCACCGAATAGTCCAGCGCCTCGGTCAGACGTTTCGCCAGATGTTCGCCGCCGCCTGAACCGAACATCTCTAACACAGTGCCGTCAGGTAGAGTCATCGCCGCCATATTCTCGATTACGCCCACCACCTTTTGCTGTGTCTGCAGGCTGAGGGTACCGGCACGTTCGGCGACATCCACCGCCGCATGCTGCGGGGTGGAGACCAGAATCAACTCGGCGTTGGGAAGCAGCTGTGCCATTGAGATCGCAATATCGCCAGTACCCGGGGGAAGATCAAGCAGCAGAACATCGAGCGCGCCAAAGTGGACGTCAAGAATGAACTGTTCAAGCGCCCGGTGCAGCATCGGCCCGCGCCAGGCGACGGGCTGATTATCTTTGAGAAACATGCCAATCGAAATAACTTTCACAAAACCGCCGGATGCGCCAGCCGCCAACTCGTGCCCGCCCGTATCGTCTTTACCCCGTACCGAGGCAGGAACGTCTACGGTCGGGGGAATAATGAGGTCATCCAGTCGGGTGGGGGCTTCCGTAATGCCCATGAGTCCCGGGATCGAGAAGCCGTGCACATCCGCGTCGATAATGCCGACGGCAAGACCCCGCGAAGCAAACGCCGCCGCGAGATTTGCGGTCATGGAGGATTTCCCCACGCCTCCCTTACCGGAAACCACCCCGAAGATGCGGGTGAGCGATCCGGGCGCGGTAAAGGGATTGGTGCGTTCGGGCTTGAGCCGGGATTTGAGGGCGCCGCGCTGTTCGGAGTTCATAGCACCAAGCTCAAGCTGCACGCGATCGATACCGGTGACGGCGGCAGCCGCCTCGCGCACTTGGGCGTCGATTGTGTTCTTGAGCGGGCATCCCTCAATGGTCAGCAGAACTTTCACCTGGGCATAGTGCCGCTGCGGGTTGTCTTCTTCGGCGAGAACCCGGGCATATTCCACCATGCCAAGTTCGGTGATAGGACGGCGCAACTCGGGGTCTTCCACTCGCGCGAGCGCCGCCCAGAGCGCATCCTCCAGGGGATTATCGGGCGCCGGTTCGTTTTCGCGGGAACGATCGTGCGGTGTGGCGTTAGGGCTACTCATGGTATCTCCTCAGCGCGTTCATAAGAGGGTATATATCGTCGCGGTGACGATGCCGCACCGGGCGATAAAAACACCGCCGCGTAGATGGTTGGCTGCGGTGCTACTATCATGCGCGTTTGCGCATTATTTGTCTAGGCTGGTGTTCTGCGAGCTTAAGAGCTTAACTGGGTTGCAGAACACGCTTTAGGATGTGGGTCGTTCGCCTTTATGCGCCGTTGGTGCCTTGGTGTCAGGAGAATTTTCGGTATTAGCAGTGTGACTCTCAGCCTCGGCGTTTTCTTCCCCGTCCGCATCTTCAAGTTCTTCGATATCGTCGCCAATATCCTGCAGCTGTTCGGCTTGGCGTTCCTGCTCTTCTTGAATAGATTTCAGCTCTTCCAAAATATCCCGAAGCTCGCTGCGTACGAAGTCGCGGGTAGCAACCTCGCGCAGGGCGATGCGCAGCGAAGCGATCTCGCGCGTCAAATACTGTGTCTCCTCAAGGTTTTGCTGATCGCGTTTGCGGTCCTCGGAGGCAACCACGCGGTCGCGGTCATCCTGCCGGTTCTGCGCCAACAGCAGCAGGGGAGCGGCGTAGGATGCCTGCAATGAGAGCATCAGAGTGAGCAAGGTGAAGTTGAGGCTTCGCGGGTCGAACTGCAGCTCTTCGGGGGCAAGCGTATTCCAGCCCAGCCACACTCCACAGAAGACGGTCATCCACAGCAAAAATTGAGGTGTACCCATGTACCGGGCGAACGCCTCAGTCATACGTCCGAAAGCGTCCGGGTTCGGGTTGTACGCAAAAAGCTTGTTCTTGCGCTCTGCCGGGGTGCTCAGTTGAGACTCAGCGCGGTTACCGCTCCTGCTGGTTTCCCGGGTGTCGCGGCTGCGTTCGGCGTATTTCTTTTCGAGACGGTCTTTGAGGATGCGCGCTTTATCGATCCTCGGATTTTCCTCGTGCTTCAGGTTTTCGTTGCGGCGGTTCTGATCAGACAAAGCGTCGCCCTACCTTTCGTACGGGGGTTCCGTCGTCGAATGTGCGCCAGTCTTCGGGCAGGAGCGCATCGAGTACGTCGTCAATCGTGACCGCACCGACCAGGCGGTGAGATTCGTTCACGATGGGGATAATGGTCAAGTCGTAGGCGGCGAGTACGCGCGCTAATTCCGCAAGACTTGCCTGGTCAGAGACCGGTTCGGTGTCTGTGTCTAGAATGTGGCCAATCGATTCGCTCGGCGGCACCCGCAAAAGCTGCTGCATATGCACCAGCCCCAAATATTTGCCGGTCGGCGTTTCGAGGGGCGGCCGGGCCACCAAAACCGCGGCAGCCATCGCGGGCGAGATTTCTTCGGCGCGAATATGCGCCAGCGCCTCGGCAACTGTGGCTTCGGGGGAGAGGATAATCGGTACCGGGTTCATGAGCGAACCGGCGGTGCCCTCGTCATATTCGAGCAGGCGGCGCACATCGTCTGCCTCATCCGGTTCCATGAGTTCGAGCAGCTTTTCACGCTGCACGTCGTCAAGCTCGATCAGAAGGTCGGCGGCATCATCCGGTTCCATCTCTTCGAGCACCTGCGCGGCGCGTTCGTCTGCTAGGTAGGAAAGAATTTGTACCTGGTCCTCTTCGGGCAGCTCTTGAAGCACGTCCGCCAGGCGCTCATCCTGAAGCTCCGCCGCGATTTCGACCATGCGTTTATCGTTCATCTCGTGGATCGCATCGGCAAGGTCGGCAGGTTTAGAATTTTCGTGGTTCGCCACGAAAGCGGTTGCGGCCTGCGGCTCCAGCTCGGTGGAGAGCATCGCCTGGTCCCAGTCCACCACCAGGGTTTCTTTGGAGCGGCGGCGCCACCCGCTGGAACTGCTCACACGGGATACGAAAAGTTCGGTAACGCCCCAATCACCGTTGCGGCGCTGTTCAATGGCGACGTCTTCGATCACGGCATCCCCGCTGCCGTCGAGCAGGCGCACACGGCGGTCGAAAAGTTCGCCCACAACCAGAGTCTCGGAGTTGCGCTGTTCAAAGCGGCGCAGATTCACGAGCCCGGTTGAAATAATTTGTGAGGCGTCGATGCTGCGCACACGAGTCATTGGCATGAAGACACGCTTTTTGCCGAGCACCTCAATAATGATGCCCACGACCACGGGTTCGCTGCCTTTGCGCAGGTGAGCACCAGCCGCCAGCGCCGCGCCAAAACCGCGCTTGAGTACGACTACATCACGCAGGCGACCGAGGCGATCACCGAAGGGGTCGAAGACATCAAGACCGAGCAGGCGGGCGATATAAATTTTGCTGGGGGCGCTGAATTTAGTATTGCTCACTCTATCTAGGGTACGCTGTGAACCCCGAATACGCACTTCACCAGTGCTTTAGGCATGCTGCGAGTCATGACCGGTGTGGGGCTGCAGGCCCTAACCGATGCGCAAAATTTTTCTATGCGTGGGGAACTAAGCCCATCGCAAATATCCCGCCGCCTGCAGGCCCTCTGCCGGTAAAATATAGGGCATGACTCAGATGCCTCCCAATATGCCACCGTCTTCTTATTTAGCGTCTCGCCTGGCGCAGGCTAACGGGCAGCTTATGCCTCAGGGTGAACCCGTGGCAGCCTTTAGCCGCCGTGAAGAAGCCTTCGCCGCTTTTGATGTGCTTGCCGCCGCGAACTACCCTATCACTGCGCTTTACCTGGTGAACGAAGGACTCAAACAGGTCGAATACCCCACCCAGCAGGGGTACGGCCGTCCGCTTCTGGTCGCTCTTATCCAGGGTATTCTTGCGGGCCTGTTCTACTCAGCGTTAGTTTCCACCGCGGGCACGAACTTCTGGGCTGCCGCCTCGTCAGCCGTGCCGATCGCCGTTGCGGTCTTTGTCGTCTGGAAAATTTTTGAGCTTCGCCGCGGCGGTTCCGGTCGCTACCCGATGCGCGGCGAGGCAGTCCCGGAACGCACCATAGTCTACGCCCTGAGTGATTATTCTTCGGAGGCGCGGCGCATCCTCTCGGCGAACCCGCTGTTTCAGAAGGCGGTAGCTTCGGCATCCTCGGGAACGCCGAGTGCAGGTACCGGCTTGCCCCATGCCGCCAGCCCCTATGTCTCTTATACACCAACGTCTGCCGGTGAATCTTCGCAGGCTCCGAGCACCCCGTCGACTGTGACGGATCAGCAAGGTGGCTACACCGAAAACCGCGATAGCGCTGCCAAGAACCCGAATCCCGAGCAAGCGGATGCGGGCGGACAACAGGGTACAGCGGCACAGGAGATTCCGTGGCAAAGCCCAGCCGGTGGGGATTCCCAAGCGACACAAGCCGCTGCATCACAGACTGCCAAGCAGCAAACCCAGTCCGACGATTCTTCTGAGCAGTCTTCGCCCGCCGCCGACACCCGCGAGCACAAGTCTCAGACGCAAGCGGCACAGCGGTTCGGTCTGCGCATTGACGATCCGGAAGAATACGCCAAAACTATCCGGCAGGCCCCAACTCGTGAGACTCCTAAGCCCAAGGGAGTCAAGGAAGACTAGCGTCCAACGCCACAGAGGCATCTGACACAACGGAAAAGTCCCCGCAGCCAGTACTGTACTGATTGCGGGGACTTTCCGTCTGTGAAAGTAAGAGACTACTGGGCGAGCTTCGCCATCCACGCTTCAATCTCTTCAACCGTGCGGGGCAGTGCCGCCGAGAGGTTTACATTGCCGTCCTCGGTGCACAGCACGTCATCTTCCAAGCGGATACCGATGCCGCGGTACTCCTCAGGAACAGACAAGTCCTCATCCTTGAAGTACAGCGCGGGTTCAATCGTGAAGACCATGCCCGGCTCCAAAGTTGCGCCGGTGTACAGCTCCGCCTTCGCCTGCGCGCAGTCGTGCACATCCAAACCCAAATGGTGGCTGGTGCCGTGCGGCATCCACCGGCGATGCTGACCACCCTCAACCGTCAAAGAAACCTCAGCCGAAACGGGCAGCAGTCCCCACTCCTCCAGACGATGCGCCAGCACCTCCATCGCGGCATCGTGAATCTCATGGAACTTACGACCCGGCACAGCGACCTTGAACGCTGCATCCGCAGCATCCAACACCGCGTTATAGACCTTCGCCTGAACCTCGGTGAACTTGCCGTTCACCGGGAACGTGCGGGTTACATCGGCGGTGTACAGGGTATCGTCCTCAACACCGGCATCCAGCAGCAGCAGCTTGCCCTCATCCACGGTGCCGTTATTGCGAATCCAGTGCAGAATCGTCGCGTTATTCCCGCACGCCGCAATCGTGTCATAGCCCAGGTCGTTGCCGTCGGTACGTGCCACCGAGAAAAACGCTGTCTCCACCACGCGCTCACCACGATGATGCGCCACCGCCTTCGGAAGCTCACGCACGACCTCCTCGAAGCCCTTAACCGTCATATCAACCGAACGCTGCAGGTTCTCAACCTCGATTTCATCCTTAATCAGGCGGGCCTCAGAGAGCGCCACCGTCAGCTCGGAATCGAGCTTATCGGATTCCTCCAGCGCAACGCCCGTGTTATACCGGGAAGTATCAACCAGCGCATCAATGGAAGGATCAACTTCACGCACCAGTCGAATACGCACCCCGCCCAACGCCTGAGCCCCGGCGTTCTTCGTGATCGCAACTTCAAGCTCCGAAAGGTCCTTCGTCCGCACACCGTAACGCTCTGAAAACTCCTTGAGCGTGGGGCGCGGACCAACCCAGAACTCGCCGTAGCGCGCATCCGCATAAAACTGTGTGGTATCACGGCCAGCTAACGGGCGGAAATACAGGGTAACCTCATGGTTCGAGCCGTTATCGCCGGTGCCCTCGTCCACAGGTTCAAAGACCAGCACGGCGTCAGCCTCATGATCAACACCCAACCCAGTCTGGTGCGCGAACGCCGAATGCGGGCGGAAACGGTAATCGCAATCGTTCGAGCGAACCTTCAGCGGTCCTGCGGGCAGAACCAGACGCTCACCCGGGAACTTTTGGGAAATCTTCTTACGACGTTGCGCCGCAAAATCGGCAACGCGTTCGCGGGTATAGCCATCATCGGCAGCGGGCTCCCAGTTTGATGCGATGAACTCCTGAAAAGCTGATGCTTTGGGGGTATCGCGGTGATCTGTTGTTGGAGCTCCGGTGCTCTTCTTCGTATTTTCAGTCATAGTTGTATTCTATCCCACGCGCCGCGAGAAATCGCCGGTATACCGCCGCTATTTTCCGCGGGAAATCGCCTTGAGCAAGGCGCTATCGCGGGTGAGGCGAACGTAGGGTGCGCTAGAGTTAGAACTATGACCGAACGTTACGATCTGCATATTCACTCCGCAATTTCTGATGGTACTCAGCCGCTTATCGAATTAATTCCGCTTATTCGTAAGGCGGGACTGACAGGATTCGCGCTTACCGACCATGACACCGCGTGCGGATGGTCGCAGGCGGCCGAGCTGGCGGGGGAGTACGGGCTGGATTTTCTGCCCGGTGCCGAGTTTTCGTGCCGGTACACGTACTGCGATGAGCAGGGACGAGAGCGTACTAAGAGCGTGCATCTGCTGGCCTACGGGTATGACCCGCAATCCTCCGAGTTGGCGCGGCGAGTTGAGGAAATTCGGCGCTCGCGTGCGGGGCGGGCACGGCGCATCGTTGAGCTGCTATCCGCAGACTACCCGCTCACCTGGGAGCATGTGCAGGAACAGACGGATGAAGAGAATGCATCGGTGGGGCGCCCCCATATTGCAGATGCGCTGATTGCCGCCGGAATCGTCGCCAGCCGTGAGGAGGCGTTCGGTCGTATTCTTTATGCGGGCTCACCCTACTATGTGCCGCAAGAGAGCATGGACCCACTGGAGGCGACCCGGCTGGTGCTCGCGGCGGGTGGCGTGCCGGTGGTGGCGCATCCGATGAGTGAAAATCGTGGGCCTGCGCTGCCGCTTGAATACCTGGGGCAGATGGCGGATGCGGGCCTCGCCGGGATCGAGGTCTACCATCGCGAAAATTCTGAGCCGAACCGTGCGCGTCTGCTGGAATTTGCGCGCGATCGCGAGCTTTTGGTGACAGGTTCCAGCGACTACCACGGCGCGGGCAAACCAAACCAGCTGGGGGAGAATACCACTGCCCGCGAAACTGTTGAGGCGATCCGCGCCCAGATTCGCAGCTAAAGCTCTCCGCCGACAACTAAAGTAATCACTGTAAGTCGTACACTTTGCCGCATATCGTACGGTTAAACCCTACGAAGATGCAGCAAAGTGTACGGGTTTTACCCTACCTGGGAATATATTTGACCTTGTGCGCAAAGTTGAAAGAGACAGTCCTGTAGACTAAAACAGGCATGCGCTCTTACAAAAGAGCGTTCTATAACCCCATACCGAAAGTAAGTAACGTGTTGGATTTCGACAATTTGGTGGTCGAATTTGGCAAGGATGTGAAGAAAAACCTAGAGGGAAACGAAGGCGAGCCTGAGGCCCAACTGACCACCCCGGTTTCTCACTTCCTTAAAGGCTTCGGCGACTTGCACAATCTCAGCGTTACTCTCGTCCGCGAAACCTCTATCACGGTCGCGGATGGGGGTAACAAAAAATCTGGTACAGTCCGCCCGGACTTTGGCATCAAGGTCAATGGCCTACTTGTTGGTCACGTTGAGCTGAAAGCTCCCTCAAAGAGCATTGACCCAGCAACTTTTACTAAGAAAAGTCATGAATATAAACAGTGGCAGAAACTTAAGAACCTGCCAAACCTGCTCTATACCAATGGTCGTGAGTGGAGACTCTACCGGTATGGTGAATTGGTACCGGTCACGACTGATGGTCGTGAAAGTGAAATCGCCTATATTCACACTTCCGATTTTGTAAAACATAAGGGACCGTTTACCGCGACCCCATCATTACAGAGTATTTTACAAAGCTTTTTATTCTGGGAGCCTAACCCCATCACTAGCGCGGATAAACTAGTGAAAACCTTGGCACCTTTAGCCGTCTTGCTACGGGAAGAGATTCTGTTGGGTTTAACCGCGCAGAAGAAAGTCCATGAAGCCGCTAAAAAGAGGGCAAAAGACCAAGGGTACGATGAACCCGTACCGCCTTCACTCATCGGACTACGCACCGATTGGCGTGAGACTTTATCTCCAGGTGCTACTGATGAGGAATTCGCCGATAGTTTCGCGCAGACTGTGGTCTTTGCACTTGTTGTAGCTATTTCGGAAGGCCTAGAACTCGACATTAATACCCTGCACTATATGGCGAACAGGTTAAAGTCCAATCATGGACTGCTGGGTAATGCACTGAATCTGCTCACAGACCACCTTGATGAAGACAGCGCCTTACACAATGTACTTGCGATTATTGTACGAGTGCTTTCGGTAACCTCGTGGGAACATATTTCGGGCGGTAAAGCAGATGTTTATCTGCATCTATATGAGCACTTTTTGAGTATCTATGACCCGGAGCAGCGCAAGAAAACTGGCAGTTACTACACCCCAGTCGAAGTTGTCGATCAAATGGTTCGACTCACCGATCAGGCATTACGCCAGTATCTTAATAAACCTCACGGGTTTGCCGATAAAGGGGTTTCAGTGATCGACCCGGCGATGGGTACCGGAACCTATCCTTTGGCTGTTTTGCGTGCGGTCGCTTATGACGAGAACCTTGACCCCGGCGACCGTTCAGATGCCCTGACCCGTCTAGCAAAAAACCTCTATGGTTTTGAGCTGCAATCTGGTCCTTTTTCGGTAGCAGAGCTTCGTATCTCAGAAACTTTGCGTGAACTGGGAGGTGAACTGCCCGAGGAGGGGCTGAACCTTTATGTCACGAATACATTGGGTAACCCAACGGCGCGCAATCGCCCGATGACAGGGAATACTCTGCGCCTGTTGGCCGATCAATCGAATCGTGCGAATAGGGTGAAACGTGAAGTACCTATTCAAGTGTGCATTGGTAATCCGCCGTATAAAGATAAAGCGGAAGGAAAAGGCGGATGGATAGAAGATGGTGGCTCATCTGAAAAACCGCTGTTAGATGATTTTCGTGCTGCTGGAATGGGGAAATATGAGTATGTTCTCAAGAACCTCTACGTCTATTTTTGGCGTTGGGCGTTCTGGAAGGTTTTTGAGAACTCACGGCGCGATTTCGAAGATACACTCAACCGTGCAGGTGTAGTCTGTTTCATTACTGCTGACGGGTACTTGAGCGGTCCCGGCTTCTCGGGTATGCGCGAATATATTCGCCGTAAATCTAGCCGAGGGTGGATTATTAACGTGACTCCGGAAGGTAAACGTCCCCCGCAGAAGAATGCTGTCTTTGCGATTGAAACTCCGGTCACTATCGCGCTTTTTGTGCGAGAGCCGGATACTGACGAAAATACTCCGGCTGACCTAAAATATATTGCTTTGCACGGTACCTTCCAGCAGAAAATGGAGGCACTAGCGAAACTAGATCTGCGCTCTCCTGAATTTGCTGATGTGCGTTCGGGTTGGAGCGATAAATTTATGCCAATAACTGTGAGCGACTGGGATAGCTATCCTGAACTTCCTGATTTTTATGCCAGCCGATTCCCCGGCGTGAAGCCGAATAAAACCTGGGTTTATGCGCCGTCAGAGTCGGTTCTGCAAGAACGCTGGCATGAGCTGGTTGAAGGTAATGATTTAGATATACGCGCTGAAAGGTTTAAGGAGACACGAGACACTGGAATAACAGTGGGGAAGAAACCGCTTCCAGGACATGACACATATCAGGGAAGCCAAGAAAGCTTAAATGAACAAATTATTCGCGACCCATTTCCCACAGTTCCAGATATAGTTTCAGTAGGTTATAGATCATTTGGTAGGCAGTACCTTATAGCTGACTCCCGGATGATCCATATGCCTTCACCACGTCTGTGGGAGCATCGTGTGCCGGATCAAATCTTTATTGTGGAGCAACATGCACGGAATCCTCAAGAAGGACCAGGGCTATATTTTAGCGCGCTTATCCCCGATATGAATGCTTTCAATAATCGTGGCGGCCGAGCACATCCTGTCCTGAACACCGTTGGCAAGCCTAACCTCACGAGCGAAGCAGAACGTTTACTTACCGCGCGCTTTGGCGAACACACCCCCGCAGAGCTGGTGTACTACCTAGCAGGGATTACAGGGCACCCGGGCTATGTACGTACTTTCGACGCCGAACTGCAACAGGCTGGTATTCGTGTTCCTCTGACCGTAGATCCCGACTTGTGGTTTCGCGCGGTACAGCTGGGTAAGTACGTGGTGTGGCTGCATACTTACGGTGAACGAGGTGAGCCACTTCCTGGTATGACTCGGGTGACTGATAAACCGACTGACGGACTGTACTCCATGCCTGTGTACGAAAAGAGTATGGGTGGGGCTATGCCCGAGAAGAAACCCACCTTTACACTGGGTGAAGATGACATTCACGGTGAAATAACTTTTGGTGCCAGCCGGTGGAGCAACGTTGAAAAAGCGGTTTTCGATTACACGGTGGGAGGTCAGCAGACTATCGGTCTTTGGGCTAAGTACCGCTTGAAGAAACCTATCGGTCGTAAGAGCTCACCTCTTGACGATATCGTGCAACAGAGCTGGCCGAGTGAATGGACCACAGAATTCAAGGAACTTCTGTGCGTCCTCACCCACCTGGTGCATTTGGAACCAGCACAGGAAAAACTACTTGCCGATATCCTTGCGGGCGACCTTATCCCACGTGACGAGCTCGCCGCCGACAACTAAAGTAATCACTGTAAGTCGTACACTTTGCCGCATATCGTACGGTTAAACCCTACGAAGATGCAGCAAAGTGTACGGCATACGCCGGGTCAGTCCGCTATGAAGACGCCGCCGTCTCCTTGACCTGTTTCCGCTTCTTCGTCAGCTCGTGGCGTTTGCGGTCTTTACGCAGTTTTTCGCGGGCCTGGGCGCGCAGCTCGCGTTCCAAAACATCGGTCGAAGGATGCCGCACAAACTGGCTGTGCGCCCCGTCAATAGGCTTCACACGCTCCCGAATCTTCTCACTCTGCGCCGCCAGCGCGCGCCGCGATGCCGCCGTGAGCGCATCCCGAGAGGTACCCCCGCGAACCCCCACGTGACGATGCGGAGTAAAAAGCACCGCCGCACCGCGCGGCACACCGCGGTAGTCGGCAAACGATTCGGCATCCACGTTCAGGCGTTTCGCCATAACCTCAATCGCGGGCGGGTTCTGATCCACGCACACGAACCTGCGCCCCAGAGCCGCCGCAGCCGCACCGGTGGTACCGGAACCAGCGAAGAAATCCAGCACCCAGTCGCCCGGGCGTGATGAAGCAGCAATCATCCGCTTGAGCAGACCCAGCGGCTTTTGCGTGGGGTACCCGGTCTTTTCCTTACCCGTGGGCGAAACGATCGTATGCCACCACACATCGGTGGGGAGTTTTCCGCGCGCCGCTTTCTCTTCGGTCACCAGACCGGGTGCCATATAGGGTTCGCGGTCTACCGCATCCGCATTGAAGTAGTATTCCTGCGGGTTCTTAACGTACATCAAGATATTGTCGTGCTTAGTGGGCCAGCGCTTTGTCGATTTTGCGCCGTAGTCGTAGGCCCAAATGATCTCGTTGATAAAACAATCGCGCCCAAAAATCATGTCGCACATGACCTTGGCGTAGTGAACTTCACGCCAATCGAGGTGCAGGTAGAGGGTGCCATCCTCTGTGAGCAGACGGTGAGCCTGCCTAATACGCGGCTCTAAGAACGCCCAGTAGTCCTCAAAAGCATCGTGATAACTCGCAAGGGTTTGCAGGGCACTCGTGTAGCTTTTGCCCTGAAAACCGGTACGATTACCGTTACCTTTACCCTGTTCTTCGCCGTCTGCAGCGGGGGCGGTTTTGAGGGTACGCCGAGTTTGAGTTTTGCCGGTATTAAACGGCGGATCAATGTAGATCACAGTGAACGAGGCACTTGGCAGCTCGCTCAGATACGCCAGATTATCGGCCTGAACCACCAGCGATGAACCATTCGGATCGAAAACTGGAACATCGCCGGTGCCCGACCGTTTGGGCACAGATGTATCGGCGGAGGATACTGCTTCGCTCACTCGCTATTTACTCCTCACCCGATGCGGCATCAGACTTTTTTCGACCCGCTTTCTTAGCTGCAGTCGAGTCTGCCTTGCCCATATTCCCGGAACGGCGACGGCTGCGGCGGCGCGACGAGCCTTGAGAATCTGTTTTCTCAACCGAGCCATCCTTGGCAGAGCCGGATTTCTTAGCCGATTTTTTCTCGGCGGATTTCCCCGCGGTTTTCTCGGTACGCGTCTCAACGGCTTCACCCTCAACGCGTCGGGTGCGGCGGCGCGGGCGGCGTTCACGTTTCGGCGCAGTATCCTTCGAAGATGAAGCCTCCCCGCGCTTTTCGGACTTTGCCTTGCGGGAACCGCCGCGGGAGCCGCGGGATTTAGAACCGCGCGAACCTGAACGCGAACCCCGAGAGGAACGGGAGCTACCCCGTGAAGAGCGCGATTCGCCATAATCATCAAGGTGCTCCGCATCCAAACCTTCGAGGGTCTGCTCGGAACGCGGCAGGCGGCCCTTGGTTCCCGGCGGAATATCCAGGTCGTAGAACAGATGCTCAGAAGAAGAATAAGTTTCCACTGGGTCGGAAACGCCTAGGTCGAGCGCATCGTTAATGAGGCGCCACCGGGCAATATCCTCCCAATCCACGAAGGTTACGGCGGTACCCTCATGACCCGCACGGCCGGTACGCCCGGTGCGGTGCAGATAGGTTTTCTCGTCTTCGGGCACGCGATGATTAATCACATGGGTCACGTCTTCCACATCAATACCGCGAGCCGCAACATCGGTCGCCACCAGAATATCCACCTTGCCGTTGCGGAAAGCACGCAAAGCCTGCTCGCGAGCGCCCTGGTTGAGGTCGCCGTGCAGGGGAGCGGCGGCGAATCCGCGCGCGATAAGCTCATCGGCAACGCGCGCGGCATCGCGCTTGGTCTTTGTGAAGATCACGGTGCGTCCACGTCCATGAGCACGCAGGATGCGGCCGAGCATTTCGTCCTTATCCATATGGTGCACGCGGTAAACCACCTGACGAATCGAGGCCTTGGTCTTGGCGTGATCTTCCGGGTCTGCCGCGCTAATATGCATGGGCTTAGTCATGTATTTGCGCGCCATCGTGATCACCGGGCCAGGCATTGTCGCGGAGAACAGCATGGTCTGGCGGTCGGTGGGCAGGTATCCCATAATTTTTTCGACGGAAGGCAAAAAGCCTAGGTCGAGCATCTCATCGGCCTCATCCAACACCACCGTCTTAACCTGGGTGAGGGTGAGCGCACCATGCTGGTACAGGTCGATCAGGCGCCCGGGAGTGCCGACCACAACTTCCAGCCCCTTGGTGAGTTGCTCGACCTGAGGCTCGTAGGGAACACCGCCGTACAGGGTTGCCACGCGGGCGTTGCGCAGTTTAGAGGCTACCGCTAAATCGTTGCCCACCTGAATTGCAAGTTCGCGGGTGGGTACCAAGATAAGCGCCTGAGGTGCCCCTGGTTTCTGCAGCGAACCCCACTGATCGTCGTCACGGCCCACCACACGTTGAATCGTGGGGAGACCGAACCCGAGGGTTTTACCGGTACCGGTTTTTGCCTGCCCAATAATGTCGTGCCCGGCGAGTGCGACCGGCAGGGTCATTTCCTGAATGGGGAAGGGGCTCACAATGCCCACGGCGGCAAGCGCATCGCTAATATCTTGGCGGACCCCAAAGTCGGCAAAGGACTTGGGGGAAGACTGTGGTGTTGAGGAAGGCTGGGCCTCATCGGTCGTCGCGTTTTGAGCGTCGGTCATCTCATATCTTCCTGCCCTGATCGGGCGGTTTGCGCCGCACCCGTACCTGTGCGTGAGTGTGCACAGGTGTTATGCCGTGTAGCTGCCCGAGTACTGCGGGGAGCAGATGTGTTCACAACGCCGGGCTGGCGCGAGGTGAAGGAAGCCGATCGCGGGAAATTCATGTTCCGAAGCCGAGCTCTTGAAGATGTACCTGCTGTAAAAGAACTCAGGCTCTCGGAAAGACGCGGTGTCTGGTATATCAAGAACGACCGGGCATCCACTTAACCCTTAAATCTTAACCCGTCTTGGCGTCAGATGCACCCTTACAGGTCGATATGTCGAGTATGCGTACTGCCATAGGAACGCTCGAAGCCCGCATTCATACGGCAAAACCGTGAATGCGGGCTTCGTAAAAATTATTGGGTGTACCCCTGCTGTTAGGCGCCGACACCGAACCCAACGCGGCGCTTCTCTTCGGAGCCGAGTTCAACATAACCGATCTGCTCACCGGGTACGAGGGTGGTTGCTCCCTTATCGTCGGTGATCTCAAGGAGGGAACCGTTCGTAATGGCGTCGGCTACCTTGGTGCGGATAGTCTCTACGCTTTCCTTGGTTTCGAGCGTAACTTCGCGGCTAATGTGACGAATGCCAATTTTGATTTCCATGATGACCCTTCAAGCCGTCAGCGGTGTTTTCTTCTGGATTTAGTGTACCGTGCCTGCCAGACGGATGCCGTAAGGATGCGCGCATGATTCGCCTGTGGCTTAGGGCTGCGGTGGAATAAAGCTCAGCGTGCAGAAGATTATCCCGCAATTAGCGGTCGTCGATGGTGATTCCGTAGAGCGTTTCGAGTGCCGCAATGTAGTCGGAGGTTCGCCCCTGGGTTGCGAGCTGTTTCGCGCGTATCGTGGGGGTGTGCAGAAGGGACTTCACCATGCGGCGCATTGCAAGTTCGAGCTGCTCGGTGGCGGCTGTACAACCGAATTGGCTGCGTACCTTATCGAGCTCTTCGTCCAGCACCTCCATAGTATGAGAACGAAGCGCCACGATCGCCGAATCAATATTGCGGGTCTTTTGCCGTGCAGCAAAGGCCTGAGTCTCAGACTCGACGATGCGCTCGGCGGTAGCGACCGCCTCCTCAGTTTCTTCGGGGGCGGCTAAACGCACGGACTCTAAGGTAATAAGTTCCACTTGCGGCAGATCCGCAATGGCGGGGTCAAAATCTCGGGAGAGCGCCAAGTCGAGGATCGTATGATGACCCGGTGGAATTTCGGCGGGGGAGAGCGGGTCAGATCCGCCCGAGCAGCCAACAATCACATCCGCCTGTTCCATGGCCTTATACGTTTCACCTTTGGGAACCGCGCGAACATCGCGTTTTGCGGCAAACTCCGGGGCGCGGCCCGAACGGGAGTTAACCCAAATGTCTTCGCATCCGCGTTCACGCAGGGCTGCAATAGTAGCACCCGCGTAGGCACCCGTTCCAAAGACGAGAGCACGGCGGGTTTTCCAGTCTTTCTCAGCGACTGCATCCGCCAAATCCAGGGCGACCGAGACGATGGAACGTCCCTGTGATCCGATAGTGGTGTGTTGCCCAACCTGACGGGCAGTGTGTGCCGCATGCTCGAAAAGCTGTACAAGCTCCCCGGGAACCGCCCCTTCTTCTTGGGCGGAGGCAAGGGCACGGCGCACCTGTCCGGCGATTTCGCGCTCGCCGACCACGGCGGACTCTAACCCGGATGCCACTGTAAAGAGATGTTTGGCGGCCTCAAGGTTTTCATAGATTTCAAAACTGTCTGCAATAAGTTCTGCATCGAGTTCAGATTTTTGCGCAATCTCGGCGTAGAGCATATCGCTTACGGGGCCTAAATGCTCGGCCACCGAGAGCTGCACATAAATTTCGAGGCGGTTGCAGGTTGCCAGCACAATAGTGCCGGTAACGCCCAAGTTTTGCGCGGTTTCGGTACGAAAAAGCTCGGGTATGCCAGCTGCACCGTTGCTCAGTAGAGCGACGGTGGTGAGATCGATGATCCTGTGTGATGCAACAAATGAATACGTAGCCACTAGACAATAATCATAAACACATTTTTAGTCGGTGAGTGTAACCTAACGTGAGCTGGCTCCCAATAATGTGAGTTTGTGTGAAAAGCTCCCGAACTGTGCCCAACAAGGCCCAGCAAAGGACCGGTGTATAAAAACTTAGGGTAAATAAATTTTGAGATAGCTAAAACAGCTTTAAAAATAAGGTAACCCTACACCAAAATTTATAAAGGTTACGAAGGGGTACTTTATGACACCGTGTCATAAAAACAGGCGCGAAAACCTGTCAAACTAGAGGGTATGACCGAAACCCAGCAGCCCCAGCGAGCCGCCAATGGTGCAGATTCTCAGCAGTCGCGCTCTACAGTGGGTAATCACCCGAGAGATCGCCAGCGTGATTTGCTGACCGAGGCGCAGCTGTCGCGCCTGAGCGCATCTCACCCGCTGCGTGCCGCTCAAGCCGTCGATTCTCCGATGCTGCAGGCGCTCACCGGGCGCGCGTCTGAGCATCGTCCGGTCTGGTTTATGCGCCAGGCGGGGCGTTCGCTGCCCGAGTACCGCAAGGCGCGCGAGGGAATTCCCATGCTGGATGCCTGTTTGACACCCGAACTTGCCGCCGAGATCACCGTGCAGCCGGTGCGCCGTCACAAAGTCGATGCCGGTATTTTCTTCTCGGATATCGTCATCCCCATGAAACTCGCGGGCGTGAATGTCGATATTGTGCCCGGTCGCGGTCCCGTACTCGAACATCCCGTGCGCACGCTTGATGAAGTGCGTTCCCTGCCCGAACTGACCGATACGGCACTTGACCCTATTCGTGAGGCAGTCGCAGCAACCGTCGACATGCTCGGTTCCACCCCTCTCATTGGTTTTGCGGGTGCACCTTTCACCGTTGCCGCCTATATGGTTGAGGGCGGTCCCTCCCGCGATCACCTGCGTCCCCGCACCATGATGCATGCCGACCCCGTTGCCTGGCGCGAGTTGGCGCAGTGGGCCGCGCGCACCTCGGGGCAGTTTTTGCGGGCTCAGATTGAGGCGGGTGCATCCGCCGTGCAGCTCTTCGACTCCTGGGCTGGTTCGTTGGGTGAAGCAGACTATCGCCGGTATGTGCAGGAACACTCCGCCACCGCCTTGAGTATGGTCGAAGAATTTGGGGTGCCGCGCATCCACTTTGGTACCGGAACCGCCGAGCTGCTGCCCGCCATGCATGAGGCCGGTGCCGATGTGATCGGGGTGGACTACCGCCTGCCCCTTGATGAGGCAAACCGCAGGCTCAACGGTGCGGTGCCGCTTCAGGGGAATATCGATCCCGCGCTTTTAGCTGCTGGGCGTGAGACTCTATATGCTCACGCGGACGAGGTACTCGCCGCCGGGGCGAGCGCCCCCGCCCATATCGTGAACCTGGGGCACGGGGTGCCGCCCACAACGGACCCGCAGGTGCTCACCGACCTAGTGACATATCTTCACGAACGCACCCGACGCCCATAAAACGGATACTCTTAAGAGAGGCAGTTAGAACCGAAACATTAACGGGGATGAATATGGTACATCAGCACAAGAATCATCATGCACCAAGCGCCATCGTAGTCGGCGGCGGCATATCTGGGTTGTTGGCGGCGCGTCGTCTTACCGATGCCGGAGTGAACGTAACCGTCCTAGACCAGAATGATTATCTGGGAGGCGCCCTCGGCGCGCATAAGGTCGCCGGTTTGGTGCTAGATTCCGGTGCGGAATCCTATGCGACCCGAACCCCAACCGTGACAAACCTCGTCAAAGAGCTTGGTCTAGGTGACCAGATTGTGCATCCTAACTCCCACGGTTCATGGCTGTATCTGCCTCAGGGTGCCCGAAAGACCCCGAGCACTGGAATTATGGGCATTCCCGGTGATCTTTCTGATAAATCTTTGGCCGGTGTGCTCGGTAAAAGCGGTTTGCGCCGCGCCCGTATGGATAAGGTTCTGCCTGCTTCGGTTGGAGCCAACGCAAAGACGCTGGGTGAACTAGTACGTGCCCGTATGGGTAAAAAAGTACTCGATAACTTGGTTGCGCCCGTGGTCTCCGGGGTGTACTCGACCCACCCGGATATGCTCGATATTGATGCCGTTATCCCCGGCTTACGCGAAGGGCTGAAAAAACATAAGTCCCTAGCTGCCGCCTCCGCCGCGATACGCGCTCAAGCACCCGCGGGCTCGCAGGTCGCCGGGCTTTCTGGGGGCATGCACCTGCTGATCGAACAGCTTATCGAGAAGATGCCCGCACCCGTGCGGTACATTCCCGAATGCGGCGTGATTGCGGTGGATCGTGACCCCATCACCAATGAATGGGTGGTAATTCGCCGCCGCAGCGATGGTGAGAAAGCTGCCTCGGTGGGTGCCGATTATTTGGTGATTGCTACCGATGGTTCCACCGCTGCGCGTCTGCTCGGACCGCATATTAAGGGAAGTTCTCTGCCTAATATTGACCCTGGCCCCGAGGTCGCTCTCGTAACGCTCGTCGTCGATCAGCCCGCGCTTAACTCGAACCCGCGTGGTACGGGTCTGCTGGTTTCCGAAGCCGTGACAAACGTGCGCGCCAAAGCGCTCACCCATGCCACCGCTAAATGGGCGTGGGTAGCCGAAGAGGCGGGTAAGAACCGCCACGTGGTGCGGCTTTCCTACGGCCGCGGGGGAGAACAGAGTACCTTCTCCGACGTTTCTCTTGACGAAGACCAGCTGATCACCCTCGCCTTGCGCGACGCCTCGAAATTGCTCGATGTACCCATTACCGCCCAAAATCTTGTGGATGCAGATGTGGTTCGCTGGAACGGCGTGCTGCCTCTCTCAACGCCCGGGTACCGCGAGCGGGTGCAGCTTTTCCGTGAACGCGCGGCAGAACTCGATACCGTCTGCACGGTTGGTTCGTGGGCCGCAGGGTCCGGACTCGCCGCCGTGGTGCGCGATACTCAGGAGCAGCTGGATCAATTCATTGCACACATAACACAAAAACGCGCCTCGAAGTGACGAAGATACTTGCGGCTGCCCGCGCAGTGCAGGCACCGTGTTAACCAAAGAAAACAGAAGACAAAACCTCACGAGTGAGGAGCATAAACCGCAGACATACTAAGGTTTGTCTGGTCAAGACTCGCAGGTGAATACGACGTATCCGGCGAATCTTGGGCGGTTTTCACCGAAAGGAAGAAAATGTCTCACGAAGAACATCAGAATGCGGCTCACGGCTCTCATGGAAGCGGGTACGGGGGCGCGCCCAAAGGATATGCCGTGCAGCATTCCCCAGCTGATGAGAACAAACGCGGTCGTGAAGAAGGCGAAACTCTGCACTATACCCTGTACACCGTCTTCGCCCGTGCCGGGCAGCGTGCCGAAAGCGCATCCTCGGCGGAAGCTATCGCCGAGTTTGAGCAGCTCATCGAAGAGCTCAAAGCGGACGGCGTAACGCTGCGCGGACTCTACGATGTTTCCGCTATGCGCGATAACGCCGATGTTATGGTGTGGACCCACGGGCCGACTCCCGAAAAGCTGCAGGCAGCCGTGCGCAAGATTCGCCGTACCGCGCTCTTCAGCGCGACCACCATCGTTTGGTCGACTATGGGCGTGCACCGCGAGGCAGAATTCACTCGCAACCATGCACCCGCCTATGCGCGCCAGAAGGCACCCGAGGCATGGGTATGCGTATACCCCTTCGTGCGTTCCTACGACTGGTACTACATGAATCCCGAACGCCGCGCCGAAATGCTCAAGAACCACGGCATGAAGGCTATCGACTTCCCGCAGGTGCTCGCGAATACCGTGGCAACCTTCGGTTTGAACGACTACGAATGGGTACTCGCCCTTGAGGCTCCCGAACTTGTCGATCTGGTCGATATGATGCGCCACTTCCGCAATACCGAGGCACGCCTGCATGTGCGTGAAGAAATTCCCTTCTACACCGGTCGTCGTGTGAACGCCGCCGATGTCGCCGAGGTGCTCGCGTGAGTGAGATCGTACGCGCAGGGTGCTGCGGGAACATCCCGGACGATGTTTGCCCGAACGCTACAGACCCCGCAAATACCGCCTCCAACGGGCCTGCAGTGCTTACCCCCGAGACGCTAAAGTCGTACCGGGGGGAGTGCGGTATTACACGCTCTCGCACCGCCGTGCCCGCCCCCTATGACCTGGTGATTCTTTCCTCCTTCGGCGGGCCCGAAGGACAGGAAGACGTGATTCCCTTCCTGCGCAACGTTACGGCGGGGCGCGGCATACCTGATGAACGTCTGGAGGAAGTCGCTACCCATTACCGCGCAAACGGTGGTATCTCGCCCATTAACGAGCAGAACCGTGCACTTTTGGTAGCACTTCGAGAAGCCATGCAGGAACGTGGGCCGCATATTCCGATCGTGTGGGCAAACCGCAATTGGAAACCCTATGTGACCGACGTAGTACAGCAGGCTTATGAGGAAGGGCACCGCAATATTCTGGTGCTCGCCACTAGCGCCTACCCCGGGTATTCCAGCTGCCGCCAATACCGTGAAGACTACGGCGTGGCGTTGGAGAAACTCGGTCTTCAAGACCGCATGCGCATTGATAAGATTCGCCAATTTTTCGATGCGCCCGGGTTCGTTGAGGCCTTTACTGAGGGCTTAGAGAACGGGCTGAAACAGGTTCGCAATACCGTGGCGGAGCGCATTGCTGACGGAACGGCGGCCGCAGGGAATGGGCGTATTCGCATTATGTTCTGCACCCACTCGGTGCCGACCTCTGCCGCTAATGAGGCGGGCCCGCGCGGAATCGACTACGAGGGCGGTTCTGCCTACGTAGAGAAACACCTGCAGGTGGCGCGCGCTATTCTTGCAAAGATCCGTGAACAGGACGAGAGCCTTCTGGATAACATCGACTGGGAGCTCGTCTATCAGTCGCGTTCCGGTTCACCCTCCACCCCCTGGCTAGAGCCCGATGTTAACGACGCCATCGACAAAATCGCTGGTGACGTAGACGGCATCATTATGGTTCCGCTGGGATTCGTCTCTGACCATATGGAAGTCCTCTGGGACCTCGATACCGAGGCGATGGAAACCTGCCGTAACCACGGTATCGTGGCGGTGCGCACCCCCACTCCCGGCGTGCACCCCGCCTATGTGGAATCGCTGCGCCGCCTGATTGTCGAGCGTATGGCCGAGCCCGCAGAATCCGATCACGACAGGCGCGAAAGCGTTTTCGGGGAGTCCATATCCGGCGAACTCGGTTGGTTCGACGAATGCGACCCTGACTGCTGTAAACCCCTGCGCGGTCAGGAAAAACCTGTAATTGCGGAGTACACCCCTAAGGAAGACTGCGCCTGCTGCAATGAGCGCGTATAAGCGCTGCCGTATGTGCGGGTTCATCCCAACCGTATTGATGAGTCCGCACATACGGCACCCATAAAACCTGAGGAGAACCATGAGCGACCCCTATATTCTCGGCACCCGAGGCTCAGCCTTGGCGCTCACCCAGAGCACCCTTGCCGCCGAACACATCGTTCAGGT
Source organism: Rothia sp. HMSC065D02 (assembly GCF_001815285.1). NCBI lineage: Bacteria > Bacillati > Actinomycetota > Actinomycetes > Micrococcales > Micrococcaceae > Rothia > Rothia sp. HMSC065D02. The sequence continues at coordinate 50,647 of NZ_KV820092.1, forward strand.
GTTCAACACTCACTCCCGCGAACACGGCGCCGAACGCACCCTATCCTTTGACATCACCACCGTCAAAACCGACGGGGATGTGCTCACCGGACCGCTCGCAACCCTCGGCGGCACCGGAGTCTTCGCCGCCGCACTGCGCCAACGCCTTCTCGACGGTGATACCCCCGACGGAGTCGATGTTGCGGTGCACTCGCTCAAAGACTTACCTGCCGAACCGTGCCCCGGGCTCGTCATCGCGGCAATTCTTGAACGCGAAGACCCGCGCGATGCCCTGGTAGCGCGCGATAACCTCACCCTCGATACCCTACCTACGGGCGCCCGCGTCGGTACCGGATCACCGCGCCGCGCCGCACAGGTACATGCCCTGCGCCCCGACCTTGAAATCGTTGATATTCGCGGCAACGTGGGCACTCGCATAGCCCGCGTGAAAGGGCTCGAAGAACACGGAAACCGCCAAGTCGTCGTGCGTGACAGCACCGAAACCGACGAAGCCGCGCACCGTGGAATCGGTACCGAAAACACCGGTGATTGCGATGCCGTCATCCTCGCCGTTTCGGGGCTCAAACGTCTCGGCAAAGAATCCGTTATTACCGAATACCTTGACCCCTCCCGCATGCTCCCGGCCCCCGGGCAGGGCGCCCTCGCCATTGAGGTGCGCGAAACCGAATTTGTTAACCCCGATACCGCGACTTTATTCGACTCTGAAATTTCCCAGCCTGTGCGCACCCTGGGGGAAGCGCTTATTGCTGCCGACCACTTTGAAACCCACCTTGAGGTCACTGCCGAACGTCGTCTTCTGCGCCGTCTTGAGGCCGGATGCGCCGCTCCTATCGGCGCCTATGCCACCGTCAAAGACGGCGATCTTGTGCTCACAGCAGTTGTCGCATCGCCTGACGGTACCGAAAGCTTGCGCCACACGTCCGCCACTGGTGAGCTTGATGTTCCCGGCGCTGAACGACTGGGTATTCGCGTTGCCGAAGACCTGTTTCAGATGGGCGCTGCAGCCCTTGCCGGTCTTGAGGTGAAATAGAGCGTGGCTCGGGTTCTGTTGACCCGCACGGCGGTTCAAGGTGCGCCTTTTGAGCGTGCTTTGAACGATTTAGCGGCGGAGCGAGGCATTCCGAAGATTCAGGTGGATTTTGCGCCCATGCAGCTGCCCCGTACAGTTGCGCCCGAGTATTCGCTGTTTTCCTTGGTGAGCTTAGCGGCGGAGGGAGCCTTTCTCTGGGCTACTTTCACGAGCGCGAATGCGGTGCGTTCCTGCGCCGAGCTTTTCGGCACATCCTTTGCGTGGGCACTGCGCGATGGCGGAACCCGGATCGCCTGCGTGGGATCCGCAACAGCACGGGCACTACGCGAGATTGGCCTGGAACCCCACTTCATGCCTGAAAAGCAGGATGCGCTGGGTATGCTCGCAGAATTTCCTACCGAGGGCGCCAACCCTGAGCTGGGCATCCCTGAGAGTCTGCGTAAACCGCAGAATACCCCGGAATCTGTTGCATTGGGCTGGGACGATATGCTTTCTGCTCAGGCGAGCGTGCTCGTCTTTGAAGGGACAAACGCCCGCCCAACTCTGCGTGAAGGGCTAGTGGGGTTAGGCTTCCGTGCCGTGCGTGCGGTGGTTTACGAGATGGTGCCGGCGACCGCCTCCGTACTTGAGGCGGGAGAGATCTCCTGTGTGAATGCGCGTGAGCTTATTGCCGGTGCCGGTATTGGCTCGAATTCCGCCGCGGTAGACGTTATTGTTGCCACCGCTCCGTCAAGGCTCAAAGAGCTGGTGGGGGAGAACCCTAACCCTGAACGAATCCCTCCGGTGGCAGCTATCGGTCGCACGACCGCCCGCACATGCGGGGAGCTAGGACTGTGCCATAGGACGGCCGATTCTCCCACTCCGGAGGCCCTGGCTCTAGCAGCCGTTGAACTGCTGCATTCAGCCTAGATGCATCTCGCTAAACATAGAAGTATTTTGTGAAAGGTTATGTCGATGATTCTTACCCGACGACCCCGCCGACTGCGCACCACCGCCGCGATGCGCGCCCTCACCGCCGAGACTGCGCTGCGTCCCGAGCAGCTTATTCAGGTGTTTTTCGTGCGCGACGGCATTAGCGAACCACAGCCAATTTCCTCAATGCCCGGCCAGTACCAGCACACGCTAGAGTCCCTAATTCCCGCCGTGCGCCAGGCTGTGGAGGCGGGCATTAAATGCATCGACCTCTTCGGGGTTCCGCTTGACGATGATAAGGACGAGGTAGGTTCGGCGGCCTGGGACGACAACGGTATTTTGAACCGGGCTATCGCTGCCTGCCGTGCCGAGTTTGGTGATGAGATTGTTATTATGGCCGATACCTGCCTGGACGAGTTCACCTCTCACGGGCACTGCGGCGTGCTTGTCGATGACGGACACGGCACCATGATTGTCGATAACGATGCAACCGTGGAACTGTACTGCAAGATGGCAGTGTCTCAGGCACGCGCCGGGGCACACACGGTGTCTCCTTCAGGCATGATGGACGGGCAGATTGCCGCCATGCGCGCCGCACTGGACGAGGCCGGGTTCCAGAATGTTTCTATTATGGCGTATTCGGCGAAGTATGCCTCCGCGTTCTTTGGCCCGTTCCGCGATGCGGTGGAGTCTAGCTTTACCGGAAACCGCAAAACGTATCAGCAGGATCCGGCGAACCGCCGCGAATCTCTCCTAGAGGTGCAGACCGATATTGACGAGGGCGCCGATATGGTGATGGTCAAGCCCGCCGGAAGTTACCTCGATATTGTGCGTGAGGTCGCCGAGTTTTCACCTGTGCCGGTGGCGGCGTACCAGGTGTCGGGGGAGTACGCCATGATTGAGGCCGCCGCAGCAAACGGCTGGATCGACCGTCGCGCCGTGGCGTTAGAGGCACTGCGTTCGATTCACCGCGCGGGCGCGGACATGATTCTCACTTACTATGCAACCGAAGCCGCCCGCTGGCTGCGTGAAGACTAACCCTAGGGATACTTTATTGGGGAGTAAACCGGGCAAGGACCATGCGGGTACCAGACGGCAAGTTCCTGAGGGCACTGTTGATACCTCGCGGTGACCAGGAACGCGCATCCAATGAACCATCAGGAACATGGGAATATGGTAGCTCCAGACGGTAGCAGGAACGATCTGCGAGCCGCCGGATAAACTCGCTTATCTGCTGATGCCACACTTCCCGGCTCTCAGGTGAATTATTCTCTTTGCCCCAGCCACAGACAATTGGCGCGTGCGGGAACTCGGTAAGTACCGTCTCTAATTCGGCAACCGCATGCTGGTCTAGGGAATAATCTATATTGTGTGCATTTGGTTCTACAAAGGTGAATAGATTAATAAGTAGCACCGTACGGGCGTGCAGCAATGGTGCAGAATGCGCGGGATCGAGAAAACGACAGGTTCCCAGCATAGCCTGAGTTAGAGCTTTTACCGTAGGATCGGAGGCTCTAAAGCTTCCGGCTAAACTTGGGTTTAACCCAATGAAAATAGCGGGTTCACCGGTTCCGTGAGTGTTGTCAATTCTATAGAGGTATCTATGGAATTTTTCTATAAGTAGCTCAGAACTCCAGGTAATACCGTCTTCTAAAATACCCTGGCGCAACAATTTGGAGATTTCCATCGAGCTCCTTTTTACGTATATGTATTAACCTACAGTTTCGGTAAATCCCCGCCAGCGCATCCATTATGAATGCTCCGGCGGGGATTAATACGGCTAGGAAAGCAAAAATCTAAGAATTATTTCTGGGCTTGCTTGCGGGTAATGCTGTCGATAATCCAACCTGTTTCTTCATAATGAACGGTAAGCGTGTAAAGATTATCGGCATAGTTGGTATTCCTGCTGCGCTTGTGCCGGCCATCTGCGCCTACGGTAATGATATAGGACCATCCCACGAAGAAATCCCAGGAATACACGCCGTTACCCTGGTGAACGGGGTCATTTCTGAAATCATAAGAGCGCTGCTCACCGCCAATAATCCAGCCACCGTCGTGGTACAGTTTTGCATCTGCGTTGTAAGCATTAATCTCTTCGACGAGGTTTTTAGACACAAACTTATATGCCTCGGTGTAATCACCTGTCTGCATGCCATAATTGCGCCATTGCGTCCATGCCTTCATGCTTTTCATCATGCCGTCAAGGGTGGGTTCGGTGTAGCCAGGTGGATTTGTGGGTTTAGGAACATTCTGCGCCGGACCGTAAATATCGGCCGCCCGGAACTCTCCCGCAGGAGCTTTAGACTTGCCGGAATACTTGGGGCCGGATGAGCTGGGTGCGGCACTGGGTGAATCGGCAGGTTCTGGAGGCTCGGTCTCAGGCGCGGCGGCGCTGCTGGTTGTTGTGCTGGGCCGTGCCCCGGGCTTGTCCTCGTCGTCGCAGGCGGTCAAGAGCGCTACCAGAGACGATGCCCCTAGAAAACCGAACGCGGCTCGGCGTGTACAGGTGGTGAAGTTATTGCTGATGCTCATCGGTGAATTGGCTTTCTGAGTTGTAGTGGTTGGTGAATAGTCGGAAGTGATATGTACCCCCACAGAAGAACCTCAGTGTTGCACAGCAGGCGAGCTAACCGACGATGGTGTGACGCATACTCTCGGCCTGAATTAGCCGATCCGGAAGGTTCGCGCCCAGCCGCAGAACGTTGTGATCTTCTTTAGGGAAGGTCAAGGCAATCTTTGAGGATTCGCCGAGTACATTGCGAGAGCCGCGTCTTATATCCGCATTTCATGGTGTGAATGCGCAAAACGGCACGCACGATACAGGGCAGAAGATCCTCAAAAGAGTGCCTCTAGTGCAACTGTACGACGAATAAACGTTTTGTGCGAACCAATCACAAAGTTTACGTAAAAAATATTTAATTTAATAGAATATTCTCAGAAAACCGTTGAAGAAATGTAGAAGATTTACTTTACTGTCATAACTTTTAGTGCCGGATTGAGGAGATATCGGCAAAAAGCGAAGAATATTCAAAGATAGGCTCTCCATAAAACGTGAAACCAGCATTTCTGCGATAGCGTCACGACAATAGAGAACCCATTTGTGCCTGTGCAGCAGAGTGCGGAAAACTCTAATGTGTCTGCTTGAAGGATGCGCGATCTGCCGCCTCCTGCGCGTGTTTACCGGCCGGAATATAGCCCTTAGTGATGCACACGAGGCGCGCATCCCGGCCATATTCTTCGAGCCGTTCTCGGTCGGCAGGGGAGTTATCGTCAGCCCAGCGTTCTTGTTCCACGCGGAAGGCAATCTGCCGAACCAAATACTCAAGATTGGGGTCGCGCAGCTCTTTCGTATATTTGTTGGCCCGAGGTACCTTAAATTCCAGATTCCACTGCGATAAATCTTTGGTATCAGGGTCAGTGGCATCTGGATCTTGAGGCACCACGCGGTAACTCCTCAGCTGGCGGTATGGAATATCGCGCGGGTTGCGGAAAGGTCCCCGGCCGACCTGCAGAAGAGTGGGGGTGGAGACAAGGTACGAGTTCGTATACGAGACGAGCGCGACGATACCGGCAATATATCCGATTCCCAGAATAATAGCGTTATAGGGAACCGGCGGCGCGTATTCAAAATCGATATCGGTCAGCCGAAGCAAAAACAGGGCAATGGACACGAAAAAGATAAGGCCGCTTATCAGCGCGGTAGTGCTCAGGTCATGATCTAGCATTAGTCCAGATTGATGACCCGTCGTACGTAGGGGCTTGCTGAGCTTACCCAGGGTAGCGCTGTAGATTTTGGGCATACCCACAGCGCGGTCGTCCGGAGAAGCGCCGTGGAAGATGCGGTAGTTGCGCCGCCCAATACGTGCCGCCGCATATACCATCAGGAACGGGAGAGATAGGGCTATGGGGCGGAGTATTTCATTAAACTCCCAGAACAGCATGAAAAGGGACGCATTAACAATCCATGCCCAAAGGTATAGGAAAAAGTGTTTATACGACCAAAACCACTTAGCGTGCTCGGTTTTGAGCGCATACTTTTTACGCACCCGCACTGGATAGACCGCCTCAATGAGCAGGCATAGCCCCAAATATACGATGAATGCTATAAGCCAAATATCCCGAAAGTCCATAACAGCATTCTACGTTGTTCACTTTCGCGACGCTCAACAGTATGGATGAATATCTCAGAAAATACCCGCCGCCAGCAAAGCTGAGAAGCTGCTGCTGACGGCGGGCAGAGTCCGGAATTTGTACCGAGATCTTGTGGGAAAACACGAGGTCAGAGGATGTGCTAGGCCTTAGCCGCCGCACGTGCCGCGCCCGGGAGTGCTTCAATGATGCGTTCCATCGCGGCGTCGTCGTGCGCTCCGGAGAGGAACCACGCCTCAAAAGCACTTGGGGGAAGGTATACGCCAGCATCAAGCATGGCGTGGAAAAATGCCGTGTATTTGGCGGTAGCAGAACCCTTAATATCGGCGTAGTTGTGCACGCCGTGCTCGCCGGTACCAAAGGCAACCGAGAACAGGTTGCCCGCCGTCTGAATCGAATGATCCACCCCGGCATCGGTAAGCGATTGCGTCAGTGCAGCCTGCAGCTGTTCCGAATGTGTATCGAGCGTGCGGTAGAGGGCATCATCGGCGAGTTTGAGGGTCATAATGCCGGATGCAACCGAGAGCGGATTACCCGAGAGCGTGCCCGCCTGGTAGACAGGGCCGGTCGGTGCCAGATGCTCCATCACCTCACGTTTACCGGCGAGTGCGGCGATCGGCATACCGCCGCCGATCACTTTACCGAAAGTGAAAATATCGGGAACCCAACCGTTATCTTCGGGGGCGAACTTACCCCAGTACCCGGCAGACGAGACACGGAAACCAGTCAGCACCTCATCAAAAATCAACAGGGCATTATTGCTCTGCGTAATTTCACGCAGACCACGGTTAAAGCCCGGTTCGGGAGTCACCACGCCCATATTGCAGGGGGCAGCTTCGGTAATAACGGCGGCAACTTCTCCCGGATGCGCGGCGAAAGCCTCGCGCACGGCGTCAAGATCGTTGTAGGGGAGCACGATAGTTTCAGATGCGGTCGCCGCGGTCACGCCCGCCGAGCCGGGTAGGGCGAGAGTCGCCACGCCGGAGCCTGCTTCAGAGAGCAGCGCATCCACATGCCCGTGATAGCAGCCCGAGAATTTGATAATTTTATCGCGCCCGGTGATGCCACGCGCCAAGCGAATAGCGGTCATGGTGGCTTCGGTACCGGTAGATACCATACGTACCTGTTCGATCGCGCCCGGGAGTGCGGTGTTGATGCGATCGACCACAAGCTCTGCGAGCTCTGCCTCGGGCGCGGATGCAGCGCCGAATGACAGTCCGCGTGAGGCAGCCTCTTGAACAGCTGCAACAACCTGCGGATGCGCGTGCCCAAGAATCGCCGGGCCCCACGAGCAGACGAGGTCTACGTATTCGTTGCCGTCAGCATCATAAATATAGGGGCCGGATGCGCGGTCCACAAAGGCGGGTGTGCCGCCCACGGAGTTGAAAGCGCGCACGGGGGAGTTTACTCCGCCGGGAATGACGGAACGGGAGCGTTCAAAAAGCTCTTCGCTGTGCTGGTGTGCGAGGTGGTGTTCGGCTGATACGGTCATGGGTAACCTTTCGTGTGTGGGCGCCTGAAAGTCTCTTATCCCATGATAGGCGGTTATCGGTCATCGGACAGCGACGCTGCGTCAACGCCTACGAGTTTGGGCGAGCTGCCGTTCGATTACAAAGGATTGAGTGGCGTGGTTCTCGATGAACCGACCGCCACGCCTTGCTTCTATACCGTAAAGCTCTGCATGCTGCCATATGGCTGGCTGCCTAACACCTATCGGGTGTTGTCTCGTGCTTGCTTGCCATCATGTAACGGTAAATGTGCTCGAAGAAATCGTGCGAAACCTCAAAATGCCCGTACCGCAGCTGCTTCGCATAATTCCGCCATTCAGGGTGCTCGCGTGCTACCTCAATCGGGCACGGATGCGGCGCATCCTGAAACACAACGTCACGCCTGAACGGCTCAAAATTTTCGGCCATGCGGAACTGGTAGACTCGGTCGTCCACAATCTGCCCCACGGCGGTAAAGGCCTGAACTTTTTCACCAGAGTTCATGCCGGTTTTAGGGCTGTAATACAGAATCCAATCTCCTCGTTTCATACGTGCCAGCGGTGCCTGTTTGCCGTGGCAAACCTGGCAGAATCCGCCCGCAACGCCGAGTAAAACATGATCGCGTGAGGCTACTCCAACCCAGTAGCGCATAAGAACCTCCTAAAGCGGTGAAGAGTACCAAGAGTCCGGGGTTAACAGTGCTAACAGCCCCGAACTACAAGGTCATTCTATGTCAGGATACTGACATTAACAGCATATGTCAGAATATTGACATGAGGCAAGAGGAATTTAATCAACTTATTGGATATCGACTCAAAGAAGTGCAATCACTGCTGCGCTCGCGCATGGAAGAGGTTCTGCGCCCACTTGGGATTACCGTTGCACAATACGTGTGCCTGGAAATCCTAAAGTCTACCCCGGGTGCTTCTAATGCTGAGCTGGCGCGGCAGGCTTTCGTAACCCGCCAAACGATGAATACGCTTTTGCGAGGGCTTCAAGAACGCAGTTTGATTGAGCGAGCAGAGCAAGCCCCCCGAGGTCGCGCGCTACCGACCATACTCACAGCGGAAGGGGAGCGTGTGCTCGATCAGGCGACCGGGCGCATCCGCGATGTTGAGCAGCACATGGTGGGTGGACTCAGTGATACGAAACGGCAAGAATTATGGGATTTGCTGACGATCTGTATTGAAGGGCTGCACGCTGGAGGGTCAAAGACCTGATGCAAGGAGGAGCAAAATCTTTCCTCTAAGACTTAAATATCCCGTATTGGAGGAGATGTAATGCTAGCCTTGAAATGCCAATAAAGAACAGAATGGGGGACTCTAGCACCAGTTGCAAGAATCAGAATATTTAGACACTCACCAAAGAATTATTTAAATAATCTATAGAACGTCAAGGACCGTGGGAGGATGTACACCTGTGAATACATCAGTTTTTGTGAGTGCAGGTATTGCTGGTGGTGTGTTGCTTACCTGTGCAGCGTTACATATTACCTATTTGGGGATGAGAGCTAAACGTGAGAGCGAAGCAATGCTTCGGCGGGCACGATACCCGTGGTGGATTCTAGTGATTGTTGATATTTTTCTGGTGGGCTTTGGCAGTTTCTTTGCATTTGTTCTTTCTGTCATTCTGACGCCAAGCGCAGGGACTCCTATAGTCATCGTACTTTTTGCTGTACCGATGTGCCTAATATTCGCATTCTTTATTTTTATTATTCTCCTTATACGTGGTCTCACGATTCGGTATATCGAGCTTGTTCCTTCGGGGTTTGTCTTTCGTAGTGGTTTTGGGCGAGTGCATAATATTCCTTTTTCTGATATCAAAGGGTACGATTATCGCCCAGCTCGATTTGATTTCGAAGGAACCCTTCGCGTGTCTATGGGAGATCGACACGCTGTGAATACTTCCCGCGGCGATAGGCTCCGCGTGATTAATCACGAAGGTAAAAAAATTCTTCAGACACAGGTACGTCATTCGGCCATGCCGGATTATGTGGGACAGTGCTTGATGTTTCGCGGTATGCAGGAACGATGGCCTCAGCTGGGGTACTCAGAGGATGAAAAAATTCTGGCGGAGTACACGAAAGATGTGGTTGTCAGGTATCTAACCGTTAATCGATGGCGACAGGATTTTTAAGCGAGGAACTGTGCATGAGACCTGGGTACCTCTCAGGGTATCCTGGTAGGGAAATATCACCGATGATATGGAGTTTCTATAATGGTTTTTGCCTGGATTGCCGTGGCAGTGCTATGTTCTATTCACCTTATTTTCTCGCTGGTACAATCTTGGGTGGAGTCTAAAAAACATCCGTACCGCGTACGGCGCTTTCATGGAGCTAACTATATTCTCTATATTTTAGTTATTGGATATCTGTATTTTGCTCCACTCATATTTTCAGGAGAATATGATGGGTCGCATACCATTAAGATAACAATCTTTGCATATGGTGGACCCATCCTGATATTAGGTTTATTTTTCCTCGTTGCTCAGCATGATATGAGTTATATCGATATAACCTCTGAAGGGTTCCTGACTCAGACCGTCTTCGGGAAAGAAAAATTTACTCCCTTTGCAGCTATTGACGGGTATATATACAGTCCCAAAAGGAAACGTCAAACCTTAGATGGGCAGCACTGGAAAATTACTCAAGACCTTAGCGATGATCTTTATCTGATAGATCCCTGGGGAAACACAGTTTTCTCGTGTATTCCGGCCAAACCTCAAGAAAGAATCTTTGGCGCCTTGCTGTATGCGCGGGCACGTTCTGGTCGTTGGCCTGACCTTGAGAACCCTGAAGATGAACTTGTGATCATGAAACTAGCAGACTCCAAATATGAAGTAACCGATTTCTTGATGGAATACCCTCAAGTAAATGGATTTATAACGCCCGAACAGACTGCTGTCCCACAACAACCAATGCCGCCACAATACCCGCAGAACGCGTATCCTCAAGAGGGCTATCTAAATTCAGGCCAGCAGCCCTCGAACCAGCAGATGAACCCCTATGGATACCTGCAGCAGCCCCACAACTATCAGCAGAACCAAAACCCACCGCAGGGGAGCGCATCGTAAAATCTGCAAGCCTCAGATAATTTCACCCGGAATATAGCCCCTGACAATAAACGGTGGGAGCAGAAACAGCCAAATAATTTCTGCTCCCACCGTTTATTGCGGAATTACTGAATGTCCTGCGGCATCAACAGGTTCTTACCGACCGGATGCTCATTCCAGAGGGCTTTTTCGGCGATACCGTTTGCTGCTTGAGTTTCGACAATGTGCTGATCGCTGCTGTTTCGCGGGTCAGGCCAGCGGGAGTTATACATCCTAAACGCCAAAACCGCGAGCACACGTTCCCCACGGTATATTTTGGGGCGGAAAGAAACTTGACGGCCGTCAGAGGAGAACAGCGTCAGCATTTTGTTGTTGTACTCATACCAATAGCTGTAAGCGCTTACCTCGCTGTAATAGATGCGGGTGATCCGGCCGAAAGCATTTCGTTGCTCTACATAGTCGTGCGCTGTCTCAACGTAGATATTTCTATAGTTGAGGTACGCCCAAACGGCTAAGGCATAAAAGATAACAACACACAGGATAAAAGATCCCAGGATTGAGAGTGATTGTTGGGGCGTTTGCGTTGTGTTTGGATGCAGCACCATATACACGATAAGAGCTGTGAGCAGAGTGCCCACCAGAGCCGAGATGAAGACCGAAATAAGGATCAAGGCCGGATGTCTGACGCGCAAAACACCATCTGGATTTATAGGGAACTTGGCGGCACGGCGTGCATAAAGTTTATCAAAGGCAGTATTCAGAGGGCGCTGGATAATACGGTGTAGCATGACGGTGATCTTTCTCGTTCGGTAATTGGTTGAGAGGAAAATATGCCGTGCAAACGAGCGACACCGGAAGAGCAGTCGCTTGGTTGGTGAGTGTGAGCGGCACAAAACCCCTGAAACAATACAAACGTAGCACACGAGATAGGGCACAGGGTTGCTGACTCGTCACGAAAGCTTACAGAACCGGCCACCTAAACGACGAGCCGTCACGCATTCATTGCAGAAGATCTACCGCATATGTGAGGCGCTATCGAGTTTTTTCATCACCTGAGTATCCTGATCGAAGAGCCAGTTCTTATCGAAAAGAAGGCGCACAAACGCCAGCCCCAGCCCCAGGGCCAAGAAGGTGAGGAGCGACTGCACGAAACCATTGGTAGCCGCGTACATATTCCCGCCCGAAAAATACGACATTGACAGATAAAACGGCACACCCGGAACCATCGTCACTACGGCAGGCACCGACAGGGAGATACGCGAATATTTACGCCCGTGCAGCGGCGCCACGATCTCCGCCATAATGCCGACCCCGAACACCGCGACCGTCGCCGCCATATGGGGAGCCCAGCCCGCCTCCACAAGCCAAATACGCGCCGGGTTAGCGATAGCGGCAATAACGCCGCCCCATACGCACGCCACGGGAGATGCGGCAAAGAGCATGGCAAACCCGGCGGCAGCAACTCCCGATGAGATAACCTGCAGTAGGATATATAACCCCACCGGAATATCCGGGCGAATATTTTGCAGAAGCGGAATCTCGAAGAGCGAGGCAAGAACCCACACCGCGAAAGACCCGCTCACCAAAAGCACCGCCACATAGGTCAGGCGTGAAACACCGGCCAGGAAATCCATACGGGAAATATCGAGCATGCCGGTCACCATAGGGAATCCTGGCACCAAGAACAGAATTGAGGAGATGAACCCCACCATATGGTCGCTTCCCACGAGGTTTAGAGCCACCAGAAGCCTAATAATTCCAATATAGGTTCCTGCCCCAAGAAATCCGCACGCCATCCAAATCGCCATATGGCTTGTACCGCGCTTCATCAGGGTAGAACGCAAAAATTGACCGGCGCCAGCGGCAATAAATACGACGAGGCATTCCACCAGACCGCCCCTGTTGAGGAAGGCGAACCCGGTGCAGGCTATGGCGGAGGCGAGGGAGAGCATCCAGCGTTTGTAGAGATGCGGCATGGAATCGATGCGGGTAATCTCGGCGTCAGCCTCAGATGGAGATATGCGATCGGGAAGCTCAGAAATGAACTTACCCAGCAGGTCAATTTTGTAGGAGTTAATGCCCATCGTGCGCTGCTCGGCAACTTCAGTACGGAAATTACCGTCTGCATATGATGAGGTGGCGATCTCTGTGAAGGTCACTTGCGCATGATGTTCCTGTAGCCCCACGGCCTTCGCTAAACGCGCCATTGATGCCTTGATACGGTAGGCACTTGCCCCCGATTTCATGAGGATTCTGCCGAGCTTGAGGACCACCTGCGATTGCGACACGATATATTTGTGCTGTTCGCGGGAGGAACCGAGGTAGATACTGTACGTGTTGGTGTCTTGATATTCCATGACAATTCTGAATGCTGATGTGATACATAACCGGTGCGCTGCACTGCACCTTGGGGCGAGAAGCCCTACCTCTTTAGCATAGGGGTTAGCGGCGCGCAGGTATAGTGCCGGACGCTTTGCAAACCGGCGAGATAACCTTCGCGATACTTAGTGAATAGGGGAGTTAAGCAGCCCCAACAGACTCTGTTCAACGTGACGAAATCAACGAGGCTGATAGAGAATTAGTGGCGTATTGGCCACCGACCGTCGATAACCTCGTTCTCTTTACCCGGCTTAGTGCGCAGCCAGTCCTGGAAATCGCGTGCCTGATCAAGCGACCACTGAACCTGATGCGTGTGGAGGGCAGCGGCATCCGTGGCAATCTCGGGGAAACGCTCAGCGAGCTTAACGAGTAGTCGCTCGGCGGCGAGCGCATCCGCCTTAGATGTGTGGGCGTTCTCCAGAACCACACCGTGTTCGGTGGTGAGGGTTTCGAGCTTGCGGTTGCCGCGTTTGCGGGGAATAACGTGCTTATGAATCACGTACGGGTCAAGAATGTTCCCGGCGGGCAGCTCGCCGTGGGCGATGTTATAGCGGAGCATCTCATGGTGAAGCACCGAAAAATCGTAGGCGGCGTTAAACGCGATGACGGGTATGCCGTCTAGGAAGAGCGAACCGATCGCACCCGCGACCTCCCAGATCACCTGTTGGGCAGGTTGCCCGTGGGAGCGCGCATATTCGGTTGTGATACCGTGCACGGATGCGGCACCTTCGGGAATCTCAATGCCGGGGTTAGCCAGCCACTCGCCAGCTCGCTGCACGCTCCCATCCGGGTTCAGCAGAAGCAGCGAAGCGGTCACGATGCGGGCGGTGGTCACATCGACACCGGTGGTCTCTAAATCGAAGGTTGCGCGAGGGGCATCTATCCAGCTCATAGCTCAAGCCTAGCGGAGTTCGCGTGTAAATGCCCGATGCTTCGTGACGTTCTCAGGCAGAGGACACATCTGCGTAGCGCTGAGAAACCCCGATAAACTTAAAGCCATGACGGCTACACTCATCCTGGGGGCGCCCGGTACGGGCAAGACTGAGCGCGTGATTACGGCGGCGGTAGATTTTCTGAACGCCGGGGGCGATCCCGCGCGGCTTTTGGTGCTGACCCCTACCCGCGCGGGTGCTACTCGTGTGCGCGATGAGCTGGCACGGCGTATCGACCGCAGCATGTCTACCGCGCCCACTCGCGCGTGGGCTGCGTATGCCTTCGATCTGCTGCGTCGCGCGCATGTGTCGGGACTTTTGCCCGGGGTGGAGTTCGCTCCGAAGCTGCTTTCCGGGCCCGAGCAGGATGTGATGATCGGCGAAATTCTGGCGGGGCACCGCGAAGGCAAAGGCGCGGCGGTGCGCTGGCCCGCCGATTTGCATGAGGCTCTGGGTACTCGCGGTTTCCGCCAGGAGATTCGTGACTTTTTTGACCGTATTGCCGAATATGCGCTGACCGCCGAAGAGCTTGAAAACCTGGCGCAAACCCTGGACCGCCCGACCTGGCATTCGGTGGCGCAGCTCTATACCGAGTATCAGCAGATTCGCCGTCTGCGTGCCCCAAACGCTTACGATCCCGCCGCGTTAATCCATGAAGCGTGCGCCTTCCTGTTGGCAAACCCCGAATATTTGCGGGAGGAACGCGCGCGCTTCGACCTGATCCTGATTGACGATGTGCAGGAACTTAGCCCCTCCGTGTATCGGCTGATGCGCATCCTAGTAGGGCGCGAGCCGGGGCAGGTTCTTGCCACATACACGGGAGATCAGCGTGAGGCAGTGGAGGCTGCATTTGCGCCGTCCGCACGGGTGTTAATTACCTGCTGCACCGAAACCGTGGTGCAGGGGTTCCGCGGTGCGCGCCCCGACCTAGCGGCGACTTTACCCCAGATTTTCCCGGAACTGCAGCGAGAAGAACTGAAGACTTCGTACTGCATGAATGCGCCCATCACCTTGGCTTGGCGGAATATCGCGCGTCGGCTCCCCGTTATTGCGAATGCACCTACGCCGCGCGAACCGCAGACCGCACCGAGTAAATATGAGGAATCTGCGCTCCTACGCCTCAGCGATGATGGTGACCTGCTTGACCCGCGGCACTCTGATGAACTTCCCGAGGGAGTTTTCGGGTACCTTCTGGGTTCTCCTCAGGACGAGGCGAATCAGGTAGCACAGCTCCTTCTTGAGGACTATCTGTACCGGGGCGCGGCGTATGCGCGTTCGGCGATTATCGTGCGAAGCGGCACCGAAGTTGCGCGGTTCCGGCGCGTCTTGGCGGCATCCGGCATCCCCACCGTGACGGGTGCAGCGTTGGTTCCGGTGCGTGATGAACCCGCTGTACGTCCTTTCCTGGATGCGCTTTCTCTGCTGGTTTATGCCCGTCAGCAAAGCGCCGACTATCTGAAACTGCCGGATCATAACGATTTCGACGGGAGCCTCACGGAGAATATAACCCCCGAAGCTGTCACGGAGGCGGGCACACGTTCTGCAGATGATGAGGCCGAAAAGCTCGCCCGGCAAAGCCTAGCCGATGTTCTCGCCGAAGAAAATCGCACAAACCCCGGCAGTGGTGCTCACAACGCGATCACTTTGCTGACTTCGCGGCTTGGGGGCGCATCCAGCATGGAAGTGCGCCGTCTACGTCAGCAGCTTCGCGCCGCAGAACTGCGAGCGGGCGGGCACCGCTGTAGTGACGACCTTCTGCTGGGCGCGCTCTTGAATCCGCAGGCACTTCCTGCGCAAGGCATCGGTGCGGCGGTACGCCGCGTGGCGCGTGTACTTGCCGCCGGGCATAAGGCCCTCACCAAACCCGGCGCCAACGCCGAAACCGTACTCTGGGCGCTATGGCAGGCAAGCGGACTCGAAAAAATTTGGGTAACCGAAAGTGCGCAGACCGGGCCGGAAGCTGAGCGGGCGCATCGAAATCTTGACGCCATGATAGGGCTTTTTGAGGCGGCTACTCGTTTCGTCGACCAGATGCCCGGTTCCTCCGCCGAGCTGTTCCTCGACTATATCGATGCCCAGGACCTTCCCATGGATACTCTCGCAGCGCGCGGCAAACGCTACGATGCGGTTGAAATCCTCACCCCGGCACTCGCGGCGGGCAGGCACTGGCAGACTGTCTACGTTTGCGGGCTGCAGGATGGAACCTGGCCGAATACGACGGTGCGCGGCTCGCTCCTCAAAGCTGGTGAGCTGACCGACATCTGCGATATGGGTGTTGCCGCAGCTCAGCAGGTGCGCATGAGCGACCGTGTGCGGGCAGTGCGGCACGACGAATTACGCATGTTCTCCACGGCAATATCGCGGGCGAACGAAAGGCTCGTTGTCACCGCCGTGAGCTCAACGGAAGACGCACCCAGCGAATTTTTCGATATTCTCGTGCCGGATGCGCGCACCGCCGCCATCACCCACGTGCGCCGCCCTATGACCCTGCGCGCCCTCGTCGCGGAGCTGAGGCGGTATGCGCAGGCTCAAGACACAGACCCCACCTTGGCAAATGCTGCGGCTGCACAGCTCAACAGGCTGGCGAAGGCCGGGGCACCGGGGGCAGCCCCGGAACAGTGGTGGGGACTTCTGCCTCTCTCCACCGAGCAGAATGCGTTTACATCGCATCCACGCCGCGACAGCTTGTCGAATGACTCTGGTGAGCCAGAAAAACTCACGGTTCCGGTATCGCCCTCGCGTATCGAGACGATTCATAAGTCGCCCCTGGACTGGTTCGTATCGGCGGCTCGTGCCGAAGCACAGACCGACACCTCGCGCTCGCTGGGAACGCTCATTCACGCGATCGCAGAAGAGTACCCGGATGCCGATTATATGACCCTGCGCGGTCAGCTTGAAGAACGCCTGAGTACGCTTGCGCTGCCCGATACTTGGGAGGGGCAGCAGATACGTGAACGTGCCGAGAAAATGGTGGATAAACTCGCGGTGTATATCAACGAGATTATGCCGGGTGATCACCGCGAACTCGTGGGCGTGGAGGGGTCCTTCCGGGTTTTGGTTCCCGGCGATACCGTGAACGCCCAGATCTCTGGGCGAGTCGATAGGCTGGAGAAAACCGAGGACGGCCGATACGTCATCGTCGATTTGAAGACGGGTAAAACCAAACCCAATAAAACCCAGATCGCCGAACACGCCCAGCTTGCTGCCTATCAGGTTGCGGTAGAGGCGGGCGCCGGGGATGCCATGAGCCGTGATTTCGGCGTCGAGCCTGACGGTCTTGATACTCCTGCCGGGCTTGAACGCCGCGAGGCGGCACCCCAGCGTTTCGAGGTTTTCACGCGCAAATCTGGGGGAGCCGCGCTCGTGCAGCTGGGCGACGGCACCGCAGCGTCTTCCCGGAATCGTCCCCAAGAGCAGGATGCGCTCGACCCGGAAACCGGTATCTGGGCGGTTCAGCTGGTTCAGCGTGCGGCGGAGCTGATCGCCGGTGCTGTTATGCAGACGCGGCATCGGCCCGGGGAAACCTGCCGCCTGCCCGAAATTTGCCCTCTATGCCCGCAGGG
The DNA here is from genome assembly GCF_001815285.1 of Rothia sp. HMSC065D02. Lineage (NCBI taxonomy): Bacteria > Bacillati > Actinomycetota > Actinomycetes > Micrococcales > Micrococcaceae > Rothia > Rothia sp. HMSC065D02. The sequence goes on from NZ_KV820092.1 coordinate 68,150, forward strand.
ACGCCAGATTACTCAGGATTAGCTCGGCAACTGCACCTTTGCTTGCCGGTGTGTCGAGCAGACAACCCCGGCAGAAACGACAGATTCTCACAGGACACTAGTGGTTCCTGGAGGTGACGTGCGGCCTCTATTCTGAACTGCGTCGGTGGTAAACTGCATCCTGTGGCTGTATCACATCTGATACAGCTGACACTATCACCCCGTCAGGAATGGATACGTACCGTATGACTACCTCTGAACCGGCTCAGCCGCCCAAGCATGACGGCGACCGTGGCGCATCCGGAGTATCCGGGGGAACAGCACACCAACCTGCCCGACTTAGCGCCCGCGAGATTGCGCACGCGCTAGGGCTGAACCCGCCCACCGATGAACAGGTTCGCATCATTGAGTCGCCGCTTGAACCGCGTCTGGTGATCGCTGGCGCGGGCTCGGGAAAGACCGCGACGATGGTTGATCGTGTGGTGTGGCTTGTGGCCAATAAAATCGTGCGCGCCGATGAAGTTTTGGGCGTTACCTTTACCCGCAAGGCCGCAGGAGAGCTGCGCGATCGCATGCGTACCCGCCTAAATATTCTGCGCGAGCGTAACCTGATTGAGCTGAGCGAAGAAGAACTTCTTGCAGGCTCTTCCGAGCCCACCGTCTCTACGTACCACTCATACGCGAATAATCTTGTCAAAGAATACGGTCTGCGCCTGGGCGTTGAGCAGGATGCACAAATGCTTGGCGATGCTCAAGCCTGGCAGCTCGCCGCGCAGATCGTGCAGTACTGGGACGGCGACCTACCCGCCGCCAGCTCAGCCTCGGGAGTCGCCTCAAAAAGTACAATCGTGCAGAGCCTTTTGCAGCTGTCGGGGGAGTGCGCCGAACATCTGGTAAGCCCGCAGCAGGTTATCGAATTTTGTTCCGCACACCTGGCGGCGTACGAATCACTCAGTTCGCCCGGTCCCAGTGCCAACGCAAAAAAGGTCATAGAGAGGCTGAAAGCCAAAATTATATTGGCGAAGCTTGTGCAGCGGTATGCGCGAGTGAAAGCGCGTATGCAGGTGCTCGATTACGGCGACTTGATCGCATTGGCGGCGCGGATCGCCCGTGAGGTGTCAGCCGCCGCACAGCTGGAGCGGGAACGCTATAAGGTTGTGCTTCTTGACGAGTTTCAGGATACATCGCACGCCCAGCTGCGGCTCTTCGCTGATTTATATGGCGCTCGCGACGGGCATGATGGGCGTCCCGGCCAACCTGAGCATCCGGTAATGGCGGTGGGGGACCCGAAACAGTCTATTTACGGGTTCCGCGGTGCCTCCGACGGTCAGCTGTTTAGCTTTTATCAATACTTCCCAACACGCGATGAAACGCCTCTTTATTTGACAGTTGCGTGGCGTAATGACGTCGCTATTTTGGATGCCGCAAACCTGATCGCCGCTAAACTCAAGAACATTCCCGATTGGGTGCGTGCCCCTGCTCCGCCTCACGTGCCCGATCTGCGGCCTCGCTCGGTGATCCTCAACCCCGATGAACCCGGTTACCGCGCTATGCTCGGCTCAGTGCAGTTGGCACGCTACGGGTCTGAGACCGAGGAAGCACAGGGCATTGCCGAACGTATCGTGCAGGAACGCGCCCGCTACGCCGATACTCCGGAACAGATGCCCACGATGGCGGTGCTTACCCGTACCCGGGCGCAGATGGAACCCATTCGCCAGGCTTGCGAGAGCCTGGGTGTTCCCGTGCAGGTGGTTGGTTTGGGTGGGCTTCTGGAACGCCCCGAAATTATTGATATGGTCTCGATGCTGCGGGTTTTAGCAGACCCGAACCGTTCAGATGCCTTGATGCGTCTGCTCGCTGGCGCACGTTGGCGGTTGGGCACAGCGGATCTGCTTGCGCTGGGAGATTGGTCGAATTACCTGACGACCACGCGCGAGAAAAATATGGGACGAACCTTTGGCGAGCAGCCCTCTGAGGAGACGAGCGGAGATGTACCTTCGAGCCCTCAAACTGATACCGATGCCAATCTGCGTGCCGCCCACGAAGAATTTGAGCGAGTCCGTAAAAACGCTGTAGAAGACCTCGCCGAATACGGTTCGCTTATTGAAGCGATCGAGCATCTTCCCACAGCGGATGAGGCCGGTAACCCCATTTACCCTGCGGATTACCCCGAATCCCGGCGCCGTCTGAGCGTTGAAGGTTTGCGCCGTCTGCACGCTTTCACCGCCGAGGTTGAGTATCTGCGCCAGTTCACCACCGAGGATATCGGCACCCTGCTCTATGAGATTGAGCGTGTGATGCTCCTGGATATCGAGCTTGCCGCCCGCCCCGGCGGGGATGCCTACGGCTCTCGCGCACATCTGGATGCTTTTCATGAAGTCGCCGCAAGTTATGCCGCGAGTTCACCGCGCATCAACGCGATGCTCTATGCTGGCGCAGACGGAACCGAGGTTGATGAGGAAGCCCCCACCGCCCGGCGTTTCGTGCTCTCCGCCAACGGTATTAGCTATCTGCTGGGTTTTCTCTCCTGGCTGGAACAGGCCCAAAACCACGAACGCGGGCTGACCCCCGCCGAAGAGGAACCTCGGCGCGATGCGGTGCAAATCCTCACGATGCACGCCTCGAAAGGTCTGGAATGGGATCACGTATATCTGCCGCGCATGTGCGATAAATATCCCACTCGCCCACACACCTGGCACCGCCTGGAACATGGAAGCCTGCCCTGGCCTCTACGAGGTGACCGCGACTATCTGCCGTCCGCTTTGGAACGGGCTGAAGAGGTGAGCGCCCTAGAGAACTATAAAGAGCTCAATGCGCGTCTTGAAGACGGCGAAGATATGGCGAATGACTATGTGGGCTTTGAGGGACGGAGGCTGGTTTATGTGGCGATGACCCGCGCCCGCTCGCTGCTGCACATCAGTAATTGCCGATGGGTGGGCCCGAATGTAAACCCCTATCAGCCCGAGCCCTATTGGAACGAGCTGGTGCAATTCGCGCAGGGTGATGCTGAGGAACCTTACGAAGGTATTCAGGTGGCACCCTGGCTGTATCCGGGCTATCTGGGCACCGGTTTTTACACCTCTGGGTGGGCGATTGAGCATCGTGACGCCAGCATTGAGGTACTTTTTGGGCGCTGCTTGTGGCTTGAGAATTACAGTATCCCCCAGGGCATACGCCTGGAAAATGGTACGTCTGTACCGGTTATTCCCGCTCCTGATGACCCCGAAGATACGGCGGCTTCTCAGCGCTATACAAGCGCGGTCTATGAGCAGATTGCGCATGCGCTTGTGCACGATGGCGGAAACCCGATCACAAATGCCGAGGTACTGAATCTACCTGAAGTGCATCGGGTGAAGCAGGCGCTGATGGGCGGCGTGCAGGAGCCCGGCTTACTCGATCCGCAGGAGTCCAAAGAAGCATACGACGAAAATCTGGAAGGGCTCAAAAAGCGTTACGGGCTGGATGTGGTCGAGAATTTCCGCTACGCCCGCGAACCTTTAGCGCAGCTTGCGGAAGGGAAACGTGGCCCTGAGCAGCCGGGGGTTCGACCGAAGATTGTGCACCGTTTCTTGGAACCGACGGCGTGGGTTAAAGATAACCCGCAGCAGGGCTCCGTGCTGACCGCCGACTGGCCCTTTGACCCCTTTGACGGTGCTCAGGTGATCCGCTGGGCATCCGAGAAAGACCTCGCCGAACGCACCGAGAATCGTGACATTATTGCGGTACCCGGTCAGCGGCGTGCACGGGTGGAGCGTGCCGCTCTTAACGTGGCACGCGGATCGTTAAGCCTTGACGAGCTCGATAAACTTACCAGCCCCACCGAAGCGGAAGCTCAGCAGATTCAAGATTGGGAGCATGAGGTCGATCTGCTTCTTGCCTTGGCACAGCGCGCCGTTACCCCTGCGGTTCCTGCGAAACCCGAGCATATGTCGGCATCCACTCTCATTGCTTTGTCGGAGGATAAAGAGACGGTTCTGAGTCGCCTGGTGCGTCCGGTACCGATGCAGCCATCTGCGGCGGCGCGGCAGGGTACACTTTTCCACGCATGGGTTGAGGAGTACTTCGGGGACGAACCTATGCTCGATATACAGGACGAACTTTATAGCGATGATGATCTTGACGGCAGTTTCGACCTTGATAAACTGCGCGCGACATTCCTTGAGAGTGAATGGGCTTCCCGCACTATATGGCGTGCCGAATATCCGGTAGAAACTCACGTGGCGGGCGTGAACATCCGCGGGCGTATTGATGCGGTCTTCCGCCGCACCGAACAGGTCCCTAACGCCGACGGCACCCTCCAGGAGCAGGAACACTGGGATCTCGTGGACTGGAAAACTGGGCGTAAACCCTCCGCACATGCGATGCGGCATAAGCGCATCCAGTTGGCGCTGTACCGGCTTGCTTTCGCCAAAATACAGGGGATAGACCCTGAACGTGTGCACGCGGCGTTCTACTATGTTGGCTCTGACCAGACCGTGTGGGACACCGATATTGCCGGTGGTCTGCAGAACGAACAGCAGCTTGAACGCATTATCTCCCGTGCCGGATGGGGCGAAGAACTTCCGGGGCGGCCGCGGTAGCCTGGCCCATGCATCATGGTAGAGGTAGATAGAGAAACCGGAATATACCCTTTAGTCGCAACAGAATAAAGGCTGAGACGCTACCCAACAGGGTGGCCGTCTCAGCCTTTCAATCTATCGTTTTCTACTCTAGTCTTCGTCGTCAATAACCTGTGGAATATCTTCTTCCTCTTCTTGCCCGAGTAACCCACCGGTTGCGCGCAGACCATCCTGCACATCCAAAAGCATGGCGACGGCATGCTGCACAATATTGTCATCGCCGATCTCAGCACCGTGCGCCAACCACTGGGCAATCGCAAATTCCGCATAGAAGTGCGCCCGCTGAATCAAATGCTCATCCGGTGCGGGACGCATCTGCCGCTGGTAAGCATCCAATACACTGTCAGTAAAGCCCTGATCGGAACAAGAGAACAGCCACGCAAAATCTTGGGCAGGATCTCCCACCTGAACATCAGACCAACCGGTCACCTCAACAATCTTCGCGCCGTCAAGCACCAGGTTATCGGAGTTCATGTCACCATGAATCACGTGAGCCTGGAACTGCCATGTGGGACCGGGGGAGAGCACCGAACGCCAATGTGCTAACAGATCCGCAGGAATCTTGCCGGTTTGCGCCACACGCTCAAGCTCAACACTGCGGCGGCGGCGAATCTCCTCAGAATTATACGAGGGTAGGCCTGCCTCAAACACCAGATCGTGCGGCATCGTGTGCAGAGTCGCCAAAATTTTACCGAGAGAAACGGCCAGGTTCTCTTGACCTTCTGCCGTATGCCCGTTCTGCGCCGCAAGATCATCAACCTCATAAGAGGTACCGGGAATATGCGTGTAAATGAAAACGCTGCCGTCCTGATAAGGCACAGTACCCACCACAGTCGGCACCTGGAAAGGCAGGCGAGCACGCAGACCGGGGGTAAAAGACTGAAGAATAAGGTGCTCCGCCTCAAGCCGCATGCTGGCATCGGGGCGACGAGGAGCGCGTACACGCCAGCGACGATTGGTCGAATCCACAATAATAGCTGAGTCAAAATCGGCGGTGTCGTCAAGAACGGCGGATGCGCCCACAGGGTAAATTCCCGGCACACCCGCTGACACAATGGCGGCAAGCTGAAGAGGCGTTAAAGTCACCCTCTTAGGGTATCAAATGAGTCCTCATGAGGTTCGGCACGTTCGCCCCTCGCACACATTTTCGCGTGTAATCCCTTGAAAACTCGGGTCACGCAGCAATAAACACGGAATACTGGAACTCCTGTCTTGGGCGTGCTTATACTAACCGCCGCAGACAGACCCCACCTAAGGTAAAGGTACAATAGTAACCAGCGTGTGAACATCCGCAGAGCACCAGGAGAGGGGCGTTATGCCAGCACAGGGCGCCGGAGCATCCAAACAGCAAGCTCTCTTCGGCATACCCGCCCAAAAATCATCCCCGACTCGCTCCCAAACTCCACAGGCACCGGCACGACCCGTACCCCCACCAGCAGCCCCCCAACAAAATCACGCTACGCCCCAGCTTTCCCCCGAAGACATCCTCGCGGGTCTCGACGAAGACCAACGCCGGGTCGCCTCCGAACTCAACGGCGCGATGCGCGTACTCGCAGGCGCCGGAACCGGCAAAACCCGCGCTATCACCCACCGCATCGCCTACGGAATCGCCTGCGGAAAATACGTTCCCCAACGCGTTATGGCTCTCACCTTCACCACCCGAGCGGCAGAAGAAATGCGCCTTCGACTGCGATCCCTCGGTGCCGTAGGAGTCCAAACCCGAACCTTTCACTCCGCAGCGCTGCGCCAACTCAGGTATTTTTGGCCCAGCGCTATCGGCGGTTCATTCCCCGATATCGTCAAACATAAAGCCGGTTTAATCACCGAAGCTGCCCAGCGCCTGCGCATGAGCGTCGACCGGGCACTTGTACGCGACATTGCGGCAGAAATCGAGTGGGCAAAAGTCAGCCTGTTCACCCCCGACACCCTCACGCCGCACCTTCACCAGCGCAACCTGCCCTCCGGAATAACCCCGCAGAACATGGTGCGGCTCTTCCGCGCCTACGAAGATCTCAAAGACGAAAGGAACCTCATCGACTTTGAGGATGTTCTGCTCCTGACCGTCGGCATCATCGAAGATGACGATGCACTCGCTGCCACCATCCGTGAACAGTACCGCCATTTCGTGGTAGACGAATATCAGGATGTCTCGCCCCTCCAACAGCGCCTTCTCGACGCCTGGCTGGGGGAGCGCGACGATTTATGCGTCGTGGGCGATGCCTCGCAGACCATATACTCGTTTACCGGTGCAACCAGTCGGCACCTCCTGGAATTTCCGCGACGGTACCGGGGCGCACACACGGTACGGCTCACCCGAGACTACCGCTCGCACAGCCAAGTGGTCGAACTGGCAAACCGACTCCTAGCGGCACGGCGACCGCGCCCGGACTCCACCGAATTCTCCTGGGCACCCCCGCTCAAACTCGTTTCCCAGCGCGGACCGGGAGTTGAAAGCCAATGGTTCGGATATACGGATGACGAACGTGAAGCCGAAGGCATTGCCGAACAAATCCAGGATCTCCTCGAAAAAGATGGCGTTCCGGCATCAGAAATCGCGGTGCTTTTCCGCACTAACGGGCAGTCCGGGCTTCTGGAGGCGGCGCTCGCCGATCGCGGTATTCCGTATCAGTTACGCGGAGCTGAGCAATTCTTCGATCGTCCCGAGATCAAGCAAGCGATGCTTGCCCTGCGAGCGTCGGCAAAATCAACCGACGGTTCCGAGAACGTGCCCCGTTATGTGCGTGAAGTGCTGGAACCTTTGGGATACACCGAAAAAGCGCCCCAGTCCGCTGGCGCTGTACGCCAAAAATGGGAGTCTCTTGCCGCAATTGTCTCGATGGTTGATCATCTGGAAACTACACGCATCGAAGACATCGCTCAAGCGGAGGCCGCAGGGGCTCCGGTTCCGCATCGGCTTACCGTACACGATGTCGTTGCAACGCTTGCGCACCGTCTTGCCACCCAGGATGCTCCCGTCATGGAAGGCGTCACGTTAGCCTCTTTGCACTCTGCGAAGGGCTTGGAATGGGATGCGGTCTTCCTCTGCGGTTTAAACGAGGGACTTATGCCCATTACCTTCGCTCAAACCTCCGACGAAATCGATGAAGAACGCCGCCTGCTTTATGTGGGGATTACACGTGCCCGCAAATACCTGTGGTTCACATGGTCGGATTCACGGACCGCCGGTGGGCGGGGAAAACGCCGTCGTTCCCGTTTTCTGGATGATATTGACCCGTCCCGTCAATCCGCCCGACATGGCTAAATACTTCTGTGCACTCGCGAGAGAATTACGATCATAAGACACCGTACCTAACGCTTACGATAGGGCAACATATGATGGCACGACAGAAAGTCCGACAGCACCACGAAGTTATTCCGGCGACTGCATCCACCCCGGAAATCCTGGTGGTGCGTTCGTCTCGCCGCCGCAGAACCGTCAGTGCCCAGCCGCAGGAAGATGGAAGTATTCGCCTGTTGGTTCCCGGGGCGAGTACGGATGCGCAAATTCGCGAATATCTGGAAAGCCTGATTCCCCGCGTGCAACGGAAACAGCGGGAGACTTCTCGGCGGCGCCGCATTTTTGCGTCTGATGATTACTTAACGGAGCGTGCTCATGCTCTGGCTGCAAGGCATCTGTCCGAGCTCGTGCCCGAGAAATTTCCCAATTCTATCCGTTGGGTCTCGAATCAGCGTAAACGGTGGGGATCCGCCACACCGACTCAGGGCACCATCCGTATTTCCGATGATCTTCAAGGAGCCCCCGAATACGTGGTGGACTCCGTGATCTACCACGAACTTTGTCACTTCGTGGAACTTCACCATAACGGCCGTTTTCGCACTCTAGAAGCCCGGTTCCCTGACCTTGATAAGGCACGGGCATTCCTGGCGGGTATGGAATTTATACGCGCGCAAGCCACCAACTAAGAACCGCGATGATCCACAACAAATGTGGGTCCCGAAGGCAGAAAACCTTCGGAACCCACAGAGCATTTCATCGGCTGGTATCACGCATGAGATGCGGTGCGGCGCATCCCTCAATCGCCCACAGTGTCTAATGTGCGATTACGAAGCGTGGCGTGTTATGTATTAGGTTCGTCGCCAGTGGAAGATTCACCGCCGTCGGACTCGCCTTCATCAAAACCACCGTCCAGAAGTTTCTGCAGCTCGGTGTCAAAGTCAATATCCTCAACCTTGAACTCATCCTGGCGTGCTTCATAGGCATCGGGGTCTTCAAGCTCAGCGGCGGTCGGCAGAGTCTCCGGCGCTGCCCACAGTTCATCACGGGCCTCATATCCGTGCTTCTCTTCATAGGTACGCCAGAAATTCTGTGCCTCACGCACCAGGCGAGGGCGAATCTCCAAGCCGACCAGAGTCTCGAACACGCGCTCGGTCGGGCCGCCTTCGATACGACGCCGCACCAGTGTTTCCGCCAGCTGCGGGGCTGTGGGCAGGTTTTGGGTTGCCTGCTCAGCTACCAGCGATACCCAGCCCTCTACTAGGGCAAGAAGAGCTTCTAAGCGCTCAACTGCAAGTTCTTGGTCTTCGGTGCGCTGCGGGTTGAACAAGCCGCCGTCAAAGGCATCCTGTACGGCCTCGGGGTTGCTCAAATCTACCTGGGATGCGGCATCCTGAATACGATTCATATCCACACGGATACCACGAGCATAACGGCTTACCAGCTCCAAAATATCTTCACGCAGCCACGGGTTTGTGCGGTGCAGACGAATCAGCGCTGCCTCACGCACCGCCAGGTACAGCAGAATTTCCTGTGCAGGCACCTCAATATCTTCAGCAAGCTGAGTGTAACCGGCGGGCAAGAGCGCACTGCGCCCTGGCGCGAGGGGGAATCCAATATCGGTAGAAGAATATACCTCACCGGCAAGCTCGGTCAGCGCCTGCGCCATCTGAGCCCCAAAAATCATGGAACCAATATTGTTCAAGAATCCGGTGCCGCCCAAAAGCTGGGCCAGCTCTTCGGGAACATCTTCGGTGGAGGGGAGCACCATCGCCTGAGTTACCTCAGCCGCTACGGGCTGTACCATATCACGCCAAGATTCGAAGGAAGAATCGAGCCATTCAGCCTTGGACCAGGCCTCAACAGGAATATTGTGACGCTCAAAAATGGTGACGCTGTCTAACCACAGATCGGCGAGGTTAGAGGCATCGCGCGTGGCCGCCCTCAAAGACTCGGTGATGGCAGGATCCTCCCCGGTGGTCGCTAAGAGCTGACGAGCCTGGTCTTTCACACCCTGCCAGTTAATCCCGTTTTCACTAGCCCCAGCAGTAAACATTGACTGCACCTGCGCAAAAATACCCTGGAGCATAGAGGGGTCAAAAGGCATACCCATAGCGTTCATATCTTCAGGGTTTATATTTCCGTTCAGAAAAGCAAACGGGTTATCCGCTGTGCCGTTGCCGTTCTGCTCGGCGTTAGGATCAAAACCCTGTTCCTGCATCTTTTTCAGGAACTCCTCAAGGGGATCGCGGTCATTTGAATTATCGTTGGTGGGGTTCTCAGCCATGTCACATACCTTTCAGTATTGAGGGCGGGCACAGTCTGCCCCTACCCGTCTAGTAAAGGGTACCTGGTAAACCTGTGAGTTTGCCGTGATTTCGCGGTATTCGCTCTAGGCACAGCCCATCTTATGACCTTGGCGGCGTACAATGCTGACGCCGCGGTGTACCCCGGCTCATCATGTGGTGTTCCCAACAAAAATATCGGGTACTCTAAGAAGCATGGCTAAGCGTGCATTTTTCTTGAGAAAATCCCATCAGCAGAGCGATGAATCTCTTCCACTATTAGAACGACGTCCCCTGAATCTGCGCTTTCTAACTGCTTCCGCAACCTGTTTGCTGATGCTCGGTGCTTTTGTGCTGCCCAGCTCATATAGCAAAGAAGGGCCCGGACCTCTCTTCGATATTCTCGGGCAGTACCAGGATCAAGATATTATCCAGATCAACGGCACGCAAACCTATCCCACCACCGGGAAATTGAATATGACCACGGTATCTGTCTCCGGCGGACCCTACACCGTTCTCCCCGGAGCGGATGCGTTCTACAGTTGGCTGGCTGCGGACGGCAACCGTTACCTTGTGGTTCCCTCCGAAATTACTTATCCGCACGTTACCCACCAGCAAGCTAACCAGGTCAGCAGCGCACAAATGGCGGATTCTCAAACCCAGGCGAAAGTTGCTGCGGCGCGTTACCTTAAACTGCCGGTGACCGAGAAGATCGGCGTTCTCCAAACCGCCTCCGGCTCACCCGCTGAGGGGCAGGTGCAGGGTGGGGACCGCATCCTCAAAGTGGGGGATAAACAGATCAATACTCTCAAAGATGTCACCGAAACTGTGCAAGCTTCAGAAGGACGTCCCGTCACCTTCGAAATCAGCCGGAATGGCGAGAACAAGAACGTTACTCTCACGCCGCGGCGTGACGATAAATCGGGGCGCTGGCTTGTCGGAATTGTGCTCAAACAGGACTTTGATCTTCCCTTTGAGGCAACCTACAACCTTGACGGTGTTGGCGGCCCCAGCGCGGGTCTCATGCTCACCCTCGGTACCATCGATAAGCTCACCGAGCAAAGCCTGCTTGCCCCCGAAGGCGCAGGAAACGAAGATTCAGCCCGAAGCTATATCGCCGGAACCGGCACCATAGATGCCAGCGGTAAAGTCGGTGCCATCGGCGGCATTAAATATAAGATTATCGCCTCCGGACACCACGGTGCCCACTACTTTTTGGCACCGCGCGAAAACTGTGGCGATCTTCAAGAAATCCGCAGAGCCGACCCCGATGTTTTCAAATACTATCGTGGGGAAACACCGGCAGGTGATATGCAGGTAATCCCGGTCGATAACGTTGATGAGGCCGTGGATGCCCTCACCAAGATCAAGAACGGAGCCGCCCCCGAGCAGTTCCCCACCTGCGGGTAAAAGGTTTTCGGCAATCTAGACGTGCACGTCGGGTGATGGGCAAACATACGGTATTTCTCCGCGTGTTTGCCCACGCTCCTGTCTGTGTCAGAGTGCCACATTTGAGATAATGTTTATTAACTATGTTCCAGCCACCAACGAAGTGAGGAATCCGTGACGGCATCTGATAACGAACATCAACCTCCTCAGCCTCCCCGTCGCGCGGGAGCAGACCAGAAAAAGAAAAAGCGGCGCTATCCGGGTCCTTTGGGTATTACCATCGCGGTGGTTATAGTCTTGATTATGGCGTTTGTGTATGCCACACAGGTGTATACGGATTGGCTATGGTTCAATCAGCTTGGTTTTGGCAGCGTCTTCACCACCGAAATCTTGCTTCAGAGCTCTATCTTTGTGGTAACCGCACTCGTCGTAGCGGTACCGTTCTGGGCTTCGATGTCTTATGCCATCAAACATGCTGACCACGATGATTCTCAGGCGAAGAAAGACGCCAAAAACGCGGATAAATCTGAGGAACAGGCTCGTCACGAGACCTCTAAAGCTGGTCCGCATGAGCGCCATACGACCACCGAGCATGAGCATACGGATGCTGAAGACCTTCTGCGTGACATGTTTGGCGGGCGTGATTTCACCGATAGTATGGCGCGGTACCGCCGGGGTATGGAACGCATCCGCAAGATTCTCTTGGTGATTCTACCAGTTGCTTTAGGGTTCTTTATTGGGAGTGCCGGAATTAGCCAGTGGCAAACCGTGGCGCTTTTCTTGAACCGCCAGGACTTCGGCGTTCAAGACCCCGAATTTGGGTTGGATGTTGGATTCTTCGTTTTCACTCTTCCGTTCCTGAACCTAGTGGTTAATCTTTTGACCGCTGTTATCGTGCTCTGCGCTATTGGCGGGGCTATTATGCACTACTTCTACGGTGGTATTAAGGTTCGCCCGGGCGGTGTAGGAACTTCCGCCGCGTTCCGCCGTCATGCTGCGGTTTTGGCATGCGCCTTCCTTCTGGTGCGCGGTGCTGCATTCTGGCTGGAGCGGTACACCGCAGTTCAGCAGCAGTCGGGGCGCTGGGCCGGTGCTATGTACACCGATACGAACGCTATTATTCCTGTACGCTCTATTTTGGCGATTTCCGCAGTTCTGGTGGCTGTGTTGTTCTTAGCTACAGCTTCCGCGCATCGTTGGCGTTTGCCTCTAGTGGGAACCGCGATGCTGGTGGTTGTAGCTCTCGTCGCTGGCGGGCTGTACCCCTGGATCGTACAGCGTTTTCAGGTTGTGCCGAATGAACAGGCTGCACAGTCGCAGTTTATCCAACGCAATATTGACGCCACACGGTATGCTTATGGCCTTGATAAAGTAGAGACTACTCCTTATGACGCCACGATCGATACTCGTCAAGGCGCTTTGGGGAACTCTAGTGAGACTATTGCGAACATCCGTCTTTTGGACCCGAACGTGGTAAGCTCAGCATTCGCGCAGATGCAGCAGTTCCGTCCATACTATCGGTTCGACTCGAATCTCTCGGTGGACCGCTATTCCGTAGACAATAAGACTCAGGACACGGTGATTGCCGCCCGTGAGCTGAATCCTTCCCAGACTTCGGATGATTCCTGGTATAACCGCCACGTGGTGTACACCCACGGGTACGGCGTGATTGCGGCTTACGGTAACCAGGTTGATGGTGCGGGTAACCCCAAGTTTATGCAGTCCGGTATCAAGGCGAATGGCGTTATTTCTGAAAACTATGAGCCTCGTATTTACTTCGGTATGAGCTCTCCGCAGTATTCCATTGTGGGTGGCAGCGGCGATCAGCTGGAACTCGACCGTCCGCAGTCCGCCGATGAAACGAATTCTTCGGATGCAAAATACACGTTCAACGGCAACGGTGGTCCCCGGTTGGATTCCACACTGAACCGTCTCTCTTACGCGATCAAGTTCCAGTCATCCGATATTTTGCTTTCGGATGCGGTTCGTGATGGTTCGCAGATCCTGTACGAACGTAACCCGGTAGATCGCGTTCAGAAGGCTGCGCCGTATTTGAAGGTGGATTCCAAAGCATACCCCGCTATTATCAATAACCGGGTGCAGTGGATTGTGGATGCTTATACGACCACGAACCAGTTCCCGTATGCGCAGGGTGTAAGCCAGGAGAATAATCAGAATCCGCGCACGAACTCGATGAACTACATTCGCAACTCGGTGAAAGCCACCGTGGATGCCTATGATGGTTCGGTCACCCTTTATGCATGGGATGAAAATGATCCTATTTTGAAGGCATGGCAGGGCGTATTCCCCGGAACCGTGAAGAGCTATAAAGAGATGAGCGCCGAGCTTCTTAACCATGTGCGCTACCCCTCGGATATGTTTACTATTCAGCGCTCGATGCTGAATAAGTATCATGTGACGAACTCGAACAGCCTCTACGCGGGCGATGACGTATGGTCGATTCCAAACGATCCTACGAATGATAGCGGTCGCCAGATTCCACCTTATTACCTCTCGCTTCAGATGCCTGGGGATAGGAAGGCTCATTTCTCGCTGACGTCGACCTTTATTCCTCAGCAGAGTGATTCAAACTCGCGTAACGTGATGTACGGATTCCTCGCTGCAAATGGTGACGCCGGTACCGGCAAGGACGGCGAACGCAGCGCGGATTACGGTAAGCTGCGACTGCTCGAACTGCCGCGTTCATCGGTGGTTCCGGGACCTGGCCAGGCACAGAATATCTTCAACTCTGATGCTGAGGTCTCGAACCAGCTGAACCTCCTGCGGCGCGGGTCCTCCGAGGTCATTAACGGCAATATGCTTACTCTGCCGGTGGCGGGCGGCATCCTGTATGTTCAGCCGGTCTACGTGCAGTCTAGCGGCGACGCACGGTATCCGCGTTTGCAGCGAGTGTTGGTTAGCTTCGGTGACAAGGTTGGGTTTGCTCCCACGCTGGAAGAAGCACTCAACCAGGTCTTCAACGGTTCTTCCGGTGCCAAGATAGATGCTCAGTCGGGACCGTCAGGAGCCGGCACTGAAGGCAATGGGGAGAAGACATCTGGATCATCGTCCAGCTCTTCTGGAGCCTCTGGCTCGAACCAGTCCGCTAGCCTGAAACAGCACTTGGCGGATGCATCTAAGGCTATGCAGGATTCGGATGCCGCTCTCAAGAAGGGCGATTGGGCAGCATATGGTGAGGCCCAGAAGCGTCTGAACGATTCTCTGCAGAAGGCTATTGAAGCCGAAAATAAACAACAGCAGGACCAGAAACAGGGCGGCGATCAGCAGCCGAGCGGTTCATCCTCAGCATCGCAGAGTCCTTCTGGGGAATCTACCTCTAAATAAGATGTAGCATTGCGGTCTGACGGTCATAGCGGGGCGTCATCACATCCGGGTGGCGCCCCGCTTCGTCATCCCAAATTATTGATTCGGGCCGTCTATGAGAGCAGTAAGGGGTGTTCAGACATCCAGTTTTGGGATTTTCTGTGGTGTTTATCTCAGCAGATAGCTTCAAGTTGAGATGTTGCAGAGCGGTATGTATAGTTGTATGAGTCGCCGCGGGGTGGAGCAGTTCGGTAGCTCGCCGGGCTCATAACCCGGAGGTCGCAAGTTCAAATCTTGCCCCCGCAACGGAATACTCCCGAAGTCATAACTATGACTTCGGGAGTTTTTATTTTTGTATTGCTGATTTAATGTGCTGTGCCTAGTTATAGCTGTAACTACCAGAAGAAACGTGCAAACTAAACAGAATAGGATAATCCTATATCTGGGTTTGTCTAAAACGTAGGCGGATGCTGTTTAAAGGTAAAGCTGATACTCTGCTTTCTTTAATCGCATAAGGTAAACATGCCGAGGTTATTTATTAATAAATGGTTATATATGTCGCGGGTGAATCGCTAAATATTTTGAATCATCGTAGAGTAGCTACTAAGCGATAAATTCCCGCCACTTTCACTCAGGGCTTACTCTGAGGTTCCGCCGTTGGAAACCTGAAATACATAAGCCAGTAGGAGTGTGTACGGGCGAATCGTGTTTCCGTATTTTATTCACCCAGCCACAATTTTTTTGAGGATGTGTTCACCGATGAATACTCGTATCCCTGGTTTGTCTCGTCGTGCCCTTATGAGCGCTTTGGGCGTTTCTGGGTTTGCTGTGCTGTTGTCTGCCTGTGGGGAGGACTCGAAGCCTGCTGGAGCGGCTACTGAGAGCCCTAGTTCTTCATCTTCTGCGACTGCCGTTGCCTCTGCTTCATCCAGTAATGGCCCATCACCGTCGTCGAGTGTGCCGCCGCATTATTCAGGGAAATCGAAAGCTCCGGAGGGGGAGTATCGTCCTGCGGATTTTTATGGTCCTGCGCAGAATGTTCCGAAGCCCAAGGCGGAGGAGGGGTATACGAATGCTTCCTTGGAGGGGATGCGTAAGACGGTGCAGGCGTGGACGGAATGGCGTAACTATGGCATGCAAACTGGAGATTATAGCGAGGCCAGAAAATTCATTAGCAAAGACTTTAAAGACGAACGGGATACTTACGATCTCAATACTGGACTGTATAAAGAGGGCGGGTGGATGATCGGCGGAGATTTAAGAAAATATGAGTTTCACGGTGAACCCATCAACCAGGGTAACGGTAAGTATGAGTGGAAGTTCTTTGTCGCTTGGCCGTATTACGTCTATGTTGACTCGGATGGGAAAACATATAAGAAAATTCGCAATGAAGATTATGAGAATAACTGGTTCATGATGACTCTTCATCATGACGGCAACCGATGGCTCATTGATAATGTTCATTCCCTGGCTATAGAAAAGAAGTAATTCCCTTGAACTCTCTAAAAACCAAAGTATTTTCTGGGTTTCTCTCGGCAACACTTGTGAGTGCATCCCTGTCCCATGTTCCTGCGGCTTTTTCTATAACTTGTAATAATGACACTCGCTCTTTTCAATGTCTAGATCAGACTGGAGGTGACCTTTGGGAACAGGGAAGCTCCCATGTGCCCAAACATGCTAATAATGACGAGCGTGAAACAAGTTCAAGTCAGGCTGGTAACGTTGAGGATATTGAGGCTTATAGGAGGTGGTATGGGGAGCATCATCATGGTGAGTTTGGGTTTACCCAGGATAAGAATGGTACTGATAAGTCGTTCGGGTTTGATGTCGCTAACGACGGCTCGTACTGCCTTAGTCGTGATGGTCAGGCTGGCACGTTTGAGAAAGCCCCAAAGACCGGGCGTGCTATCCCGGATATGATCAATGAGCTCTATGGAAACAAATGCACCCTCAACGATCCGGAAGCAGCACAGCAAGCCCAAAGCGAGTACGAACGGATCATTACCGAAATGCGCACTCATTTGCTGGAGTTGATCCCGGCGCATCCGCACCTGACCCTGGATAGTGCGCATCCACCACACACGAGTAAGGGTGAGGAAACGAATTTCTACACCACTTTAGAGGGCAGTTCTAATATTTTTGAAGGGGATTTGCCGATTGGGCATACCAGGATTCGGGCGGTACCGGTGGCGTATCGGTATGAGTATGGAGACGGATACGACCTAAAAACACATAGTGCTGGTAGCCCGGTGTCTTCACAGCATTCCGGACAATCCTTACATGAGACGTCGACGAGTTATGCGTATCCGCAGG